>JADGDO010000019.1 GCA_016744855.1 Candidatus Fermentibacteraceae bacterium | reverse complement strand
CCATATTGCTTTCGCTTCGCTGCAATTTGGTCGCCAATGGACGGCAACTCCACTTAAGTGGATGTTATAGTGAATACCTCAGACCAATGAAATCACAAAGAAACGGGATATCTCAGGAATCAAATCTTCTTGTTTTGTGCATAACGATTGGTAGATGCTTTACATACTGCTGAAAATCCTTATCTGTGGTGTAAATAGCCATTTCTCGTCGTGCTGCAACTGCACATATCAAAAAATCAGTATTTGATCCCTGAATTCCCTTTGATCTGCATTTATTGAAAAATTTGGCCGCCGTAACATGATCAGCAGTTTCTATAGTAATATCCGGAAATGGTTCGAGATGTTCTGCAAGCCTATCAAACTGTGTCTCTTCACGTAATCCAGACAATAGTTCTTGACGTATTGGGCCAATTATCTCAACACGATGCTCAAGAATTAAATCCTGGAGTTCTCTTGAAACATCTGATTCAATAGAGGATTTCCGGCGAAGAGCTTCAGACCAGACACATGTGTCCACCAGAATCCTCATGCTCGAGATCGCTGCTTTTTGTAATTGTAATCCTCGGCATAGTCAATAGAACCAAACAGAGATAGTATGTTCTCCTGCTCAAGATGAAGAATGTAGTTGATAAGAGCTTGTGTTACTGCTGCTTTTTTTGTCCTATGGTGTCCAAGATCCACTGCTTTGGTTATAAGCTTATCATCAATCTGTAGATTTGTTGCCATGAATATCACCTCCACACAAAATATAACACATGACAATGTGTGGAACAATGTGTGCCTTGCAGTCTAGTAATAATCAAATTTCACAGTAGCTTCTTAAGTATCATTGCCACTGCTATTAACACGAGTCGCTAATTATTAACGACAATAATAAATACAACTAAACCGGACAATTCAGATAATTCAATTACTACCAGGAAAGCATACTGATGTTGTGGATGGTGTGTTTTCAGTGCTACAAATGCCTAGCGAGCAAAATCATACGCCTTCTTCGTGAATTGGCTGAACAGAAACCGCGATGGCTATGCTGATTGTTGATATGGTTGGACCTGTCAAGTTGAAAAATACTTCTTCTTGTTTTCTCCCCTTTTTCAAGGGATCAGCGGTCGGTGTCAGTCATTCGATGGTCTGATCATGCTGATATCCGCGGATTGGTTACCGCATTTCATTTATTCGTCTGGGGTTACCTCACTCTAGGACCGTGCATACGCTCAGCGCGCGCACATAACAATCTCGAGGATTTCCCATACCTGATGATAACACCAACCACTGATCCATTCATTATACACTCTCTCCAATCGACCAGATAAAACCTGCCAATTCTCTTGCAACGGCGACACAGACTTTGTTCTTTGGTTTGCCACCCATCAGTAGCTTCATGTACTTCCGGTGGAGTCTTTGCTGAGCCTTCCAGGTTATAGCCTGGATGTGAAGAGGTAATCCTTCATTCCTGGTTTTAAAGTTCTTGTTTTTCGTGGTGGCTGTCTGTAGTGCCATGCCGCTTCAACAAGTAATCTCCTAACTATCACATTCCCACAGCGAGTTATTGGCCCCCTTTTCTCTCGCTGCCCAGATGAGTATTCAGAAGGAACGACACCCACATATGACATGAACTTGCCTGCGGTTGCAAACCTTCTCAGATCACCGACTTCAGCAGCTATCGCAACCGAGGACAAAAAGGCAATACCGTTCAATCCCTGCAGATACTTAACCAGATTGTTCTGCTTCCAGTGATTACTGTAGAATCTTAAATCCCTCTCAATTCTGGATATCCTTTGATCTAGCACTTCTATATGTTGTAGGTAATCTGAAAGAGTAATGTTGTCTGGTTCTTCGGAGAATTTCTGGGCGCAAATCCATCTCATATGATGTATGGTCCAGTGTGTTTTGAGATGAAATACTCGACCCTTTCGAAGCAGAATTTGGTTCAGTTGTTGTCTCGCCCTATGCCGTGCAATTCTGGCATCCTCCCTGAGTCTTACTAGGTTCCGGATGCTTTCTGTATTCTCGTCAGGTACCCAGACCTCAGTTAGATCCCCGGATCGAAGATAGTGAGCAAGATTCTCTGCATCGAGTCTGTCGGTTTTTACCCTTTTTCCGCTCTGTTTGGGAATGAGAGAAGGAGCAATAACCTTGCAGTCTAAACCAGCATTAGTTAACGCTCGATAGACAGTATATCCCCCAGGTCCTGCCTCGTAACAGCATTTTAAAGTCCTTCTGGGGCCAGGCTTGTTTATCTGCTTGATAAGGCTAGCATTTTCACTAGGAATGGTACGTAAAAGCTTTGCAGGCTAACGTCCTTCCTCTGCAACAGCTATTTTATACTGTCCTTATGGACATCAAGGCCAATATATCTTATTAACATCATGGACCACCCTTCCGGTTGAAGATTTCTGATAAGGGTAAATTACCCAAACCAGAAGTGGTGGTCCAACCATTATGTCTAATCAAGATCGAGACGTAGGGAGAAATTTCGACTATGAAAAAAGAACTTGATGTGATTGGGTGGCGGCGTCGAATAGGAACGCTCGCCCTTGAGGTGCTTTCCGTGGTGCTTGCGGTGCTGCTTGCTCTCGCTGCAGATGATTGGCGAGATGCTCGTGCTGCTGAATCTTTGACAAGACGGTCTATTGCTTCAATTGCAGAAGAAATTGATAGCAATCTCCAGCTTGTGCAAGAAGCACATGATCACCACCAATACGTGTTGGAGCAAATTCGCGACAGTTATCCGGAGGACTCCGAGCTCTCCGAATCAGATGCACAAAATATATTGTTGGACTTGTATCGAGTTGGAGTTATCAGACCGGGGACAGTCCTCGATACGGCTTGGTCGACCGCCCAGATGAGCGGTGCCATCAAGGGCCTGGAATACGAAATAGCATTGAGCCTGTCCAAGGTGTATGCAGTGCAAGCTGACTACAGGATGGCGACAGTGTCTATAACCAACGCTATGAACTTGGCGCAATTCCTTGGTGCTGAGTCGAGTGACTATCTTTCGGGGATCTATGAGGGTGTCAATAGTCATTGGTGGCACGAGGAACGCTTGATGAGTGCCTATCAGGAAGCGCTGCAAAAGATTGGTGAATCCGGGTTAATTGACAGCAACTAGGGAATACATGGGTGCTGTGAAGTATCACTTACCTTAACAATGCGCTGGCAATATCTCAAAACAATCATTCATTAGTTCATCAAAATTCTATCCATCAATAAAGATAGTTCTGGAATGTTGCGTGCATAATAGTCCGGGAGATCAGATTCTCTATTACTACCGAACAATACTGTTTTCATGCCTGCGGAAAGAGCACCCTGAATGTCATAAACCGGTGAATCTCTTACAAATATGCACTCTTCAGGTGGAATTCCAAGTTTGCTGCTCATAAGTAAAAACAATTCGGGATCGGGTTTTGACACTCCTGCTTCGCCGGCAATCAAAATCTCATCGAAGAACGAGCCCAACCCGGATCTTTCGATCCTTTGTCTTTGCATCTCACCATCATAAGCATTTGTGATCAGCCCTACAGAAAGTCTCGTTCTTAATTTACCGAGCAATGGTGCTGTCCCTGAAGAAGCCCGTGTTTCTTCAAGCAGTTTTGCTCTGTATTGTTGAGTATATCCGTTATCCTGAACTGCTTTTGTTTTTTCAAATGCATAAGAGAGCCGGTATTGAAACATCATCAGGGGATCAATTTCCCCTCGATTGACCATCCCATGGAACTTCATTATGCCTTCAACAGCAGCATCGACAAACTCATTAGGGGAGCAAACTGCTCCGGAGATTTTGTGAACATGTTTCAGGGCGGCAATATCGGATTCTGTGAAATCAACGAGTGTTCCGTCAAAATCAAATATTGCCGCACGAATCATTAAAGAACCATGCACTTCCTCGCGATTGATCCTTCTGTGCACGAAAGCCTGTAAACATAAAGTCCTGCAGGAAGCTGAGTAGTATTCCAGTTAACCATTTGGCTTCCCTGAATCATTTCGCCTTCACCTAGCACCTGAACAATTCTTCCGGAGAGATCATGTACAGTCAGAGTTGCCTCTGCCGTGAATGGAAGGCTGAATGTAATTGCAGTATTTCCCATGACCGGATTAGTGGAAAGCTCGTTCAGGAAGAATTGTCCTGTGGATTGTCCATGCTCCATACCTGTGGTTTCCCAGGCAATCGTTGTGCTTGCTGTCGCGGAAAAGCCGAATTCGGGGCTGACAGCTTCAACAATTATGGTTGTTTCGTTTTCAGTAAGCGGTCTTGTAACCTCGGGAACAAAACAAGCGTTGTTGGGAGTAGCCCAGAGGAGAGTTCTGCTATCATCGCTGTTCTCCCGGTAAACATTATATGTATAAACTTCAGAGGATGAGTGATCCCACTGCAGTCGAATAGCACCGGTTGTGTCATCAATCTGGTTGAACTCATCAACATAGAATGAAGTCGGGGCTGCAGGAATATCAACGTCTCCCCTTACAACACCGAATCTGCCTATACGAGCTTCGTAATCGCTTATCGGAGTTGCAGATGTGAAATTGATAGCACCAACTGCTATAGAAGCACCGGCATACGAACCCAAATCAGCTTTAAAGAGGTTCCATCCCTCTTGTGCCGCATCGTCTACAGTCTGGTAGTAGTAGGTGTCGGGATCTGAAGAGAGAGACATGGCAACTTCCATACCGGAAGGCTGGCCGGCTGTTTCAGCATACCAGGCGAAATGGAGAGTATCTGTTGCAGCTATTTCAGCATCCATTTTGTAGAGATAGAGCATTGTCTCATTTGATGCATTCAAGTCACCTGAAACCTTAAGACAGTTTCCTCCATAGTAGGAGTGATCCCAGTCCATTTCGGGATAAAGTGCTGTTCCATTGCTTTCAGCAATCCATCTCCACGTTGGAAGAACATCCTGCTGGCTCCTATTATGCCAATCGAGTTCGGAGAGAATCTCTCCTTCTATTGAATAGTGGTGCCCCTGACCAGTATTGAAATTTGTCACAAACGGGAAAGCAGTAATTGGTGTTCTTGCAGCAAAATAGCAGGCGAGGCCTTTCCAGGGATGCGTTGTGTCTGTATTGGAAGGGTCACGATTAGCTCCGCTCCAGAATCTGTTTGCGCGTGTGTAGAAAGCCTGATGGCTTGAGGCATTGCTGTAGGTCCAGTTCGGGCAGTAGAAACCAACTGATGTAACGTGAGCTTCCCCCTCTGGGAACAGAGCATCCCAGCCTGCCCCTGTGTTATAGCCGGAAGACTGAACATCAATTCCCGCGTACAGTTCATAGGGACTTCTTGAAAGAGAGGTAGCAAGTGCAGCGGAGTTAGCAAGCTTGGCTTCATCCCAGACAAAATTGAGGAACATCCAGTCGGACACTACATTACCTTCATGCTGGAAAAACCAGTCATTGCTGCTGTTCAGCTGGTTCTGCCAACTGATGCCGCCCGATTCAACCATGGAATCGTACCACTGTATCTCGAGATCGGAATTAGCCTTGAGGTACAGCATAAAATCCCGCATGTCCTCTGCAAGTTGAGGATCTCCACCAGCTGTTTCCTGGTTGATAAACCAGCCGTCAAACCCGTAGTATTCGGTCATTTCGATCAGCTTGTCTGCAACGGGAAAAGAGGAACCACTCTTCTGAACAAGGTCTCGTACCCATTGTATCTGTCCTCCATAAGCTGTTGGAGGAAGAAATATCGTTCCGTAGACGGGTACACCATTCCTATGTCCCGCATCGATTACTCCGGGATTTGGAGCAAGAATAAGACCCTCTCCTGAACTACCACCCCAGAATGTAAGATGATCGGTATACTGCCAGTAATTGAAGGCGTAAACATCTATCCCCAATCCTCCCTGAGAAGGATTATTGCTGGTTGAAGGGTTCATGATACTTAAAGCACCGACACCACCCTGATCAATAGTAGCATGAATGTTACACTGTGTGTCACCGTAGGTTCTTGTTGAAAGCTCAATGCCACTTCTGTTGTAGGGAGCGTCAGCATCGCCTGCGGCTGACCATGCAAGAAGTTCATTGGGAAACCAGTACGAAGCATAGGGCTGACCGGGAGGGTCTTGAGCAAATCCGGCTACTGCTATAAAAATTAGGAAAAGACCAGCTAGTTTCATTGCTTTAACTCCTTTTTTACTTTGTTTCTAACCACTGCTGAAGCCAAAGAGCCCGGTCCATCTGCTCGTGAAGCGGCAACTGAGATTTCCGCCCCGACTTCCTTTGCGACATCTGCAACCATCTGATGGGTGAATCCGGGGCACAGCACTACAGAATGAATATTGTTTGCTCTGCAGTACTTTCCAATCTCGGCAATTCTGTCGCAGGAATCCCCGGCAACCATAGAATGGAGAGAATAGGACATCGTTTTTATCACACGGACATCAGTAAAGTCTCCGTCGGTCCACTTCGACACATACAGGGTGTTGAATTTCATTTATCTGCCTTCCTTCGCCGGTTCCTGAAAAATTGCTTCAGCATCAAAGCCGATTCATCTGCAAGAACTCCTCCCTGCACAGCAGGATAGTGGTTCAGGTGGCGCATTTCAAGCAGATTTGTCACAGAGCCGAATGCACCGAACCTCTTGTCCCATGCTCCGTAAACCACCCTGGGTACTCGCGATACAAGAATCAATCCTGCACACATTACACAGGGTTCAAGAGTGGCATACAAAGTACAGTCTTCCAGTCTCCAATCGCCTCTCTCTCTGCATGCTGCATTAATTACAAGACACTCTGCATGCGATTGTGGCAGATGCAGCTCAGCAGTTCTATTAGAGTCTTTGAAAACCTTGCCGTCTCCTGTTACCAGAATAGCACCGACAGGTACTTCTCCCCTGGAGAGGGCATTTCCAGCCTCCTCCAGGGCCATTCTCATGTATTTTTCGTTCAGATTCACTTGCTCGCCATCATTGCTTCAATTTCATCCGGTGTTCTCGGGAAGTTGGCAGAGAGATTGGTGTTTTCTGTTTCTCCCACAAGAATATCATCCTCTATTCTTATACCTATACCTTCTTCAGCACTGTAAAAGCCCGGCTCTATGGTAAAAACCATTCCCGGTGCGATAGGGATATCGGCAACATTTTCATCATGAGTATCAAGACCGAGATGGTGACCAATACCATGATAGTAGAAGTTACTGATTTCCTCGGGTTCTTTGATTTCACCCCGGCGAATCATTATTTCTTTATACGCCTCAAGAACTTCATCATTCCATTCTCTGTGAAGTTTTCCGGGCCGAAGAAGCTCATTTGCTTTTGCCTGAATCTCCAGTACCATCTCCATCAATTCTCTCTGACGGGCTGTGTACTTTCCACTAACCGGTATTGTTCTTGTTATGTCTGAGCAGTAAAGATTCTTCATAGCTCCATGATCCACAAGAAGCAGTTCACCATCTGAAAGATCGGTGTCATTGCTCACGTAATGGAGACATGTGGCCCTACTGCCTCCGGCGACTATTGCTGGGAATGCCGGAGTTTTTTCTCCCTCTTTAGCCCACTCATAAATCAGTTCTGCCTCAAACTCTCTCTCATTCATACCCGGTTCTAACTTCTTTGCAGCGGCTTCAAAGCCCTTTCTGGTAAGCTCTACAGCTTCTTTGATTTTCTCAATTTCATGAACATCTTTTATCATTCGGAGGCTAAATATTTTGTCAGAAATGCTTTCAGCCTGAATACCAGGATATGCTGTTTTAAACGTGTTTACATAGGAAAGTCTCTTACCGGGCGATCCGCGAAGCCCGCAGTTATGCCAGTCAAAATAGAACTTATTCAATCTTTCTCTGGAAACCAGCTTATCAAAGAACTTATCCTCGCCACCAACAAATCGGATGTCGCTGATACCGCTGTTTTCTGTAGCCTGCTCTTTTGTAAGAACTGTTCCGTACCACTTTGCATAAGCTTCATCATAGGGTGAAATGTAAAGACACTCTTTTGCTTCTCTGCCCTTAAGTCTCCACATTACCAGAACTGAGTTCTCCTGATCAATTCCAGTCAGGTAATAGAGGTTACGAGAAGGGGTGTAGGGGTACATACCATCAGCGCTTGTTGGTTTGGATGATGAAGCGTTTACAACGATACAGTAGTCGCCTTCCATCAATTCAACTAATGCCGAACGTCTCTCTGCAAATGCTACCGATGAAATCATCTCTATCCTTTCAGAATAATTGTTTCCAGTGAAAGCTTGGGGACGTGATGAACTCCATTGCCATCTCGCCAGTATCTAATCTTATCATTGTTTTTTTCCAGCAGAACAGTTTCTCCCGGATAACCCAGCGCGATAAGCAGTTGAGGGCGATAACCCACTGCAGGGGCAACGGCATTCACCGTTTCGGGAGTAAAATTAAGAAGCATACAGCTGCCAACGCCTGCGGTTGATGCCGACAGAACTATATAGGAGGCAACAATACCCACATCTATTCCGGTAAAATACTTTTCTTCACAGGGTGCGTGTATCACAATATAGGCAGAAGGTCTCTGGCCGGGGGCCGGACCTTCCCACTCGGTAATGTAACCTGCCCATCCAATTCCCGGAAAAAGAAGATTCCTCTCTTTTTCGTCTGTAACTATGCTGAACCTGAGTCTTTGCAGATTTGATGCACACGGTGCCATACCGGCTACGGCTATCATTTCTCTTACCTGTTCAGAAGTTACCTGTTTCTCCTCCTGAAATATCCGGTAACTTCGTGTTTTCTCAGCGAGTTCATATAAATTCATCACAATTCCTTCTCCGCATCAACAACTGATCCGCCAGCTGGATAACTCATCGTGAAGTCGCGGCTTTTAAACAGATGAATCATTCTAGGGTTATCAGTTGTAGTTTGTGCATAAATCTTTTTCATTCCCCACTCTCTCGCAATATCCAGGCAGACATCGGTAATCATCCCGCCAAGTCCTCGGTTCTGCCATGGATCAGAGAGCAGCACAGCATACTCAACAGTCTCTAGGTCAGGGTCAGCAACTAATCTGCCAACTCCAGTGAGTTTTTTAACACCATCCTCTACAACCTCGGAGACAATTGCCAGTTCTCTGTCGTAATCAATATAACAATACCTTGTTGCCACCTCGTGAGTTGACCAGTTAAAAAAGAAGCGGAAACGGTTATAGATAGACTCTTTCGAGCAACTTCCCAGAAGCTTGAGCCACATGGGTTCATCTTCAGGCTTTATCGGCCTGAGTAGAACCTCTGTACCATCGGCCAGTTTTCTGGTGCCGGCATACTCTTCGGGATACGGGCGCATGGCAAGATGCGAGTATGGTTTGGTATCACTCTCAACAGGCTTTATAACAACTCTCGCATCAAGAGCAGTCATTTCGTTGGGCCCTACTAGTAGAGGATTGATGTCCAGTTCCTCTATCTCCGGATTATCCGCAGTAAGGTAAGAGAGCCTCATGATAATTTTGATAAGAGCATCAACATCGACAGAAGGCCTTCCTCTGTAGCCATTGAGCAATGGCCATATTTTCAGTGATTCAAGCATTCTACCTGCAAGACGCTCATTTAGTGGGGGAAATCCGAGAGTGCTGTCTCCCCAGAGCTCAGCCTCGACACCACCCATTCCCACCATAATTACGCTTCCGAAAACAGGATCTTTCTTCACGCCCAGAATCATCTCCAGGCCATTCTTCACTTTAACCATTTTCTGTACTGTAACTCCCAGAATCTCTGCTCCGGGACATTTTTCTCCAGCAGATGACAATATGAGATTGAAAGCATCGCTTACCTGGGCAGCATTCTCAAGATCAAGCTTTACTCCACCAACATCAGTTTTGTGAGTGATCTCATCAGACCATACCTTCAACACAACGGGATAACCGATAACTTCAGCTTTTTGTACGGCTTCCTCTGCAGTTTCAGCGGGAACAGGTCTACTAACCGGAATTCCGTAGATATCCAGCAATTCTTTAGAGTTCTCCTCTGAGAGAATGGACTCACCACTCGAGATAAAGGTATTCACCCTCTCCCGCATGGTCTCACGGTCAAGTACAAAATCGACAGGAATATCTCTTGGTGTTTCGTACAGATTCTCAAGATTTCTCGAGTAATTCACTAGGGTCATGAATGCGCCTACACCCTGCTCTGGCGTCCTGTAAGTTGCGACACCGGAATCAACGAGAATCTGAGCGCCTTCCCTTACTCTCTTTCCCCCAAGCCATGCTGCGAGGACAGGCTTAGTGGTCTCTGCAGCTATTTTAGCAATAGCCTTGGCAACTGAAGCCGGTTTGGTCATAGCCTGAGGGGTAAGAATTACAAGAACTGCATCTACTCCCGGGTCTTTAATTACAATTTCGGCAGATCTTGCAAATCTCTTCGCCTTGGCATCACCCAGAACATCAACTGGATTACCGTGAGACCAGAAGGGAGGTAGCAGAACATTCAGTTTTTCCATGGACTCTTCCGACAGCTCAGCAAGTACTCCATCCTGAGCAATCAGAGCATCGGTTGCCATTACACCGGGTCCACCTGCATTGGTTACAATTCCAAGTCTGGGTCCACTGGGAATTCTGTCTCTTCCTATGAGCTCGGCACAGTCAAAAATTTCTCCGATGTTAAGCACTCTCGCAACACCCGTACGCTCGAAAACAGCGTCGTATATTGAATCTTCAGAGGCCATTGCCCCCGTGTGAGAGGCAGCTACTGCTGCCGACTCGGGGAATCTTCCGGCCTTGTAAACAAGTATTGGTTTTGTGCGGGCAAATGCCCTGGCAGCCGTAATGAATCTTCTCGCATGAGAGATTGATTCCACGTATAGAATTATTGATTCAGTCTGTTCGTCTTCTCCGAAGTAATCGATGAGATCTCCAAAATCCACGTCCAGCATATTTCCGACTGAAACAAAGTACGAAAAGCCAATTTTTTCCTCCTGCGCCCAGTCCAGCACAGAAGTGCAAAGAGCACCGGATTGAGAGATGAAGGCTACCTTGCCTTTAATCGGCATGCCTTCTCCAAAACTTGCATTAAGGCCAATGCCGGGTACAATAATACCCAGGCAGTTCGGCCCTAGCACCCTCATTCCGTCGTACTTCTTTATTGAATCCTGGATCTGTTTTTCAAGGGCCATCCCTTCGGGACCGATTTCTCTGAATCCGGCCGACATTATTATCACGCCGAGAATTCCAGCCGCCCCGCACTGCTCGACAAGATCAGGAACCTTATCTGAAGATGTGCAGATAATGGCGAGATCCGGCGTTCTGGGTAAAGCAGCAATATCTGGATAACAGGGAACACCCATAAGTGCTTCTGCGGTAGGGCTTACGGGGTAAACAACACCTTTAAAACCTCCACCGACAAGATTACCAAGTACCTTACCACCCACGCTGTTGGGGTTGATGGTAACTCCTATTAACGCTATCCTGCGGGGGTTAAGCAATTTATCTAATTTGTGCACATTCATATAGAGCTCCTCGAAGTAAAACAATTCGACCGTGGTGGAAAGGAAATCCTAACGTGCTCAATATACAAAAAGGGGCATGACTTTCGTCACACCCCTCTACGCGATAATATCGGAGGTTTAGCCTTTAATCTCAATCTTTCTGTGAAGAGCCTTCTCTTCCTTTGGAATTGTGACTAAAAGAACACCTTCCTTAAACGATGCTGCGGCTTCGTCGGCCTTCATCTCTGTCGGAAGTGTGAAGCTGCGAACAAAGGAACCGTAACGGAATTCTCTCCGGTGCCAGGTCTCACCCTTTACTTCCTCCGCAGCTTTCTTCTCTCCACGAATGGAAAGAACCCCATTTGAAACCTCAATCTCAATATCTTCTCTTGGAATACCCGGAAGCTCAACTTTGAACTGAATCGAGTCACCCTTTTCACAGATATCAACTGCAGGAAGCCACTGAGAATTAGATTCTTCTTCCTCATCAGGCCACAAGCCATCAACTAATCTTCCCATTGATCTGGCCATATCGTATGGTAGCATCTTTTTTCTGTATATCATTTCTATCTCCTTTCAAGCCCTTTACGGGTGTTTTGATAACACTACACCCTTATGCAAAATGCTTGCCAAAAGACAGCGAATCCAATCTATTTACTTATATATCATGCTTTTACATTTCAATTGAAGAAAGAACAGCTCTGAATAAACTACTTGCATGAAAACAAGAGCGCCAGAATGACACATCATTCTCAGCAGCAAGGTCAGTCTAAAAGGCTACTATCTGAACATCATCAAAGAGAATGGATGGATCCTGACTTATACTGTTGGTGTAATGAGATCTGTTTTCAACAGCAATAACATTTGACAAGATATCATAGATGTTACCTGTAATCATTGCATTCTTAAGCTTTCCAACAACTTCACCATTTTCTACATATAAACCTGTCATCCGAACGGACAAATCCCCATTAAGATTGCTTCCGGAAGAGACACCGGCTACACCGGATACAATTACACCTCTATCTATCATTCCAAGAATCTCCTTGAAAGACTTATCCCCAGTTGCGAACTTGACAGAAGAAAGACATGGAGATGGATTCTGAGCTACTTTCTTTCCCATCTGACCTTCTCTGAAAGAAGTGCCTGTTGGTTTGGTCTTCAATTTGTAAGCAAGGTCAAGATCATTGTATGCATTACTAAATACTCCCTTTTCAAAAATGGGAATTCTTTCTGTCTGCACCCCCTCATCATCGAACAACCTTCTTCTTGATGGATTAGCCGTTGGGTCGTTTACCCGAGAAAGAAGAGGTGAGATTACCAGTTGATTGGCTCTATTCAACAGAGGTGAAATCTTCTGGCTGAATGCTTTAGCTGATGATGCTTCATCAAGCCTGTATGTAAGAGCAATCATAGAATCAGGGGTGAAAAGTACTTTCATTCTTCCGTTGTCTATTTCCACCTCAGACAGGGATCTGTTGTATAAGTCAACAGTTCGCTTCACATCAGATGGCAATACTTCAACTCTCGATACCCCAATTGCTGAGTTTTTCATTGCATATCCAGCTAATGGATTGACAACATAGACAGTACCATAAACCTCAGAATTTTTGTGTAGAAGATCGGCTCCTGAAGTATTGACTATTCTAATTTCAGTTGTTGAACAACCTCCATAGACATATAGAGAACCCTGTGCCACTTCTTTATAATAGCTCTCCATCACACTGAGCTGCCTGTTCAAATTCGCAAAACTCATCTCTTCAATCAATGGGTCATACTCGTCGGTAAAGTTGACAAAACCTGATTCAGGGAACGAAAATCCTGCTTCAATACCTGCTTTCATAGAAAGTGTCGCCTTTGAAAGCAAAGCTTCTCTGTCAGATAGATTCATTGTGTAAGCTGTTCCTATTCGGCCGTCTTTAATAACTCTAATCGAAACTCCTGAATAGATAGATGCAGGGATGCTACCGACAACGCCATTCACTTTGGACAACCTTATCGATCTTTCTCTGTGACTAAATACTTCAGCCTCGTATCCCTCTGTAACCGCAAGCTTAAGTAGTCTCTGCATTAAATTCCGCCAATTTTCATCGAGCGGACAAACACAGAAGGACCCCCGTATCCACTCTTGAAGTTCATCTGGCTGCCCTTACGACAAATCCCAGTTCCACTAAACCTCATCTCATTGTCCATATTGACTACATCTTTCAGAGTCGTGAAGAGGTTGCCTAAAATGTTAATACCGCGAACCATCTTGCCAATCTTGCCCCCCTCAACTACATAGCCATACTGAGCTGCGAAGTTAAAGTTAACGCCCCCCGAACCACCACAGCAATCACACAAGTAGAGGCCACTATCCATCTCTTTTAGGAGCTCTTCAAAAGTAACTTCGCCAGGTTCTAGAAAAATATTTCCCATTCTAACAATAGGCTCTGTGTTTTGATCTTCAGCGACACAGTGTCCGGTTGCTGATTCACTAAATTCAACTGCTGTTCTTCTGGAGTGAAGCCTACCTGCAAGAACTCCATTCCGAAGCAATTGAGTTCTCCTCACCGGGACACCTTCATCATCATATCGGTAAAATCCTATTTGATTGGGAATGGTTGAGTCGGCAGTAATGTTAACAATGTTGCTACCCAGGGAGGTGCCAATTTTCATCATTTTTCTTAATGGGAGATTACTCTCCAAGCCATCAGCCTCACTAGTATGACCAAAAGCCTCATGAACAAAAACACCGGTCAGCTCGGGGTTAAGTATCACATTGTAAATACCGGCTTTAACTTGCTTTGCTGTTAGAAGCTCTCGAGCCAGTTTGGCTTTTTTAACAAAAACTTCGTCGCGATCTACTAAGTCGCTAATACCATTTGCAGTACCTATGCCGACTCTTACCGATTGGAGTGAATCTCCCCTTTTGGCAAACACTTCTCCCTTGATGTAAAGAGTACATAATCTCTCTCTAATCGAGGTACCCTCGCTTGAAACAAAAAATTTTTCTCTGTCTGTTTCATTGTACTCCAGATCAGTGTTCGAGATCTCTGGTTCAGTTAGCATGATGTTGTTGTATTTTGCCAGAAGTGCGATTTTTTCTGATACTGGAACAGCAGCAGGATCGCCATTGAGTTTCGGATCAATACTGTCCTCAATTGGATCAACCGAAGCAAGCGAATACTTATTTCCGGCTTCAGACATGAACCTTGAGCCCTCAATGGCCAGTAGTAAAGCCTCTGGAACATCTTCTTCTCTTGTTACAGTAACAGAAGAAAAACCTCCATTCTTCAAAGTTCTTACCACAAATCCGTCTGTGTTGTTTGATTTGGCTTTTTTTAGTTCTGGTCCAATCATAGAGAGAATGGTTTCTTTCTTCTCCTCATAGCGTATATCCACATAATCAGCCTGTACGCTTGAGATAAGTTTCTTCAATTTTTTCAGCATTTCTCTCTAGACTCCTATAAAGGATGTTTTCGCTCTCATACAATCTCTTTGTAAACATATATGGTACGTAGCTGTTCAGGGAACAAGAGTAGTCACTCTCCTTAAATTCAAAAAGGGGCAGAGTAAACACTCTGCCCCTTTCCTGCATTTAGCTTATCTAGGAGCCGACTACACTAATGTCATCAAGAAGAATTGAAGGGTTGCTGTACATACTGTCGGTGTAGTGAGGTGCATTTTCAACGGCAATTGCTTTTGAAAGCATCTCATAGATGTTACCGGCCATCATGGCATCCTTCACCCTGCCAACAACTTTACCATTCTCTACATAGAGGCCGGGGTTGAGACCGATGGAGAGATCTCCATTCAAAATGTTACCTGAGTGTGCGCCAAGAGCTCCGTAAACAATTACTCCACGGTCCATCATCGCAAGCATTTCCTCGAAGGACTTGTTTCCCTTTGAGAAAGAAGCATGAGAAAGACTCGGAGCCGGGCTCATTGCAATCTTGTCGCCGCCCCACATTCCGCCACGGAAACCTGTACCAAGAGGGTTTGTCTTCATTTTTGATGCATAATCAAGGTTGTTGTAAACTGTTTTGAAAACACCGTTTTCAAAAATAGGAACCCTTGCAGTTTTAACTCCCTCATCATCGAAAAGTCTTCTTCCAGTTCTACCCTCTGAGGGATCACTAACGAAAGAAAGAAGAGGTGAGATTACCTGCTCGTTTACCTTGTTCTGAAGTGGAGAAACTTTCTCATAGAAAGCTTTTGCTGAAGAAGCAGTTCCGAGTCTCCAGGTAAGTGCATACATGCTCTCAGGGGCGAATAGAACCTTCATTCTGCTGTCGCCTATTTCAACTTCAGGAAGTGAAGCATGGAAGTAATCAACTGTTCTTTTCACATCTGCTTCGAAAGGTACAGCATCAGATTTGCCGAGGAAAATATTTCGGATACCGGCACTTGTTCCCGGATAGATCATGGAGCCCACGCTGTAAACGGTGGATTCCTTCTGCACAAGGTTCGATCCCGATGTGTTGAGTATTCTTATCTCGGATGTTCCGCAGCCGGCACTAACTTGAAGAATTCCCTGTTTCACCTCTCCGTAAAGCTCTCCGAGATGATCAACTGTTTTTCTCATTTCAGGGAAACCGAGCTTCTCTACAGATTCATCATAATCTTCATCAAATGTTACTGTTCCTGCATCCGGGAAATCATAAAGAGCTTCAACTCCGGCCTCAAGAGAGGCGAGTGCGTTTGCAACAAGCTCTTCTCTATCGATGAGGTTTTTTGTATAAGCGGTGCCCATTTTTCCATCTTTAAGGATTCTCAGAGAAACACCTGACTCAATAGAAGCGGAAACATCGGTGACAGCACCATTGGTTTTATCGATACTTACTGATTTTTCTCTGGTGCTGAAGACCTCTGCCTTGCAACCCTTTGATGCAGCTATTTTAAGAAGTTTTTCCATTATATACCTCCCACAACCATGGACCGGATAAGAACACTTGGGCCTCCATAACCGCTCTTGATATTCATCTGACCCTTGCCGCATCCGCCTCGCTCGCTGAGCTTCAATGTATCATCCATAGCCTCAATATTTTTCATTGTGGAAAAGAGGTTGCCCATGATATTTATATCGCGAACCATCTCCTGAATTTTTCCACCCTTCACTATGTAACCGTACTGGGCACCGAAAGTGAAGTTCTCTCCTGAAGTCTGGCCTCCTTTACCATCGCAAAGGTAAAGACCGTCATCAAGTTGTTTGAGAAGTTCATCCAGAGAAAGCTTCCCTTTTTCCAGATAGATTGTTCCCATTCTTACGATGGGTTCATAGCCATAATCCTGAGCAACACAGTGACCAGTCACCGGTTCATTAAACTCAGCCGCAGTTCTTCTCGAATGAAGTCTTCCTGTGAGAACACCATTCTCCATGAGAGGAATTGTTTTAACTGGAACACCTTCATCATCGTACTTATAGAAGCCAACCTGATTGGGTATCAGTGTATCGGCAATGATCGTAACTACATCGTTTCCAATCTTTGCGCCCAGAGACATCTTTTCTCTGAGTGGTGGATTGTCTTCGATGATATCTGCCTCGCTGAAGTGGCCGAAGGCTTCGTGAATAAAGACACCTGTAAGACTGGGGTTTATAACCACATCGTATGTGCCACCCTTTACCGGAGCTGCATCAAGAAGTTCTTTTGCAAGCTGAGCTCTTTTAAGGAACACATCTTCACGGTTTTTAAGGGCAGCCATTCCATTAGCTCCGCCTACTGCAGCACGAATGTTCTGAGTACTATCACCTCTGCGCGCAACGACTTCACCACCGATACTGACTGTGCAAACTCTTTCGCGGATTGCGGTTCCCTCACTGGAGGCAAAAAACTTCTCGCGGTCCACTTCGCTGTAAGACATATTGGTGTTCGCAATATCGGGCTGCTTCAGCATCAGATCATTATAGCTTTTCAGTAGGGTAATCTTGTCTTCAAGAGGCACCAGGGCAGGGTCACCGTCGAGTTCAGGGTCAACAGAATCCACAACAGTATCAACATCTGCAAGTGAAACGGTCTTGCCACCACCTGCCATAGCAGAAGCACCCTCAACAGCAAGTTTTACTGCTTCCTGAACATCGTCTTCTCTGGTAACGATTACGGATGAAAAACCGCCATCCTTCAAGGCTCGTACAACAAAACCATCGGTACTGTTGGAGCCAGCCTTCTTCAATTCGCTACCGGCAATAGAAACTGTCGTCGTCTTCTTGACCTCGTAGCGGATATCCAGATAATCGGCGTCCGTTCCGGAGATCATTCCTTTTAGCTTATCAAGCATAATTCTCCTAACTTTTTGTCTGCGGGTGTGTTCTTGATGGTCAGATATACTAAATTTGCTTAATTTTTTCAAAAATTTTGAAATCTTATGGAACATCATGCTTCCTGAAGGCGTATAGTATCAGTCTCAAACAAAACATCTGAATACGGTTCAGAGACAGAAAGGAATATCCATTGAAAAACACTAAATTTATTTTACTGGTATTTATCACCCTGGGATTGCTTCTCACCGGTTGCTTTACAGCAGCACAACTTGCAGCACTGCAGGGACCTCAAAACTTTGCCCGTTCACCGGTTCTCGACACAAAGCCGATCTGGAGAACAGTAGTTCTTCCTCCATCCTCTTCGAATCCGTCAACTCTTTCCAACGCAGTCGGCCTTGAAGACTATGCCGGCATGGCCCTGCTTCGAACCGGTAGCTTTTCTCTTATAGACCGATCAATTGTAAATCAGATCCTTGAAGAGCAAGAATTCTCCTACTCTGGCGTTGTAGACCCGGCAACAGCGGTTCAACTTGGTAAACTGCTCGGAGCCGAGGCGGTTATGACTATCAGCGTTGGAAGAATCTTCCATGATAGTTTCTGGGATGATGAACCCGATCAGCGTGACGCCAGCCTTCATGTAAAGATTATCTCTGTAGAAACGTCAGAAGTCCTCTATACATCTACAGGACAGGGATCCAGCTTTGACGGTGCCGAAAATGCTTTAAAGATGGCTCTTGAAATGTCACTTGTAGGGCTCTCTCAGCAATAACGAAGGGTTAAATATGAAATTTTTATCTATCACATTTCTTTTATCTTTGGCTTTGGTAACCGGTTGCGGAACCATTACTTCCGGTAGCACCAGTACCGCAGTAACTTCTCAGAGTGCTGAACAGCTGGGCATGCTTCCTCGGGAAACAACAATGATCAGCATGGCAACACCACCCCCTGAAGCGCACGTTGCTGTTCCCGGTGATGTTTCTGAAACAACACCGTCTGGTGAAATAGACTGGTCCGGTAACACAGTTCGAGCCACCGGCACAGGAGTTCTTGATCCAGGAAATCCCAATATTGCACAGGCAAGACTGATGGCGGAAAGAGCAGCGGTTGTTGTTGCTCAGCGCAACCTTCTTGAAACTGTTCAGGGTGTTCGAGTCGATTCCGAAACCCGTGTAGAGAACTTCATGACTGACTACGATGTGATCTATACGCGGGTCGAGGGTCTAGTTAGAAATGCAAGACAGCTAGGACCATCGGTTTATGATGAAACAGCTGGAACAGTAGAAGTCGAGCTTGAGATGGAAATTCATAGTTCTCAGGGCATTTCAGGAGCTATAAATGCTGCTTTAGCTGACACTCATGCGTATGCCGCTCCGATCTCCCAGCAAACAAGAGAGTTCATGGAACAGTATTCTGCAATTGTCTTCGATGGAAGCGCGGCGGGTCTTACTCCTTCTATGTATCCTAAAATCTATGACTCAAACGGCAACCTCCTTCTCGACACCAGTAACTACTCCCAGTATCTGGGTTCCGCTGGAGAAACGGCAATGCAGTTCATCTCTGATGTCGATCAGATACTCTCCCAGCCTGCTTTTGCACAGTCTCCTCTAGTTGTAAATGTGCGCCAGGTAACCGGGCAGTTCGGTTCAGACATAGTACTTGGGCAGCAGGAATCAGAGTCTCTGGGCTGGCTCAAAGCAGGGTTGCCCTTCCTTATGAGCGCAGGAAAATTCCTGCTGAATGTGGTTCTCTAACATGAAGTATACAGTACTGATCTTCATCATTCTTGCTGCAGGCTGCACGCAGATGTACACAACCCCAGCAAATCAAACCTCATCCACCACTGGAACAGCGGCAACAACAATCCCCACCACCACCCCGCTTCTTCCTTCACCTTTGGAGACAGAGATTCTTTCCGAAGGGGTGGCAGCGGTTGAGTTCCAGGGAGGATTGGACATTGCACGCGATCACGCAATAGATGATGCTTTGAGAAAAGCAGTTGAGCAGGGTGTCGGCACCTACATTGATTCCGAGACACAGGTAAACAATTTCCAGCTTATCTCAGACAACATCTACTCAAAAACCTCCGGCTATGTCTCCAGCTACAGAATCATTGATGAGGGAGAGAGTAACGGACTTTACAGAGTTGTTGTTCGCGCAATTGTAAAAACAGACAACATTGAAAGTGACCTCGCTGCAATCGGTATTCTTCTGGGTGAGCAGGGAAGACCTCGAGTAATGGTAATCGTTAAGGAATTGGGAAGCATGTCGGAGTTATCGAACACCGGCACTTTGATGAGCAGCATGATGTTTGAAACAATGATACTTGACAATTTCAGAGAACAGGGTTTTCCAGTTGTAGATGCAGCAACTGTTGCTGGCATCATCGAGCGAGATCAGTTAAAAATGATTCTCGAGGGTGATGATGAAACAGCAACATTACTGGGTCTTGAAGCAGGTGCAGAGATAGTTATCAGCGGCACAGCCCTTCACACAGAGGAATCCAGAGTTATAGCGGGTTCTCCCAGAAATATTCATGAATTTCAGGTTAGCAGCAGGGCAATCAACACCCGAACAGGAAGCCTTATGGCAGGGTCTGCTCTTACGGTCTCACTACCCTTCAGCGAAAGCCAGGCGAGAACTCAGGCAGCAGACAGCACTTCAAACTATCTCTCATCAGCAATTTTGAGCGGTTGGATTCAGAGTGAAAATTCTACTGTTATCGTAATAAGCAACGCCGACTTCAATAGAGTTCAAGCACTTCGCTCGGAACTGCGCATGAAAGTCAGGGGTGTAGTTGATGTTGTAACAAGAGACTTCATCGGTTCACGGGCAACCCTGGAAGTAATCTCAGAAACTGCAACATCTCAGATTATCGACGAGATGACCTCGGGTGAGCTTGATGCAGAGTTTGAGGTAACAGGCATGGCAGGCAATCGCATAGAAATTGTATTCACCGATTAACTTACTTACCCGCCCCTTCTTCGGAAGGGGCTTCTTCCTTCTCCATGGTATGAAACAACCGTCTGTACAATCTACTGGAATGAATTAGATCTGAGTGAGTTCCCTCTCCCTGAACATGGCCTTCGTTAAGCAGAATAATGCGATCTGCTATTTTTACTGTTTCCGCTGAATGGGTAACAATCACGATTATGCTACGGTTCTTCATACCGGATATTGAGTCATGTATTTTGTCTCTTGCAATCAGATCCATACCTGTTGTTATCTCATCAAGGAAAAGAATTTCAGGTTCCCTTAGAAATGCCCTTGCCAGGGCAACTCTCTGCTTCTGCCCACCGCTGATGTTACCAGCATTTTCAGACATATCTGTATTAATACCGTTCTCTGCACATCTGATAAACTTTTCAAGGTGAGCCTGCTTTACAACTTTATTGATCTCAACTTCAGAAGCAGTTTTTCCCATCATGATGTTTTCACAAATTGTTCCACTGAATATAAATGGAGTCTGTCTTACAGTAGCGGTTCTTGACACAAAATAATCACGATCTATTTCTTGAATTGGAATCCTGTTTAGTAGAATTTCTCCCTGCTGAAGGTTGTACTCTCGCTTAAGCAGGCCCATCAGGGTAGTTTTCCCAGAACCACTTGGTCCTACAATTGCAACAATTTCTCCTCTTACAAACTTTGTCGTAACTCCCTTCAGTACATAATCCAATCCATCGGAGTACTTATAACAAAGGTCTCTAACCTCTATTTCCTCAATGGTATCGAAACGAGACACCTTTGATTCCCCCGGATACGAAATGAGCGAGCCGTTCTCCTCTGGGTTCGAAAGAATTTCTGACATTCGTCTCACAACTGCTTTGCTTTGCTGGTAAGCAATGTTTCCCTGGAAAAGATATCCTACAGCCTGATATGTATATTGAACCAGAATACTGTACGCGAAATACTCCCCGAAGGTCAGTGTTCCCTTGATTAGCGCATATCCCCCAACTCCTAGAAGAGAGGCTTTCCCCACCAATGTTGACATCTGCCCCATAATACTCGGCTTGAACTGCTGTTTGTGTGCATTCATTGTCCTGTGAAACTCAATTTGCAGTCTGGCTTTATATCTTTCCACAAATACTTGAATAGCAGAGTGCTCCCTGATTTCCTTACTGCCCAGAATGCACTCTGACAAGGTAGTTGATGATTTCGCCATAGCCTCGTTCTTTGCGGTTGTGGATGCAACTACCTTTTTGTTGAATATTGTCATGGAGGCAAAAAGCATTGGCAGCGAAGCAAGTGTAGTGCACAAAAGCAGAACATTGTAGTCGTATATCAGAACCATGGTAACTATCAACACTACAACACCATAAATTAGTGAGACCAGGTCGCTGTTTACGAATTTTGCAAACAGCTCAACATCCTGCTCAATCCGCTTGAGAATGTATCCTGTTCCTCGAAGATTCTGCTCTCCGGAGCCTTTTGCAAGAAACTCCTTCAGCATTCTAGCTTTCATAACATTCTTAAGTTTTGTTGTTAGAATCCTGCACATGTACGACGTTCCAAGCTGGGTAAATATCACTCCCACTTGTGCTGCTACTGCAAAAGCTGTCCACATCACAAGTCCGCCCGTATCTCCTGCAGGTACTATTGTATCAAGAACCTTTTTACTTATCAGTGGTACAATCAGCAGTGTTGCAATTCGTCCAAGATATACCAGGTAAAAAAGCAGATTTTTGCCAACATTAGCTCGATAAAACTCTTTGTAAATTCCTACCACACTACTCATGTTTCTCCCTGCATCACATTTTAGAATGATTCCAACAACAATATTCAGTTCAGATCAGAGCAAGCTGCACGAAAATTACCACAGAAACGAAGTATCTTCTAACTTGCTTATTATCATCCAGTTACGGCGATTGTCAACCGTTGACACTGGGGAGTTGGCCGCATATACTGTAAATAGGCCATTAACTATTGACCCGATGGGATAATTTATTCATAGTTTGGATTAGCATCGTTTCTGGAAACCAAAGGAGCAAAGAATGCAACGCATTCCAACACGCAGGTACTGAGATAGTAACAAAGGGCTCGGTCTGAGCCCGAAGACTGTCAGCTTGCAAAAGCTCTACGGGTAACAATTCTAATTCCCTTTGTTTGAGATTTGCAGCTGACCGGGAGAGGAGTGAATTCACTCACGATCACAGCTAGCAGTAGAGTTTTTTCTAAATCACAAACAGGGAGATTACTATGCGTTTGATTTTCATAATTCTTTTAGTAGCAGCCTCTGCTTTTGCAGCAGAGAGAACCGTTCTCTTCGAAGACCACACGAATGCGCAGTGCGGGCCGTGCTGGACCATGGAGCCACAAATCAATGCATTTGTGGATGCACACCTCGCAGCTGGAGATCTAGCTGTACTGCGTACGCATGCCTGGTGGCCAGGTAATGATCCAATCTACAATGCAAATCCGACCGAACAGAAATCCAGGATTGAATTCTACAACATCTCCGGAGTACCTTCTCTGAAAATGGATGGAATTCTTCCAGCCAGTGGAACAAACTTAGAGGCTCGCTTTGATATCAGAGCAGCTACCGCGTGTTACCTAAATATCGAGGTTTCAAAATCGGGAACAGATGAAGATGGTACGATCTATATCGCTTTGACAGCAGAGCAGCAGCTTACCACCCAGATAATAAAACTGCAGGCAATTCTTGTTGAAGATGAAGTTCCGGGAACAGGATACTGGAGTGGTTCCGTTTTCGAGCAGGCCTTTAGAGACAACATCGTAAGTACAAACGGTGAAGTCATCGATTTCGGTGAAACATATCCCTCAACAATCTACTTCGAATACCCATATTCTACATCCGGATTTGTTGAAGAGAATATGAGTCTGGTTGTATTTGTTCAAAATGCAAGCAACAAAGAAGTTTATAATGCTGATTATCAGTCAGTCTCTGATATCCCGACGAATACAGGCATTGAGAGCTCCTCTACTGCAGAACTAACAATTTCTGCAACTCCCAGTCCGAGTTCAGGTACTTTTTATGTTGCCCATTCCGGTTCAGAAAACACAAGATGTTCACTTTCCCTTTTTGATCTCTCCGGTCGCTTGCTGGAAAAAGCAGCAGTTTCAGGAACACAAACTCAGTTCTCAGTATCAAACCCCGGCATTTACCTGATAGTGATGAATTCTGAAGATGGCAGAACCGCCTCTAGAAGGATTGTAATCACCAGATAATGACTTTCCACCCCGGAGGAGGGAGTCTTCTGGCTCCTTTCTCCAAATTTTTCATAAAGCAACATACCGTAGAAAGTGTTTTACTTCTGGATAAATGTGGAGTTTAGCTTATTCTTAAGGGCCTCGGGTGAAAACGGTTTCTGCAGGAAGCCTTCCGGTTTTCGCTCTGGAAAAAGGCTTGAAAGTTTCTGCTCTGTGTAGCCGCTGACAACAAGCACTGGAAACTCCATACCATTGCTGCGTATCCTTTTAAAAACATCAGCACCATTGAGGCCCGGCATTGTCAAGTCAAGCATCATCAAGTCCGGTATATCTCCACATTCAAGCAGAGCAAGTGCCTCGGCACCACCGGGTACCGCAATAGCTTCAAAACCGAGGGAAGAGAGAATAGCAGTAATTGTATCTCTAACTATCTCCTCATCATCAACGACAATGATTCTTTTCCCTACATTGTCTTCGGTAGTGCTTTCCACAAACACAAAGTCTTCGTTCGCATCTTCTTCGAGGGCGGGAGGAAGGTAAACACTGAATTCTGTGCCTTTACCTATCTCTGAATCAACCAGAATAGCTCCAGAATGACCTCTGATTATTCCGAGAACAGCTGCGAGACCAAGGCCTCTTCCAGTTTTCTTGGTAGAGAAAAAGGGATCGAATATTCTGGTAAGATTCTCGGGTTCGATGCCGTTACCGGTGTCCCTCACTTTAAGAAGAAGGAAGTCACCATCATCGGGTGACTCCTCCAAAAGATTGTCGGCAAAGTATTCTCTCTTGCGGAAAACAAAATCTGTTGATATCTCTACCTCGCCAGGTCCATTAATAGCTTCCGCCCCATTAAGAACCAAGTTCATTATCACCTGACGAATCTGTGATTTATCTCCAATAGCTGATGGAACTCTGTTTGATAGATCCATCAGCAATTGAACATCCTTATCAAGGCTTGTCTCAAGAAGAACAGAGATATCACCAATGGCCTGATTGAGATCCAGTGGTTCATGGCTGACAGGCTTAACTCCTGCGTAGTCCAGCATCTGTATACACAACTCTGCAGAACTCTCTGCTGCAGATTTTATTCTTTCGGCCTTGAGAAGGTCAGGAGTCCCGTTGTCCAGGGTCTCACACAGCATGGCGGCGTTGCCCAGAATGCCCTGAAGAAGGTTGTTAAAATCGTGTGCGATCCCACCCGCGAGAGTGCCCAGAGCTTCCAATTTCTGAGTTCTTCTCATCTGAGCTTCAATAAGACTTTTCTGATTCTCGGCATTCCGCTGGCTGGTCAAATCTACCTGTATAATGAAGGTTTCATTCTGCTTTATGGGAACAAGAGAGATAAGAACACTTTTCAAACAGCCGTCAAGATCCTTCAGGTTCACTTCGAATTCGCTGTTTGTGATTCCACTTTGTACAAAAGTTGCAAACCACTCTCTCAGGTGCTCGGGAATAATCAGATCAGAGAGTTTTCTGCCGCAGGCTTCTCCACTTCTGTATCCGTAAAGCTTTGTAGAGGTGTCATTCCAGAATGTAACAATGCCTTCTGAATCAACTGCAATAACACCAATGTTAGTCATATTGCTTACAAGGCTTCTGAATCTCTTCTCACTGGCTCTGAGAGAAGTGTTTTTCTCCTCTAGAATCTGAGCTTCTTCTTCCGCGACTAGGAGTGCCTTTTTCGTACAGGCTGTTTCATGGAGAGAGTTGATTACATCTTCCATTGCATTCGATTTGAGGGAATCAAGTTTGCGTTCTTTGGCAATTGCTATCTCTTGCTGACGAAAAGCCTCCTTGTAGTCTCCCCTTTCAGAAAGAATTCTTGAATAAACAGATGCCATACCGCCTGTTTCAGTTTCGGTTTGATGCTTTTTCTCGATATCCATACCCTGGAGAACTAATTTTTCAGCTTCTTCCAGATTACCACTTTGCAAAAACAGTTCTGCTCTTTCCCCACAGTATTCCAGTTGCTCATACCAGGACTCGCGAGAAAAAATGTATCCGTAAGCTTCTTCTAACAACTCGTCTGCTTTATCCTTCTCTCCAAGGTGAACCAGAGCAATCGCCTGGCCAACAAGAACAATACCGGCTTTCGAAAAAGCATTATTCTCAATGTGCATTTTTGAGGCTTCTGCTAAAAGAGCCTCTGACTCTAGATAAAGGTGCTTCTTTCTTAGGAGTATGCTGCCCAGGTTGGACATGCTGTCAGCCAGTCCATAGTTGTTACACGCTTCTTTCTGTAAGTTCATAGATCTACGGTAGCACTCTTCAGCTTGTTTGTAGAGACCCATTTGCTCGCACAGTAAACCCATATTGCCAAGCACATAACCCTGATCTCTCACGAGAGAAAGTTCCTCGTTGATTTCAAGAGCTTCACTGTAGGCTGTCCAGGCTCGCTGATAGAGTTCAATGCTGCTGCTTGCAATTCCCAACCAGTTCAAAGCCCTGGCATACGAAACATCACCCGTTTTCCTAAGCTCTTCAACAGCTTTTTCAATAAGGGTAAGAGCTTCCCGGTACTTTCCGACTTCAATACACACTATTCCCTGTGCCAGCTGGGCTCTAGCTACAGCATGTTCATCGTTGTTGAATTCAGCAATTTCTTCGCAAATTCTGAACTGTTGCTCAGCGGCTTCAATTTCATCTGATCTTGAACAAATTACTCCGTGTTCAAAAAGACAGAAAAATTTGACAGGGTATGGTATAGGATTCGCAAAAAAAGTCGAATATGCATCCAATATGGATTCGGCCCTTTCGGGCTGACCTGTAAGTGAGGCTAGATGTACAGCTTCTTCAAAGTCGCAAACAACTTCGCTAATTGGTTTTTCAGAGGTTTTCTCAAGTTCTAAAAGAAGAATTTCAAGACGTTCTGACGGATTTGCCATACTTCCCTTCCCACAGTATTAGGAATTATTATAGTGCCTAATCGGAAAATCTCACAGCTCCCGTAAAAAAGGGGAAGAATAAGTCATGAGCCCTGTAGAAAATCTAAATAAAATTGGCGAAAAGCTACAGAATCTTCGTACCGAGTACAGCAGACTTAACTGGGCAAAATACACGACCGGTCTTGATTTTGGAGTTAATGATGCCTACGGCAAAATAGTCTCGGTGCTTAAAAACAAGCATCACTGGGAGACAATTCAGAATGTTTTGATTTTAGAAACTGACTCGACAGAACACCGCAAGGCTCAGATAATGGAGAAAACCTTTAAGCCGTTCCACCTATCAGAAAAACTGAACAGGCTTTCGACAGAGATTCAGCAGCAAACATCTAAACTCTCTTCTGTTCTCAATACTCACAGATGCATAGTCAGCGGCAGAGAACTTTCTTCCCCGGACATAGCTAAAATTCTTTCAACAAGCCCGGACAGAGAAATGAGAAAAGCAGCATTTCTCTCACGCAACCAGATAAATAAGCCACTGGTAGACGCAGGATTTCTGCATTTGGTAAAACTGAGGAAACAGTATGCCTCTGAAATGGGTGCTGTGGATTTTGTAGAACACAGTCTCTCAGAGCAGGAACTGAAATCAGATACGTTTGACTCCTGGATGAAAGAACTCCATGAAATTCTACCACAAATGAATCAGAGCAGATCAAAGTTCGCTGAAAAATTTCTCGGTGTGGACCGTGTTATGCCCTGGGACGAACGCTTTATCGCTTCTTCAATTGCTCCGGAGTTAAACCACAGTGTGAACATGTCTGCCTTCCAAAACCCTATTGCTGAACTCTTCTCTAAGTTCGGTTTTGACATTTCAACCATGAACATCACTTATGATGTTTTCCCGAGGAAGAACAAATCAGAGTGGGGTTATAACTTCCCGATTGAAACCGGAGTTGATTCCAGAATTTTAGCCAATGTCAAAGATCAATTTGCAGGTTTCGGTGTTCTTCTTCATGAAACAGGTCATGCAGTACACAGTTTCACCTCCGACCCCGAGGAAATCATTCTAAATAAGGGCATAAGCGGCATCGTAAGCGAGGGAATTGCAAATCTCTTTGGATCATTCAGAAGCAGAGAGGTCTTCTACTCGCAGTTCTTTTCAACGGATACGAAAACTGCTAAGAAGCATTTCACGGAGTTGACAAAATGGACAAGGGCAAGCCAGTTGATGGCTCTGGGGAGAATTTTCTTTGATCAGGGAATCTACAGAACACCTCTCGACAGTCTGGATCACATAAACGAACACTTCTGGAGCACCCGGAAAACTCTTTTCCATGTAGAGCCCTATGCAGAGCAGCCGGTTTGGGCAAACACCATTCACTATACAACACATCCAATCTACCTTCACAATTATCTTCTTGGAGACTTGACCTGTGACATGCTTGAAGGAGTTTTCCTGGAAAAAGAGTCCATCTCCGACATCATGCAGAAACCCGAAGCATTCGGTGATTTCATCCGGAACGAAGTAATAAAACCATCAGGAATGTATCCGTTCCCAGAGCTGTTTAAGCGAATAAGTGGAGATGAGTTATCCCTCTCATTCCTCACGAAAAAAATAAAGGAATCTCTGGCAGAATGACCGAAAAGCCAATAAAAAAGAAGAGAAGGGTTCGCTACAGCGGAACCCACCCCAGAAAATTCTCTGAAAAGTACAAAGAGTTGAACCCAGGGAAATATCCCGATGAAATTGAAAAAGTTAAACAACGGGGGCAAACACCGGCGGGAATGCACCTGCCAATCTGTATCAGGGAAATCTGTACTGCGCTGGAGTTGAAAGCTGGAATGTCCGGAATCGACTGTACTCTGGGCTACGGAGGGCACAGCAGCGTCATGCTCAGCCGAATAAAACCCGGAGGTAAGTTGATCGGAATTGATGTTGATTCTGAAGAGCTCAAGAAAACAGAGGATAGAATCAGCAAACAGGGGTTTGATGAATCAATGTTCACAACGCGGCAGATGAACTTCTCCGAGATAAAAGAATGCCTGAAATCAACCCCCGAGGGGTTCGATTTTATACTGGCTGATCTCGGTGTTTCCTCAATGCAGCTGGACACTCCTGAGAGGGGTTTCTCTTATAAAAATCCCGCTCAACTTGATCTCCGTCTGGATAACAGTTCGGGAGAGACCGCAGCTGAACTGCTGCTTCGAAGTGACGTTGATTCTCTGACAAACATGTTCGCAGAAAATTCGGATGAACCACATGCAGCCCTTCTTGCCAAAGCAATACTCCAACGCCAAACAGAATGCATGACAACAGTAGGCCTCGCTACCGTCATCTCTGAATCTTTAGCAAAAACAGGTGCTAGCCCCTCAGACATCAAGCCCTCAATTCAGAGAGTGTTCCAAGCTCTCCGAATAGATGTAAATCGCGAATTCGATTCTCTGGATAAACTGCTGCTTGCTATTCCAGAATGCCTCAAGAGCGGAGGAAGAGTAGCTATTCTAACATTTCATTCCGGGGAAGATCGCAGGGTGAAAAAGAGTTTCAAGCACTTCACAGCAGAGGGTGTTTACTCTGAATGTGTCCGCCGTCCCATACGCCCGTCTTTTCAGGAACAGCATGACAATCCGCGTTCCTCCTGCGCTAAACTCAGGTGGGCAGTAAAAGCCTGACATCGAATGCCACAAGTTCAGATCAAGCTGCATCTGCTTTACCTCAGAAGAACCACTTTTGATGAAGCAGTGCTCTCATCCGAAGTAAGCCTTACCAGATACACTCCCGCCGGGGTATCTTCATTCGGTTGCCAATGGAATCCTGTATCACAATTAATTAATTGCCTACAGATCACTCTTCCCACAGGGGAGTAAACAGATAGCTCGCCGGTAGAATTCTCCATACCGGTCACTCTGAAATTCACAGATGATGTTACAGGATTAGTTAAGGGCTGTATCGTGAGCAGAGAATTTCCAACTGCTTCCTCTATCCCAAGCTGATCATCTGTAAGCTCAACAACTCCGAATCCTCTGAGACTGGCAAAAATTTGATTCGGAGCTCCTCCGTATGTAATATCCCAGACAACTTTGTCCTCTATGCCGGTGTTCAAGGGCTCCCAGCCGTAACCACAATCAGGACTCCAATAAATTCCATTCCCATTGCCGCCTGCAAACACATCAACATCTTGTGTCCCTAGAACCTCCCACATCAAGCCCGATGAACCCTCACACGGGGTCCATGATTCACCCAAATCCGATGATCTCCATATGCCGCTGTCGGTAGCTACATAAGCACTTGGGGAAAGGGCATTGTCATTAACAGAGATGTCAGGATGATAAGAACCCGAAATAGCCACTCCTGTATAACTTACTCCTCCGTCATCGGAGTAATAAACACCCGCACCGCTCTGCTGAAAAGCAACAAATATTCTGATGTCCCCGTTTTCATGAATGAACAAGTCGATAGAAGGATAGAGGGCAAACGGAAAACCTGTTCCAGCAGTCCAGGTTCCACCACCATTTGTTGTATAGTGCACACCAGCAGTTGCTGTACCGGCCCAGGCAATGTCTGGGTCTGCCGGATCAAATGCAACACTTGAGATCTGCGTTCCGGACAAACCGGCCGGAGCCCAGGTGTCTCCCGCGTCATCAGACCGGTATACGCCATCCCCTGTGGCTGCGTACCGTACATCTCCGCTGTAATACAAGTTAGATTGAGGCGCTATGTCATAGATGCTCCAGTTACCGGGTCCGGGAAACACAATGTTCCACGAAGCACCCAGATCGGTGCTCTTCCAGAGACCATGATGCTCTCCACCGGCAAGCAGAGTATTGTTTCCTTCAGTGTAGCTTGTGGCATGAAAATAACCGTTGCCTATGCCATTCTGTGAAACAGTGTACTCTTCACCAGTCCCGGGAGTTCTGTAAACTCCTCCGTAATGGCCTGCAATGTATCCTGTTGAGCAAGCAGCTCCTGCTTGCCAGTAGGAACCGACTATTCCTTGGGCATTTAAAGACCATGTCTCTCCTTGATCTGTGCTTTCGTATACACCTCCGGCAGATATTACAGGTGCATATAGATTTGTACCGTCACAGACAGCAGGTGCGTAGCTTGATCCAGCTGCAACAAGTGCCCAGTCTGCACCATAGTTCTCCGTCATGTAAAAGCCGTCTGAAGTCGTTACTAGTATTGTCTCACCGTTTCCGAAAGGCGCAACGAGTACTCCCCATCCGGAACCAGCAGGACCGATTGGACTCCAGGAAAGACCAGCGTCAGTTGACCGGTAAAGAGAGTAATCCATTCCTGACATTGCCACATACATAGTGTCGGAATGGTCGGGATCACAACCAAAACCCTTCATGAAACCGGATGAAAGACCAACCTCACTGAAGCTTGCTCCACCGTCATCCGTTCGCCTTATTCCGCTATTGGAAGAGAGCCCTGCTATAAGAATGTCTGAATCACCTGAACTTGCCCCTATGCCTATCACATAGGAAGAGCTCATCCCTGAAACAGTTGTCCAGGTCACCCCGAGGTCCTCAGAAATGTAGAGTCCTGTTCTGGTTCCTGCATAGAATGTATTGGGAGCCTGAGGGCCACCGGAACAGATGTCGTTCACTGGAATCGGAAACAGTTCGGTCTCGGACCAGGAGACACCACCATCAGTGCTTCGAAATACTCCCCCCGCATCCGGTGTCATCGAAAAGCCACAACCGACGAGAACAATAGAATCGTCACTGAATGCCGTTACCAGGGCTTTTACATTGCCTCCCCAGGGACCGGTACCGGTCCACTCTTCGACTCCCGGCGCCCCAGGTGAATCAATTGAAGAATAACCCTGCATTGCAATACCGTCCCCGGAAATCACAGCTCCGGTTTCAACCGATGTAAATCCTGTTAAAACGCATACTACCAAAGAAAATAGAAACATGACACCCTCCCTCTTTTGCTATTCGGTTTACTAGAACCAAAAAACAGGGAGCAGTCAATGGGATCTCTCCTCAGGTCAACATTGATAGTAAGGAGAAACCTTTTGGGAATGTACTATGAACATACTGCTGTAGTTCATTTTAAGGTGTTTCGAAGACCATTGAGCCTCTCAAATCATTGTGCTATGTTTTATCAGTAACTTGATTTTATTGCTTACCTCACAGCCCTAGCTGTACGACCTTACCAATTTAGAGCCCAACAGCCCAACAAGGGAGGAAATGAATATGACGTTTTTTTCAATGCTTATAGCATTACTTATGTTGGGGTTTGGAGGGCTTGCCCATGCGCAGGACGGCTCAATCGCGGTCTGGGGGTCGAATGCTTACGGCTTTCAAAATGTTCCCGCTCCTAACACAAACTTTGTCGCTGTTGCATGTGGACATTCTCACGCTGTTGGTCTTAAGGATAACGGCTCGATAGTGGTGTGGGGGGATAATGAATATGGTCAATGCATTGTTCCAGCCCCTAACAATGACTTCATCGCTGTTGCAGCGGGTTATTTTCATAGCCTTGGTTTGAAAGAAGACGGTTCCATAGTAGCCTGGGGAGGAAAGACCCAGGGTCAATGTAATGTTCCTGCTCCTAACACGAACTTTGTCGCTGTTGCGTGTGGTGGCTGGCACAGCTTTGGCTTGAAGGAAGATGGCTCCATTGTGGCCTGGGGTAGAAACGACTATGACCAGTGCGATGTTCCCGCTCCTAACACGGGTTTCCTGGATGTCGAAGGAGGTGATCTGCACAGCCTTGGGGTGAAAGAAGACGGCTCTATTGTGGCCTGGGGGTTAGACGAAAACGGTCAGTGTGATGTTCCCGCTCCAAATACGGGCTTTGTCGCTGTTGCAGCAGGCTATCTTCACAGCCTAGGTTTGAAAGAAGACGGCTCTATAGTAGCCTGGGAATGGAACACCCAGGGTCAATGTAATGTTCCTTCTCCTAACACCGACTTTGTCGCTATTTCGTGTGGATACCTTCACAGCCTCGGTTTAAAGGAAGATGGTTCGATTGTAGGATGGGAGTGGAATCAATCCGGTCAATGCAATGTTCCCCCTCCCAATGAAGGTTTTGTTGCTGTCGCGGCAGGAGGTTATGCAAGCCTTGGCCTACGCTACGACAACACAGGAATTGAGAATGACCCATCTCCAGCAAATGTCGTTCAAATCGGGAGTATCTATCCAAATCCCTTCAGCGGTACAGCCTCTATAGTGTTCCACTCTCCAGGACTCGCTTCGGTCACTCTTGAAGTTTACAATGTCTCTGGCAGACTCGTAAAAAGCCAGGAACTGGGAGCATTGCCGGAGGGCCAGCAGACTCTCTTGTGGGATGGCAGCGGTTCAAACGGCTCCACTCTTGCAAACGGTGTCTACATCATCCGTCTTGCTAGTAGATTTGAGATCTCTTCCACAGCTTACGTTATTCTTCTGAGATAGGTTTCTCAAACATCAAAATACACCAAGATTTATGTGTGATTCATCGAGCTTTTTGCTGACTGCGATATAAAGCAGATCTATTTCTATCTCAAGGGGATACCAAGAGAACTCGTAAGGAATCACATGCTTAGTCTTGTATTTGCGATTAAACCTGAGGATTATGCAACAGAAGTTCTGAATGATCCCTGGGATATGACAGAGGTAACTGGCAGTACACCGATCTGGCATACTAAAGACATCGCGGCTATTGGTGGATTATGGGAGTCTACTGGTTTCACTGATTCAATCAGTGGAATGTTCGAAGGAATACTTGATCCGGGAATAAGTGGTAATCAATTTACGGGCGATATCAGTTTAGCCATTCAGGAAGATTCCCTTATAGACACAGACAGTTTCTACAACCTAAGTTTTGCTGCTGTATGTATGAGCCCAAACGGCAACTCAACAGTAGCACGAGGAACTGATTTGTACCTGTGGTGCGTTGCTGCAAATGGTGACACACTCACCGCCAACTTGAGTAATGAAATTGAGATTGGTTCAATTAGAAATGGTACAGATCAATGGGAAATGTATGGTCCTCTCGATCTCAGAACAGTAAATGGACTGGGATGGAACTCTGATGGAGTCTCCGAGTTTTGGTTAAGCTTCAGAATAGAAAAACCAGCGATGCCAGCAATCCCAAAACCTATTGACATCAGAGTAGGCTGGGTGAAGCTTACAGAGTAAAGGGAAGGAGAACATGAGAGCATTTATTACAGTAAGCCTTCTACTCCTACTGACCACAGCAGCAAAGGCAATGGATCCACCTGCAGTTGAATGGGAGGAACTGTATGGATCGGTTTTCCGTGATGTACAGGAAACTGATAGTGGGGATTATGTGGTTGCTGGAAGACGCTGGTACAATTATGCCAGAACGTTATTTCTGTTCTCCTCAGAGGGTGACTATATCTGGGAAGCATCCGTTTATCCATATAACCATGCGAGCTTTGCAGTGATACAACTGGAATCAGGTGATTTTGTTGCAACAGGATATGGTGTTTCTGAATCATCAAGCTCACAGTACTCTCTTTCTATTTATAAGATATCCTCAGAAGGAGACGCTCTTTGGTCAAAGGTCTATGAGTTTGAAGATAATGCAAAAAGCTACGGCAACTCATTGATAGAACTTCCAGATGGAGGATTCGCGGTTTGCGGAAGGATTGATCCCACCGAAGGCATGGACCAGGCCTGGATCCTCCGCACAGATGCCCAGGGTGACACTCTCTGGACTAGAGAGTGGGCATATACCAGTTGGGCAACAGCCGTGAGCATCCTATTTCATGACAATAGTTTACTGGTTTTAGCACAGGGTAATACTCCCACTACTCCGGGAGGCCCACACCTGCTGAAATATGATATGGATGGTAATCTTTTATGGGAAACCAATTTTCCTGATTGGCCTGGTACAGTTACTCCTGGAGCTGAAGCAATGTGTGAAGCGTCTGATGGTGGATTACTTCTAATGGATAACTACTGGCCAACGATTATGCATACAGACTATGAGGGGAATCCTGATTGGTGGTTCTGGCCACCGGGCGCATCTCAACCTTACGGTTATTCAGTTTCCACAACAATGGATGGTGGAATTCTATATGGAGGAGAACAAACTGAAATAGTCGGGAATGATCCCCTTTCATGGGGTGGAATGATCTCAAGACATGACTCGTTAGGTAATCTCCTCTGGTATGATGACCTAACAAGATTTAGTTGTATAAAAATCTACTCAGCAAGGCAGCTTTCTCAAGGTGGATACATTGCAGCTGGTGAAACTGGAGCCCAGGGTTTTCTGATAAAATATGCTCCTGAGCTCGGTTTTGAATCTGAGGAAAGTTCGCCGTCTCTTGAAATCAGTTCAATATCTCCCAACCCTTTTTCTGCTGTTACTGAAATTCAGTTCTCACTGGTTGAAGCTGGATATGCCAGCTTAACTGTGTTTGATCTTAATGGCAGAGTCGTTGATATTTTGGGAGAAGGAGTTTTTACTGAAGGAGAACACACTCTTCAGTGGGCACCCGAGGGAATTGCTTCAGGATGCTACATGATCAGATTAACTACTGAACATGGTAGTGTAATTGAGAATATGATCTTTATTAAATAAGATATTGATGCGTAAATGCTGGCACGCCGAGCGTGGGCTGACTCGAACTAAAACGGTAATCTATACCCTGATCTGCTCACGCCCCGAGTACGCCCTTATATGCTCCAATTCAAGGACTTACCGCAACCCTTTAATTTTCGCTAAAGAACTTCATGACGAAATGGTCGGCGACAATCTTACCAGAAAACAACTCGCTCAACGGCATGGAATCACATCTGACCGAGTGACCCAGTGGCTGTGTCTCCTAAAGCTACCGGAGGAAATTCAGACTAAAGTCTTGTCCATGGGAGATAACTGGGAAAGGCAACTTATTACGGAAAGATCATTGCGTTTGCAACGACTGAGAAAAAGTTAACCCGTTGAATATGGCATCTCTTTTTTTCTAGAATGTCTTCTATTGACAATACCCCCCCCCTTCCTCCCCATATTCATTTGTAAACTGCGTTATACTTCAACAATGAAAGTGGGAAATAACGGTGAATCGAATAGCACTCATGCTCCTCATTTGTTTGTTTACAATCACAGTTCTCTCTCTTGCAGACAGTCCACCTGCCAACACCATTCCAATCGTTGGATTGAAGCCTTCCTTTGAGGATATGGGAACTGACTTCCTCTGTTATCTTTCATGGCATCACCTTGACGGACTAAGTGCGCAGTTCCACAACCCCTCGGATATTCTTGAAAATCTGGTTCTTCCAGGAGACACTACTGGAATGCTCACTCTCGTTAATCCCTGGAGGATGACTGAGTACTCTCAGCTGTGGGCTCATATGTACTCTATGGATACGGATTCTGCGTATGCCCTTCCTGTGTGGGACGGAAGAACAGTTCATGACACCACATTTACCTCCGATTCCCTGATCCGTATGTGGAGTCCGTCGATAATGGAAGACACACTACAAAGTGTTGCCGAAGATCTGGAATACTGGTTCAATGACAGTTCAAGCAGTGTCTGGTTCTACTATGGTTCAGACGAGGCTCCTGCCAAGCAGTGGAGGCACATGTTGAATGACAGTGCAGCCCTTCACAATGACAATTACATACCAAATCTTTTCACGTTAGCTATGGACAGTGTTTACAGGCCTGAGCTTGAACTCGATCATGACAGCCTGTGGCAGCCGCTGTTTAACCAAGCTGATTCCCTCGGAGTTCTGTCATGGATGGCATGGCATATAAACCAAGCAGATTCAACAAGAGAAATGAGTTTAGTTACCTCATGTCTTCATACAATAGCCGAGGGGGACTGGGCAGACTTCACTAATGTACCTCTAGATCCGAAGTACCCCTACCCAGGAACTCCTGCAACTCAAGCAACGTCTATTCGATCAATATTCTCAATGAAGTACCAGAATTATCCACCTCCACTAGCCGTTCCCACTCTCGAAGAAAACTATCCATCCTTCATTGCACTTGATGCGTATCCCTTCAGGTTAGTTAGCACTAGCTACCAAGCTGATAGTTCCTACACACCCACGCTCAACGACAATCTCGACTCCTGGATGCTTGATCACTATGAAGAGTGCATGGATTCCACCTTCATACCTGCATGGAACATGAGGAATGATGAAGAGAAGGATATCTCGGTATTTTTCGTTCCCCAGTCCTTCGGAAGAGCTGGTGGAACGGGGATGTGGGACATAGATCCGCCAAACCCTACAACTCTAGATTATTCCTCCTATGGCTACCGAATTCCCACCCCTCAGGAATTCAGAATGACCTGCAATAGCTCTCTTATCCGTCAGGCAAAAGCAATTCTACCCTATTGTCTAACGAGCTATAGGAGCTGGGATGACACGATATACGTAACAGATGCCAGTCTTCTTGATGAAAACAATATCCCCTTTGATGCTCCTTACGAAGAATGGGCATACAGAGACAGACCCACAGATGACATTAGCTACATAGCGCCAGATTTATTTGCCCCATTCATTGATGGGTTTGATCCTCTCTACGATTTACCAGCAAGACCAATTCTTATTGTAGGAAATGAGAGAAACAGGGAAATTCTCCTTCTTTGGAAATTTGCTCCGTATGGCAGGTTGTGGCGCAGTGTAAGGAAAACATTTGGTCAGATTGCCCGTGTTGCTCCTGAGCTTGCTCCTCTGAGCTGGTGGGATGGTTACGAGGATGAAGCATCAGTTAACTATAATGCAACACCGATGCCTTCGAACTTCAGAAGCCCTCAAATCAAAGTATTCACTGATTCATTAGAGGCGAATTGCTATCTGTATTATCTGAACAGATACTGTAGAGCGAACAACACTCCCTTCGAGATTGTTGTTGATGCCGGTGATTTTCCGAGAGGAACTCTGTTCAGCGAGTATGCACTCGACCACAACAGAAGATTCCTTATTGAAGGAGTAATGTCCCCAACAAATATCTACACATTCCTGGACACACTGGATGCCGGTGAAGCAAGGTTACTTCAAATGTTTGATGATGATAATCCACTTGCTGCCGATATCAGAATCACAGATCCAGACCTTGTAGCAATTCTTCCAGCAAAGGGAGATACTCTGACAGACTATACAAGTACTGAGGGAGAAACGATCAATATTCTGGCCATGTTCTACAACATGGGAATGGGTTCGGTAAACAATTTAGAGGTGTATCTGTACGACGACACTGACAATGTCTTGATTGATAGAGATGAGGTGAGCTTCAGTGGGCTTTCTACAAGTTCTTGCTACCAGGTAGACAGAGATGCTGCCTCCTTCGTGTGGGAGACAGACAGCACAGATGTCGGTGTTCATCGTCTTAGAGTTTATACAAAGCCAATCATCGGTGAACCTGATCCGGAAGATAACTCAGCCAACCTTGTCTTTGTCATTAAACCTGAGGATTACGCAACAGAAGAACTTAATGATCCCTGGGATATGACAGAGGTAACTGGAAATGATCCCATCTGGCATACCAATGACAT
>JADGDO010000018.1 GCA_016744855.1 Candidatus Fermentibacteraceae bacterium | reverse complement strand
AGTAAACCCGAAATGGATCAAATTAGTGCTTGGAACCGCTCTTATCGGAATGACACTGAAGCTTTTCTTTTCGAACTAATTTCTTCTAGTTCCAGTGTATTCATCCCCATGCAGAACTTTACTCATCACCTCTATGTCTGATCTCAAATGCCATCCGGTTTTCTCATAGAAACTGATTGCCGGGTTATCCGAAAAGATAAAGAGATGTATTTTTTCAATTCCTGCATTATAGAGGGCCTCTTCTACTCTTGCCATCAGTGCTTTGCCGATACCCGACAAATGAAGGCTTTTCTTCACAGAGAGATGATAGATGTAACCGCGTCTTGAATCCTCCCCGGCCATAACAGATCCAACAAACTCACCGTTCTCAACGGCAGTAAAACAGTAGGCTCCGTTTCGTTCAAGAAAGAGAGCAAAACCTTCTGCAGAATCTGCTCCTGTCATGATATTACCAGGGAAACTGCTCCACAACTCTACAAGAGCCGGGTAGTGATCGAGCTTCATGAGATTGATTGTCATAAAACAGGTTTGGGATAGATCCCAGGAGTACTTCCGGGAATAGCTGATGCATTGCATATCTTTGTAAAGAACTCAACAGGACCAGCTGCTCCTACGACCGAGTAGCCATAACCCTGTTCCCTCATGGAGTACAAAACCTCAAGTGTAACGGTTCTCCCCAGGCCTGTTCCTCTGAATTCCTCTGATACCCCAACCGGGCCCAGAAAACCGAGGGCTGTACAGTCCCAGGCACAAAATCCTGCCAGTTTCCCGGACGATTCCTCTACAGCGATCAGCATAGTTGAAGGAGTTCTGCAGAGGGCGGGAAGTACTTCAGAAGCCCATGACTCCGAGAAAGTGCCAGCTATCCATTTCTGGATAGTGGCACTTTCAAAAGCCATTGGTTTTCTGACAGTGAACCCGCTGCAGGCAAACTTGCCCGGCAGCTTGTAGAGAGGGACAAGAAGATCAGGCATTCTACAGGTTCAAAAAGCGCCCGAGAAACATCACTGACTCGTTTCCCGTGATGGCATAAATGATGCTTAGGACTACACCCAGTGTGATAAAGGTCATCATGATGGCCTTGCAGGCATCCTGCCCCTTGATTGAACCGAGCTGTTTGGGTTCTCTCCCAAGGTAAGCACTGGCAGCATAGAGTTCTTCACCGATGAGAGTGTAATCGCAAGTTGTTATAAAGAAAGGAAGCTGTGTAACAGCATCGGTTCCTGCAATCTGAATGGCACCGGATAGTGAACCGGTCTCGGCAAGAATCAAAGATTCAGCCCAGAACATTCCCAGATAGAAGTTGGTCGCAGGTTTATCTCTCATCATGATTCCATTCACACCCGCCACGTATGCAAACTGGCTCTGGGTAAGAAAGAATACACTGTCCTGGTCATATGCGTCCGGTCTTCCGGCCTCAAGATATCCTTGTTTTACTGTTTCTTCACAAACCGTGAATACAATGGGATCGCAGTTTGGAACAAGAAGAGGAGTTCCATACTCGGCTACTTTCTTAGCTACTCTGCCGAGTATCGTGATACTCGCAATTGTAGCGACATCACCAATGGTGGAAAGCCCCGGTACATAAAGAATGGGTTTACCCATTTCTGTTGCTCTTCCTATTGCCTCGTCTATTGCTTCGATACCGGCAATAGGTCGGAGGTAAAAGTCTGACCCTTTCTTTGCTTTATGAAAGTAGAAGAAAATCATACTGAGGAAGAGAAGGCAACCAATAAGTGTGGATGTTTCACTCGTACTGAACCATTCACCAACGGGAAGCTCTGCACCTGTAAAAACTGTACTTGTGAGAGAATCTCCTTCAAGCGTAAGAACAATCGTTCTATAATGATATGATGTCATCGGGTAGATTGGAAAATCGGGATCATAGCCATCAATAAGTACTGTGCTTTCGAGGGGAAGAGCTTCTACAAAAACTGTGCTCCAGATTGCCTCGTCAGAACCAGTTTCGCTTCGCTGTATGAGTAATCCGACATGGTTATCTGCAACTTCCATCGCCTCGTCAAATTCGACTTGAAGAAGAGAACCGTCGTCTTCGGGAACATTGGTGACAGAAACTATGTTGGCCGTTGAGAATAGTGCTACGCATACCATAAAAGCAGTGATCAAGGTAAACCTCCAAATATTAATGATCCCCGATTATGCAACTAAAAAGACCAGCGGTACAGAGCAGAACTGAAGGGTTGATTAGAATTGACTGTATACTGAGAAGCGGAGTGATTATCGATGATCTCGATCTCCTCCACTAACCTCTTCACAGAGGTATGTGAACTCAGATTCTGCTGTAGAGAGAAGAAAGTTTCACAGCGGAGTCATCCCAGTTAAACATTCCCGCTCTTACCATTCCCGTTTCCTGTGAAATTTTGCGATTACCTTGCAGGAATTCTGCCAGAACGGCAGCAAGGTCATTTTCTCTGCCCGGGATGAACCACAATGCGGCATCACCTGCAACTTCCCTGTGAGGGTGAATAGCGGATGCAATTACCGGGGAACCGGCAGCAAGCCCTTCTAGAATCGTCATACCAAAGCCCTCGTATACAGAAGGACAAACTAAACAGGAACAGCTCGAGTAGAGGTCTGACAATTCACCGTCTGTAACTCCTACCGAGAATTTCACTCGGGACTCCACGCCTTGTTGACAAGCAAGTGATTTCAGGTCCTCAAGAAGGGGGCCTCTGCCGACAATAACAAGATCCCCATCCCAATCTGAAGATATCCGCGCGAATGCTCGAATAAGTGTTTCGTGGTCTTTCCTAGGCTCCAGATGACCGACAGAAAGAATGAATTTCTTACCTTCTTCCCTTCCCGAGGTTGCTGTGGGAAGAGTAGCAGCAGCATTTGGAATAAGGTGAAGTTTACCGGAAGGAATATCGTATTCATCTATAATCTGTTTTCTGATCCACTCAGAAACTGTAACAACAGCATCAACTCTTCTGAGGCTTGCTTTCATTCTCATTTTCAAAAGAAGATACCTCTGGATAGTGAGATACCGGCGGTTCACCAGGAATCTTAAATCATGAACTGTTAGAACAGTTTTGATATCACTCGTAAATCTTGGAACTGGGAGAGTATCTGTTACCCAAACATCGGGTTTCCCTGTTTTCGTCCAGAATACGGGGGAGCCTTCTGCGAGACGGATCTTAAGACTCCTTTTCGCGGCAACTACCTTCGTTTTTACCAGAGGAGCTGCGTTCACCGGAAAATCCTTCGTCACAGCAGCTGTGATATCAAACTGCCCTGAGAGCCTCTGATGTAATTCGATGGCTCTTTTGGCAGCTCCTGTACTGACATTCTCAAATGGAAGCCAGTTCAGAAGAAGAGTTCTTTTCATATTCCCCTTTAGTCGTTGATTACCAAGTTTTAACTAAATGATTATAGTCATGTATTGTTTGAATATACAATTGAGACCATAAGGAAAGGGAAAATATGCCAGACCAGAAAGCGCTGCAGGATGAGATCGATCAGTACAAGCGGGAGAAAGAATCGATAAGAAAAATGCTGGGACAGATTGGTGGAGCGGGTAATGCCAAGAAGGAGAGGATCATCAACATCTCTTTCGCTATTTTTGTAGGCTTACTTTTCTCATTTGATCTGATGCGTCATGCCCTGCATCTTTCAGTAGACTTCATTCCAGAGATGTTTAGCGTTGAGATAGCAGTACTGCTTGTTTCAATGAAAATAATCTGGATGATGCACAGACAACAGAAAGTTGAACACTTTCAATTCTGGATACTGAACACCATTGAATTTCAGATGAATAGTACAGCCGCAAGAATTAGAAAGATAGAAAAAATAATGGAGGAGCTTCAAAAAGAAAGCTCCTCCAGATAATTAACATGTGTCTGGTGCCGAGAGGCGGAATTGAACCGTCGACACACGGATTTTCAGTCCGTTGCTCTACCTACTGAGCTATCTCGGCACCGGAGGCAGTAATTTAAACGGTTTTTCGTCATCAGTCAACCCCTGAACCAGAAGCAAATACACAGCAATTAATTAGCCGTTCTGCCAGATACCTCTTCGAGAAACTCAGGTCCGACACCACACACAGGGCAGGCCCAATTCGCAGGAATATCTTCGAGGGAGAACTCCATCCTTTGTTTTGCTGTCGCTGGCTCTTCATGACCGAAATTATACACATAACCACATGCCTGGCACTCGTATACCATTACTGCTCCTCAGTCTGCAACAACACAAAAGGTCTTTCAACACCGGCTCTTAGCCTTGTGGTTGTAAACAATACACAATTCCTGCCGCTATTACTCGACAGAGACTCAAAAGAATTCTGTTCCATCTTAAGATCGCCCATGCCTTGAAGCAGGATAAGTGAAAAGGGAAGATTCTCTGTTCCGGTAAGAATAACTCCCGGTTCCTCTTCCAGGAAACCGACAAGATCAATTCCCTCCATGGATGGAGCAATTATCCCTGCAACAGATTCTCTGGTTGCCTCTTCGATAAGGGCCGGTGTCAGTTTACAGTCGAGTAGAACAACAGAATCTTTCCTCATAGCTCCGACCGAAAGCTTACCCCAGCGTATTTTTCCGAACCCTACAACCCCAGGAATAAATAGTCCGCGTGACTTAACAGTAGCTGACATAAGAGGATCAATAGCTGAGACAACACCCTTCATCGGGGAGTAGATGTTTACAGGAGTCAGGTTGTACTGAATTGTTACAATGCCCGTTTTTTTGTTAATCTCTGTAACTGTACCGGTAGCAGGAGATTTAACATTGGGAAGCTGTCCTCCCACGGTGATAGCCTGAGTACGCTCAACAAAATCACCAACATGCACCTTCATATTGGCAGTTACTCTTCTGGGGTTCAAATCAAGCAATTTAGCAACATTCACATGGTGAGGTTTTCCGTCATAGTCCTGTATTTCCCTAAGGATTATCATTCCTGGAAAAACGACTTCGTGTACGAGTCCCCGAACGGGGCTTCCCATTGAGGTTCTGTATTTCTGAAGGCCCTTGCCGTGAGAAATTGCAAAAACAGTATCACCGGTACGAACTTTGTCGCCCTTCTTCACCTGTATGTTATCTACAATCATCTGGTCAGATATTTCATCACGACCATAGCCCACATAGCGTCTTACATCCACAAAATAGACCCTTGGAGGGACCAGTTTGTTAAGCCCCAGGATATCTCCAGGGGCAACAGAATCCCCCTCATTGACCTTAATCTCCCCCTCAAATGCAAGGTCGAATTCCTTGTTTATCTCTTCTTCTTTTAAAGCAGGAACGGTCATGGAAGGAAGAACAGGAAGATCGGGATAAACTTCCGGAGTCTCCAGAAAATTCATAGGAATTTTTTCGTCTCCAAATCGGCAATCAACAAGCAGTGGAACATTGTCCTGGGGCAGATCGACTCCTTGAATCTTTACATTCAGACTATCTTCCAGATACCTGCAACTGCCCGATTGAACAACTAACTGCTTCCCACCACAAGAGACCTTTAATTTCTTTACTTTCTTCAAAGGTGAGTAGACCCTGCAGATTGTCTGGAGACAATTTTCTTTGTAATACTTGAGACTCTTTTCCGGGTACTGCCTGGCGAGCAATCCCATGTGGGGACTCTGAAAATGCCTGTCGACCATAAGCTCTGTAAGACCCTTGGGGCGGAAGCTGGATGCCAGAATCCATGAGGCACATCTTGGTGTGGCATGGGCCATAACACCACCGGCACCGATTATCACAGAAATATCCGATATTTTAAATGGATCACCTTGCTGGGTTTTGAAAGCTTCGTCAAACTTGCATTTCCCGAGCTGTCTCATTCTTTCAGTAAAGCCCACTTTACTTCTCATATAACTAATCGCCAGGTGGTGTTTCCAGGCGAGCCGTATTCCCTCAGTAGCAGCAGCGCATTCTACAGCTTCTGCTGTTTCGTCTGCAGGAACTATTGTGGGGAAAAGAGTTTTGCTGAGTATCCAGTTTCTACTGATGCTCTCGTCAATAGTCGGGATGTGAGCAAATACTTTATCGGGACCCGCTTCACGGATGATGTTGGAAAGACTGTAGCTCATGCCTGTGTTAGCGGCAACTGTTCTCTGGAAAGCACCCCGGATGTTACTAAAGATATCGGTTGTAGCCCCTCCCATGTCTGCTAAAACGACATTACCCTTAAGCTCTGTAGCATAACATTCCAGGACTCTTTCCACACCTGCAGGGGTTGGAATAATCGGCGCTGTGGTAAGCGCAGCAAGTCTGGAGTATCCCGGAGCCATCTGCATCACATGATCCATGAACAGTCGGTGCACCTCTTCGATAGCCGGTTTCAGGTTGAAGTGTAATCCATCCGGGCGAATGTTGTCAGTGAAGGAAAGCGAGAAGAATTTGCCAAGCATACCTTTAATGTAGGGACGTACCTCGGGATTTCCACAGAAAACAAGAGGAAGTTTCCCCTTCCCAAATTTGGGAGTGGGATGAGAAAAGGCCAGTAACTGAGCCATATTCACAACACTGGCAATAGCTCCCCCATCGTATCCTCCGGCCATTAAAACAAGATCGGGAGAAAGGTGTCTCATCCGCCTGATCTTCTCTACACGGGGCATGTCGTCATCAATAGCAAAAGAGTCAAGAACAACACCACCGGCACTGTAGGAAACCGCTTTTGCCATTCTACCACTGTCTGAAGAGGCAAGTGCGATAACAAGTATCTGAAGGCCCCCACCGGCAGAACTGGTTGTGTGGAAAGGCACATTCAGAGTACCATTTTCATCGAGAAGGGTCAGCCCTGACTTCTCAGATAGTTCTTCAATACCCCGGTAAAAACCGATACAAACGTCTTCAAAAGGCTTTTCCACAGTTGTACTGACAGCGACAGATCCGAGAGATTTGAATCCATCTACATCAAGCTCAATCAAGAGAAGCTTTGTTGTTGTACTTCCCACATCACTCACAAGCAGACGTTCAGCCATTTTGTCCTCCAATTTATGTTCATCGGCACTTATCAGGCATTTGTCTCTTCCGTTTTTTTCGACCTTTTACTAGTATTAAAACGGCGAATCCCCTGCAGCATCAGTGTAGTACATTGTTAGCCAAATACTGCCGGACTCCGGATGCATAAGAATGTCCCACCTATTCCAGTTGTTAGATCCCATACAATACAACATTATTCCATCATCAGGTATGTCATTCCACGGTTCAGAGAGTTCCTCGATAAATAAAATTGACATCCACTCCTCAGGAGCTTCCCTCTGGAATTCCAATTCGGATGCAAAAATCAGAGCTGATTCCGTAGGAATTGTGTAATGGGATGTAAAAGCAATGTCAGATTCAGTGAAGTGTTGAACATTTGATAGACCGGTTGGTAGTTCAATAGATGCAGCTCTCTCGAAATAGCTCTGATAGTAATCTCCTCTGCAGGCAAGCATAAACAACAGAACAAAGATCAACAGAAAACGCATATTAATTCTCCTTATGACAGAAGATGACGAAATAGCAGAAAACAGGCAATAGACGGCTGGAACAAACCACTAGCTTTCGTGTATCTACATCGAAGGAGTAAAATGAATAAAATTAAGTTGAATATCTTATTGGTGACTTCAGTTGCAATGCTCTTACTCTCGTCATGCGAGATGCCCGAAGCCAGTTCAAGTTCAGGTTGAGGAGCATGCAATGATACAGAACAGTCTGTTCTGTTAGAAAGCTGTTAGTCTCCAGGTATTGAGGATGATACTCTGATAATTTCATCTCGCAGATCAGCAACAGTATATGGCTTGGCTAGTTTGCCTGCAAAACCGTAGGCTGAGTAGTCAGCCATTATTGGCCCCGAAGCATAGCCACTGGAAACAATTACCTTTGCATCAGGATAAATCTGAAGCAGTTCTTTAATGGTTTCTTTACCACCCTTACCACCGCGAATAGTAAGATCCATCATTATAAGGTCAAATGGATTGTTGCTTTCAAAAGCTCCGGTGTACTTCATGATAGCCTCGTCACCATCGACTGCGGTATCAGTAGTATGTCCCATTCGTTGCAAGAGCTGCTCTGCAATGCTTCTTACCATCTGCTCATCGTCCATTATCAAGATATGAAGATTTGAATCAGCAGAGGTTGTTTTTCCGGCCTGAATACACTCTGCCGTATCACTCGATTCAGCCGGCGGAACAGCAGGAAGAGTGATGGTAAAGGTTGCACCCTCGTCAGCTGTTGAATTTGCCTTAATAAGCCCTGAGTGCTGAGTGATTATGCTGTGTACTATTGCAAGCCCCAGACCGTGGCCCTGATCCTTTGTGGTGAAATACGGATCAAAGATGTTATCTATTATTTTGCTTGGAATTCCGATACCTTCGTCTCTTATAGTTATTACAACTGAATCACATTTTAAGTCGAATTCACCGGAGCTGCTGGAAAAAGGACTGTTTTCAGCCTCTATGTGCAACACTCCACCGCCGGGCATAGCCTGCTTGGAATTGATTGTTAAGTTGGCAATTACCTGTTCGATCTGCCCTCTGTCTGCTTTGACTGGCCACAGATCATCTGCAAGTTCAATCTGTGATATCACATTGCAGCCGTGAAGATTAAACTCCACAGTTTCCTTCAGGAGTGAAGCAGTTTCTACACTCTTGAAAACAGGCGTACCTCCCTTAGCAAAGGTAAGAAGTTGACCGGTCAGCCTGCGTGCACTCTGTATCGCGTGATGAGCTTCCTGAAGATACTGCCAGGAAGGAGATGTTTCAGGAAGGTCGAGTCTTGCCATTTCCAGATTACCGAAAACACCTGTAAGAAGATTGTTAAAGTCGTGTGCAATTCCTCCGGCGACTGTGCCCAGCCCCTCGAGCTTCTGCATTCGTCTGATTTCCGCATCTGCTTTTTTGTGCTCACTAATATCAATCAATGATACTATTCGGATATCACCGACCATAGCTACATTAAGAATGGCATCCATTAGTTTACCCTGTTTACTGCAAACTCTGCACTCGTATTGTGCTGGAGCAGATGAGTCTGATGCTCCTCTTTCGGTATGGTACTTCCATAATCTCGGAAGATCCTCTTTATAAACTAAATCAGACCACTTGATTTTATCAACAATCTCTTCCCTTGAATATCCACTCATTTCAACAAATACACTATTGCAATCCTTAATAACTCCATTTTCATCAAAAAGACCTGTTGCAGTTCCTCTGTTCTCAAAAACTGTTCTGAATTTATTTTCACTCGCTCGAACTGCCTTCTCTGCATCCAACCACTGAGAAATGTCTCTCCATGATGATATGGAATAAAGAATTCTCCCTGCGCTATCTCTAACTGCATTAAGATTCAGGCTGGTATGCAGTTTGCTGCCATCCTTCCTCTTCAGTACAAGCTTCCTGTCCTGTACACTTCCGGTTCGTACAAACTGTTTGAAGGTATCTTCAGCATCCTCAAGGGAATCAGGGTGGTAAAGAAGAAAAACTGGTGAACCAACGATTTCATTTCGTGAATAACCTGTATTTCTTAGCATTGTTTTATTGCAATTGAGAATAGTAGCGTCAACAGGAGAAACAGAAGCATACATATCCGGGGAATTTTCGTAGATAAGTCTGAATCGTTCTTCACTTTCTATAAGCATTTTTTCCGAAAGCTTCTTTTCTGTGATTTCAGCTAAGGATCCCATTATAGCTATAGTCTTCCCATTCTCGACCTGAGGAAACTCCCTTACATCAGCCCATACCTTTTTCCCATCTTTCCTTACAAATTCCAATTCGTAAGGCGGTTGCCGTTCACCAGTTTCAATCGCCTTCATTGTGCAGGCAAAGCCAATCTCGTTTAGTGGATTATCAGAAACGAACTCAGTCCAGCACTTCATTGCCTCTTCGATGGTATAGCCTAGTATTTTTTCAACCTGGGGGCTGACATAGGTAAGAATATGATCCGGAGTGTGCGCATAGAAGAGGTTGGTACTGTTTTCTGAAATATTCCTTATGAAAATTTCGCTTTCGCGCAATGCTTCTTCCGATGTCTTAAGATAGGTGATGTCACGGTATACCACACAAACAGCTTCAACCTTATTCTGAGCATTCATTACAGGAGAAAGAACAGAGCTGGTGTGAATCAGCTTTCCTCTCATTTCAGTTGTATCTGAAACCTTAAGGATTTCACCTGTTGCGAAAACTGAATCAATACGCTGCATCCAGAGATGCATAAAGTCCGGCATATGCCCCAATCCATCGCGAATATTCTTACCTATTACCTGCTCTCGGGTAGAGCCAACATGATCAATTGCAGACTGATTGGCATAGAGGTAGTTGTAGTCTTGATCCCAGATCAGTATGCAATCACTAATGGATTCTATTGCTGCAGAGAACCTTTCTTCAGATTCTCTCAGATCATCCTCCGCCTTCTTCTTATCAGTAATGTCCTTAAAAACGCAGTGTGTCTGTTTGAAAGCTCCATCAGAATTAGTAGCTACACGCCCTGCAAAACTTATATGCAGATAACTCCCGTTTTTGTGTCTGATTTTAAATTGCACATCATTAACAAATCCGCATTTCTTAAATGCCGGGAAATTGATTTTAAAATTCTGCTTCCAATCCGGATGCAGAAAGTCGATGAAACTATTCCCTAAAACTTCTTCCCCTGTATATCCAAGGACAGTCAGCCAGGTGGGATTGACATCAAGAAAACAACCATTGATGTCAAGAGATTGATAGCACAACGGGGCATTATCATACATAACTTGGAATTTTTCCGTACTGGCCTTTAGCTCTTGCTCCGCTTTTTTGTGCTTAGTAATATCAGTAAAGTGCACAATAACTTTGTCCAGGTTGCCTGATTCGCCAAACAGAGGAATAGCATTTGCGGTTATCCAGGCAAGGGAATTCTGGTCAGGTTTTTCTATTCCAGCCAAATAGTTTTTTAGTGGTTTGCCTGATGATATTACTTTGCTGACAGGGTAATCCTCAATACTCATTGTGGACATGTCCTCATGAATAAATTCCCACGAAGGATCAGCTGCCTTTTTCCCGATAACTTGTTCGATTGTCAACCCTAGGATATCGGCAGCCGCACGATTACATGTCAGAATTGAGGTGTCGCTGGAATGAACAACAATACCCACTGAAAGATCTTCCATCAGCGAGTGAATATCCTCGAAGGTTGGAACACGATGAGTTTCAGTATTATTTCTATATTTATCAGATGAAGAGATCTTAAGCCTCCCGTTCTAAAGATCTTAGCCCATTCAATAATAATACTGTTTTCTTTCCCAGGAACAAGTACCGATAAACAGAGAATCCCCCGGCATCAGCCGGGGGATTCTCTTTGTAAACTATCTGTGAAAGTCTACTTTATGATATGAAGCCAGTCTCCGAGAAGGAACTGAATACGGCCGATCAGAAGGCTGATACGACCCATTACGGTGAATCCGAAGGTAGCTCCGAAACCAACCATAATAACCCAGATACCGATCTTTGAACCTGTTCCAAAGAATGGTCCCTTATGCGGCTTGCTGAAGAAGAAGTAGATAAGAGCAGCAAGAGTACCGAGAACCAGAACTATGTTACCCAGAACAATATCCCAAGCCATTCCTGTTTCGTATAGAGGTGTAAGGGAAGCCTCAAGCTGACGAAGAACAAGTGACTTCATGGAGAGCGGAAAACCGACACCCATTCCGGCACCCATCAGGAAAGCCATTGGATAGCGTGACAACCATCCTACACTAGGGAAGAACCTGGTTATGTAGAGAAGGCCGAGAATCGCCGGGATCAGAAGAAGCCAAGCTCCCTGCTCTCCATTGGCGAGTGGCTCAATAAGCTTGGGTCTGAGAACCTGTGTGTAGGTAATTGCAATTCCAAAACCTGTTGAAATTCCAACAACAAGGTGCTCAGCAAGACGGTAGAGAGGATTCTCCTTATAGAGGAAAGAGTAGATACCAATGGTGAAGATAGCTCCAACCCAGAGTCCAATGGTTTCAGTCATGATCTACCTCCTTCCTTTCAGTTTAGTCTTTTTGTTAAATCCTCCGGCAAAGAAGGCAATGTTACCGAGAACAACAAGGAATATTATTAGTAGATGCGCTATGTTTTGAACATCCATTCCAATATATGCCTTACCGGGGTTCTTGCAGTAATCATTATCCAGAAGAAGAGTCTCATACTCGGCTGCACCTCGGAGGCCACCCATCTGACCTATGATCTGGCCGGACTGGATATAGATGTAGTAATCTGTTGCCATAACCGCTGTAACACCGAAAGCAATCGGAAGACCGATCTTCTCGCGGCCGTAGGTAATCCAGGCTACGCAAGCACTCGAACCGGCAGTTGTAACTGCAAGATCAATATCTCTCAAGCTCTTGTGATCCTGATACATGGGCATTTCTTCGAGAGGAGTTCCACCAACATCAGTTGGGAACTGAGACACAATAGAGCTGCTCATGCCGAGAATTACCAAGTGGAAATATGGAAGGTATCCGAGGAAAGCAATATCTCTACCCTCAAAGATCCAACCACGAGCATTTTCCGGAAGTGTGTTTCCTGCAGCGAGCCAGGCTTCCTCAATATCAGCTCTTTCTGTAAACCCCTGGTCGCGGATTTCTGCCCACGCGTCCCAGTTGACATACTCGAAATAGTCACCTGTTGCCGGGTTTGTAAGTTCATCGATAGCCATACCTGCCATACCCTGACCGAGCGGAGTGTAAGCAGTGATAAAAACAGGAACATTCCTGGCAAAGGCATGCCTGAGAACTGCAACACCCATGGGCATGTTTTCTGCAGCTGTTCCCGGATCGAAATCGAACCCAACAAACATTGCATTATCGGTAGAAAGATCCTCTATGTAATCGTAGATGCTGATAACTTCCTGAGAGGGAAGAATAGGCAGCCCGAGAGGAGTAAAGAACGGAACAACGCATGCAATTCCTATGAGAAGGAATATCCAGCGCCTGTCTACATTTAACATTTTTTCCCAGATGCTCATATTCACCTCCCTATTCGCCGGCTCCGCCGAGCCAGTTACGCTCGACGCCGAAGATTATTTTTAACTGTGTTGCAAGGACACCAAAACCAACACCAAGACTAATAGCACGCTTTGCACCGAGGTTGGGATACCTGAGAATCCAAAGACCAACCTTGGGGAACCATTTACCGAGAAGCTCGCCAATTGGAACCTGACCCAGCATTACTATTACTGCAGAAAGAAGCAGAACCGTAGCAAGAGCTGATTTTGCTCTGAATGCGCGGAAAGCTGCACTTGCAATATAGAAAGCAAGGAGGCTGAACATTGTTGCCTGAATGGGCACCTGAATATTCATGTATGCAAAGTCAAAAACACCCATTGTCAGTCTATCTCCACCCATAGTCTGCATCATACCTCCACCGAGGCTCTGAGGCATAACAAGTGCGAAGAAAGGAATGGAATAGAGGGGAATAAGAACGGCATAACTGTACTGCCAGTTCTTTGCTTTCCTCTTTATCTTGTGGGAATGAAGTCTTGTAAGACTACCAACGCCGAGTACCAAAGCGAATGCTCCAACGATAGGGGCCCACTCTGTATAATATTCAAAAAGTGTCTGCGAATGCTGGTGGGGAATGAAATACTGTATCATGAACAGTATTCCGCCCACCATGACTATCGCAAGAGGAACAGATCTTTTCATTAAATCCTCTCCTTTCGGTGGGTTAGTCCACTATAGGCATGGTGATGAGATTTTTAAGCCAGTTCAGTGTTTCTGTACCGGCAATAAGGTCGGTGAGTGATAACAGTATTCCCAAAGTAATAACAGCCATGATTATTCCCTTGCATGCATCCTGCCCTTTGATTGATCCCAGCTGTTTGGGCTCACGGCCAAGGTATGCGCTGGCAGCATAAAGCTCTTCACCGATAAGGGTGTAATCACAGGTAGTAATAAAGAAAGGAAGCTGGGTAACAGCATCGGTTCCGGCGATCTGTATGGCACCGCTCAGTGAACCGGTTTCAGCAAGAATAAGAGATTCTGCCCAGAACATACCAAGGTAGAAGTTCGTTGCAGGTTTCTCACGCATCATGATACCGTTAACACCGGCAACAAAGGCAAACTGGCTCTGGGTAAGGAAGAAAACACTGTCCTTGTCGAAGGCATCAGGTCTTCCTGCTTCCATGTAGGCCTGTTTTACTGTCTCCTCAGCGATGGTATAAACGATAGGGTCTCTGTTGGGCACAAGAAGAGGTGTACCGTATTCGGCTACCTTTTTGGCAACACGACCGAGAATAGTGATACTTGCTATTGTGGCAACATCACTGATCGTTGAAAGACCCGGTACGTATAGAATTGGTTTACCCATCTCTGTAGCACGACCGATGGCCTCATCGATAGCTTCGATACCGGCGATCGGACGAAGATACATTTCCAATCCGCGCTGTGCAGCGTGGAAGTAGAAGAGGATTAAACCAAGGAATAATACGCAGCCAAAAAGAACTCTGGTTTTACCGGTGTGGTAAAACTGATTTGCTGCGGTTTCCTGAGCAGCAGTAATTTCACTTGCTACCTCGCCCCCGTTCATATACATGGCTGCAACACTGTATTCGTATTGAACACCGGGTTCAACCCAGTAGTCGGGGTCATAGCCATCTATAAAAGATGTGCCATCATCGAGTTCCAGAACAGCAACAAGTGCCAGTTCCTCTTCACCCTGAATTCTGCGGTAAACAGAATAGCCGATAAAAGTCTCGTTTCCGGTTTCACTGCCTGGCTCCCATGAGACTAAAAGAGCGTCGCCCGCATCATTAGGCCAGTCAGAGGCAACAATACCACTGGGAGGGACCATGCCGTCACCGATTGGGGCTGACGTTATGGGAGCATCAGCTTCGACTTCCACCCCTTCGATCACTGCTTCTTCAGCGGATTCTGTAGCCTCTACAGGGTCGGCAAGAGGGGCTTCCTCCGCCTGAGCCCAGGCAAGTCCGGTTGCCAGCAGCATTGCTAAAAGCAGCGCCGGTACCTTTCTCTGCATGTTTCTACCTTTCAGTTTGAGATAAATATTCTTCTATTTGAAAAAATCAATAATTATGCTTGCTACCTCTGACCCGACTCTTCCGGAAGCACCTTTGCTGCCTGCTCCGATGTGAGGAGTTGCAACTGCTTTAGGGTGAGCAATCAGAGGGCAATTCTCTGATGTGGAAGGCTCTTTTTCATAGACATCAACACCAGCGGCAAAAACCTTGCCGGAGTCGAGTGCATCAACAAGAGCAACTTCATTAATTGTACCGCCACGGGCGCAGTTAACAATTATCACATTGTCTTTCATCATATCGAACTGAGGCTTGTCAAGAATGTAATGAGTAGCATCATTGTGGGGGATGTGAAGGCTGATAACTGTAGCCTCTTTGCAAAGTGTTTCGAGGTCCACTTTCTTTGCTCCATCGATCATTTCGTCCTGAATAAATGGATCGTAGAAAACTACATCCATATCAAATGCTTTTGCACGCTTTGCAACTTCTTTTGCAATGCGGCCGAATCCTATAAGACCGAGTGTTCCGTGCCACAACTCGAGACCTTTACCGTACTGTTTTTTGTTCCACTCGCCCTGCTTCATAGTTCTGTCTGCGATGGGAATGTAGCGACAGCATGCAAGCATGTGACCAAGTGCTAGTTCAGCAACAGCAACAGAGCTGGCGCTGGGAGTGTTTCTTACAGCAATACCGCGTTCTTCTGCATCTTTTACATCGATGTTATCGAGGCCGACTCCGCCGCGAACAACAAGCTTGAGCGTATTCTTGCAGTGTTCGAGTACAGGAACTCTGACCTTGGTAGCGCTCCTGACAACCATAGCATCGTAAGCTGGGACAGTTTCAAGTAGACCATCTTGGTCCATGCCGGTTTTTACTGTTACTTCATGCCCAGCATCTCTGAGCATATCAAGAGCAGAATCAGCAACGGCGTCACATATAAGAACTTTAGCCAATTTAATCCTCCACTTTGCGGTTAATTTGATAGTAGTAAAATCAGAATCCCCAACTCATGAAAGCTATCGAACTAATCATCGGAAGTCAATGGAATTACCACTTTTTGAGAGCTTTTTCTACACACCCTGAAATGATCTCAGCGGTGAGTCCGCAGTGCTTCAAAACTTCTTCCGGAGTGCCGCTGCATCCGAATCTGTTGTTAACTCCTACAGGGATTACTCTGTGAGGTGAATGTTCCGCGAGGAATTCTACCACCGCTCCATACAAACCTCCTGTAACCTGATGATCTTCTGCTGTAACAATAACTTCAGATGTTTTTGCCATATGTAGAATCAACTCGGTATCCAGTGGTTTAATACTTATCATATCAGCCACAGAAACACTTATTCCCTGTTTTTTCAGCATTTCAGCTGCTTGAAGAGCAATTGAAACCATTGCTCCTGCAGCAATAATGGAAGCGTGTTTCCCTTCGCGAAGCAACCTGCCTCGGCCGGGAACTACGGGGGTGTTTCTCTCATAAATCTGAGGGACAGGATTTCTTCCATATCTTATGTAAACAGGGCCATCAATTTCAAGAGAAGAAAGAACTGCTTGTCTGGTCTGATTAGAGTCGGCGGGGACAAGAACAGTCATGTTTGGAAGAACTCTGGTAACTGCTATATCTTCCAAAGCCTGATGGGTAGCTCCATCCGGACCAACGCTTGTTCCTGAGTGGGCGCCACCAATACGAACGTTCAGATTCATGTTGCAGATAGAAGTGCGAATCTGGTCCCATGCTCTTCCTGTTGCGAAAACAGCATAGGTACTGTAGAAAGGTATAAAACCGGCGAGAGCCAGGCCGGCAGAGTACTCAGCCATATTCTGTTCTGCAATACCCAAGTTGAAAAATCTTCCGGGAAACCTATCCTGGAATGCTACTGTTCCTGTGGAACGGCTAACATCGCCATCGATAACAATAACTCTGCTGTCTCTCTCTCCCGCATCAAGAAGACCCTCTACATAACCTACTCTTGTAGCTTTCATTTCAATTCCTTAAGAGCTTCATGAAGCTGATCCCTGTCGGGGGCTTTACCGTGCCACAAAGCAAGATCTTCCATGAAAGAAACTCCTTTGCCCTTAATAGTGTCTGCAATAATGACGAGAGGTCTATCTGTCGGCGTTGCAAATGCCCGTTCAATTTCCTGGGAATCATGACCATTACAATTAGCAACAGTCCACCCGAATGCCCTCCACTTCTCTGCAAGTGGTTCAACAGGCATGATATTCTTAACAGAGTCATCAAGTTGCACACGGTTCCTGTCTATAACAGCTACTATGTTTTTCTGCTCTAAATTTGGAATAGACATTGCAGACTCCCAGATACTACCCTCCTGAAGCTCTCCATCACCCAGTATGCAAAATACCCTTGCATCACTCTTTTTTAAAGAAAGCCCAAGAGCGAGGCCAGCAGCTATCCCGAGTCCCTGCCCTAAACTTCCGGTCGAGCAGTCCAGACCTGGAAGGCTCTGCATGTGCGGATGCCCCTGAAGATCGGAGCCAAATTTCCGGAGAGAATCAAGAGAAGCCGGCGGAAAGAATCCTCGTCTTGCTAGAATTGAGTATAGAGCCGGAGCTCCGTGGCCCTTGGAAAGAATCAAACGATCACGATCTTCCCAGTTCGGATTAGACGGGTCAATTCTCATTTCCTTCCAATAGAGATGTATGAGAACCTCTACTAAGGAAAGGCTACCACCGGGATGACCGCTGCCAGCCCGGTGGATCATTTTCAGAATATCTTCCCGGATTATCCTTGAAGAAATCATTATTTCTGTGCAGCTTCCCAGTCTTTTCTGAAAGAAGCAAGCCCTTTATCGGTAAGTGGATGAAGAATTGATTTTTTTATGACACTAAAGGGAACTGTAGCAATATGAGCTCCTGCAAGGGCTGCTTCGGTCAGATGGTTAGGAGTTCTGATTGAAGCTGCGATAATTCTTGTACGGAATCCGTGCATCTCGAACATCTCAGCCAGATCTTCTACAACCTGCATACCATTCGTTCCAGCGTCATCAAGTCTTCCAACAAACGGGCTCACAAAAGTAGCTCCGGCACTTGCAGCAAGAAATCCCTGTCCAGCACTGAAAACCAGGGTAACATTGCACGCAATGCCCTCATCTTCAAGAACAGAGCAGGCACCGATACCGGCTGGGGTACATGGAAGCTTAATCACAACACTCTCATGCCAGTCCTTCTTTTCTCTACCCTCTCTGATCATGCCTTCCATGTCTTCGCTTAAAACCTCTGCGCTGACGGGACCGTCAACCAGCTCGCATATCTCACGAATTACTTCCAGGAAGTCTCTGCCCTCGCGGGCAATAAGTGTGGGGTTGGTGGTAACTCCCGAGAGGACTCCCCATTCTGCGATTTCTCTTATCTCGTCTACATTAGCGGTGTCTATATAGAGTTCCATGAATTGTCTCCTTTTGAGTTAGTCTAGATCTGATCTTTGAGCTTTTTCTTTCAAAACTGGTACAGGAACATAACCGGTAAGCAGTGTTTTGGGTTCATCGAAACCGAAATTAATTTTCAGCTCCCACTCGCTTCCACGTCTTTTAGCTGATACAACAACTCCCTTACCGTACCTGGGGTGCTTTACAAGATTCCCCCTGCTGTATGAAGAAGCAGATTGTGCCGGAGAATCAACAGCGCTGGGAGTCGGTTTTTTAAACTGTGATCTCGGAAGATGGTTATCATGATCATCATTATCGGCAATCTCAGAGAGGAATCTGCTTGGGCCTATGGGGAAACTGCCTGGACGGGGTCTGTTGGTACACCAGGTCAAAAAAAGCCTTTTCCGTGCGCGTGTCATACCCACATAAAGCAGTCTTCTTTCCTCCTCAAGATCCTTTGGAGAATATTCCTGTGGCCTGATATAGGGAAGCATTCCCTCTTCAAGCCCAGAGACAAAGACGCAATCGAATTCCAACCCTTTGGCACTGTGAAGAGTCATCAGAACAAGTTTTTCGTCTCCCGAATAAGAATCTGAGCTGGAAAGAAGACTCTGCTCTGCAAGAAAACCGGGTAGACCCCCCTCAGGGCTTCTGCTATCATATTCTGCAGCGTAACTTCTTAGTTCCCTGATATTCTCCAAGCGGGTTTCATCGGCAACTTCACCGGTACCATAAAGGTCAAGAATACCAGTGAAATCAAGGACTCTGTCTACAATATCGCTCGCTGTATCTCCAGCAACCACACCATCCATGCAAGACCTAAGGTTTCTTCCCAGGGTCTCAAGAGTAACCTGAGCTTTTTTTGTGAGCCCGGGAATTGAACTGCTTTTCTCCAGAGCAGTTACTGAATCAGTTCCATGCTCTGAAGCCCATGCAAAGAAACTACTCTGCCCTTTTGCACCAACTCCTCTGGTCGGTTTGTTCAGCACTCTTCTAAAGCTGCCAGTATCCATTGGGTTAATAATTATTCTTAAGTAGGAAACAATGTCTTTAATCTCTGTTCTTTCAAAGAATCGAACAGTTCCAACTACTTCATATGGGATTCTCAGTCTTCTACACATTGTCTCGAGAGGACGTGACTGAGCATTTGTCCGGAAGAGAACTGCAATTTCATTCCATGGAATACCATCACTGTTTAAGTCTCTGGCAGCGGACAGAATGAAATGTGCCTCATCATCGGGAGTCACTGTTTGCCGTACTTGAACTTTTTCTCCGGCACCTAGAACTGGTCTGAGAGTCTTGCCGTGTCTGTTTCGATTGTGCTTAACCAGAGCCGAAGATGCAAGAAGAATATTCCCAGTCGATCTGTAATTAGTCTCAAGTCTTATTGTTTTCACATCCGGGTAATTCTGAGGGAACTCAAGAATGTTTTCAACCCTGGCACCACGCCAACCGTAAATAGATTGATCGTCATCACCTACAACTGTCACCACAGTATCAGTTCCACAAAGCTCTTTTAGTATCTCATTTTGAACCTTGTTGGTATCCTGATACTCATCGACAAGAATCCTGGTAAACATATTTTTGTAATATTTACCAGTGTCATTATTTTGACGTAACGCGAGAAGAACTTGTGTCAATAAATCGTCAAAATCAAAAGCACCACACTTCTGCAGCTCTTTGTCGTAGTCGCGGTATACAATGGCAAGAGATTCCTGGTAGGGTGTAGCTGCTCCGGATAGAGCTTCCTCTACGGTTATAAGGTCATTCTTTGAGTTGGATATGTACCCTCTGACAGCACCCGGGGTTACTTTCATTGGAAGCTCTGCAGTTTTAAGAATTCTTCTCAAAAGTGTTTTCTGATCATCACCATCGTAAATCGAGAAGTTCTCTGGGAATCCCAGAGATCGGGCCTCTCTTCGCAGAATCCAGGCACAAACACTGTGGAAGGTGCCCATACGCAGCCTCATGCTTCCATCATTTAACTGAGCATATATCCGCTCACGCATCTCACCTGCAGCCTTGTTGGTGAAAGTCATAGCCAGAATCTGCCAAGGCTTTGCAAGACCAGTGTCAATAATTTGTGCAATTTTTGCGGTAAGCACTCTTGTTTTACCACTTCCTGCTCCAGCAAGAACAAGAAGGTGACTGCTATTATGTTCTACCGCTTGCTGTTGATCAATATTCAGTGTAATGTCATTTTTTTGTGGCACGGTTCTTGCTTCCTATGTTTGTGTTCGAAAAAAGTATTTACGAAAGAGAGGATACAAGATGTACAAACCCGGATTCAAGAGCTGGCTGATGTTAACGGTAGCAATCGCTGCACTGCCAGTCTTTATCCTAATAGCATGGCCGATCTGAACCCCCTCCCAGATCAGTCGACAAGGATAAAAGTTTTACCCAACTAATCCGGGTTCTCAGGTGGGCAATTGGTTAACCCCTCCAATTGCCCACTTTCTTTTCTACATCAGTTCTATTTATTACCTTTTACTATAGCTATACCGCTGCTAGTGCCAATCCTAGAGGCCCCAGCTTCAACCATGGCTATTGCAGTATCATAATTACGAACTCCACCGGAGGCTTTCACTCCAATGGCAGAGCCCACAGTATTACGCATCAACCTCACATCTGACAAAGTTGCACCTGCTTTTGAAAAACCAGTACTGGTTTTTACAAAAGCTGCTCCCGAGTCCAATGCGATGGAACAGGCAGTGATCTTTTCTTCTTCAGTAAGAAGACATGTTTCCAGAATCACCTTGACAGGTGTTTCCGGGACAGCGCTAACCACCTCATGAATCACTCTGCGAACAGAAGCTGTGTCTCCCTGCTTGAGTAAACCCACAGGAATAACCATATCAACTTCTCCGGCTCCGCTTGCAACTGCCCACTCTGCTTCTGCAGCAACCAGTGGAGTAGCTCCAAGAGGGAATCCTACAACAGAGCAAACAAGTGGAGATTCTCCTTCAAGCAGATCTCTTGCAAAAGGAACCCATATCGGATTAACACATACTGAATAAAAATCATACTCTACGGCTTCAGCGCAAAGAGTTTCTATCAATCCAGATGTCGCATCAGGCTTGAGCAGAGTGTGATCTATGAATGAGGCTAGATTCATCAGAATTCCTCCCTCATAAATACCAGAGTAATCTCGCCAGCTTCGACAGAAACCGGATCATGAGTGTAATTCCTACCGTTAACAGTGAAACTTACGGGCCAGCTTCCCGCTGGAACCTGCATACGTACCATCTGTATCTGGGCAGGAAGAGTAAGCCACGCTCTCAGATCGGCCTGTTCTGTGGCTGCTCCAATGATGCTAAGAATCAGACCAACTCCGCTACTGACATTTTCATTGTCAGTAAGCTGCTCGGCAGCACTTTCTCCAAGATCTGCAAGTCCGGCTTTAATAACAAGCCTTGCAGCAGCACGGATAGTGTTTCGCCCAGCTTCATCTTCAAGGTTTTCCCGAGCAATACTGTTCAGGTCTTCAACCAGAAAGAGGTCTGCCGTTCTTCCCGCAACGGAAATTACTCCACTTACCCTTCTTCGGGGAAAGTCAGGTATTGTGGGAAGAGCTATGCTGTAGACTCTGTCATTTGAATATACATTGAAGTCGGAAGCTCTTCGTGCTGCAATATTTCCCAATTCAACCACCGCTACTATTTCACCCATATCTGCACTCGGACCTGATACCTGCCAGTTCAATCCCGGCCACTGACTCTCAAAAGTTGAGAAAAGGCTGGTAAAACCATTGAAGTGAGCGAGTCGCATGGCATCTGCCTGCAACTGACGGGGAGCCGACAAGTTGAACTGATCGGCATAAATAGAGTCGTATGCAGAGAGGGCTAGACGATAGCTAATCAGAGCGTCATCATAGTCTCCATCCATTTCATAGAGCACTCCCATGAAGTAGCGAACAAAGGCATCATCGGAATATCTGTTCGGATTATCTCCGTAACGGGTATTGAAGGCTTTCAGCTTCTCGTTAACTCTTCTGGCCTCTACAACAGCAGACTCCAGATCACCGGCTAAGGCATAGCTCATTGCCAGGGTGTAATTGATGAGAACCTTCTCATAATCCGATCCCCTGAAATCAAGCGCAAGATCGCTGGTAACCATGGACTGTGCCTGCTGTCCTATGTCTGTTCCCCACTGATCATCGCTGAGTCTGTCAGCCCTCAGAAGAACTGCCTGGGCAATACTCTGTTGACCGGCATATCTCGAGAGATTCCCCAGCTCCATCAGATAAAGCAAACGGTCTCTGCCGGTGCTGTCAGGGAAAACATCCTTCAATCTCACTATGGCCTGTGTATTACTACCCTGATCCATTTCCTTAAGTACCGGTCCCATGGTGCTCGTATACGCGACAGCACAAGACATAACAAGAAGAAACCCGGTAAGAATGTGGACATGGATGGTTTTCATATTATCTCTCTATGATCTTTTTAATTTCAGTAGAGCCCATCCACACTTTTAGGGCCGTTTCAACATCGATAAGCTCGATATTGACCTGATAGAAAACTGCTCTTGTTCCATCAGCTTCGTCTTCAATCGAGTTTACAGTTCCTGTCATCACATAATCTGCACCGATTTCACGTCCGAATTCTGCTGCAGTTGCTGGGGAAGCAAAAATGGACTGGTCTCTTCTCTCGCCGCGAACTTCATCGCGCTCGCGTCCTCCGGCAGCAATCTGGTATCGGCCTGAGTTCAGGAGAGATCTTTCAATCTCAGACATAAACACGTCTACATTTATGTGCTCGATACTCTGGTTGCGAACGCCGCCGACAACAATAACCGGGTAAGACTCGGATCTGTCTCCTGAAACTCTCTCACCCAGACCCTGAATACGACTGTCAAGAACCTGGTCAACAATCGAATCGGCAACAATACGTGCATCTGTATCGTTCCAGTATCCGCTCAGGTCGGTAACTGTGTCTGTTTCGGTTCTCGTAACCTCTCTGCCACCGCATGCGGTTACAACTAGAAGAGCAAAAACAACCGTAATGAAAAATGCTTTCATTCTAACTCCTTTCGACAATTATTGAGGAACCTCAATGGCTCCTCTGAAAATTACATTAAAATAACCCATATCTCTGCTTGTAGATGAAATAACGGGCTCGCTCAGAGCCTTGAAAAGAGTGATGTAAAGAGCATCTACTGAAACCGCAGTGGCAGCAGGATTATTGCCAAAAACTGTTCCGGTAAGTTCCCACATTATTCTCTCATTAGTAGAGCTGTATCCTGCAAACATTGCCTGTGCGCTTAATGTGCCCATCATATCACCCATAGAAGAGCGCATTTCGCCGGAAAAGATCTGCATGGCTTCGTATGAATCCCAGACATCAATCAGCCCCAGGGAGGCAGCAGCATTGATTTCAGCAAGGGTAGGTAAACGCTTGCCGGTGTCTGCGAGGTAAGATTGAGCTCCGCTCCAGGTGATTGAGGCTACCGGAGTCTCAAGACACTGTGAGGGAACTGTAATGCCCCCGTTCGGATCTCCGATAAAAGGGGTAAATGCAAGGAATTGCATTGTCTGATCTCCCCCGCCGGTAATAATGATTCCTATCTCCTCGATACCGAAACCGGACTCATTCAGCCAAGGAATGAAGTCTCTGTATGAAACAGGTTGCTGATCAAGGAAGAAAGGTAAAACCTCCACCATTACCCCATCAACTTCCACAGTAGTGGCCGGAACATAAATCATTCCTTCCGGGGTCTGGGGCAGGTGACAATCGACACAAAAGTATCCTTCATTTTCAAGACCGCAAGCTGGGCATTGCCAAGCAAATGCCGCTACAGTGAGAAAAACCAATAAAGGAAGGGCCAATCTCATAAGTGCAAACTACCTCCTTGTTAAAATTCAGTGGACATCGTAAAGTAATACTCAGGTTTCTGACTAACTTCAGCCAGATTTGTCCTCCATGCTATATCTGATCTTAAAACAAAATAACCTACATTCAACCGGAACCCGGTTCCGAAAGACAATTTCAGATCCTGCAAATGGAAACCACCATCAGTATCGGCTCCCTTGAATCTGCTTAGGTCATTGGAAACAAACCCCAGATCTGTGAAGATAACACCTCTACCTCTTGTAAAAGTCATCGGAAGAGGAGCAGCGATACTCAAATAGTTGAGAACTGGAAATCTGAGCTCTAATGATCCAACGCCATACCTGGTACCGTTCAACGAAAAATAATCCCAGCCTCTGAGAAGGTCAGCATAACTTGTGTAGAACTGATAGACATCACTTACACTCTCAACATCTCCGGTGCTCCTTCTGTGGGGAAGCGTTCCCCCGAGGAAAAATGTCTGCTTGTTCTCTCCGAAGCTGATTCCACCAGCCAGCCTCGTGGCGAGTGTTACCTCAGACGAGACCCATGTATACTCACGAACATCGAACATCGCAGTAAAATACTCGGCATTATCCCATAAACCGGGTGCGTAATCAAAATCAACACTCATCCTGCTGCCAACTCGGGGGCCTACAGCTCCCCATAGTGCATTGTCGTAGACAAGATTGCCTCGTACTGAAAAAATGTTTTCCCTGAAAAGCATATCATTGGACCAGAGGCCCTCTCTGGAAACTCTTCTGTAGTTGCCAGCAAGACCTGCTCTAACTGCTTTTGTAAAAGGATAATCGACCTCAAGCATGCCTCCCAAATTTACATCCCGTACATAATCTCCGTAATCGAGAGAGTCTTCAAAAACATACCTGGATACAAAACGGTAAACACTTCCACCTGTCTGGAATCTGTTTTCCATGTTGCTGTACATAATCGCAAGATCCATATCGCTGATCTGGCCACTGAAATTAGCCAGTATACCCACCTTGTGCCTCGCAAGAATGTCACTGAAAATGAAGTAAGAATTACCGGTAAGACCGGAGTAAGAATCAAAACCTGCATTTGCAGAGACCTGATCGAGTGAAAATTCAGGTTGATATGGAGATATTCTCCAATTGCCTGTGCTGTAGGAGTTTTCTTCGGGCGTTTCCCTGTCTCCACATTCATGCACAGAAAATGGCTCATCAATTCTTCTCATATCCAAATCGCGCGCAACAAACAAACCCGAACCAAACCAGTCGCTTGACTGAAAGAGGGCAATCCCTGAAGAATCTGCCCAGGAAGGAGATTCGGGGGTAGTGTAAAGATCTGTAAGCCTTATGATTGGCAGAGAATCACCCTGAAGAAGGTAAAAGTTGGGTTCTCCATGTTCAGATGAAATAAAGATCACACCCTCCGGAGTTTCCACGGGTGATGAAAGGTCTTCACTACATGTGTGAACAATCTCGCTTGATCCATCAGTCTGCCAACACTGTATGTTTCTCTCACTTGCGACCGGGTTTTCCGAGACACACCAAATGCCACTCCGGCCCCACCAGAGATCATATTCTCCCTGATCGTTATCGCTAATTCTGGATATATTTTCTGAGGAAACGTCATACAGCCATATATCAAGTGAACCATCCTGAAGAGCGCTGAAAGCTATCTGGCCACCAGCAGGATTCCACACTGGATCACGTATCATCTCAAAGCCAAGAGGAAGATTGACTGGATCCCCGCCAATCTCTGAAATTTTGATACCGTCATCTGTAATCTGGTGAAAAACAACAACAACAGAATCTGATCGTGGAGAGAATGCCATTGTTCGGTACATGGGAGAAACTGATTCTTCCATAATACCTCCACCGCTAACCGGTCTGAAGATTTCCTCTCCATCGACAGCGGAGCGAACCACTCCTGAAAATCTGGCATGGTAGTATTCACATCCGGCGATTTTTGAACCGTCGGGTGAAATAACAGGTCCTGCGAGAACAACTCTCGATGCCCTTCTTCCTTCTCCCTGCATAACAGGTGTGCCTATGTCAGAAGGACTTTCTCCCTCTGATACCTCTGCCCAATAGGTTTCCCTGGCCCACTCTATAAATCTTTCACTGAACTGATTAACAGTCATACCGAAGGCCTCCTGCATTGCCCCTTCTATACCGTCGCGGTCTTTCATGTGCCTTACGAAGTCATGGTATCTTTCCTGCCCGTACCGCTCATTCATAAAATGATAGACGGCCTGTCCTTCTCTGTAAACGATGTAGTCGCCTCGGTAGCTAAGCTCTGAGACGCCAACAATCCCGTTGTTGATAACCATATCTCTGAATTCAATCTCACTTGCTGTATCCCAGCCAAGAGAAGTGTATTCTGCTAAGCCCTCCATTACCCACAATGGAGCTCTGCTCTTCACAATGTCAGAGAGGTCTCTACTAAAGAGCATGTCAAAGACATAGGCATGGTTAAGTTCATGAGCAAGAACATGCCTGTACTCACTCCATACACCTGTGTAAGGAACTGCTATTCTTCCTTTGTAGAACTCAGTAAATCCTCCAACTCCCTCTCCCATATCACCGGGAAGAAGAGTTGTCTGCCTGAATCTTGCAGGAGAACGGTAGACAATTACCGATACAGGGTCTGAGGGCAGGTAATCGAATGTATCACCCAGAAGACGTATTTCTCGCTCAGCAATAACAACAGTGCTTTCCGCAACACTTTCGGTACCGGTTTCATAATACACATCAAAATGGGTTGAATGAATTACCCACCATTCATCATCAGTTCCAGTAATTTTTGTTCTTCCGTACTCAGTAGCAAACACCGTTACAGAAAGTAAAAGAGGTACAAGAATGAAATATTTCAAGATTCTCCCTTCAGCAGAAAATACGCCCTATTCTCTGTATTATAGCAATGTAATCAAGGAATGTGCCCGAAGTCACAACCTTTACATATTAGGGGCATGAAAAAAGCAACAATTTTACTCGTATCAGCGATGCTCTTGCTGGCGTGTGGTGAGAATTCAGATTCTCAACTAACCCCGGAGCAATTGAGCAGAATCAACTCTGGAGCAGGCCTGCTTGCACGAAACCTTGCTTATCTTCCCACCGATTCCAATTGGACAGAACCACCTGACGAACTCTTCTTATCTGAACTGGAACTGATGGCAGAGGAGAACATTGAGGTTTGGCCAATATTCTTCAGAGCTGCGGCTGACACTGCAATGAAACTCGATCAGATTGAGATAGAAGCACAGCGGGAAGCAATACAGTCTGAATTGTTGTAGCCAGCGCTAAAAAAAACTAAGAAGTTTTCTGAATGAAGTTGTTCACTCCCTGTTATTGGTAGCTTCTAAGTAAACCATTTCAAACTTGTAGAGAATCCCGTCGTCATGCGATGCTGTGTAGAAAAATGATCCATCCACAATTTTGATAAACGTGTTTCTTGTTACTGAAGGAACCATGGAGTAGAAGAAGCCGAGAAGATCTCCTGTATTTTTATCAAAAACATCCACTCGGTACCCTCTATCTAAACCGTCCTGTGCCCACAAAACATATATTTTATCCTGATCCACACAAAGGTCCCAAACGACAGGTATCATTGTCCGTTGCCCGTAGGGTGGCTGGGGTTCCCAAGTTGCTTCGAATGGGGTTTGCCCTTCAATTGAGTAGAGAAGAATACCGTCTGGATCGTACTTGAATATCTTGTAATCGATAACACTTGTATAGTAAACATTACCTTCATCATCAACATCAATCACGCATGACTTAACTGAGTGTTTCATGAATCCGGGCATGTTATCCATATCCACATCAACAGAACCGAATTCCATTACAGTTTCACCATTTCCATCAATTTGCATAATGCAGCTGTATTCTTGTGAACCGGTAATTGAAACAGCGTTGATATAGATTGTACTTGAATCGTATACTGCAATATCGAATATGGAATCCACGAAGGGGGTAATTCTCCTTATGTATGTTCCGTCATTTGCAAATATCTCTATCCAGGAAGGGCTGTTTATAGTGTAGATATTATTGGCTGCATCTATATCGCAGTTATAGAAAAGAAAACTGAATTCTCCCGGTGCCTCCCCAGGTCTTCCAAATTCAAACAGATAATTTCCGCTCCTGTCATACGCCACTATCTTCATGCAGATTGGATCAAATATGTAAATTCTGCCTTCATTGTCTATTACAATATTCATAGGAGTGAAGTAATTATCTGCGGCAGAACCACCATCGATAACCATTACGCTGTTCAGAGAAATAATCTCCCCTGTAGTGTCTTTGTTACTGCAGGCAAAAAGAGAAAGCAAGCAAAATGCAAACACCGTCCACAAGACTGTAGAGGGTCTGAAAACAGGCATTTCAGTTGCTTCTAGCGAACCCGGGTAACAACCCTGTTGATGTCTTTAAATATGACTGCGGCAAAGAGCAGCAGCAGGAGAAGTATACCAATCTGCTGTGCAACTTGTATTACTTTAGGAGATGCTGGTTTCCCGCGAATACCTTCAAAAAGTATGAACAGAAACTGTCCCCCATCCAGTATCGGCAAAGGAAGCAAATTGAAGCCCATAATAGCAAGAGAGAAATAGGCTATTGTCTCTAGAAATCTTGAAAGACCGAATGCAGCCTGCTGACCTAGTGTTTCAGCAACAAAAACAGGTCCACCTGACATTTCAATGAGCTCTGCGGGTTTTGCTGCCATCTGTATCAGATTTGTAAAGAAAGTTGCAGCACCATCAACAGCGGCCTGTGCGCTGACAAGGATTGCTCGACCGAGAGGAAGAATGATTTTTCTGGTTTCTCCAAGAGATGTAACTCCAACAATTTTACGGCCCTGGTAGTCCATTGGTTCAACCCAGGCGGTATCCAATGAACCGTTCCTTGAATAAACGAGTTCAAGAAACTGACCGTCAAATTCCGATACTTCATGCTGTAATTCGGAAAAATCAAGAACCGGTATAGAGTTAACAGAAACAATACTGTCTCCCGATCTGATACCTGCCTCGTAAGCAGGCATCCCAACAGAAGACTCTACGATTGTAGGCAAGAGCGGAATAAACCCGGGGAAACTGTCTGTCGGCAGATCAAAAGAGAGACTGATCGTCTCTGCTCCCCGCTGAATAAGGAACTCTCCATTGCCATTTTCTTCAACAAGCTGGTACAAATCTGTATAGTTATCTACAGGAGTGCCTGAGACCTCGAGAATTACATCTCCTGTTTGAAGACCATCCATGTGTGTAGTTCCTACAACGGTGTTAATGAGGGGCACTTCCGTGCCGACTACTCCAAGAACAAGGAACATAAGAACTGCAGCTAGAACAAGATTCATAGCAGGTCCGGCAAGCACAACAAGTGCTCGCTTCCACCAGGCAATCGGAGAAACATTTTCAGTTCCAACACCAAGGTCAACTTTCACATAACCACCAAGAGGTATTGAACCGATACAGTACTCAGTAGCTCCGGCTTTTTTCCTGAAAATAAATGGCGGAAAACCAATGCTGAATCTTTCCACAGGAAGACCTACTGCCTTTGAAACAAGGAAGTGACCAAGCTCGTGAAAAAAAACTATCATACCGAGACCAACTAGTACTGCTATTACTGGGAGCATATAAGCTCAACCGCCTTTCGGGCATTTACCCGTGCTTCTGAATCGACATGAAGTATATGAGAAAAATCTTCAACCGGTTCTGACTTTGTAATACTAAGAACTTTTTCAATAATTGTTGCAATCGCACCGAAAGGAATTTTCCTCTCCAGAAATGCCTGAATCGCAATCTCGTCAGCTGCATTTGCAGCAGCAGGGGCAGTACCCCCGGTGTCTCCAGCAGAAAGTACTGAATAGAATGCAGGATAACGCTCTTTCTCCATCCGTTGAAAAGAAAGATTACCCCAATCGAGGGGATTTTCTGATGCAATACTGAGAGTGGGCAGGTCAGGAAAAAGAAGAGCCCAAGCTATCGGTACTTTCATGTCAGGAAGGCCCATTAGAGCTTTCCAGGCACCATCTGCCGACTCAATGAAGGAATGTACGATACTGCTTCTGTGAATAACAACATCAATGGGAACTTCCGGAAATAGTGCTCTCGCTTCAAGAACTTCAAATGCCTTGTTCACCATAGTGGCAGAATCAACGGTAATTCTTCCGCCCATTTCCCATGTTGGGTGAGCAAGAACTTTTTCCGGTAAAGCATTATAGATCTCATTAACTGGTGTATCTCTGAGCGATCCACCCGATGCTGTTAAAGTAATTCCATTGATTTTCCTGGCTTCACCCTGAATGCATCTGTATATGGTGCTGTGCTCACTATCTACAGGAATTACCTTACCTGAAGTTAAATGGCTTTGCAGCAAATGACTACCGACTACGAGGCTTTCCTTGTTAGCCAAGGCTAGTGGAAGTTGCATTTCCTGAGCAAGAAGACTGGCTTCAAGTCCGGCACTTCCAACAATGGCGTTCAATACTGTGTCCGCTCCATCCAAAGCTCTAGCGAGAATATCTTTCTTATTTCCCGACCTTGCACAGGCTGCAAAAAGTGGTGAATACCTGTCGGATTGTTTTTTTAGTTTTTCGGTTGATGATCCACAGACGATCGAATGGAGAATAAGCTCTGGACTCTCTTCGATAACCTCTAGAGCCTGAGTGCCGATCGAACCAGTTGATCCAAGTACTGCGACCCTTCTGCTCATCAGGTGATGATTCCGAACAGATGAAGTACAACAATGGCAACAGGTGCAACCACCACAGCACTGTCGAATCTGTCAAGAATTCCTCCATGTCCAAGAAGAATGTTGCTTGAGTCCTTGATGCCTGCGTCTCTTTTTAGGGCTGACTCGAAAAGATCTCCGTATACACCGGCAACCCCACCAGTTAAGCCTAAAACAATCAGAGGAAGAAGAGGAATGTCAGTGAAATAACCGACAGAAAGAGCACCCAGAATCGAGCCGACCAGGCCTCCATAAAAACCCTCCCAGGATTTCTTCGGGCTTACTCGTGGCATCAACTTGTGCTTTCCACAGGAAACACCAACGAAATAAGCAGCACTGTCGCCAACCCAGCATATTGCAAGAATGACAAGCAGAACCCAGGGACCCATGTCGAGAAAAAGCCTTCCCATTAGTCCGAAGCCCATTGCATAAAGAGAAGCTAAGCCAGCAGTTCCCGCCAACCGCCGCCTAGAGTTTTCCAGGCCGGAGGTGTGAAGAACTGTGATTGCCACAGCAGCTCCGGGGAGAATAAGAGCAGGAATCTGGAGAATATGATCTACGGCAATGAAATAGCTGCTAACACCGCAGAAAAAGGATATCAGAATTTTTGAAAATGAATTCAGTCCTCTGGGGGTACACATCTCAACAGACTCAAAGCCGGCAAGCAGTGAAAGAGTTGAAAAGAGGAAAAGACCATAAATAACAGGCAGTTTGAAGAGCACAATAAGGAACAAAGTAATACCTGGAATCGCAATCAACAGACGACCTGAAAGTTTTGGGAAAGTCATCAGTTACTCTAGCCCTCCAAATCGTCTCTTCCTGGACCTGAATTCGGCTATAGCTTCATTCAGTTGCTCTGCGTGAAAATCCGGCCACAGAACAGGAGTAAATACAAGCTCGCTGTAAGCGGATTGCCATATAAGAAAATTAGAGAGTCTCTGTTCCCCACTGGTTCTAATTACAAGTTCAGGATCAGGAACATCAGGATTGTATAAGTTGGAGGAGATCATCTCCTCGGTAATATCGCCGGGGGTAAGATGTCCATCTGAAACAGAGGATGCTATCTGAACAAATGCATCGAGAAGCTCTGCCTTGCCTCCGTAGCTTAAAGCAAGGATTAAATGCAGGCCTGTGTTGGAAGCAGTTTGCTTGATTGCTGCTTCAAGATCGTTTCTCGGACCATCGGGAAGATCTAAAAGCCGTCCCGTTGTTCTGATCTTAACATTCTTCCGGTCGAGTTCTTCGATATTGCCCTTGATGAACCGACTGAGAAGTTTCATGATGAAGCTGACCTCTGTTTTGGGGCGAGACCAGTTCTCAGTTGAAAACGCATATAGTGTGAGATATTCAACACCAATTTGTCCACAAACTTCTACTGCATCATGTATGGATTTCTCGGCTGCATTGTGTCCCTTAATGCGGGGCAATCCCCGTTTACGGGCCCACCTGCCATTCCCATCCATAATAATGGCAATATGTTTCAAGCTCTGAGTGGGATCAGACTTCAAGTATGTCTGCTTCTTTAAGCTTCAAAAGTCTGTCAATTTCCTTAACTGCTTTGTCGACAATAACCTGAACATCAGTGAGAGATTTTTTCTCCTGATCTTCCGTAATACTACCGCTCTTGGATGCTTTTTTGAGAGAATCATTAGCATCGCGGCGGATGTTTCTAATAGCTGTTTTGCCAACTTCAGCAAGCTTCTTAACATGCTTGATGAGATCTTTGCGGCGCTGATCACTGAGCTTAGGAATAGGAATTCTAATAACCGGTCCGTCTATGTTTGCACGCAGGCCCAAATCACTGGATTCAATAGCCTTTGCTATTGCCGGTGCGGTTGATGCGTCCCAAGGCTGAATTACAAGAAGTCTTGGTTCGGGTGCACTAATTCCTGCAACCTGTTTTAAAGGCAGGTTATCTCCCCAAACTTCTACGCGAATGTTATCAAGAAGAGCAGGCGTAGCCTTTCCTGTTCTGACTGATGACATTTCCTTGGCAGTATTCTGTTGTGTTTTCTCTGCACGGTCTTCAAGATCTAGAAGTATCTCTTCAAACATTTCATTCCCCTTTTACAACCGTACCAAGTTTGTGGTTCTTAAGAACTTTCACAAAATTGTACGGGTCTGTAATATCAAATACAACTATTGGCAGCAGGTTTTCCCTAGCAACAGCGACTGCTGCCGCGTCCATTACCTTAAGATCTCGCCGTAGAACTTCATTGTAACTCAATGTCTCAAAACGTAAAGCTTCGGGATTTTTCATTGGGTCTGAATCATAAACCCCGTCAACTTTTGTTCCCTTGTAAAGAATTTTGCACTGTGTTTGAGCTGCTCGGAGCGCGGCGGCGGTGTCTGTTGATAAAAGTGGGTTACCGGTTCCACCAGCAAAGAAAACAATTCGACCCTGTTGAAACAAGTCTTCAGCCAGTGATGGTGCAAAAAGTCTGGCTCCAGCTTCAGGCACAGGAATAGCAGAAAGCACGGCGGCTTTGCCTCCGTGCTTCTCTACTGAATCAGATACTGCCAGACAGTTCATGACTGTGGCGAGCATCCCTATGTAATCAGCTCTTGTTCTGGTGAAAGCTGAAAGCTCTCTTCCCCGGGCAAAATTTCCTCCGCCGGTAACAACTCCAAGCTGATAACCGGCAGAGGCAACTTCTACAAGAACTTCGGCAACTCTGTAGACGGTATCCCGGTGAAAGCCACTTCCAGCAGGACCTGCCAGAATCTCTCCGCTGAGTTTAAGTAGAACCCTGGGAGCTTTACCGGATCCGTCATCCATGTTAACCGCCTATCTGGTATCGAACGAACCTGTTAATAACAGTGTTCTCTCCTATTTTTGCTATAAGTGCAGTAACTGCATCTGAAACCTTACCGATCTCGGAATCGTGTATCCATTCCTGATCAAGCAGGCAAATCTCGCTGAAGTACTTATCCATGCGGCCTTCAACAATCTTTTCCTTAATATTCTCAGGCTTGTTCGATTCTGCAAGCTGCTTAAGAAGAAAAGCTTTTTCCTCTGCAACTTTTTCTGCAGGTACTTCGTCTCTTGAAACAAAGTCAGGGGCAGCAGCAGCGATGTGCATCGCAACCTGCTTGCAGAACTCCTGAAATGCTTCAGTTCTTGCTACAAAATCAGTCTCACAGTTTACCTCTACAAGAACACCGAGTTTACCAACTCCATGGATGTATGGGAAAACAAGACCTTCATTAGCCTGTCTTGAAGCTCTTTTTGCAGCAACTTTTATACCCTGTTCACGAAGAAACTTGAGAGCTGCTTCGAGATCACCGCCGCTGGCGTCGAGAGCTTTTTTGCACTCCATCATGCCAGCACCTGATACTTTTCTTAGATCTTTTACTGTTTTTGCATCAACAGCCATTTTATTCCTCCTTGCCCGCGGAAGGTGCAGCTTCTTCAGTTTTTGGAGCAACTGGTGCTTTAGCTGGCTTCACAGGAGCTACTTTTTTTTCTTTGGCAGGTCTTGGCCTATCTTTGCCTGCTGGTGGTTCCACATCGCGACGTTTTCTTCCCTCTGCGCCAAGAATAGCAGCATCAGCAAGAGAGCCCACGATCAAATCGATTGCTTTGATTGCATCATCATTTGCCGGAATTGGGTAATCGACTTCTGTAGGATCACAGTTTGTGTCTACTAGAGCAATGCATGGAATTCCAAGCTTCTTTGCTTCTTTAACTGCGATAGACTCTTTCTTGATATCAACAACAACAACTGCTCCTGGAATACCCTTCATATGGCGAATACCCATGAGATATTTGTTGATTCGCTCCATTTCGCGTGTCTTCTGAAGAATCTCACGCTTCTTGAAACCCTGTGGCCAACCTTTTTTCTCCATGTCTTCAAGTTCCTGAAGACGAAGAATGCTCTTGTAAATGGTGTTGTAGTTGGTCAGTGTTCCACCGAGCCAGCGCTCGGTCATGAAGAACATACCGGAGCGTTCGGCGTGTTCTCTAACGCTTTCTCTACCCTGCTTCTTTGTAGCAACAAAGAGTACATCCTTGCCACCGGCAACAATGCGACTTACAAGGTTGATAGCATCTTCAAGATTTTTCTGTGTTTTCTTGAGATCGATGATATGGATACCGTTTCTAGCCATGAAGATGTAATTCTTCATGCGAGGGTTCCATCTTTTCTCCTGATGGCCGAAGTGTACACCGGCCTCCAGCAGGTCCTGAATTGAAGGGATCTGCATTTAGATTATTCCTTTCGGTTCTGCCTCCGATGGAAGCGGGTGTCATCCCAATGGGACACCGAACACCCGCAAAATACCACCGTGTGTTTTAATAATACAGTTTGCCTACGGTTAAGCTACAGATAAACCAAGTTTTAACGCTTGGAGAACTGGAAACGCTTTCTCGCTTTAGGCTGGCCATATTTCTTTCTCTCTACAACTCTTGGATCACGACGAAGCATACCCGCTGCCTTCAGTGGGTGTCTGTATTCTCCGTTAGCCTCTACAAGAGCTCTTGCAAGGCCCATTCTAACTGCTCCGGCTTGACCGGTAATTCCTCCGCCTTTAACATTAACAACAAGATCAAATGAGGCTGAGACTTTGATAGTCTGCATAGGCTCAAGTGCATGTTCTTTCTGTCTGAGGACAGGGAAATACTCACTTGGAGTCTTGTGATTGATAACTACTTTTCCGGAACCAGGTCTCAGATAGCACCTGGCTGTGGAAGATTTCCTTCTACCGATTCCTATGTACTGTTCCATACTGCCCCCTGACTACTTGATCTCAAGTACCCTGGGCTGCTGGGCAGCATGGGTATGCTCGGGACCGGAAAATATCTTGAGTTTTTTCAGCTGAGCACTACTAAGTCTGTTCTTGGGAAGCATCCCTTTAACAGCATGAGTAAGTACTCTCTCTGGATGGTCATTCATCATGTCGCGCATCAGGGTAGATCTCTGACCACCGGCGTAACCAGTGTGGCGGTAGTAAATCTTCTGATCGAGCTTGCGCCCGGTAACACGCATTTTCTCTACATTAATAACTACAATAAAATCTCCAGTGTCCATATGTGGTGTGTACACTGGTTTGTTCTTGCCCTGCAGTATCATGGCAAGCTTGGCCGAGAGTCTTCCAAGGGTCTGGTCAGTGGCATCAACCAGCCACCAGTCCCTCTTGATTTCTCCGGCTTTCGCAGAGTAGGTCTTCACTATCCAAGCCTCCGAAAAAGGATGGGGTTCTTTATTTTTATCTCACTTCTAATCAGCGCTCGGGGGCTCCGGTTTTCACCGGGTGTATCTTAGCCCTTCCCTTCAAGCATATGGATGCCAAGGGGTCTCAAATCTGCTTCATTCCTTACGATAAGTCAAGTGCTTCGATAAGTTGCTCCAATTTATCGGGCGTACAGACCAGACAACCACCCTTTTCTAAAATATCCCAGGTAGCTTTCTCGTAAACTGCTGCAACAATAACAAGATGATAGCCGATGGTCCTAAGAGCAGCGTTTTTTCCGACAAGAGCATGAGCTCTCAGCTTCAGTGGTATCCTTCGGGTAAGCCCTTGAGGTAGTACAACAATTTTATCCCTGTAAAAGGGAACAAAGAGTTGTACAGAAGGAAACACCTCGCAGCGGAATGGTCGACTGAATGACATGTTTCTTAGAATTTTCCAGCTGTACATGTAGATGTGTCTGTTTCGCTTACCTTCAAGACCCTCTCCACATAAAATTAAACTGGAAATGGGAATCTGTATTAAAGAATCAAGGGCTTTCTGCATCTCAGCGGGCAATTCCGAAGTGTCAAAGTCTTCCTGTTCACCGAGAAGTCGGGATCCAAGAGCGGTCCAGAATAGTCTGTTTTTTTGACTTTTCACAAAGCCTCCTTCAGAACTTTGTAAGCAACTTCGCTCGAAAAACCCCGCCTTGAAAGCCAACCGGCAGCACGTCTTCTAGCAGTATCGTAATCTTCTATATGGCCGTACTTGCGGGAAACCTGTTTAACAAGTTCTTCTGTACTGTCTTTCTCCGAAAGTGAGTTGACGGCCTCCTCTACTATTTCCAGAGGAATGCCTCTCTTTATCAGTTCCTTTTTCAGCCTTATCTTTCCGATTGTTCTTGAGGAAACAAAAATGCTGCAAAAGCGGGTGTCATTAACAAGATTGTACTCGATTGCCCAATCCACTGTAATTTCAGCGACTGTATTTGAATACCCGAGGGCAACTACTTTTTTCCTCAACTGACCGGAAGAGCGTTCTGAAAAACTCAGAAAACGCTGAACATCGTTCCTGGCACAATCATTCTGAAGTTGAATGATATTTGCAGGATCAACATCCGTTCCTGATTTCGGAGCTCCAGATGAAGGCACAATATATTTACCGGAAGGCAGAGTGATGGACACCCTGCCTCTTCTGATCTTCTCAACCATCAATACCGGTTCTATGATTTTGCTTCCTTCGCAGTTTTTTCTTCCACATCAGCACTTATAAGACCGTAGGCTTTCCTGAGCTTCAGGTCCAGACTAGCTGCTGCTTCTGGATTAGCTGTGAGGTACTTTTTAGCGTTCTCCCTGCCTTGGCCGATCTGTGTACCCTCAATGGAGTACCATGTACCTCTTCTGGTTACAATGTCTTTTTCAAGACCCAGATCGATAAGCTCTCCTGATGTCGATATGCCTTCGCCATGCATAATGTCGAACTCGCATTTCTTGAAGGGAGGTGCAATCTTGTTTTTAACAACCTTTACTCGGGTTCTGCTTCCAACGACATCTTCGCCATCTTTGATGGAAGCGATACGCCTGACATCCAGTCTTTGGCTGGCATAAAACTTCAGGGCTCTTCCTCCTGTGGTTGTCTCTGGATTACCAAACATTACACCGATCTTCATTCGTATCTGATTAATGAAAATAACCGTGCAATTTGAACGAGCTACAGCACCTGTAAGTTTTCTCAAAGCCTGGCTCATCAGCCTTGCCTGAAGACCAACATGACTGTCACCCATTTCACCTTCGATTTCAGCTCTGGGGACCAGTGCAGCGACCGAATCAACTACAATTGCATCAACAGCATTCGACCTAACAAGTGTTTCTGTGATTTCGAGGGCCTGCTCTCCATTACTAGGCTGAGAGACCATAAGATTGTCGATATTCAAACCCAGTTTCTCTGCATAGGAAGGATCAAGAGCATGCTCAGCATCTATAAACGCTACTTCTCCACCGACCGCCTGAGCACTTGCAAGCATATGGAGAGCAAGCGTTGTTTTACCGCTGCTTTCAGGGCCATAGATCTCAATAACTCTTCCCCTGGGTACTCCACCTATTCCAAGAGCGATATCAAGAGATATTGACCCTGTAGGGAAGAACTCTACCTGCATGTCGGGAGCCTCGCCCATTTTCATTATGGCGCCCTGCCCGAATTTTTTCTGGATCTGCATGAAGGCCGCATCGAGGGCCTTCTTTTTACCTGTCTCAGTATGTTTTTTGTCTGCCATGGCAACACCTTTCAGCAAATATTCTGATGTGACCCTAATGAGGGGACCTTCTCCTGCCAACCAGAACAAATATAGTAAACACTTGTTCCCCTGTAAAGTCTATTCGAGTTCTAGAGTATAGAGCTTCTGATAACCGTCTTCAGGATCAAGAGAATAAGCAAGAATTCCGAACTCATCAACTCGAATCTCCCAGAAAAGACCTCTTGGACCACCGACGCCTTCAAGTTCCGCTTTAAACAGATACTCGCCCTCAAGTGAAAAAACATCAAATGTGGGAGTCTCCTCTGTACCCCTGCGAACCCACAGTCTCTCCTCAGAGTCAATGCCCATGGAATGAACCATCCAGCGATTCTCATCCGGCTGGTAATTAAACGGCCCGTTTGAACCCATGCTCTCTGCTCTTCTATTCCAAAAATAGGCTTCTTCAGCAATTTCATCGGCTGTTTTTTCAACTGGATCTATATCAAGCTCTATGGTAATGGTGGGTTCTCCTTCAGCAGTGAAACCGTTTATTATGTACTCATCTGGAGAGCGGGGCGCAACGAACACATTTCCTCTTCTGTCGGATATCCAGGTTTGTGCAAAGTATGACTCTTTAAGCAAAATGCTTATGTCCTGAAAGTCCCAGGAGAAAGCATTTTCCCAATAAACAGTAAGCGGTTCTTCAGAAAGAAGATCAAAACGGGCCACGCTTGCTGTTACTACAAGTTCTTCGTCAACAAGATCCCAGGAATTGATTGTACCTATGAATGTATTCTCTATTGAAGGAGAGATGAACAATATTGGCTCATTGTACTGTACAGGGGTTTTCCCCTCATAAACACCTTCCGGTAAGTATGTGAATATGCCACCATTGTTTATGTCCATGATGACTACTCTTTCATCGCTGAGCCGCGTCATAGAGAGTGGATTGAGAAACTCACCGGGTCCTGATCCAGCACGCCCCATGCGCTGAACAAATTCACCTTCTGGCGTATACTCGACAACGCTGCAGGCTGCTCTGTCGAGAGCAAGAATATTCCCGGAGGAAGTGTGATCAACAGCTTCAATTGAGCCGAAAACGTAATCGGAATCTCCAAGTTCGATACCGATTGAATCTGTAACTACGATACTCCTCACCGTTACTTCATCAGCAGTATCAGCAACTTCCGAAGATACTGACTGCTCACTTGAACCACAGGCGGAAAAAAGAAGAAAGAAAAATAGACAAAAACTGATCTGTTTCATTATTATCCCCTCATTGCAGAAAAAACAGGAACCATGTTTCACGAGTATAGACTAACCTTGCCGGAAAATGCAAAAAACGCAAAAAAACGCAAAAAATGATAGAGCGTTTCCTATACCCGATAAGAGAGGATTACCATGCAGTCCGTTACAACAATCTTCAAAATAGGGAACGGGCCATCAAGTAGCCACACGATGGGTCCCTCGCGTGCAGCTGAAATTTACAAGGGTAAGCATCCGGATTGCGATCATTTCAAAGTTGAACTTTTCGGTAGTCTTGCGGCTACCGGAAAGGGCCATCTTACCGATACTGCAATTCTGAATTCTTTGCTTCCTGCAAAGGTAGATTTTGTCTGGAAACCGGAATTATGTCTACCGAGACATCCCAATGCCATGAGATTTTCATCTCTTCTCACTGGTGGTGAAGAGTTTGACCCCTGGATAGTCTACAGCATTGGAGGAGGTTCTCTTGCAGATGAATCCGGAGTAATGGGCATTCCCTTGCCTGTCTACGACCTCGCGGACATGAATCAGCTTCTTGACTGGTGCCGGGACAAGGGCAGGCACATGTGGGAGCTTGTTGAAGAAACAGAAGGATCTGCTATAATGGATTACCTCGAAGAAGTCTGGAAAGTAATGCAGGAAGCCCTGCTTCGTGGATTGGAGGAAGAGGGGGTTCTCCCGGGAGGGCTTGGAATACCCAGAAAGGCTCCCTCCTACTACGTAAAATCTCTTGGTTATACAGATTCAGTAAAAAAACGAACCCAGTTGTTCTCGTATGCCCTTGCTGTCGCTGAAGAAAACGCCGCAGGAGGTAAAATTGTAACAGCCCCGACGTGCGGTTCATGCGGAGTATTGCCTGCAGTACTCTATTATCTGAAACAGTACCACGGCTTCAATAGAAAGCGAATAATCAGAGCACTCGAAACTGCTGGAATCATCGGTGCAATAGTGAAGCAGAACGCATCAATTTCTGGAGCGGAAGTGGGCTGTCAGGGGGAAATTGGAACAGCTTGTGCAATGGCCTCAGGAGCAACTGTTCAGTTGTTTGGTGGATCGCCTGCTCAGATAGAGTATGCCGCTGAAATGGGGCTTGAACATCACCTCGGCCTCACCTGTGACCCGGTAGCGGGACTTGTTCAGGTTCCCTGTATTGAAAGAAACGCTTTTGCAGCGTCGAGAGCTCTCGATGCTGATGCTTACGCCATTCTATCTGATGGAACCCACAGGATAAGCTTTGATAAGGTGGTTAGAACAATGCTGAAAACCGGTCATGATCTTCCGGCCCTGTACAGAGAGACCTCAACGGGTGGATTGGCGTTGGATTAAAACAGCTGCCCGTTCTGAATTCTACTGGAGATGAATGGGTGTGTTAAAGAGAAATAAGAAGCCTTACTGAAGCAATTCGAAGAGAGTTCCAAGAGCTCGGGCAGATGCTCCGTCACGAATTGATTCCCGGTCTCCACCAAGTCTCCAAAGATGAGCCTTCTCAACTTTGTCGCTGCAAACTGCTGTCCAAACTGTGCCTACCGGTTTTTCTTCCGTACCACCGTCCGGTCCGGCAATCCCGGTCACAGCTAGAGAAAAGTCTGCACCGGTTATTCTGCGAACTCCCCTGGCCATTTCAAGCGCGGTCTGCTCACTGACTGCTCCGTACTCCTCAAGAGTCTGCTTCTTCACACCGAGTATCTGCATCTTAATCTCATTAGAGTAGGAAACGACACCTCCAACAAACCAGCGGGAAGCTCCGGGAACTGCCGTAATACCCCGGCTGATAGAGCCGCCCGTGCAAGATTCAGCTGTTGCAAGAGAAAGCCCCGATTCAATCAGCTTTTTACCGATGACCTCTTCGAGTGTCTCGTCACGCTCTGTCGTATAAACCCGATTGCCCAGTTTTTCAATTACATCATGACTGAAACCGTTTGCCCCGGCACCGGAGACTTTGATATCAACTCTGCCAGGAGACGGGAGAAATGCAGGAATAACCTTATTCTTCAGTGAAAGGCTCTTCAAACTATCAAAAAGATTGTTCTCCTTCAAACCCCATGTTCTTACAAATCGAATCTGCTTTCCCTGCATCGGTTCTATCCCGGCAACCCTTAAACAGGGCTCCAAAAGAGCTGCTGATTCAGAAGGAACTCCCGGCATGCAGATAACAAAACTGCCAGAAACTGGAAGCACAATACCGGGGGCAATTCCAACGGGATTCATAACAGGCAAAGCGCCTTCGGGAATATCAGCCTGTTTCAATGCAGATTCAGGAAGCCCGAGACCATACTCATGCTGTTTTGTCCTGATCATATCTTCTGCGAGGCTTGAACGAATGAGGTCGAGATTAAAGGCAGTGGCAAGGGCTGCTACAGTTAAATCATCTTCGGTAGGGCCCATTCCCCCGGTAACAATAACAGCTGTGTTTTTTGATAATGAATTCCTGATTGATATTGAGATTTCCAGTGGGATGTCCCGAACAACACTGGCTGAAGTAACTGGTAATCCCCAGTCTGCAAGAACTCTTGAAAAACGCTGAAGGTTCACATCTCTTGTTCTACCGCTTAGGAGTTCATCTCCTACAAGAACAAGAGCAATTTCAGTAACCATGGATTTCCTCCAGCTAGAAGAAGAACAGGTTAGCAATAATCAGAACGCCGGCGGCCATTAAACCAGCTGCGACATCATCAAGAAGAATGCCTATTCCATTTTTCATTTCATCAAGTTTGTTAACCGGCCATGGCTTTGCAATATCGAAAACCCGGAAAAGAAGAAGTGCAGCGAGTATTCCCCAAATGCCCCAGGCAGGTGAGGCTGCAAGGCAGGCAATCCAAGTTCCGGCGACCTCATCAATTGTTACGATGGAAGGATCTTCTCCCCATATTTTTCTTCCGGCTTCACAACCGATCCACCCGAGCAGAAGAACTAAAGGAAGCAGATGATACGGATTCATTGGAGAATAATAAAACAAAACAGCGGCTATGATGCTTCCAACTGTGCCGGGTCCCCAGGGGAAAAAACCGGTACCCAGCGTTGTAGCAAGAGCCCCTCCGAGAAAGCGCAGTATTTTCACATTCCCAACCTTTGCAGAACACTTCTGCTTCTCCAGAAGTAGTGAAATGCAGAAATCATAGTTAGTATAACTGCAATCCAGGTAGAAACTTTTCCGATGAGAAGAGCTATCGGGTGATAACTATGCATTTCAAGAACAGAAAATAACATGTAGTATGAAACAACAGACATCTGCAGGGCGGCTTTCCATTTACCTAGTCTGGAAGGAAGGATAAGAACTCCTGCATACGCGGCAATTGATCTTAGACCGGAAACAAGCAATTCTCTTCCAACAATGACGTAAACAGTCCATTGAGGCATAAGACCCAGCTCAGTTAGGCCGATCCATGCAAGGCATACAAGCAGTTTGTCTGCAAGAGGATCAAGAAATTTCCCCAGATTGGAGATCCAGCCGTATTTTCTGGCAAGGTAGCCATCAACAAGATCAGTCAAGGAGGCCACAACGAATACAATCAGAGCAATCCACCTGGCTTCAAGAGTTCCTACCTGGAGGAGAACCATCACAATAGGGGCCATGATAATTCTTGCAATGGTGAGTCTGTTTGGCCAGTTTAAGTGCATTAGTAACCTCTACGGCCCTTGAGTGCCTGTGACAATGTCATCGAGTCAGCAAATTCCACAAGAGCCCCAGGAGGTAGTCCTCTTGCGAGCTGAGTTACTTTGATCTGCTCTGACTCAAGCTGATTAGCTATATATGCGCAGGTTGCCTCACCTTCAGTAGTTGAATCAAGAGCAAGAATAACCTCAGAAACATTTATACTGACAGCTCTTTCAACAAGCTGTGATATCCCAAGGTCGGAAGGTCCCGTACCATCTAGGGGGGCAAGGCTACCATGAAGTACAAAGTAAAAGCCCCTGTAAAGCCCTGTATCCTCCATTGACCTCTGGTCAGCAGGAGTGTGAACTACACAGATTGTATTACTACGGGATAAATCAAGACAGGTTTCACAAACCTCGTCAGCAGTCAGATTCCTGCACAAACTGCACTCGCGAACACCAGTAACGGTTTCTGAGAGTATCGCTGAGAGATCGGAAGCAAGCTCACGATTATCAACAAGAGAAAAGGCAAGTCTAAGAGCAGTTTTCTTCCCTATTCCGGGAAGTTTACCGAGGGTCTGAGCGAGAGAGTCAACTAGGGACTCTTTCACATCAATCCCCCAAGCCCTCCCGGCACTCCCAGGCCGCCCATTTTTTTCTCGGCGAGTTCCTTACTCTTCTCAACTGCATCATGGATAGCAGCAAGAACAAGGTCCTCAAGCATCTCTACATCTTCCGGATCTACAGCTTCGGGGGAGATTTTAACGCCCACAACATCTGATTTACCCGTAACAGTTACTTTTACAATACCCCCGCCTGAAGAGCCTTCAATTCTCTCTTCGGCCAGTTCTTCCTGAGCCTTCATCATACCCTGCTGCATCTTCTGTGCCTGGGCCATCATTTTCTTCATTTGACGATTCATTTTCCACCCGTCTCTATCTGTTTTCAGGGATCATGTCAAAGAGGCCGGAAACCTTCCTTACAACGGAATTTTCCTTTTCTCTTTCGTTGTTGTTATCCTTCTGGTTTTTTACTTCTTTTTTCTCATCTTCAGGCTCAGGAGTGTCGACAGAAACAGGCTGAGGTGGAGCAGGAGAAACCACACTCTCTTCAAGCTTGATGCCCTCTGATTTCGCTGTTTTATCAGAAGAAGAATCAGAATCTCTCTCTGTTTTTTCAGTTTGCTCCGTTGGCAGTTCTTGATCAACTTCAGTCGCTTCTGACTTAGTGATTGCTTTCACTGCCACAACAGCGACTCTTTCAACAACAGGAGGGAGATCTTCAAATCCAAAAGCTATACCGAGTTTGGATGCCGTAATCAAAGCCGACTCAAGAGATATCCGGGGTGAAGCTCCCGTTCTTATCTGATCAGTGGCCCCGCTTAAAAGCCTCAAAACATTTAGTACATGGATATCGGAGACACCGGCAACAGTCTGCCGTACCAATGCAATCTCACTATCGGAAAGATCTGTTATGCCCTTCTCTGCACCGGAAGCCGCAAGAAGCAGGTTTCTTAAGAAACCGACAAGAGCATCAATAAGTTCTTCAATGCTGTATCCACGCACTAGAGCATCTTCAACAAGATCAAGAGCGATGGCCCCTTGTGAGCGTAAAACAGCAACCGATATGTCAGCCAAAAGATCCGCTTCAACGAGGCCAAGAAGCCTTGAAACGGACTCACCATTAATATCTTTACCTGAAAAACTAACAAGCTGATCCATTACCGATAGTGCATCTCTCATACTTCCACCGGATGCCCGGCAAACAAGAGTCAATGCATCTGAATTTATTGATATACCCTCTTTTGAAGCTTCATCGCTTATATAGGTTCCCATTACAGAGGATGGGATTCTTCTGAAATCAAATCTCTGACAGCGGCTGAGAATCGTTGCTGGTACCTTGCGTGGTTCAGTTGTGGCAAATACGAAAATAACCTTGTCCGGCGGTTCCTCCAGAATCTTGAGAAGAGCGTTAAACGCTTCTCTTGTGAGCATGTGAACCTCATCGATTATATAGATCTTGTAGCCACCCTCGGCTGCGGTATATCGGGCTTTTTCGCGAAGATCTCTGATCTCGTCTATTCCTCTGTTGCTTGCACCATCAATTTCCAGCACATCAAAATGACCTCCTGCTGTTATCCTCTTGCATGCTTCACAAACCATGCAGGGATCAGGGGTTGGTCCGGTTTCACAATTTAATGCTTTGGCTAGAATTCTGGCAGTAGTTGTTTTACCAACTCCGCGAGGACCGGTGAAAAGATAGGCATGGCCTATTCGATCGGTCTTTATTGCATTGCGCAAGGTCTGCGTTACATGCTCCTGGGCAATAACATCACTAAATGTCTGAGGTCTCCACTTTCGTGCAAACACAAGATAACTCAAAATACCCCCCTGTCTGCGTTTGGAAAAACCGATCACTCAACCTGGATTGACGAATCCGACAAAGTGAATCAAATAAAGGCACAAACAAAATGATCTGCATCACCCGCAACAATCCACTTACGGCTGCTGCCTTCCGACCCTGACCGGGTTCGCGGGGTTGCGCCGCGCAGGTTCTGTTTGTTAAACCAGTATTCAAAACTAACTCTATGGGACAACGCCGCGCCAGGTGTTCAGCCCCGCTAAAGCGGATTGCGAGTACAGGGCACCGCTGGCTCCCCACCTAGAGTGACCGGCACGCAAAGATAGATAAAATATGGAATTTTTTCAAGTCCGCTACATCAAAGAACGATAACCAGCCTGTAGCAACGTGAATTTCTGAGCACGGGAAGCCCAGGGAGGGAGTCACCTATGAAACCACCAGCTTCATCAGAACGATCTGCTCTGTTGCCATTTGTGAAAACAGGATAATTTCTTATCCAGTCGGCTCCACCAGCCACACTGCTTCTTGTTTCCACAACAACACCGGTTCGGGATGCGGTCTCCGGTGAAAGGTTTGAAAGCCATCTTGCAGACTCGGTAACTCCGTTCTCTCTTACAGTAATGATACGATCGAGCTCTACTATTTCAAGCCCGGGATACGTTTCACTGATTACTTCAGCAAGTACTATGGAAGCTGTATCTCCCCTGATTGAATAAATCCCGGGTGAATAATTCTCCCATTGAAGATCGGGTTCAGAATTAATATTCACAGCGAATGTGTCTGGATTGAGAGCAGGCATTGTTCCAGTAAGCTGAACTATTTGAATAGGAAGTTCGGAAGATATATCAGGAACAGTGATCTCCTCTGTCTCGTCCGCAATGTGGTACATGCTGTCTGTCAGCATGTGCAGCATTCCTGAATCTTCTGTAAGGGCTTCAGATGCCACAGTGTCAGCCTGAATCGGTTGAACAATTTCTTCAGGTGTTGTCGCAGAAAATAAATCAGTCTTGGTATCGGTCTCAGAACTATTGGAAAAAGGATTGGCAAACACCAAAAACCAGATCAGTACAAGGAAACCAGCAAGGTAGGCCCAGGACTTCCAGGAAACTCTTTCAGAAGTTCTGCTTTTAACACCGGAAACTGCACCAATTGCCCCACCCTGTCGCCGATATGCAAGTTTCAGTTCTCTTGAAAGAGAGGAGATCCATCCACTAAGAGTTTTCTTAATACCCTTTCTGTGAACCAGAGTACTGGTACTCTCAAATTGAGTCCATCCACCTGCAGTGAAAATTACATAAGTTGTATCAAATTTTATTCGGGCATGTCCACAAACCGGTTTACCCGGAGTAGAGCTTCCAAGCCACCACTTCAGATCTCTGGTTTTTTTATGATAATCAGGATGATCCTGGGACATATGTACTTCTTCAGCAAACGTCTGATCATGGACTATACACTCTACACCGTCAGAATCTATCTTATAAATCCTGCAGTTCCCTACAAGTGCATACCAGATATGAGTACCGCTAAAAGCTATAGCTGCTGCGCTGCACCCGGATAGTTTTTTGCCACTAATGATCTCGGCAGCTTCAAGAAATGAATCCCGTAATGCATCTTCAACTCCGAAGGCTACACCCTCGGCAAATACATCTCGAACAGTCTCAACTGCAATTGATGCAGAAGGATCATCTTCAGGATTCCGATTCTCTGCTACAACAGTAACTCCGGCATATGGGTAGTCGCCCTTGAATCCATCCGCAGCAATTGCTCGCTGGATCCTGCTGCGACCACTCTGAAGATGCCATGCTACAGCGCAGTCAACTCTAGACTGATCGCTTGATTGCCGTTTCATTCTTTGCACCATTTCTTAAGAGTATTGGTGGAGATGAGCGGGATCGAACCGCTGGCCTCTGCCTTGCGAAGGCAGCGCTCTTCCAACTGAGCTACATCCCCACTCGAGCTCCGATAATAGAACAATCTATGTTCCTATTGCAAATATTAACCTGTGATTATCAACTTACCTTTTCCGGATACAGAGAGAAAACCTTCTCCACCTTCAGTAAGAACAACCTCAGGGTCAGCCGCAAGAACACTTCCCTCACGAACTCTCAAGCCGGGTGTTACTGTCAGCTTCTTTAGTCTGCCTGTAACAAACATAAGAATACTGTTGCCATTACCATCACCATTCAACCTACATAAGGATGGAATAGAACCAATATGACTGGCCTCGTGGGAAATATGAGTGGGTCTTGCAGTAAGCCTGTCTATTCGGACAGTCATACCATCTTTGTACTCAACAACAACAGGAGTAAGACTTCCCTGGCCAATCCAAGCCATTCCACTACCACTGAGAATATTTCCTTCTAGGGATAATGACCCACTTAAAGCAGCAACGAGGGAACTGATAATTCTAACTTCACCTTGCTCAAGACTCAGTACACACAATGCACTATCATCTCCTGGGAGCAAAGTATAAGAAGAAGGAACCGATACATCCTTAGATGCTTCTGGCACTGGTTCCTGTTCAACTGCTGCTTCTGTAATAGTCTCGTCTTCGGGTACTATAGGCACAACAACTTTTATCTCAGCTGGAGATTCGGTTAACTCTTCTGCAGGCGATGTAGCTGCTTCCGGAGCAGGGATTTCAGGTACTGTGGCCTTTTCCTCTTCCACCGGATCAGGTACTGGCTCTGACTCAGGTTCAGGTGTGCTTCCACCGAAGATCGCGCTCAGGTCTGAAGCCGGAGCACCGGTGGTCTCTTCTACAACTGGAGCAGGCTCTGGTTCAGTAGCAATTGCCTTCTCCTCCAGGGTCGTAGGAGCTACCGCTATCTCCTCCGGGGTCGGAGGAGCTACCGCTATCTCCTCTACTACAGGAACCGGTTCGGGCTCAGGTTCAGGTGTGCTTCCACCGAAGATCGCGCTCAGGTCTGAAGCCGGAGCACCGGTGGTCTCTTCTACAAC
>JADGDO010000017.1 GCA_016744855.1 Candidatus Fermentibacteraceae bacterium | reverse complement strand
AGCTTACACTGTATGATATTTCCGGTAGAATTGTGGAAGTCGTTACACAGGAGTTATCCGTGGGTACCCATTCCATTGACTTTTTTGAAATATCCGAGGGTGTTTACTTCTGCACAATGCGAGCTGGAGAGTTTTCTGCTACAGAGAGAGTGGTTGTTCTAAAGTAGTGTAATGTACTGAAACCCAATTTCCGATTGTTTTGTCCGCTGATTCGATTCTATCAGTAAGAAAAGTTCAAAGTTAGTTACAAAGACAACGAATACTGGGTGCCTATAACTTCTTACATCATCTTCTGTGATTTGCTCAAGTTCAGTATGTAAAGTGTCTACAACCGGTAGGAACTTCTTTGCCAGTAGATAACTGGATTTTTTATTGATATTGCTAGCCTAGAAGTATGCAATTATAGTCAAAGAGAGATAAATCTAAATTAATTGATAGAATTAAAGCACTAGAAGGCAGAATCGAGTACATTGAAGACACTACAATTAGATACAAGAAAAGGTACTGTTTTAAGATTCATGTGTATACTCTGTTTGCTGCTTGCATCAAGAGCTTACTCATTCCAGAGTGAATCAGCACTGGGGTCTGAATTCGATTCGGATACTTGGGCTCATATTGAGGTTCCTTTTTCTGAAGATCATGTTCCTACAGGATTAGAAGTAAAAGATGATGGTATTGTCTGTATCCTTGCTAATCACAACTTAAGTGACCGTGTGAACGTGTGTTACGCTGAATTTGATGGAGTGGAATGGGAGTATGAAGCTCTTTCTACTGACACAGTTTATGGGTTTGATCTTGCTCTTACATCAGACTGTAGACCAGTTGTTCTCGCTTACTCGGGGCCTTCACAAACAATGGATCTTTATGAACGCCAGAGTGATTTAACTTGGACTGTCGAAAATGTCGCTACTCTACAGGGCATGGAGTACATCACAAATGCCTCGCTGGCACTCGATTCGCAAGATTATCCCCATATAGCAGTGCATATTGCTAATGCATGGGAAATGCGCTACTACAGATATAATGGGATTTCCTGGTCAGTCATAGATGACTTTGGAAATGGAAAGTTTCCTAAAATAGTATTGGACAATCAGGACAATCCCAGGATTTCTTACTCAATCAATGACCTTATGCTTTCAGTGTTCGCACTTAATCAGTGGTGGACGCAAGAGATTAGAAATGGCGCAAGTAGCCGGGCTGTTGTCGTCGATGACAATGATATGACTCATATCTGTTCCACCCCTTCTCTCTACCACTCCTGGGACGCTGGTCCCGGTTGGGGTTCAGCAATTATTGACGATTCTTCAGTTTCTATGGCTGATATGGTAATGGGTTCTGATGGAACCTTTTATATAGCTTACAATGAGAATTTGAACCAGGATCTTAGATTTGCCGTTGGGGCAGATTCAGTCTGGTCCTACGATGTTATCGACTGGGAAGGCATAACGGGGCATCATCCCAAAATAGCAGTTGACGATGAGGATAACTTGTACGTTGTTTTTGCTTCAGAATTCTATGATCTGAATCTGATGATCTATCGAGATTGGGTGGGCATTGAAGACGAGTATTCTTCTGCTGAGATGAATTCCTTGCTTGATCTCTCGATTTCACCATGCCCCACTTCAGATTTTTTCACGGTATCTTACCAATACCCGAATGTAAACGAAGCTTCTTTGGAGATCTTTGATGTCTGCGGAAGGGTGGTCAGGAAATATTCTCTTACTGAAGAGGGAACATCCACCTTTGAAGTGGGCAATTTGCCAACTGGTGTTTATGCCGTTGTTCTAAAAACAGGAGATCAGATGATTTCCAGGTGTGTCACGGTGATCGACTAGAGAAGTTAATCCAAACACTTCCCATAGTGATAGATAAACCCACCGTTGGATTACTTATTTACCGAGCTGCTTTGATCCTGTGATTGGATGTAGATATATCTTTTCAATTTAAGGAGGGTATTGATGTATTGTCGATTGGGTGCTTTGTGTGTCATGGTTTCATTTCTGATGATTGGTTGTGGAGATGGAGAGGCAGTTTCTGAATCCGGCGCAAATGAGAGCATTCTGCTTACAATGACTGATACAATTGGAGTTGAGCTGGGCGACTCATGCCTTATGTTCGGATACGCTGTTGATGCTGCAAGAACAGACAGTATTATCTATATCCTGGACATGTCGCGGTCCAAACTGCAGAAGTATTATCCAGATGGGAGTTATGCAGGTTTTGTAGGAGGTAGTGGGGACGGGCCTGGCGAGTTGAGTATGCCTCACTGGCTTGCCTTCTTTCCGGATGGCTCTTTCCTGATTCAGGATATTATTGATCTGGGTTACTACAGTCCCAGCGGAGAATGGTTAAGTCATGTTTTTACCCATGCAGGTAATTGGCCCAGTGATCATGTTGTAACAGGACCAGAATCTTTTGTGGTAAAGTGGCATGAGTTTGTTCAAGGAGATTCCTTTATTCTTAGGAAATTCATCGCTTCCTATGATCTTCAGGGAGATATCATCTCTGAATTCATGACTGACTCAATTCCGGTTCCAGCTACCCCGGAGACCAACAACGATGTTCTGAACAGGTCGTTTTCTTCCCATTACTTCACAGCCGATTTAGATGGAAATCTGTACATGGTTAAACGCCATACTCCTGATTACAGAATCGAGTGTTTCGATCCGTCGGGTGTTCCCTTTAACACCCTTTCTCTTGACCTGCCTGTTGTGGAGAAAACAGCTCAGGAGATTGCTCTGGAGAAACAACACACGGAGGAATACCTGACTGGAATGGGCACAAGCAACATGATGGAGTGGATATACACTCCTGACAGCTTCAGAGAGCCTATTGCCGGGATCTGGCTTGGGTGGAATGAGAATCTCTGGGTGCTTAGAGGGACAGAGGATACACCTGTTTTTGATATCTGGAGTATTCCCTCGGGTGAACTGCTATATACGGCTCATCTTGATCTGAGCATTCCAGCAACTGAATTCCTGACATTTTACATCAACCCCTGGTGTGAGGATTTCCTTGCTGTTCACGAAGACGAGGGAATGGTTCAGAGGGTTATTCTTATCGATGCTGAGTATCCACTGTAGGTACATCTGCTCATCAAATAGTTCTTTGATAGGGTACTGAAATCCCCCGGGATTCAATGTTTTGATCCCGGGGGAAAAAACCGGACAGAAAACCTCTGTGCAGTTGTTCGTAACGTTATTCAGAGCAGCTTTTATTGTGAAATAGAGTGCCCCTCTGCATTTTCATCTACTCAAAGAGGTCTACAACCTCGTCGTCGGCAATCTCAGGAATGGTGACCTGCATAAGAGGCTCAAGCTCCATTGCCTGCTTGATTGCCCAGATTGCTCCTTCATTCCTTGCCCAGCTTCTGCGGGCAAGACCATTTCCAACATCCCAGGAGAGCATTGACTTTGCTCTCCTGTCTGCCTGAGGAGAACCGTCAAGAAGCATGCCAAAACCACCGTTAACTACTTCGCCCCAGCCTACGCCACCACCATTATGAAGGCTTACCCAGGTTGCACCTCTGAAGGAGTCCCCGATTACATTCTGCACTGCCATATCTGAAGTGAACATTGATCCATCATGGATGTTGGCTGTTTCTCTGTATGGACTGTCGGTACCGGAAACATCGTGGTGATCTCTACCTAGAACTATCGGTTCCGAAATTACTCCGTCTGCAACTGCTCTGTTGAAAGCCAGTGCAAGTTTCATTCTTCCGGACCAGTCGGTGTAAAGAATTCGTGCCTGAGAACCGACCACCATTCGGTTGCTCTCTGCCTGTCTGATCCAGAGCAGATTGTCGAGTAGTTGCTGTTTGTTCTCTTCACTTGCCTCGTTGGCCATCTCTTCGAGTACAAATGCGGCAATTCTGTCGGTTTTTCTCAGATCATCCGGGTCTCCTGAAGTGCAGACCCAACGGAATGGACCGAAGCCGTAATCAAAGCATACAGGACCCATGATATCTTCAACATAAGAGGGGTAGAGGAATGTTCCATCTTCCTTAAGAATACCCTCTGCTCCCGCTCTTGAAGCCTCAAGCAGGAATGCGTTGCCGTAATCCCAGAAGTACATTCCACTGTCAGAGAGTTTGTTTATTGCAATTACCTGTCGGCGAAGAGAAACTCTGACTGCTTCTTTAAAACTCTCCTGATCTTCAACCATCATTCGGTTGCTTTCTTCAATGGTTAATCCGACCGGATAATATCCTCCCATCCAGGGATTGTGAAGGCTTGTCTGATCACTACCAAGATCAATTTTAATGTTTTCTTCAGCAAGTTTTTCCCAGAGATCGACAACGTTTCCTAGATATCCGAGAGAGAGTGGTTTTGCCTCAATTTTTGCATTTTTTATTCGCTGGACGACCTTGTCGAGATCTTCTTCTATCTCCTGTAGCCATCCCTGCTCGTGCCTTGTTTGAAGGGCTTTGGGGTTTATCTCTGCTATAACGCAAATAGCTCCGGCAATAACAGCTGCTTTGGCCTGAGCGCCGCTCATGCCGCCCAACCCACTGGTAACATAGACCTTACCGGCAAGTCCATCGTCACCAGTACCCAGATATTTACGCCCGGCATTGAGAAGTGTAATTGTGGTTCCGTGGACGATGCCCTGGGGACCAATGTACATAAAACTGCCGGCTGTCATTTGGCCGTATGAAGTAACCCCGAGAGCTGCCATTTTGGTGTAGTCATCCTGTGAGCTGTAATTGGGGATTACCATTCCGTTGGTGACCACAACTCTCGGTGCATCCTCATTAGAGGGAAAAAGCCCGAGAGGATGGCCAGAATAGAGAACAAGCGTCTGCTTCTCAGTCATCTCCGAAAGGTACTTCATTGTAATCAGATACTGAGCCCAGTTCTGGAAAACGGTACCATTTCCACCGTATGTGATCAACTCCTCGGGGTGCTGAGCAACTGCGTTATCAAGATTGTTCTGTATCATAAGCATGATTGCTGCTGCCTGGGGTGTTTCAGCAGGATATTCGCTAATCGGTCTTGCGTACATCTCATAGGTCGGGCGGAAGCGATACATATAAATGCGTCCGGTGGTTTTTAACTCTTCCGCAAATTCCTTTGCTAGAGTTTCATGCCATTCTCTCGGGAAGTAGCGGAGGGCATTCTTTAGTGCGAGTCTTTTTTCTTTAACTGAAAGAATGTCTGGTCTTGCTGGAGCTTTGTTTACGCCTTCAATTGAAGGTGGAATGTCTGGAATCTCTGATGGGATTCCCTGTCTGATTTTTTCCATGAAGCTTTTCATGTGCACCTCCACTGTTGATAAAAGTGATTTTTCCAATGTGTCAAAGATACATAATTACGCGAAGAATGTCTGGTTAGAATCAGCAGGTGCCTACTGGGTTTTGATGCTCTTAGTATTTATATATAATGACTGCTTTTCTCGTTAGAATATACTATTACAGGAGGTTTGATTTGAAGTATTTGATAATATTGTTGATTATATCAGGATTTATGTATGGTAACGAAATATATTCATTGATGAATTTCCAGCCATCTTCAGAGAGACAAGCTGAGATGTTTGACAGGATGGGTTTTGATATTGTTCAAACCTATAACGATGGCTCAGTTGACTTTGTTGCAAATTCATTTGAACGTCAGCGCCTTCTGGAGTATGGTTTTACCTCGACAGTGAGAATTGCTGATATGCAGAGTTTCTACCGGGCCCGTAATGGTTCAACCCGTTCAATGGGCGGATTTTATACATGGGATGAAGTTGACGGTTGGATAGATTCTCTTGTTGCTGCAAATCCCTCCATTACTTCCACTGAATCAATCGGTGACACCTATCAGGGGCGGCCTCAGAGGGTTGTTAAGATTTCTGTTAACAACAGTTTTGGCGATGATGATCCTTCCATGGCAAATGCATGGTATGATGGTCTTATTCATGCTCGTGAGGGTGCAGCGATGAGGAATGTCAGGTACTGGATGATGTGGCTCTGCTCTAATTATCAGAGAAACGGATACAGCGGCTATCAGGCTACCTGGATTCTCGAGAACAGAGAAATCTGGTGTTTGCCGGTGAATAATGTTGATGGCTGGGTATACAATGAATCAACATCCCCAGGTGGCGGTGGTATGCATCGTAAAAACCTGAATTTTACTGCAGGCGGCGATGGAGTGGATCTAAACAGAAATTGGTCTGTCGACTGGGGTGGAGCCGGTTCAAGCAGTTCACCAAGTTCACAGACTTATGGCGGAACCGGACCGCTTTCCGAGCCTGAAAGTTCGAACATTGATGCATTCTGGCAGGGTCATATTCCAACACAGATGCATTCCACTCACACCTACAGCAATGTTCTGATCTACCCCTGGGGCTACACAAGCAACCCAACAACTAACGCAGCTGCCTACAGTACTCAGGGCGAGATGATGGTTCAGTGGGCCACAGGAGAAGAGCACTATCCTTCCTCGATCTTCGGTGCTTCCGGAGGTAATACAAGAGATCATGCTTACGGTCTTTACGGAGCAATGAGCTGGAACCATGAGACTGGCACATCTAATGCTGGCTTCTGGCCAACAGCATCCGAAGTTGTGGGACTTTCCCGAAGAAACCTGAGAAGCTATCTGGTTACCGCACTTCTTGCAGGTTGTGCCTATGACCCGCACGAACCAGGAGTACCTGTTGTAGATGATATCGGATCCGTGAGTGTTCCTTTTACAATTAACTGGAATGATGCAGCTCATGCAGATACCTATGTGCTTCAGAAACTGAGTGAGTATCAGCTTCTTCTAGACGATCACGGAGATAGTGGTCCTTTCGACAAAGTAAGCTGGATAATGACAACAAGTCAGCATCACAGTGGTACTCAGAGCTATGTTTCAAACGGAACCGGTCAGATGACATGGCAGGAATCTGTAACTATTCCTTCCAATGGTGGAGGAAGAATCAGTTTCTGGTCGGAGCAGGACATCACTCCAGAGAGTTACCAGGGAGCATTCTCATACAGCCCTGATGCCGGTGCTAACTGGTATTACCTTCAGACCTTTGGCCGTGATGATATGACCTGGCGTTTCAACATTCATGAGCTGGATGAATTCCAGGGACAGACAGTCATGTTCCGCTGGGAAAGCTATGGAAGCAGCTCTTCATGCAAGCTTTACATCGATGACATCAAGATTGAAGTATGGGAAGACAACGAAATCCATGCTGAAGATCTTGCTGTTTCAGAGTATAATGTTACTGCTCTAAACAACGGTGATTTTTACTTCAGAGTTTGGACCATTGATAATGACTTCGGCCCCGGATGGGCTTCTGAAGCTGTAAGTGCACAGGTAAGCACCACCGGTGTTAGTGGAGCTGAAGAGGGAGTTACCCCACAGATTTCATCTCTTGGACTTATCACACCTAACCCGGTTTTTGCACATGCCACAATTCCAGTTACAATTTCTGTGGGAGATGCTGATTCAGCAACTCTTACTGTTTATGATGTATCGGGAAGGCAAATTGCTGATCTGACTACATCTCTCGACGAATCCGGTTACAGAAATGTAATTTGGGATACCCAGTCTGTTCCTGCCGGTATTCATTTTGTAAGATTGGAAACAACTTCTGGTGTATCTGTACAGAGAGTAGTCACTGCAGTTAGATAGATTAAATTCCAGAGGCGGCAATGAAATTGTCGCCTCTGGCTGAGCACATCAGTACGGTTATGTTTTTTTCTAGGAGTTGCAGCTATTCTTCGGAGGTGGTTTGCTGGTGAAACTTCAGTGCAAACAGTGTGGAGCTCTTCTCGCCGTTACTTCTCCGGATGCATACATCACATGTCTTTACTGCGGATCCAGATCTGTAGTTGCCGGTTACAGGGGGAACAATTTTCTCCATAGACCCGCGCTGAACAAAGATGATGTTTTGCGTCTTTTCTCCTCCGGCAGTGTTGCATCTGTCTCTCTTTACTGGTTCCCATACGATCCTGATACCCTCCATAGGGTGTTTACCCAACCTTATGCAGAAATGGAACACTATTCACCGCCATCATCCGATCGGCGTATCTGGGATGAGGCAGAGGCAGAAGGAACAATTGTTCCAGTTGATCCCGACCTTGTTGGAGAGGCGGGAGTACTCTACCATCCATTCTGGATAGCGATTAATGCTGCTTCAGCTCTAGGTACTATCGTTGACGGCGTCAGTGGCAGAATACCCGGTGCCCCGGCGAACTCGGATGGACAAAGTTCATTTGACCCCCTGCGCGAAGCATTGTCCGCTTTCAAAATAGCAGTTGTTCCAACTCTCCTGGTTTTTTTCCTTCTTAAGGGTGTTTCCGTTTTCTGGGCTTCTGTTCTGGGAATGACCTCCGCCATACTTGCCCCCAGGTTACTCAAAAAACTGACGAGCAGGGAGGGGAAAGATGAGTGATCTTTTAACACTCTCCTGCCCATCCTGTGCAGGGCTATTGGAAGTGAGCGAAGGAAACACAAATACAGTTTGTCTTAATTGCGACACTCCTCTGCTTCTTGAAGGTGTTGTTAACAGATACATTCTGGAATCGGAAATCACTTCCACAGATGCAATTCGGATTGTTCGTCGTAAGCTTGAGGAAATGTCTTCAGGAGTTTTCTCCGGATGCAGAGTAAGAAAGCCTTTTTTATCGTATGTACCGTTCTGGATTCTTTCTTGCCGCGTGGACGGTTATGTGTTCGGTGTAAAACCAGTTTATAAAGAACGCAAAGTCATCTCTGCTGCAGATAACGAGGGAGGTGGTCCCCAGACAAATTTAGTCAGAACAATAAAGCAGCGGAAGGGTATACGCGCTGAGGAACATCAGATAAGCAATGGTTTCAAAGTTGTTGTGAGTGCCGCTCATCTTGAACCTCTCGGTATACCTTCTCTCGGTGCGTCTTCACAAATGGGTCTTTCAGGAATGGTACTTGTTGGGAAAGAATCAAGATTACCATTGAAAATCTTCGATTCCAAAACTCTCCCTCGAGAAGCACATGTTGTGGATCCTGCAGTATCGATAAATCAGGCTAAAGAAGAGTCTGAGAAGTATATTCAGCGAATTCTTGCCGGTTCAGGTGTCGGTCTTGAACAGCGCTCAATGTATCTTGCAGTTACGGGCACAAGGGAAAAACTTGTTCATTACCCGTTATGGGTTGTTGAGTACATGCTTAATGAAAAGGCTTACCGGATTGTTGTCGACGGTTTTTCGGGAAAGATTCTTAAAGGTGTATTCCCCCCTGACTCAGATCACTGGAAAAAGGTGTGTCAGGTTCTGGGAAGTGTGTGGGCCGGTCTTGTTCCAATCCTCATTTTGCTTTTGTTCTCCGGTCTTCTTCAAGCTGGTCCTGTTCTGATGTTTGTAATTCTTTCAATTTACGGACTTGGGGCTGTTTCAGCCAGATTTTTGAAAATGGCAAAAAAGAATGCCGGGATGGACAGCCTTATATGAGAATTACCCGACTGGTATGCAGCAATTGTGGCAGCATTCTTTCAGGGCTCGGACGGGACAGATTGTTCTTTTGCAGTAATTGCGGAAGTGGATGGTCAAATGGAGACAAGGGGCTTGAACCTCTCGAGATACAGTGCAGAGCCTCCGCTGATTCCTCTCTACCTCTTCCATTCTGGATGGTTAAGGCAACTACTCATGTTTTAAAAAGAACAGTTAGAAATGAGTTTACCACAACAATGCTCAGATTCGGTAGCAGCTACGAAGAAGATGTTCTTGCCAAAAAAAAGAGTGAGACAGGTGGTCTTGCGGAAAAACGAACATTCCTCTTCCCGGCCTTTCCGGTAGATGGTCTACCTGGAATCGGAGTGAATCTATCTGAGCATATATCAAATCTGCCTCCTGTAGTTGAGTCCGGTAATTCACTTCCCGATATATGCGGTGGATCAATTTCTCCAATGGATGCAGCGGTACTAGCAAGATGCGTCGCTGTAGGTCAGGAAACCGAGAAGGCAGATTGGATTGCTGAAATTGAGATTGTACTCTCTTCAGTAAAAACCGCTATTGTAATTCTGCCTTGTTTTCTCGAAGTCGAGAAGGTCTTCATCGCCGAAACGGGAGTCGCTTTTTTTAGAAGATCGACACCAGAATGGGATGGAATAGTAGATTACTATAGTCGTAGAACTTGACCGCAGGCCGGAACTGTCCTAAAGTAGCACATTGAAGAAACTCATAAATAAAGGAGATATAGATGTCCGGACACAATAAATGGAGTACGATCAAGCACAAAAAGGGTAAAGCAGACGCTGCACGTGGAAAGATTTTCAGCCGTCTTGTGAAAGAAATTTCTGTTGCTGCCCGTGCCGGTGGTGGAGATCCCGAAATGAATCCCAGGCTGCGAGTTGCTGTTGATTCTGCCCGTGGACAGAATATGCCCAATGACAACATCGACAGGGCAATTAAGAGGGGAACGGGAGAGCTCGAAGGTGTTACCTATGAAGAAATGCTTTACGAGGCCTATGGCCCAGGTGGAGTTGCCATAATCATTGAGGTTCTTACAGACAACAAGAACCGAGCTGCTGCAGAAATCAGACACACTCTTACAAAGTTCGGTGGAAGCCTTGGTTCCAAGAACAGTGTTGCTTATCTCTTCAGCAAGCAGGGACAGATTCTTATTGATGGCAGTGCTCATACAGAGGACGAGGTTCTTGAAGCCGGGCTTGAAGCAGGTCTTGAGGATGTTGCTGTTGTTGATGAAACCATTATAGCGACCACTGGACCAGAAGATGTTTTCGCAGTGAAGGAAGCCATGGATGCAGCCGAAATCAAAGTTATAACTTCAGAGGTAACAAAAGTTGCATCAACCTCTGTTCTTCTTACCGGAAAAATTGCTGCTAGAACCATGAAACTTCTGGAGGCGATTGAGGATCTGGATGATGTTCAGGCCATGTTCTCTAATTTTGATATGGAAGAGTAATTGTCCGAAAGGATAATCCTTGGCATTGATCCGGGATTAAACATAACCGGATTCGGGGTAATAGCAGCAGAAAATGGCTCTTTGAAGCTGATTGATGCTGGAACTGTGAGGTCTAAGGCTTCCGATCCGCTTACCCTAAGGCTGACAGAACTTTTCCAGGGGCTTGTACATATAATAGACAAGTATTCACCGGAGGTTATGGGAATGGAGAAAATTTATTCCCATTATCGCCATCCTGCAACTGCCATTATTATGGGGCATGCCAGGGGTGTTCTCTGTCTTGCTGCCGGTTTAAAAGGTATCAGAGTGGAATCGCTGCCGGCCACAAGAGTGAAAAAAGCAGTGACAGGCAATGGAAGAGCCAGCAAACAGCAGGTGAACGGTATGATTTGCCGAATCTTCGGTATCCGGGAAGAGCTAAAGCCTCTTGATGTTAGTGACGCACTTGCAGTAGCTGTTACTCTGTATGAGGAGGAACGATATGCTAGAAAGCATTAGTGGTAAGGTCACCGGTAAAGATTTGTCTTACATACTGCTCGAAACCGGACCTCTTACAGTTCGACTTCTTGCTCCCGGCTACTTTCTTCGACATGTCTCAATTGGGGATGATTCCAAGTTCTTTCTTCTTTTTCAGATAGTAAATGAAGGAAACAGAGGCATCCCGCTCGCTGTTGCATTTCCCAGTATTTCAGACAGGGACTTCTTTACAAAATTTATCAGCGTTTCAGGTGTGGGAGTTAGAGCAGCAGCGAAAGCCATGGTGATTCCTCCCTCGGAGCTGGCTTTGGCAATATCAACCGGCGATCTTAAGGTGCTGAAGTCTCTGCCCGGTATTGGCAATTCAAGGGCTAAGCAAATTATCGCCAAGCTTCAGGACTCTATGTCTAAAAGCAGTTTTGTTTCTTCAACACCAGCTGTGAGTTCGAGTTCTCTCGATGCACGAGCAATACTTGAACAACTTGGAATTCCCTCTTCAGAAGCGGTTTCTCTTATTAACTCTGCCATCGCTGAAGTCGGAGAGGATGCTTCTGCATCAGCTCTTGTCGGAGTTGCAATGAAATCGAGGGGCTGATATGGCACTTGAATCTATTATCAGGGCTGAAAATATAAGCGAGACTGAAGAGAGAGATTTTACCAGTCTGAGACCTCGGTCTTTTTCAGATTATGTCGGCCAGCGAGATATTATCGAGAACCTGAAAATTGCTGTTCAAGCGGCCCGTGAGAGAGGTGAACCTCTTGATCATCTTCTTTTTCATGGTCCTCCCGGTCTTGGAAAAACCACACTTGCTTATGTAATTGCTGAGGAAATGGAAGCAGATATTGTCTGCACCTCCGGTCCCGCTTTGGAGAGACCTGCAGATCTGGTAGGAATACTAACAAATCTGAAAAAAGGCGATGTTCTCTTTATCGACGAGATACACAGGCTACCACGGATTGTAGAGGAATACATTTATCCCGCTATGGAGGATTTTCAAATCGATATGGTTATTGATCCTGGCCCTCATGCGAGAACAGTGAAGCTTGAGTTAAACCACTTTACTATTGTAGGGGCTACTACGAGGGCCGGCCTGATAACAGGTCCTCTTCGGGACAGATTTGGTTTTTCTTTACATCTTGAATTTTACGATGTGAAAGATCTTAGAACCATAATCAGCCGATCAGCAGGAATTCTTTCAACGTCAATAACAGAAACTGGCGCTGGATCAATAGCATTCCGATCGAGAGGTACTCCCAGAATTGCTAACAGACTTCTGAAAAGAGTACGCGATTACGCACAGGTGATGCGGTGTGAGACCATTGATGAGAATACTGCTATAGAGGCTATGGATATCAACGGGGTAGATGAAGCAGGTCTGGACAAACTGGACCGAAGCTATCTTACAGTTGTAGTGAAACAGTACGCTGGTGGTCCGGTTGGTGTGTCGGCAATTGCAGCTACTTTGAACGAGGAGAGAGACACTCTGATTGATGTTGTTGAACCCTTCCTGCTTGCAAGGGGTTTTCTTAACCGCACCAGCAGAGGCCGTGTTGCCACCGCTCATGCCTACAGGCACTTGGGATTTACCCGTTGTGGTCAGGAAGAGCTTCCTATATGAAAGAAAAAATATTGCTGCATATCTGTTGCGCACCCTGTGCGACAGCTGTACTAGAGAATCTGAGATCAGATGGTTATGATGTTACCGGTTATTTCTACAATCCTTCTATTCATCCATGGAAGGAATTTAAGCGTAGATTGGATGCACTAAAAGAGTGGGCTCCGTCTGTCGGTCTGCCTGTTATTTACCAGGATGACTATCCTCTGGAAAACAACATCAGAATGCTTCTGGGAGGTGAAAATCGGTGTTTTACCTGTTTCCTTGACAGGATGAAAAAAACATCTGAACTGGCTTCAGACCAAGGTATAAGACTGTTTACATCAACTCTGTCTGTAAGTCCTTATCAAAATCATGAGTTACTGGTGCAGGCAGCTGAAGAGGCTTCCGCGCAGAATGAAACTGAATTCATTTACAATGATCACAGAAGCAGCTACTTGAGATCCATCAAACTTTCGAGGGAGGCTGGTGTCTACCGTCAGCCTTATTGTGGGTGTGTATTCAGTGAGCGGGATAGATATTTAAAGATCAAATCCCCCGGATCTTTATAGCCTGTATTCGATATTGACCCGAACCAATTTAGATAGCATAATAACGATGAATCGTACGCTAACATTTAAACGGGGGTTTTATATGAGGATGCTGTTTTTAATTCTCGCATTCGGTTTTTGTTTCACCGCTTTTGCAGGTAGTGAAACCCAAACTGACTGGGTCGGAGGGCCGGGAGTTGCTGGGCCTGTAACAGACTGGAGTGACACGTTTTACATTGCCGGAGATATGGACTGGGATACGACTCCGGAACAGTTGAAGCTTATCGTCAATAGGGATGAGAATCCGATTTCCTCTGCAGACGGACCTGTATATGTTGTTTCAGTTGACATCGATCAGGATGGTGATTTGGATGCAGCATGTTGTGCATATAACTCCGGTGAAGTGTTCTGGAGTGAAAATACCAATGGAATGGGTACAGCATGGTCTAAGCATTCAATTGGTACCGTATCCAACCCAAGATTCATCGCAGTCGCTGATTTTGATGGAAATGGATACAAAGATATTGCCGCATCCAGCGGAGCAGATAATAAGATAATGTTATTCAACTATTCCCCCTCGGGATGGGCTCTACCTACTACAGTAGCTTCCAATTTTGATGCAAGACAGATCAGAACTGCTGACGTAGACAATGACGGAAACCCAGATATTGTCGGCGTCTCCAGTCTTTCCGGAGATGTTTGCTGGTGGCGTAATGACGGATCCGCTTCGTCATGGACCCAGAACTATATAGATGGAGCTCTTATCCAGGCTTACGCTTGCGATGTAGGAGATTTTAACAACGATGGACACATTGATGTTGTTGCAACCAGTGAAAATCAGGATGATATCGTTGCATATCTCTCTCAATCTCCATATGGCTACTCATGGAACAAAAATACGATCGAATCTTCTTTTAATGCTCCTGTATCAGTCGCAGTAGCCGATTACAACAATGATGGATCTGCTGATTTTGCGGTTGCATCTTCTGCTGGCGACGGAAACCTTCACTGGTATGATTACCTCGATACACAGAGCACATGGGTTTCTCATGATATGATCGGAGCAGGAGCTCAGGGAATCTCAGATATAGTTGGCCATGATATGGATGGTGACGGATATCCGGAGCTTCTTGCAGCCAGTTTAGATGAAGACAGAATTGTCTGGTGCAAGAACAGTGAATACCTTGGAGAAAACTGGGATACTCACTCGGTAGTTGCCAACTTTAACGGTGCCATTAGTGTATCTGTCGGTGACATGGATGGAGATCAGGTACCTGACGTTCTTGGTTGCGGTTATTTCAGTGACAAGACCAGCTGGTGGAGAGTAAGCGGGTTCACTACTCCTAGTGCTCTTACAAGCTCGATTCTTAACATAGAGCCACCTAATCCCGGCAATGTTCTGTGGGATTACCTGCACTGGTCTGCTACTATTCCAACAGGTACAGCAATTAGAGTCAGACTGAAGACCTCATACAGTTCAAGTAGTATGGGCAGCTGGAGTGCATGGCTTACATCTTCAGGAGATTTGGGTTCAGTTGTTGCACAGGGCGGACAGTTCCTTCAGTATCAGGTAGAGCTCTCAACAAGCAACCCTAATATTACTCCATCTCTTAAAGATGTTGCTATTCTCTGGAACCCAGTAAGTATTGAGGGAGACACTAGTGCTCCTGTTGATGGAAGACTTATTTGGGTTACTTCAGGCAACCCTGTTGCAGGTGCTTTTTCCATTGGCTACAGAGTTGAGCAATCAGGACCTGTAAGTATTGCTGTTTATGATGTAACAGGAAGATCTGTTTCTGTTATTAATGAAGGTAATATTGCTGCCGGAGAGTACACCGGAATGGTAGAGGCTCTTCCTGCAGGATCATATGCTGTTGTTATGCAAAGTGCTGATGGCACAGCTGCACAGCGAATAGTGGTTACCAGGTAATTAGATATAGAATAAAACTCCCGTCAACTGATTTCAGGTGACGGGAGTTTTTTTTGATTTTATTCGGGTGCTGTGAGATTCTCCGGTACGATTCCGGTTACTCTTTCACAGTATTCACATCGGTAAGTCATTGTTTCTTTGTCCTCAAGAGCAAAATTGCTGTGGGCACCAAGTTTGTTAGTCGCACAGTTGGGATTTGGACAATGCATTACTCCGAAAATTCTTTCGGGGACTGAAATAATCCTTTTCTCACTGACTTTTCCATTACTGATAATATTGATTGTTGCCTCCGGAGCTATCAATGCGATTTTATCAGTTTCACTTTCCAGAAGTACTCTGTTCTCAATTTTCAGGATATCCTTACCCTTAGGAAGTCTTTTTGACTGGAAACCGACACCGATTGTGAAAACGCCTTCATTCCCTAGTCCGAGAATTTCGACAACTTTCAGTGCAAGGGGTGTGGGGATGTGGTCAATCACTGTACCGTTGTTGATAGCATATACTTTGTATACTCGCTCCATCAGCTTATACCTCCCGTAACAAGACCAAGTAATGCTTGCCTTGCAGGAACGCCATTGTGTGCCTGTGTGAAGTAAATAGCATTTGGTGTTGCATCGACTTCTTCTGCTATCTCGTCAACTCTGGGGAGTGGGTGCATTATTCTCACTTGATCTCCCAAGGCAGAAATAGTATTACAGTTAATCCTGTAACCATGCGCAACGTTCTTGTATTCCAGCGGGTCGCCGAATCGTTCTTTTTGAATTCTTGTTACGTAGAGAACATCCAGGCCCATATCAGCTGCATCTTCAGGTGTGTCAGCAGTACGGTATGAAATACCCTGTTCTGTAAGGTCGGAGAGTATTGCTGATGGCATCCTGAGTGAAGGTGGAGAAATGAAAACCATTTCTGCATCAAACATTGCCATTGCATGGGTCAAAGAGTGCACTGTTCTTCCGTATTTCAGATCTCCCATGATACCGATCTTAAGATTCTTCAGCCTTCCGAATTCCTCATGAATTGTAAACAGATCAAGGAATGTCTGCGTCGGGTGCTGATTGGCACCATCGCCTGCATTTATCACAGGAACTGTTGCCACTTCACTGGCAAGTCTTCCGGCTCCCTCAACAGGATGACGAATAACCATCGCATCACAGTAGCCCGTGACAGTTCTGATGGAATCAGAAAATGACTCCCCTTTTTTCTGGGAAGAAGCACCCGGGTCTGCAAATCCAAAAACATTGCCTCCGCACTTTACAATGGCGGATTCGAAAGAAAGTCTTGTCCTGGTGGAGGGCTCGAAGAAGAGAGATGCGATGGTCTTGCCTTTAAGACAATCTCCATGCTTTCCTTCTTTCACTTCCTGTGCTCTCATGACAATAGTCCAGAGATCATCAATGGTCATGTCTCGCAAAGAGATTATGTCCCGGCCTTTAAAAGAACTCACTGTTCCTCCTGTTCAGCTCTTACCATGCAAACTAATTACCTTCAGCTCGCGATGATAGACAATATTGAGAGCTTCTTCATGTGTCTTCGCACAGAGAAGCTCTTCAATGAATTCATTACTTCTAAGAAATCTATTTAATCTTGCAAGAATATGTACGTGTCTGTGTGGGTCGGGAAAAAGGAGTAGGAAGAAGAGAGATGTAAGCCTGCCTCGGGATTCTCCAAAAGGAAGAGGATGGGGGGGGATAATAAGAAGAAGAAGTTCTTTCTCTACGTATAGCTGCCTGATATCAAGAGGGTGAATCAGTGCAGCACCGCATTTTAAAGCCGTGGAGACAACCATTTCTCTCTGCTCAAGCTGTTCCCTTAACTCAGAGTCATCATATACAGATCCAATTTCTACAGCCTTGGAGGATATGTACCTCAGAATACTCGACCTTGTAGAGGCTTTTTCCGGGAAGCATATCTCACTCTCGGAAAGTAGATTTGTAATACCACATGAAAAAGGGTCAAGGCCTCCACCGTCCGCCGAAGAGTGATCAGCTTTCATCAATCTTTCCGACGTAAGAGATGTGAAGTTTTCAGCAAGCCAGTTTAGAACATCATCTCTTGTGTAGACCTTAAGACCCTGTCTTGTTAAACTTTTAAGTTTGCTATTTTTTATTGCTTTTCTAGTGTCGGGGAGACTTTGTCCAAGAAATCTGGCAATATCAGTTTCTGAAAGAAACACACTCATTCTGGCACAACTCCCTAATGATGGTTAAATCTCCGACGGCTAATTATACTAACTCTTATAAAGCTCTTGAAAGGAGTCACTATGAATGCAATTTCAGAAAGATTTATTAAATATGCAAAAGTCTCAACTGCTTCAGATCCAGATAGTTCAAGCAGCCCCAGTAGCAAGAGACAATTCGATCTTCTCAGAATTCTCGAAACCGAGCTCATTACTCTCGGTTTGGAGGATGTTTTTCTCTCCGGAACTGGCGTTCTTTACGCGAAAGTTCCAGGTGGAATTCCGGGAGATGTTATCGGCCTTATAGCACACGTGGATACCTCTCCTGATTCACCGGGAGAAGGAGTTAATCCTCAGTTGCATACTAATTGGGACGGGCAGCCTATCATTCTGAAGAACGAAGTGAGAATTGATCCTGCTGAGTGCGCAGATATGCTCCGATACAAGGGTGGTACGATTATTACAAGTGACGGTACAACTCTTCTTGGGGCAGATGACAAGGCCGGTGTCGCAATTATCATGGAAACATGTAAATGGCTCATTGATAATCCCTCAATCCGCAGGCCTCGTATTGTTGTTGCTTTCACGCCTGACGAAGAGGTCGGACGAGGTGTAGACAATTTTGACGTGGATCGTTTCGGAGCAGATTTTGCCTATACAGTAGATGGTGGTGAAGTTACAGAAGTTTCATCTGAAACCTTCAATGCCTGGTCGGCAAACTGGAAAATTACAGGCCGTGAAGTTCATCCAGGAAGTGCCTCTGGCAGTATGATAAATGCAGTGAGAATCGCAGGAGAATTGATCGCTCTTATGAGGTCAGAGGAGATGCCCGAGAATAGTTCCGGCAGGGACGGATATGATTATCCGCTATCCGTTAATGGAAATACTGGTCTGGCTGAAGTAAAAGTTATTCTTAGAGATTTTACTACAGAAGGAATGGTTGAGAGACGCAGACGAATGGAAGCCATTAGAGACTGTCTCTCTGCTCTCTTCCCGGGTTCTCAAATAGGATTGACCATGAAAGAACAGTATAGCAATCCGGGTGAGATACTCAAGAAAGACAGGCGACTTGTTGATTTCGCTTTACGGGGAATGAGACTCTCAGGAATAGATGTTCAGGAGGGTTCTATAAGAGGTGGCACAGATGGATCCAGGTTAAGTTTTATGGGGGTTCCAACTGCTAACCTTCCTACCGGGGGAGAGCTCTTTCATTCCAGGCGGGAATGGATTTCTGAAGAGGGGCTTTCAATAGCCTTAGAGGGATTAAAAAACATCCTGATTATCTGGGGGGAAGAGTTGTAATCTCCCCCTTGTTTCAACCCGGTTCTCTACCTATTATCTAAACAGGGGGATGAATACGAGGAGAGGGGTAATATGAGACTTTTGGTTTGCTTGCAACTTGTTTTTCTTCTTGCTGGTTTTGCCTATGGGGATGATGCTGAATCTGATTCACTGATCCGCATCACAGTGAACAGTTTTATGCAAGCTCTTCAGACAGGAGATGGCTCTGCTGCTTCTGATCTCTTCTCCAATCAGGCAATGGAGCAGGTAGGGGTCATGCTGGTTTCCATAAAACAGAACTTGGATAGAGATCCAGAAGCTGTTCTAAGGCGACTTAACGGTGCTGGTTACTCTGTTGATCTGGTAGCAGCAGAAGACTGGGATACAAAAGAGTACATTTCTGCAACTCTTTCTCTCCCTATGATAACCGCAAGGTATGCACCCTATGAACTCGAAATAAATACAGTTACACTCGATGGCAGAAGTGCTATGGTAGATATGATTTTCCGAACAGTCAATGGAACTGAGATACCTCAACAGGCAGTACTGGCATACGAGGACGATGGTTGGTTGGTTACTAATTTCATGGGCATAACGGCTTTCCCCTAATCACTGCCTAGCTTTCAGTACCTCAATTTTCCTCGATGTTACCTCTGGGCATTGCAGGCAATTGTCTGTACTGATGAAATCTCCTTTTCTTAACCTCTGATAACAGGGGCCATTCCAAACCTTTTCAAATCCCTCAAGAATGTTACCAACAGGGAATTCTGTATTCCAGTAGGGACAGGGGAAAACGGAACCATCGGGATCGATAAACACCGTATTTTGCAAGTATGAACAAGGGTGTGCTGACGCGCGATCAGAAATCTCACTCGAAAGGTGGAACTGAATTCCAAGTTCTAGAGCGAGAACACGAGCCCTGTTTATCTCCTCTAATGCTTCTTTTGAATTTGTATCGATTACTCTGTCCAGAGTATTTAGCCCCTCATATGGAACCAGGGGAACAGCACCCAGTGAAACAGCGCCCGTTTTGTGGGCCAATCGAACAAGATCTGCCAGTTGATGAAGATTGTCTTTCTGCAGAGTAGTGCTGAAGCCTATCATGGGAAAGAGTCGGCTTCCTCGGCCGGATACAAGTTCTTCAGTTTTCTCCAGAATAAAGTTCAGATCCGCGCCATCTCTTATGGCACCGTGTGTTTCAGGGTCTGCTCCGTCTATAGAGAGGAATAAACTTGTTGGTGGGAATTCGAGGATCATTTTGATAATATCGGAAGTAAGAAGCGTTCCATTTGTAACCATTTGCCGGTAGGGAACACCACTCTCGTAAAGAGACTGGAGATGGTGACCAAAACGGGGATTAGCCAGAGGTTCTGCCCCACATGATATTCCGACTGTTCTGGCAAATGGAAAAAGTTCTCTCCTGATTTTTTGAAAAATCTCATCGCTCATGTGTTTCCAATTTCTGTTTGGATCATTATCAGAAAGCCTCATTGGGCACATGGAACATCTGAGGTTGCAGAAGTTTGTGGTATCCATTCGAACAGTTAAGTTGCGTCTTGGATGCACAGGACGAAAGAATGGGAACCGGTTCTGTCTTGCTATGAATTTACTCAAAATACTCTCCTCTCGATGCGAAATGATAATTCAACGGAGGCATGGTTGCAAACGGTCTTATCGGTGAATTATTTTACAGTCCCGAGTTGCTTGTTTTTATATTTTTGCGTTGAGTAAAGAAGGGGCCCTATGGATACAAATAAGCCTGTTGCTGTTTTCGACTATTCCGTAGACGGACAATCAGGGGTACTTATCAGCTCATGGCTGAAAGTTCCCTCCATTATAGTAAAAGTTGTAGCCGGAGAACCGTTCCCGTTGGTTTCTCCAGAAGATTATAGTGCAGTCATTCATTCAGGCTCTTCGCACTCAATAGTAGATGATGCATCTTTCATGGAGGGTGCTATTGCCTTCGTGAACAAGTCAATAGAACATGGCGTGCCTCAAATGGGTATCTGCTATGGTCATCAGCTTCTGGCTAGGGCAACTGGTGGCCTGGGTGCTGTAGCAAGATGCGCTTCAATTGAAATCGGGTGGCGAGAAGTCAATTTTCTCCCAACTTGGCCCGATGATACACTATCAGGACCGAAGGCCGTGTGGCAGTCACATTATGATTGCGTTATAAAAATACCTTCAGGTTCAGTTGTTACAGCCAGTAGTAGTCACACGGAGATTCAGGCATTTCTGAACAAGGATATGAAATTATTTGGGACTCAGTTTCATCCAGAATTTGACCAGATAAGAGGCAATGAATGCTTTGCTGAAGATGTTGAACTGTTTAAGAAAAACAACATCGATCTTGAAGCTGTTCTCGCTTCGGGCCCCGGGTTTCCAACTGGGGAAGTGATTTTCGAACACTTTCTTAAGACCTTCAGACAGGAGAAATAATGTTTCCAGAGACACTGAAAGATAAACCAGTATGGAAATTTTTTAGAGATATTTGTGCCATTCCTCATACTAGTGGTGACGAGGCAGCAATTTCCGAGTATCTCAAGGCTTTTGCTGAAAAAAGAGATCTTCAATTTGAGTTTGATTCTTCCGGTAATGTTTTTATCAGAAAACCAGGAGCAGGCGATCCTGTTATGCTGCAAGCTCATGTGGACATGGTTGGTGAGAAAGCGGCAGGCAGTACTCACGATTTCCTGAAGGATCCTATCAATGCTGTTCTTGAAGGAGACAGACTTGTTGCTAACGAAACCACTCTTGGAGCAGACAACGGAATTGGTGTTGCTCTGATGCTGGAACTGCTAGATGGAAATTACCCTGGACTTCCTTCCCTGGAATGTCTTTTTACTATTGATGAGGAACGTGGACTAGTCGGTGCTCTCAATTTCCCACCCGAGTGGGTTAAAGCCGGCAAACTTATTAACCTCGATTCAGAGGAGCTTGGAAACATCTGTATCGGCTGTGCCGGCGGTAGGGATATCAGAATCGCTCTCAACATGGAATTGATTGATTATTGCGGACCTGCCGTGAAAATCACCATCGATGGCCTGAATGGCGGTCACTCCGGTATAGAGATAAATTCAGGAAATGCGAATGCAATTCAACTCGCTGCCCGTGTTTGCAGACAGATGGAAGAACTTCTTGATTCCAGATTAATCAGCATCACCGGTGGAACTAAGCACAATGCAATTCCCAGAAATGCAGTAGCTCTGTTAACGGTTGAAGACCCTTCAGGAGCGCAAGCTCTCTGCTCCATAATTGAGCAGGATTTACAGGAAGAGTACGTTGGGATTGAAAGTGCCATTTCTGTACAGTGTGAGATTGTTACTGTGAATAAGTGCCTTACTGAGGACTCATCCTCAAAAGTCATAAATCTTCTTCTGGCACTCCCTCACGGTGTAAGAAAAATGAGCGGAGTGGTCGAAGGGCTTGTAGAAACTTCCTGCAATCTTGCAATTGTTGAATGGAACAATGATGAGCTGGATGTTCTCCTTAGCGTGAGAAGCGCGGTTAATCCTGCGAAGGATGCTTTCTGTGAGAGCATTGCTTCAGTGGGGCGCCTTGCCGGGGCACGCGTATCAATGGGCAACGGTTATCCCGGGTGGGCTCCTGATAACTCCTCACAACTGCTGAACACAGCTCGTTCATGCTTCATCGATCGTTTCGGTTCAGAGCCGATAGTTGAGGCTATTCATGCAGGTCTCGAGTGCGGAATAATAGGCGAGCGTGTGGGAAACCTTGATATGATAAGTCTCGGTCCTGACATCAGTGATGTTCATATTCCGGGAGAATCTGTGGTTGTTTCTTCAGTTGCCACTTTCCTTGATTACCTGATTGATATTTTGAAGCGATCATGCCGGTAAAATGCCTGCTGATTCTTCAGGACCCGGGCGTTTCTACTGAGAAGACACTGATGGTGGCTTCCAGAGAACTCCCCGGTTGGGAGATAAGAAGCGGAGGTTCACCGGAGGGCTGCAGCGCACTGCTTACTGTAAATTCTCCGGTTGATGCAAGCATTTTGGAGAGGATCAGTGGGGGTTTGGTTTCTGTTGCCTTCACAGGATTTGATCACGTAGATATGAATGCTGTTCGCAGGTACTCGGTCGCTGTAAGCAATGTTCCGGGTTACTCAACAAGTAGCGTATCTGAACTGGCCTTTGCACTTGCAATCAACTCTCTGCGTGATCCGCGCAGGAAACATGGCTCCGAGCTTTCCGGGAAAACTGTCGGTTTTGTCGGGACAGGAGCAATTGGAATTGCAGCAGCCTCACTCTTCAAAGCGGCATCATGCAGGATTCTGGGATGGAGCAGGTCGGAGAAGATCGAGTTTCCGGGAAGTTACACCGCTTTGTCCTATCTGCTTGAAAACTCAGATATTGTTTCTCTTCATCTACCGCTGAATAGTGATACCGAAATGTTCATGAATCCCGAACGTTTTTCAATGATGAAGCGTGGAGCAGTGCTGATAAATACAGCTCGTGCAGGGCTTGTAGATCAGACCAAACTTCAGGAGCATCTTCTCAGTGGTTATCTGGGAGGGGCAGGATTGGATGTTACAAACCCTGAGCCATTGCCCATTGATAACATTCTTCACAGAATACCCGGAGTAGCAATTACTCCTCATATTGGGTTTAATTCGACAGAAGCTCTTGAAAGAAGAACTGTGGAAGCCCTGAAGAATGTGGCAGCATGGTCCCGGGGTGAAAGGCGGAACAGAGTTGATTAATCTTGAGAGAATCGAAAAACTTGCAGAAGAGCTTTGCTGCACTTGCAATGATTTGATCTGTGAACACTCTACCCCTCCCGGCATCAATGATATTAAAAAACTTGAACTTCAGGGTTGTAGTTCCGATAACTGGAACCTTGTCAGTTTTTCTGAAAAATCTGATCTAAGCCTTATCAATAACTGCACCTTTTCCTCAAGGGTTTTTATTCACATTCCACAGGGAACACTGTCGAATACTTCATTTGAGAATTGTAAAATAGAGGGGCCTGTAACAGTCAGATCAAACAGATTGATTGCATCAATGACTCTTCTTCCGGGCTCGACTGTTGAATACAATGGCAGCATTCTTTGGGATTCCACCCCCGGTGCAATGAGCGCGTTCATCAATGCGGGAGTTGAAACCGGTGAGAGAAAGGTTCCAGTTATTCCTCATCTTGATCACAATGATGTAGCCTTTCTGGGGTCAGGTGCCGGGCGTGACACAATTGATAGGTGCATTGTTGTCAGAGACAGAATCACTGATAAGCTCAGAGGTTTTATAGGCAGAAACGCTGTAGTCTGTAATTGTTCTGTTGTTCATAATTCGCTGATAATGACAGACGTAGAAGTAGACAATGCTACAGCTGTCAGAGGGTCAATTCTAATGGCTGGGGCTTCTGTGAAAGATGGTGCACTCGTAAGAAACAGTGTTCTGCAGTGGAATGCTGCTGCCGATTCTTTTGCGATCATCGAGAACTCAATTCTTGGTGAATGTGCTGTAGCGGAGAGACACGGAAAGTTAACAGATTCTTTCCTGGGAGCGGACAGTGTACTTGGCGAGGGAGAGGTAACCGCTTCTCTTGTAGGGCCTCTTACCGGCATCCACCATCAGTCGCTGCTTATAGCAGCCTTCTGGCCCGGAGGGCAGGGTAACGTCGGTTACGGTGCAAACATCGGCAGTAACCACACCTCAAGGCTCCCTGATCAGGAAATTAGACCAGGTACTGGGCAATTCTTCGGTCTCAGTACTTCCGTTAAATTCCCATCGGATTTCAGCCAGAGTCCCTTTACAATAATTGCGACAGGCTTAACAACTCTACCGCAAAAAGTGAGTTTCCCTTTCTCTCTCATAACTCTTCCAGCAAAAAGACCTCATGACATTCCAGAGGGCTGGTGCCAGCTTATCCCCGGATGGATGCTCAGAGATAATCCCTATTCAATTCTGAGGAACATCTGGAAATACAAAAATAGAACAAAATCAGTTCATACTTCCATGAATACGGAAGTGTTTTCCAATGAGGTATTGAATCAACTTCGGGATGCCAGAGAACGGTTGGAAAAGAATCCATCATCCTCAATGCCCGGTATCGGTAAAAATTATATGACTGAAGAGCACAGGCTTTCAGGTATAGAAGCGTATAGAAAATGCCTTAGATCTGTGGAACTCTGGAATAAGTACCAAGCAAATACTCTCAACGCAAGTGAAACCGGTGAAATGCTTGATCTTCTTCAATATGCCAGAGAAACGACGATTTCCTCAAGGATGAAGGATTACCGCAGGGGTGGAAAAATAATCCATGATTATCTTGAAGTAAGAGCGACTCCCGGTGAAGATGAATTCATTCAGGTCTTTCAATCTTACTGCGATGATATTTCTGATAATCTTAATGCCCAGCACAATTCTGAGAAAATAGAATAACCAAACCTGCTTAGTTTATCTTACCACAGCAACAACAGGATTGTCATAGCATTTCTATACTCACAGACAATCAATCTCTTCCGATATGCAGTCATGCTATTCTCCCTAATCAGGTATCGCTTGATTACGTTACCTTTAGCGAGTATGCTCAGTATACGACAGGTAGAGAAAGGGAAGTAGAAGATAAATAACCAGCAGAGTGGAAAGTCGACTCAAGAAAGGTTGTATCGTGAACTTTGATGACACAGCTGAAAGTATTCTTTCCAGGCGGCTCAGTTTGGTCGCGCTTGCCTGTTGCGCGATTTTGTTTATCGTAGCCGTCACAGGGTTGCTTAGTTATCTACCCGGTATGAGTTTATTGGGAAGCATCTACTCAGGTTATATCCCGATGGCTCCCAGTACGGCGTTCTCATTCATTTTCTTTGCTGTCATCTTGATCATCTACAGATATCGACCTGTCTCCGGCATTTTGCACACGGCATTCATCTTGTCTGCCGGTCTTATTTCCCTCTTTGGACTGCTTAAATTCGGCGAGCATTTCACTCGTGCCGGCTCTAGCTTTGAAAGCTCATTCGTACCTGTTCTAGATACAATAGGAGATATTCCAGTCGGTATCATGTCGTATATGACGGGGTTTGGATTCTTTATAGCCGGAATAGGCGTTTTGATCTATGCCCTCAAAAACAGATTCAAAAAAGAATCCCGATGGGCGGGTTTTGCTGTGGGTGCGTCCGGAGGCTTTGTAACCTTCTACAGTGTCCTGATGCTTTTTGGATATATCTACAAACAACCCTTCCTCTATGGCCAAGGCTCTGTTGTACCGATGGCATTAACGACAGCTATTGCTTTTTTGTTCTTAGGAATCGGAATCATCACGGCAAACGGTCCGAGGCAGCTCTTTACTCGTTTTTTCGCTGGGGATTCGACCCGAGCCAGACTCCTTCGTGTTTTCATTCCGTTGACCATTTTGATCATTTTAATCAAGGATGCTATAGATTCTCTTATAGAAGCAAATGCTGCGACTCTAATGACATCCACCTTGCTGCTGTTCATAGGAGTTACAAGCTTTGTCGTGTATTTGATTGCCGGAGTGATTGGAAGAAGAATAGATAGCGCTGAAAATGATTTGCGAGAAAGTGAAAAGAGATTTCGGAGTGTTTTTGATCAGGCAGCGATGGGGGTGGCTCGTCTGGCTCCCGATGGCACCTGGTTGAATGTTAACAAAAAGCTATGTGATATTGTCGGCTATTCACACAAGGAACTCTTATCAAAAACATTTCAGGAAATCACTCATCCTGATGATTTGGGGACGGACCTTGCATATCTCCATCAGCTTCTTGCGGATCAGATCCAAACCTACTCCATGGAAAAACGCTATCTGAAAAAGAGTGGCGATTTGGTCTGGATCAATCTCACTGTCAGTCTGGTAAGAGACAAAAACAACGACCCAGAATGTTTCATTTCAGTCATAGAAGACATTACTGAGCGTAAACATGCTGCAGGAGCACTCCGTGAAAGCAACGAGAACTTCCAACAGGTTGTCTCCAGTATTACATCAGCTGTTTGGAAAGCGGATATTGGTGAAGACGGATCTTTTGAAAACCAATATACTTCTCCTGTATTCAATGAGTTGTTGGGATTACCTGCTGATGGATCAGCAAAAGCTTGGGATACGCATTTAAGCCATATCAAACCAAGTTACATGGAACAAGTAAATGCCGCTTTTAGAGAAGCAATTGAATCACCCGGCAAAGTAATCAATCTTGATTTCGAGGTGTTGAAGGAAAATGGTCAAACAGCCTGGTTCAATTCAAAAGGCAGATGTTTTGAAAAAGATGGAAAATTACACATTTTTGGATCTACAATGGACATTACCGAGGGCAAAAAAGTAGAAAAAGCGCTGCAAGAAAGCGAAGAAAAATTAAATCTCATCATCAATACGTCTCCTCTTGGGATATGCACTGTTGACCCACTTGGTAACTTTTTAATGACAAACCTGGCATATGAACGGATGCTGGGTTATTCCAAAGAAGAACTTAGTAGTCTTTCCTTTTTTGATGTGACACATCCGAATGATCGGCCCAAGAATAAGAAGCTTTTCCAGTCAATGTTTTCTTTGGAAGCAAAAAGCTTTTACATGGAGAAACGATATATCCGCAAGGACGGCTTACAGATTGATGTGGCCGTCAACGCTATTGGGATTTTGGACGATGACGGAAGAGTCAGATTCGGGACTGCATTCGTAGATGATATTACCGCGCACAAACGGGCTGAAGATGAGAAAGAAGAGCTCGAAAATCAGCTTCGACAAGCTCAGAAAATGGATTCTATTGGTCGACTAGCAGGTGGTGTAGCACACGATTTCAACAATATGCTGGGAGTTATCATTGGTCATACTGATATGCTCCTGCAGCGAATAAGCCCTGATCAGCCATTTTACGAAGAGCTTACTGAAATCAGGAGAGCTGGTGAACGCTCTGCCGACCTGACCAGGCAATTACTGGCATTTGCCCGTAAACAAACAGTACTTCCACAAGTGCTTGATTTAAACAAAACAGTTGAAAACATGACCAAAATGCTTCAGCGGTTAATAGGCGAAGATGTCGATCTGATATTGGTACCGAACGATAAGCTGTGGCCGGTCAAAATCGACCCTAGCCAGATAGACCAGATTCTTGCCAACCTGTGCGTCAACGCTCGAGACGCTATTGACGATGTGGGCAAGGTTACCATCGAAACGGGCAACAGCACTTTCGATGACGCCTATTGCACCAATCATGCGGGCTACACGCCCGGAGAATACGTGATGCTGGCAGTGAGTGATGACGGCAAGGGAATGGATCTGGATACACTTAACAATGTTTTTGAACCGTTCTTTACAACCAAAGAATCGGGCACAGGCCTTGGTTTGGCAACTGTCTACGGCTCTGTTAAGCAAAACTTGGGCTTTATCAACATCTACAGTGAGACAAGTCACGGAACGACTTTTAAAATCTATCTACCGCGTCACTTGAGCGATGCTGCTCCATTGAAGATCGATGAGCCGGATAAGCCGGTCGAGGGTGGCGCTGAAACAATTCTCCTGGTAGAAGATGAGCCATCAATCCTGAGGATGACCACAATGATGCTGGAGAAGATGGGTTATACTGTGGTACCTGCTAACTCGCCGCGGGATGCAATTGATATTGCTCATTCTTACGATGGTAAAATCCAATTGCTGATCACCGACGTAGTCATGCCCGAGATGAACGGACGTGACCTGGCCAGGAACCTCTTGAATCAATTCCCCAATCTCAAGCGTCTTTTTATGTCGGGTTACACAGCTAACGTAATTGCTCATCATGGTGTTCTTGATGCCGGAGTGAATTTCATCCAGAAACCGTTTTCAGTTAAAGATCTGAAGGTTAAAGTAAGAAAAGTACTGGAGCAGGAATAAATAGAAAGAAACAGATACATTTCAGATAAAGAATAGGTATAGGGTCTAACAAAATGAAATACGATGATGGTGAAGCTTACGATCGAATATATAAGGGACCGGTCTACGATCTCTGTTTTGGAATGATTGAGCATTACCTGGACATCTACTTGCCGGGAAATGGGCAATTGCTAGATGCTGGTGGGGGAACCGGAGAGTTTTCCATACGTGCTGCCAAACTGCGGGAAAGACTGTCCTGTGTTAATCTTGATATTTCTCAATCCATGCTGGAACGGGCTGAAGAGAAGTTTAACCAGCTGGATCTATCTCCAAGGGTCAGCAATAAGTTGGGGGATATTCAAAATCTTCCCTTTCCAGATAATCATTTTGATTATGTGATTTGCTTTGGCGATGCCATCAGTTTTTGCCCTGATGTTGAGTTAGCCTTCAGTGAATTGGTCCGTGTAACGAAACCGGGGGGAAACATCCATTTATCGGTTAACTCTTTTTGGGGTAATTACCACTTGATGTATGGTCAAAATTCTCAACAGAATGTTACTTTCGATGATGTAAAGAAGTATATGGAAACCCGGATTCTGCATATCAATGGTCAGTCTACCGGATGTAGAAGTTTCACAATTGAAGAACTTTTGCTTTGGGCAAAACAGCACAATTTAGTGGTTAAAAGGAAATTCGTGGCTCCGGTGTTTCCTGCTCCAAAGGAATGGTTGGGGGATGAAAGCATCTTACCGGAAATCATGGAACTGCAATACAAGTATTGTGAAAGTGAAAATTTAATGGAATTCGGGAATCATCTGAATGTTATTTACGAAAAAAGATAGCAATCAAGTGGTTTGACGAAAATGGGTAGCAAGGATTGAACTCTGAGTAGCAGATGGGCTTCAGACCATACATGACTACGATGGCTAAAGAGAAGTAGTTTCAATAAACCCGTGATCACAATCAGTGAAATTTGCATTTTCAGAGGGAACTATTTTATATTTGAACAGTTGTTCAAGTATTAACATTGTTCTTAAGGAAAAGAGGTTTAATATGAACTATGTCACAGAATTCATTACTGCGATGTGGGACACGGGTATAGCTCTTGCACCGTCTCTGTTTTTGGGTCTCCTGATTGCAGGTGTTCTGCATGTGTTTGTTAAGAAAGACAGAATATTCAGGCACATGGGTAAGCCCGGGCTTGGAAGTTCAGTAAAGGCAAGCCTGATCGGAGTACCATTGCCACTGTGCTCCTGTGGAGTTTTACCTGCAGCTTTAGGGCTTAGGAAAGACGGGGCAAGCAAAGGAGCTGCTGTAAGCTTCCTGGCAAGCACACCCCAGACAGGTGTTGATTCAATTGCGGCGACCTGGGCACTTCTTGGGTGGCCAATTGCACTGGCAAAAGTTATTGCTGCCTTTATTGCAGGTGTGATAAGCGGTACAGTTGTAGACGTTATGGATAAAGAGAATGGACACACCTCAGCTCCCTCTTCGGCCTCTGCTGTGGAAAAGGGATCGGTTATAAGCAGGATCTGGAGATATGCCTTTGGAACACTCTTCAGAGACATTTATCTGTGGCTGTTTATCGGTGTTGCTATTTCTGCCCTTGTAACAGTATTCATCGCACCCGGACAACTTGCAGAGTATCCAGTTCTATCGGGGCCGCTTGGAATGCTTGCCGCTCTCGCGATAGGAATTCCTCTGTATGTTTGTTCTGTTTCTTCGGTTCCGATAGCAGCAGCCCTGGTTTATGCGGGTTTCCCGGTTGGTAGTGCCCTTGTTTTTCTTATGGCCGGTCCCGCTACCAACGCAGCCACAATGGGTGCTGTAAGAAAGAATCTGGGTGCCCTTTCATTCTGGAGTTACATTCTTACTGTTGTTGCAGTCAGCCTTCTGGCTGGACTACTTCTGAACGGTCTGGAGATACCTGCCGGTACCCTTCTTCATCATCACGAAAGCTCCGGTCTACTGGGAGTCTTGAGTATTATTGCAGCTGCTCTTTTCTTTTTTGCAATAGGTTTCTATGCGGTGAAAGATCAACTTGCGAGATTTTCTATGAAGAAGTCCGCTGCAGTGGGGGACTCTGAGTCTATCACCTACACTGTATCAGAGATGACCTGCCCGAATTGCGTCAGATCTGTAACTGAAGCTCTCAACAAGTTGGATGGTGTAAACTCCGTTTCTGTTTCTCTTGAATCAGGCACTGCAGCTGTCATTCCTTCAGCCGGGTATTCCAGTCAGTTGATTCTTGACACGCTCGCCGGAATCGGTCATAAAGGTGAACTAAGAGCAGAGGAGGAAACAAATGGCTCAACATGCTCCTGCACTGGCTGTCACCACTGATGAGGTAGAGAACCTTGCAGATCTTTTCAGCAACGTTTCTGATCCAACACGCTTGAAGATACTTCTGTATCTTCTTGACGGAGAGCAGTGTGTATGCAGTGTTTCAGAGGCCCTTGGTGTATCTGTTTCAGCTATTTCCCATCAGTTGCGAAGGCTGCGAACCGGTGGTTTGGTAGCTCGCAGAAAACAAGGCCGGCATGTATATTACAGTTTGGCTGACGATCACGTTACAACCTTGATATCTGTTGGTTTGGAGCATATAAGGGAATAGAGAGGTAGTGAGCATGGCGTCTTTCTTTCCATTGATACTTGTTTGCCTGTTGTTTGCTCTTCTGCTTTTCATCCTTTACAGAAAAATGCTTCCGGGTGTTAGTTATTCAGTTTTGAGAGAAGCGAAGAACAATGCGGATGTCCTCGCCTCATTTCCTCTTCTAATGCTATCTGTTGACAAATCTGGCCTCATTCTTGCTGTTCATTCCCTGCCACCTGATTTTACCGGAGAAATCAATTCTGATTGTTCCGGGAGAAACTGGTGCGAATTTGTTCACAGAAATTATCACGCCGGGTTTTTGAAAGCATTAGAGAATACATCCCTTTCCGGGGATAGCCATACTTTCCAGTATGAAGCCAGGAATGGTTCCGCGCTTCTTCGTTATGAAGGGCATATTACCGCTATTTCTAAGGACAAACTGCTGATTTGCATCAAAGACATTACTGACAACAGGATTGCTCAGGAGAAGCTTGATCTGGTGAACACCTCCGAAAGCATTACAACTTTTGTTCTGGATATCGATTTGATGATGCTAACCTTCGACAGAGAAGATTTCCTGAGTAAATTGTCCGGCAGAAATATCAACAGAAAGATGAGTGTTAAGGATGTTCTCTCTCTCTTCCCGGTCGAACAAGGGCAGAACCTGCTGAATGCACTGGAAGGTTTTCTGTCCGGTGAAGAGGGTATCCCACCCGTTAGTCTTAAATTTAATGACACTGGCAATTGGATCATTGTAAAAGGATTGGTTGTTTCCGGAAACTCAGCGGGTAAACCCACTACTATTGTTGCCACCCTCCGTGATGTGACGAAATCAGTTGCTGCGGAAAACGAGCTCTTAAGTTTGAACCTTATGCTCAAGAACCTGCTCGATAGAATTCCTATCGGTCTCTACTGGAAAGATAGAAGCTTGAAGTACAGTGGAGCCAGTCGTGTTTTTCTTGATGACTCAGGTGTCTCCTCAGAGGAATACCTTGATGACAATTTGTGGATCACTGAGGAATCCAGGCAGATAGAAGGACTGGTTATGGAAACAGGCAAACCAGTTCTTAACAAACTGGAAAACGTCTGTTTGAGTGGCTCAAAAGACAAGATAGTAAATATCAGCAGGGTTCCTCTAAAATCGTCAGATGATGTAATTGTTGGATTAATGGTCACATACACAGATGTTACCGAGATTACCAAGTTCAGAGATCAGCTCGAACAGAGAAAGAAATTTCTCTCTGGTCTTGTTGACAATTTACCTTCAGGCTTTTTCGCAAAAGACCCGTCAGCGGGAATGACATACAGGATATGGAACCGTGAAATGGAAGAAATTTTCGGATACACTGCCTCAGAGGCAGTCGAGCTGAAAGATTGGAATCTGTTTGGAACAACAGCAGCAGCACAACTGAAGAGTGATGATGATGCACTTCTGGCTGACCCGGAATCCGGGAAGACTGCAAAAATCTACAAACTTCAGGGTAGGAACGGAATCAAAACAGTGAGTATTGGTAGAGTGCTTCTATATGATGACCTGCTTGATTCAACTCTTGTTGCTGGTGTGGTGGATGATATTACAAGAGAAAATGAGCTGGAAGATCAGCTAAGACAATCTCAGAAGATGGAAGCAATAGGCAGACTCGCTGGGGGAGTCGCTCACGATTTCAACAATTTACTACAGGTAATTATGGGAGCTGCTGAAATAGGTTTGAACGGAACGGGCACCACCGGTAAATCATTTGATCAGATTCTTCAGGCTACAGAAAAGGCAATGTTTCTCACGCGCCAGTTACTTTCATTCAGTAGAGATGAGAGCTTCAGGAAAAGTGTGTTTGCTGTGGACCACCGTGTTGGTGAATTTGTACGGATGGTTCATAGAATTATCGGTACGGGGGCTAAACTTGAATTTCACTCCGGAGCTCATGATGCAATGATAAATGGAGATCCTTTTCAGATTGAACAGGTGCTTATGAACCTTCTTGTTAATGCCAAAGATGCAATTCCTGAAGGAAGAGCTGGTGTTATAAATGTTGAAACATCCACTTCAATGGTTTCACTGTATGCCGGAAGCGACCCTGTTGAATGTGCTGTTATTTCGGTCAGCGATAATGGTGATGGTATTCCAGAGAACATAAGAAGCCGGATATTTGAACCTTTCTTTACAACCAAATCCAGCGACAAAGGCACAGGGCTCGGACTGGCAAGCAGTTATGGTATTGTGGCAAAACACAACGGTGTTTTACTCGTTGAGAGCACTGTGGACGAGGGTTCCCGCTTCGATGCCTGTATTCCAACCTTCAAAGGAAACATCGAAAGAGTCGATGAAACCAACTCGGATCAGGTTGCAGAAAGACCCTTTTCACCTCTAACCATCCTGCTTGCTGAAGATGAGGAAATGGTGAGAGATATCTCGAAAACAATTCTTGAATCTGCCGGACACGAGATTATTGAAGCAGAGAACGGTCAAGTTGCAGTAGAGCTGTTCCGAGAGAACTGCGATCAAATAGATATGTTGATATTTGATGCTATGATGCCTGTCATGAATGGAAGTGAAGCGTTCAGCAGAATACAAAAAGTTGCGCCGGACATTCCGGTGCTCTTCTGTACCGGTTACAGCAGAGACAAACTTGTAAAATCGTTTTCAGAAGAGGGAATCACCGATGTCCTGCAGAAACCATACTCTGCTGTTGACCTGCTGAATGCCGTAGAAAACCTAAGTCGAAAAAAATAGCATATTACCGGCTATGAAAGAAAACATAAAATATATCAGTGGCGAGGATATCTCCAAAGCTGTAGCAGCTCTTTACGCACAGGCATGTATTGGTCCTCACAGAGAAGTTGAGCAGAAATTGACTTCTATACTTGAAAACGAAAACCCAGGACCGGGTAGAGAAGCTCTTGAACTGGAAATTCTGAATCTGAAAATTGCAGCAGAAACCGGGTTGCCTGTCTGTCAGGACACGGGAACAGCTGTTGTTTTTGTTGAATTTGGGAACAAGGTACTTGTTACCGATTCATCACTTACTGATGCTGTAAACGCCGGTGTTGAAAGAGCATGCGTGCAATCTCACCTCCGTCCTTCTCAGGTTTTTCCTCCTCTTGGAGAGAGAAAAAACACATTGAATAACACTCCCGCAATAATTCATCTGGAGCATGTCACCGGAGCTGATTTGAGAATTTCAGTTCTTGCAAAAGGCGCAGGAAGTGAGAATGTTTCCCAGTCCGCAATGCTTCCACCTCTTGCCGGGTGCGAGGGTATAATTAAGCTTGCAGAAAGCTGCGTTCTTGCAGGAGCTTCAAAAGCCTGCCCACCTCTGATTGTGGGTATTGGAATAGGTGGTAATCTGGAGACAAGCGGTATTTTGGCAAAGAAAGCTCTTCTCAGGGATATGGGTCTCGAAAATCCGCATTCTGAGCTTCATGATCTTGAAACCAGGATAACGGGAATACTTAATGCAACTGGAATTGGACCTCAGGGGTTCGGCGGTAAAACAACTGTTATGGAGACAAGAATTCTTCAGCTACCTTGTCACATGGCGTCCCTCCCGGTAACAGTATGTATCGAATGCCATGCCCACAGGACAGCATCATGCGTGTTGTAAAACTACCAGTCACAGATGAGGTCTTGAAATCAATGAAGGCGGGGGAACAAATTCTTCTCTCAGGAATTGTAGCAACTGCCAGAGATGCGGCGCATAACCTGATGCTGAGCACGGGGACTGTCCCGTTTGACATAAAAAACATTCCAGTCTTCTACATGGGACCTTCTCCAGCCCCTCCCAATCGTGTCATTGGATCATCGGGGCCTACCACTTCAGCGAGAATGGAACCATTTATTCCACAGATGCTGAAGCTTGGTATGAAAATTGTTATTGGTAAAGGTGAAATGAGCAGTGAAACAAGAACACTTTTTCAAAAACACGGTGCCGTCTATCTGGCCGCTACCGGTGGGGCAGGTGCTCTCGCATCCACAAAAATATTATCCAGAAAAATAGTTGCCTGGGATCACCTCGGACCGGAGGCAGTTTCAATCCTGGAATTGGAAGAATTGCCTGTTTTTGTGGCCTGGGATCTCAACAATGGCAGCATATACTCAAGGAGTAGTTATGACCCCGAATGAAGCTCTTGCAGAAATAAGAAACACCTTGTCGGAGGACGCAGCAGAAAAAGCTACAACCGAATTCCTCTTCAATCTATCTCTTGATGCTCACCAGTTTCATGGTGGAAAAATGATGACAATTCCTCTGGTTGATGAAGTGGATGACGGATGGCTTGAGGTTTGGTACACTCCGGGAGTATCCTCTGTATCCAGAGCTATCAGAGATGACAACCAGATCGCATTTTCGCACACGTCGCGTGGTAGAACAGTGGCTGTAGTTAGTGATTCAACCCGTGTTTTAGGCGACGGGGACTGTACACCTTCCGGCGGTATGGGTGTGATGGAGGGGAAAGCCATGCTCATGAAACTTCTGGGTGGATTTGATGCTGTACCTCTCTGCCTTGATATAAACAAAAACATGGATACACTTGTTAGTACAGTTAATGCTGTTGCTCCTACATTCGGAGCTATCAATCTTGAGGATATATCTCAGCCGGAGTGCTACATTGCATTAAAGAAATTACAGGAAACCTGCTCCATACCAGTTTGGCATGATGATGCTCAGGGTACAGGGTGTGTTGTATTGGCCGGTTTGCTCAATTCGCTTAAAATCGTCGGCAAGAAGCTGAGCGATGTCTCAATTGTGTTTTTCGGAGCTGGAGCAGCTAATTCAACTGCAGCCAGACTGATGATTGCAGCCGGTGCTAATGCAGAGCGCATTGTTATGTTTGATGAACACGGTGCCCTTGGACCAGAGCGCACAGACTTTGAAGGCGAAGGCTGGGGCTGGCATAGAGAGCTGTGCAGTATTACAAATGCCGCTGGATTTACCAATGTTCGTGAAGCGGTGAAGGACGCAGATGTATTCATTGCTGCGTCTAAATCCGGACCGGACGTAGTGCATCCTATGTGGATAAAGAAAATGGCTGAAAATGCGATTGTCTTTGCTTGTGCAAATCCAATTCCGGAGATTTTCCCCTCAGATGCCATAAATGCCGGTGCTGCAATTGTTGCGACAGGCAGAGGTGACTACCCCAACCAGGTGAATAATTCTCTTGGTTTTCCGGGTATTCTTAAGGGTGTTCTTCTTACCGGTGCTTCTGCAATTACAGACAGAATGGCAGTTGCAGCCGCCAGAGCAATAGCTGATTATACAGTACAGGGTATTATAGGAGCGGGTAGAATACTTCCCTCAATGATCGATACAGGCTTGTTCCCCCATGTTGCAGCAAAAGTTGCTTCTGCCGCTCAGGCAGAGGGGGTAGCCCGATATTATCCATCAGAGGCCGAGGTTTTTGCAGCAGCTTCGGAAGATATGGAAAAGGCAAGAAACGCATGGGCAGCAGTGACAGCTTCCGGGGCAGTAAAACAGTACCCCGGAACCAGAGTGAAAGAACTGATGAATGAGGTGATTTCTCAGTATCAGTAAAGTTCGTATTTGGCCAACCTGCCGTCGAGACCACCTGAGAACAACTGTTTTTTCCAGCTTGTTCTAAGCCCGACATTTTTGAGAAGCGCTCTGTCACCCATGTAGATGTATGCTTCTGAACCGGAGCATTTCTGCTTCATGAAGTCGCCAAAATCTCTTGCAAGCTCTTCGGCAGCGCCTTCAGCAAGTCGGATTCCATGTGGAGGGTTTGTGAGAATAGTACAGGAATCATACCCCGGGTGGGTGTGCCAGTCTCTTCTTGAAATCTGTACCTTTCCACCGTCTCTGAAACATCCCAGATTGATTCTTGTTGCATTAACAGCACGGGAAGCTATGTCTGATCCGGATATGAGCCCATCAGGGAGAGCTATAATTTTATCGTCAGCTTCGGCTTTAACATTTTTCCATACAAGCTTACTGAATTCATCCATCCGGAAGAATCCCCACTTCTCTCGGTAGAACCCAGCTGGGATATGACAGTACTTCATCAGCGCTTCACAAAGAAGAGTACCTGATCCGCACATAGGATCGACAAGACGTTTTTCTCCGGTCCAGCCGGACATCTCAAGTGCAGCTGCCGCGATTGTTTCACGCATCGGGGCTTTCACAGATTCCATTCTGTAACCTCTGCGGTGAAGCGAACCACCGGAAAGATCCAGACGGATTTCAGCATGATTGCCTCTTATCCTAAGATCCAGATTAACATCTGCTTCATACCTGTCCACTGAAGGTCTTTTCCCTGTAATCTCGCGGAAGTGATCTACAATCGCATCCTTGAGTTTCAGAGTTGCCCATTTCGAATGGTTGATATTTGAGCCTGATGCAGCACCGCTGATTGCAAAAGTGTGATTGATGCCGAAGAGGCTTTCCCATGGATACTTCAGAGCCTTCTGATATAGGTAATCAGAGGAGTGACATCCAAAACCCACAAGAGGAAGAAGAAAGCGATCAAAAAGTCGTGACTCGTAGTTAACTTTCATAACTATTGCAGCATCAGCTTCAAAGAAAACACCCCTGTATGTGGGGTCAATTTTCTTTGCGCCAAGTCTTTTCAATTCAAGTGCTCCCAGTTCCTCAAGTCCCTGGGAAATTTGTCCAAGTATTTTCATTATAGAAACTCCAGTATTTTGTCGGCGGTTTCCAGAGGAGATTGCCAGGGGAAACCGTGGCCGGTATCAAACACCGTCATTGAGGCGTTCGGTATTGTTTTGTTTAGTGTTTCAGAATGGATGAGAGGCGTAATAATATCATATCTTCCAGCAAGGATAAGGACTGGCATAAGTGCATTTTTCAGTGCGTCCAGACATCCTTCCCAGTCGGAAATTGCATTGCTCTGCCTTATTAATCTTTCTCCGGGTATTGGCTGCTTCACCCTCGGAAAGAATTCACTAATATCCGGATGAGAAGCAAGCCATTCCGGTGTGAACATCATTTCCAGCATAGACAATGACCACTTCCCCCGGCCGGAGCTGAAGTCATTTGCGTCTTCAGGTGGTTGTGGATACATGTTGCCTGCAGGAGGAGCCATAAGAACTGCTTTCTTCGCGATGTTCGGTCTTAAGGTTATCATTTCCTGGACAACTGCAGAACCCATAGAGAATCCGATAAGCACATCTACAGGTGCATCCGGTAGCAGTTCAAGCGCAAACTCACGGATGGTTTTACCTGCTTCAGGAAGAGGTGTACTTTCAATGGTGCAACGGGTAGAAAGTCGCCCTGTAAAGATGGGAGCCCAGCAATCAGCTGCTCCACCCAGCCCGGGAATGATTAGAGCGTTTTTCAATTAACCAGCCTCTCGGCTATTATTTCAAGAGAATTCTCTTCGTGCCTTACAGGAATTAGCACTGCTTTTGCAGATGCCAGAATTGTACCTGCCAGTTCAATGGTGCCTGTCGTTGAAATTGATCGGCCTCTGTTTTCTACAACCATTCCTCTTACAATGAGTTTCTTTCCAGTCGGGACCGGCTTGTGGAATTTGACTTCGATGGTCCCTGTTACTGTAAACCAGCCAGAAGAGGTGCAGGCATACACCATAATTTCATCGAGAAGGGTTGTGATAACACCCCCGTGAACAGCTCCCTTCCAACCATTGAAATGGTCCGCAATGACCGTTTCAGTTACAGCAGTACCCTCTTTCGGATCAAGCTTGAATTTAAGCTTCAACCCGATTGGGTTCTTTGTACCACAGGCAAAACAGTTGTCGTCATCGAGGACGATCGAGTCATTCAGGGTCATAAGCTATTCACTCATTCTGTTCAGGTGCATTATCTCATTGATAAGGTGCGGGAATATACTTATAAGTTCATCGCTTGTGGGCATTTCGAAATCATCAAAGTTGAAAGCAGGTATTACAGTGCAGGTTGCGAGAGCAAAAGAATTCTCCTCGGCAACTTCTGCACCAAAGTAGTATCCTGCAGGAATCACGTAACAGGGTATCTGGCCGATGTGTACATCAAGACCCAGTCGAACTGTGCTGTAAACTCCAGCGGGACTGATTAGATGTATCAGAAATGGAGAACCGTCGTGGAAATGCCATACCTCGTCAGAGCTTAAACGATGAAATGCAGAATAGGTATCGCTGGTAAGCATGTAGTGTATGACAGAACCGAGTTCCCGATTCCCAGTAAAACCGGGGGGCAGGGTTTTCTTATCCAAAACATGATTTGATCTGTAGAATTCTCTGTAAAATCCCCCCTCTGGATGGGGTATTAGTGAGAGCGCCTGAATCCAGTCCGTACTTGTAATCATGAAATACCTCCTTGCACAAAAACTAACAGCGATTCCTTTTGATGACAAGAGAATGGTATATATTCAAAAAGTAGAATCTGAATCATTTATACGGCAGGATTAGCCGGAAGAGGTTTTTGTATCGCAGGAAAGGAAATTCTGATGCTTAAAACAAATGAAAAAAAACTGGTGAAATTTTCTCTTGAGTGCAAACCGGGCCACCCCTTTGCAGGGGACAGATTAGCGGTGGATAACAAGGGTGTTCCTTTTCAGTTACCGGGAATCGGTGGAATCACTCTGAATATTGAAGCAGGGGATTCTGTCTACGGCTGGGCCGGAGACCATGTTGAACCGGGTGTTAGTTGTAAATGGGGAGAAAAACGGAATGAAAATCCGAACAGGGCATTTCAGACACTTGCCTGCACAGGTAACAAGGCTGTGGTAACAAGCGGTAAGGCAAAAGGAGCTGAAGGAGTTGTTCTCGGCCATCATGGTGGCAGTGAGCATTTGATAATCGACTTCGATGAGAAAACTAAAGAAAAACTGTCATACGAGGATTCTATCCGTCTTGTAGCTGTTGGAATGGGACTTGAATTGAGCAGCTATCCCGAGATCCGTGTTGTAAATCTCGCCCCTTCTCTACTTAAGAAAATGAAAATAAAAGAAGATAAGAAAACAGGAAAACTCATAATACCTGTTACGGCGAAAATACCATCAGAATGCATGGGTTCAGGAATTGGATCAACAAACACATGCCGGGGTGACTACGACATAATGACCAGCGATTGGGAAACTGTCGTGGAAAACGGAATGGACAAAATGCGTTTTGGTGATTTCGTAGCACTTATGGATCAGGACAATCGATTTGGAAGAGCTCACCGAAAGGGTGCGGTTGCGATTGGAATCGTGATACACAGTGATTGCAGAAACTCCGGGCACGGTCCAGGTGTTACAACACTTTTCGCTTGTGGAAACGGCGAGATCGAGCCGGTTATTGATCCGGGAGCCAACATTGCAGATGTGCTTTCAATAGGGAATTGCAGAGAGAAAAAATAATAGATGATCAGAAGAGCAAAACTGGGAGATATCCCAGACTTGGTCATGCTGAACTCCATTGTTCACAATGTTCATGTAGAGCTTTTTCCAGAAGTTTTCAAAATAGGTGATGATAACCTGGTTGCTAATTTCTTTGCGAGTTTACTCCGAAGCGAAGACTGTACCATTTTCATCTCAAGGGAAGCAGGTATTTCAGTCGGTTACATAATGATCAGGAAGCAGATCAAACCGGGCAGTTCTCTAAAGAAGGAAACAAGATGTGCCTATATTGATCAAGTTTCCGTTCACCCTGATTACAGAAGAAAAGGAATATTCGCTTCTCTTCTCGAATCAGCAGAGAAGGAAGCTGCTTCATGGGGTATGAAGCGGCTTGAGCTTGATGTGTGGTCAGAAAATTCATCAGCAGTGGAGGCATACGAAAGATCCGGTTTCAGAACATATAATCAGAAGATGTTTGTTTCTATTGAAGACTAAACCCATCATAGGAATCAGTTCATGTCTTTTGGGAGAGAATGTCCGATACAATTCTGAGAATAAATTCGACAAGTGTCTTGTCGAAGAGATGAGCAAACATGTTACTCTGCTTTCTCTCTGCCCTGAAATGGAATCAGGTATGACTGTTCCCAGAGAACCCATGGATCTGTTTTGTGTGGATGGCGTTTATAGAATGATTACCCTTAAATCTCATTGCGATGTAACATCAACAGTAACTGAATGGATTGAAGACCGGCTGCAGGAGCTTTCTAAAGTTGGTCTTTGCGGTTTTGTTTTCAAGGCTAAATCTCCCAGCTGTGCTCTTAACAGTACCCGGGTTCATTCAGGCTCCGAGATATACTCAAACGGAAGAGGGCTCTTTGCAGAGGCCTTTGTTGAAAGATTTCCACTTCTTCCTGTCGAAGAAGAGGGGAGACTGCAGAGTGACGTTTGTAGGAACGACTTTCTTGAAAAAGTTTTCCGAGTCTGCCGACATTAGATAGAAAGCTCCTAGTGTTTGACCTTCTCGTCTCCTGTCAGTTATTATCAGTTACTGAATACAGCAATTAGATTGTCCTGAAATATTCGATCGGAGGATGTATTTTGCTCAGAGTAGAAAACCTGTCAAAGCAATTCAAGGGTAGCAGAGGCAGCTCAGCTAAAACTGTCCTGGCAGTGAATAACCTGTCCTTCCAGTGCAAACCCGGAGAAATCTACGGGCTTCTTGGACCGAATGGAGCTGGTAAAACAACAACTCTGAGGTGTCTTTCCACACTTATAAAACCCACCTCCGGTAATGTTTTTATAGACAGTTACAATGTCCTTGAACACGGAAAGGTATTCAGATCTAAGATCGGTTTCCTTACATCGGACATGAAACTTGACGGGTATTTCACCCCGGATTACATGATGAACTGGTTTGGCAGACTTAACAAAATGGAAGATGATGTCATACAGGAGAGAAAGAGCAAGTTGTTCACAGATCTTCAGATGACGGATTTTATTCATAAGAAGATAGATAAGCTTTCCACGGGAATGAAGCAGAAGACCGCTGTTGCAATAAGCCTTATCCATGACCCGGATGTGATTATCTTTGATGAGCCCACTAACGGGCTTGATATTGTAACTTCAAAGGCTGTTACAGATTTCCTTGTAAGCCGTGCAGAAGCAGGAAAAATAATAATCATTTCAACTCACAATATGACTATTGCAGAGAAGCTATGCCACCGTTTCGGAATCATTGTCGAGGGAGAAATGAAAGAAGAAGGAACCCTGAGCGAGATTATAGAGGGCAGCAACTGGGACAATCTTGAAGATGTTTTCTTCAGCTACATTCTACCGGGAGGTGATCATGTTTAAGGACAGCTTTATCATTCTCCGCAAGGAACTCAAGAGAATGTTCACAGACAGACGACTGATATTTATGCTGGTTATTCTTCCCTTAATAATGCTTCCCCTGATGTATTCATTTATGGGCAAAGCAACGAAAACAAGACAAAGCGAAATATCCGAATACACCTCTAGAATTGTCGTTTGCACAGCACTTGGCAGCGAAGAATCAACTGAGCTTTTTCTTACATCTCTCGCAGCATTGAACACAGAAGTGGAAACCATTAACAGCCAAAGCATTGAAGAGACACAAGAACGTTTGACAAGTAAAGATGTGGAGCTGCTTATTGTGATGCCCGACAATGTGGATGACAGGCTTCTGGAAAATGAAGTTTTTGACTTGTCATTCTACCACAACTCTACTGCTGATTTTTCTGATTTTGCCTTCTCCCAGGTGGAATTGGCATTCGCTGCCGTAAGTGAAGCAGTGGTGAGGGAAAGAATTATTGAGGGGGGCATGTCCGAAGAAATTCTGTCTGTTTTCACTATCAATGAATCAATGCCCGCTGAGAGTTACGATCTGGCAACAGAGGGCAGCATCATGGGAAAAATAATCAGTATGATGATGCCATTTTTCATCGTAATTTACCTCTTTGCCAACTCAATGAAAGTCGGTCTGGACAGCGTAGCCGGTGAGAAGGAAAGAGGCACTCTGGCTATACTTCTTGTGAACCAGGTCAGCAGACTCTCAATAGTTCTTGGTAAAATGATGTCGGTTATGATAGCAGCAATTGTCGGAGCAACTAGCTCTGCTATCGGGTTGAAAATTGCATCCCGTTATCTGATAGGTATGTACAGTGACACAGGAGAAGCTATTGTAGAGTACACGATGACCTCAACAGCCCTTTTGCAGTTTGCAATTATCGTTATTCCACTCGCAATACTTATTTCAAGCCTTGTATTGATTGTCTCCACTTTTGCAAAAAACGTCAAGGAAGGTCAGGGCATGATTATGCCAGTTTACCTTGCTGTGATGGTAATGGGAGTAACGACAATGCAGATTGGGGATACTCCTCCCAACTGGATGAGACTTGCTCCTCTTTTCAACTCCCTCGTTGTACTAAAGGACATTTTCATGCAAACCGCAGTTTGGGGTAATATCCTCTTTGCAGTGGCAACTAGTCTTCTGGTTTCAGCAGTTCTCATTTTTGCGATTCTGAGAATGTTTAACAACGAGCGGGTATTGTTCCGGGTTTGATAAGGAATTCGGCAATATGCCTTATCTGAGTGTTAGCGATGTAAATCTTTATTACGAAGAGTATGGTGAAGGTCCTCCTCTCCTGCTTATTGCAGGCCTTGCGAGCGATTCTCAGAGCTGGTTACCTGTTATTGATGGATTGTCAAAAAACTTCAGGGTTATAATTCCCGACAATCGGGGTACCGGAAGAACGAAACCAATGGATACTGAAACTGGTATTCAGAAAATTGCAGATGATTGCATTCTTTTGATCACTCATCTGGGATTGCCTTCTGTGAATATCGCCGGTCATTCTATGGGCGGTTTCGTTGCACTTGATTGTGCCCTCAGATATTCCGAATACATTTCCAAGACCATAATTGTAAGCAGTTCTGCCTATTGCACTCAGCGAAACAAGCTACTTCTCTCTGACTGGCATGAATACTTGAAAAATGGAATGTCTCCGGAACTTTGGTACAGAAATTTGTTTTACTGGATTTTTTCAGACAAGTTCTTTATGGATAAGAGACTTCTCGAGAATGCAGTTGACTTGGCGGTTCAATATCCTTTTCAGCAAACCGAAAAGGCATTCAAAGAACAGATTGAAGCAATTTTCAATTTCAATTACATAGGGGATTTGAAGAGAATCACTTCCAAAACTCTTGCACTTTTCGGTCGGAATGATCTTCTTTTCCCACCAAACTTACATGCAGGTGTACTAAAAGAGATTCCAGATATTACCGTTTCTGTAATGGATGGGGTTGCTCATTCCATTCACGTTGAAAAACCAGAGGAATTTATCAAGATTGTTACTGCTTTTCTAAACTGACAATATGAGAATGGAGAGAAAGTGAGAGAAATTAAACCTGAAGATCTGGCCCTTAAACCGGTAAACTTATGGAAGAATCAGTGGTTATTGCTTACAGCAGGAAGCATGAAAGACTGCAATATGATGACTGTGGCCTGGGGAAGCATCGGTTGCATGTGGAACAAGCCTTTCGTCCAGATTGTTGTCAGACCGCAAAGGTATACAATGGAGTACATCGAGAAATCTGAATGCTTTACACTTTGTGCATTCCCTGAGAAATACAAGCAGGATCTTCTAAGGCTCGGTACACTTTCGGGAAGAAACTGCTATAAGCTTTCAGAGACAGAGCTTACCCTGAAGCCCTCTGTTTCAGTTCTTTCTCCTGGTTACGAGGAGGCTTCTCTGACTCTTGAATGCAGGAAAATGTACGGACAGGAAATGGATCCATCCTGTTTTGTTACAGAAACAGGACCCGGGGTATATCCTGAGAAGGATTATCACAAGATTTATTTCGGAGAGATTATGAAGGCGTTCGGTGTGTAGATTTCCTAATTTCCTACTATCTTAGCTGTATGCTTAATCACATAGTAATTCTGTTCAGTATGCAGATAAGATCTTTTCTGGGGGCAGTTGCCGAAGAGTGGAAATCGAACCGCCTCAAACTATTCTCCGGAGTGGTTACTTTGTCAGTAATGGCATTCGGTTTTTATTACATGTTTCGGGCTCTGTTTTTCTATCTATCTTCACTTGACTCGCAGTTTTTTGGTTTCGGTACAGCTCTTGCGTCAAGACTATTCGGTATGGCACTTCTTGCCTTCGGTGTGTTTGTCGGTGTCTCCTCACTTATCACGGGAAACTCATCACTCTACAGATCATCCCGAATTACACTACTTCTCTCGGCTGCAGTGAACCATTCATCAATGGCTGTTTCTGCTGTACTAGAAAGTTGGTTCTTCGCCGGGTGGACCATGCTTCTCATGGGAATTCCAATTCTTCTTGCATTTGCGCACGGCCTTGAACTTACAGAGGTTAATCTGGTAAATGGATTCCTGCTCTTTCCATTTATGCTTCTTACATGGACATCCATCGGCACAATTGTAACTGTTTTTATCAGCAGATTCGGTGGTATGAACGGGTGGAAACTGTTTGGAGGTATTTCTCTTATTGCTGGCAGTGGTGCTCTGTTCTTTTTTGCTAGTGGAAGCAGCACTGATCTTGTAATAGAGGAAGCCCCTGACATGAAGCTCGGTCGTCTTGAATCATTTGTTTCTGATCTTCCAGGGCAGGATTCCGGCTACTGGCCTCATGTTTTGTTTATGAAATCAATGACAGAGGGGGAACCCAGATCCGCTCTTTTGCTTGTCATCGAATCTGTTTCAGTTGCTATTTTAGCCTTGTGGCTTGCCGCAAGAGGTTATCTGAAAGCCTGGAATAACTCTCGAGCTGTTTCGGCACGGTATCTGTCCACCCGGTTTTTCCGCAGGGGAGGGCGTATTTTTACCGTATTTCAAAAGGATCTGCTTATTTTTTCCCGGGATCCGGTACAATGGAGCCAGCTCGGTCTGCTTGCTGGAATGTTTTCTATATATGTTGTTAACCTGAGCAGGTTCCCTGTTGATTTCACAAATCCCTATTGGCTTGCTGTAGCAATATTCATAAATATCTCATTTAGTGCATTTGTTGTAGCAACAATGATGGTTCGATTTGCCTTTCCATCACCAAGTATGGAATCTCCAGGTCTGCATGCTCTAATCCAGCTGCCTAGAGGTAGAGAATTGTTTTACCACTCAAAATGGGTACCCACTCTTTTCTTCTCAGTGATTCCAGCAAGTGTTCTTGTATGGCTTTCAACGAGCAGCATCGGAGCTGGTCTGCTTTTTCAGATTGAGAGTGTTGCTTGCCTTTTCATTACTTCTGTTGTTCTTTCCACAATGAATATCTCTTTGGGATGCATTTTTCTCAGACGAGGATCCGGAAGTGCAGTGAGTGTTTCCAGTGGGCAGGGAGGAATCATATCCGCTTTTGCTTCTGTGGCTTTTGTGCTTTTTGTAGTTAGTGTGCTTTCGTGGGTAACCAGACGCTATATGACAGATAATTTTACGGAGATAATGCTTGCGGTACCAATTCGGAACTCCATTCTTTACCTTATGTTTCCGGTAGGATTGATAACTTCGGTATTTTCTTACAGAGCCGGTATGAAAAATCTGCAGAAAAGGGTATTCTGATGGTATTGATAGGTGTGGATTATGGAAGAAAGAAAACTGGTTTTGCTGTATTCAGAGAAGGACTTGTTCTTCCTCTGGACGCTGTTTTCGGTACATGGAGTAAAATCAGAGGAAAGCTCGAAGAGCTTACTGGTGGAGAGGACGATTGTAAAGTTGTTCTTGGATTACCTCTGTCATCAACCGGGAAACCAACGGAGTTAAGTCTTGAAGTTGAGAAACTTTCAGAGTGGCTTATTGAATCAGGGTACTCTGTAGAGCTGATAAATGAGGTAGGTTCTTCCGCAGCTGCAGTGCTTCTGCTTGGTAAAAAAGACAGGAAAGGTCAGGTTGATTCCCTGGCGGCCTGTGAAATCTTGAAAAGGTATTTGAAGATAATATGAGAAAAAAAAGAACACTCTTTGCAGTTTTTGCTCTGTTACTTGCAGCCGCTCTTGCGGCCCTTCTGGCTGTTTGGATACTTGGAATGCCGCCGAATACCGGCCTTTCAATAGAATTTTCAGTTGAGCGTGGTTGGGGAGTCGCCGATGTCGCACAGTTTCTGGAACAAGAATCACTGGTTAAAAGCAGGTGGATTGTTATTCTTAACTACAAACGCAGTTTTCAGGGCTCATCTCTTCAGGCTGGAAACTATTTGTTAAGTGACACAATGGAAGTAGACTCAATTCTGGCGAAGTTCATTTCTGGTGATGTTATACCTGTTGCAACCAGCTGGGTAACTCTTCCTCCTGGTCTTAGAATGGAACAGAGTTTACCGATTTTGTCTGATTCACTTGGTATTCCACTGTCAGAACTTGAGGCCCTCTCGAGGGAGATTGAATATCTCGATGCCTTGGGCATTCCATGTTTTGAGGGCTACCTCTTTCCTGAAACATACGAGTTTGCAGATTCATTACCGGCCTGGGATGTAATCGATAGGATTGTGAGATCCGGTTTTGATGTTATGGATGACGAATGGGAGGAAAACTGCAGGGCTTCAGGGCTCTCTCCTTTTGATGCGCTTGTTCTTGCATCGATAGTTGAACGAGAAGCTGCTTCAGATGCTGAACGTGATCTGGTTGCGGGAGTATTTATCAACAGATTGCGTATCGGAATGAGGCTTGAAAGCTGCGCAACAGTTCAATATGCACAGGGCGAGGTTCGTGAAGTTCTCCTTTACAGAGATCTTGAAATAGAGAGTCCATACAACACATACAGAAATTCAGGTTTGCCGCCGGGTCCAATCTGCTCACCTGGTGTTGCTTCACTGGAAAGCGTTGCTTCTCCTGATACAACTGATGGCTATTTGTTTTTCGTAAGCAAAGGGGACGGCTCGGGTGAACATCTTTTTGCTGTTTCAGCCGCAGGTCACGCGAGTAATATCAGATCAATCAGGTAGTCTTACTTATTGACGTGAACGGCTGTTGTATATAGGTATGATATCTTGGGTAGATTGGGTAATAACAGCATGTCTGGAGGATGGTATGAGTGACGGAAGACAGCTTAATTTCCTGGAAAAGGCAATAAGGATTATTCCAGGATACAAGGGGTACAAGGGTAAAGAGGAAAGAAGAGACAATGATGCTCTTTTCAGGGCAATGCTTGCAGCAAAGATTGAAGGCCTTTTAGCTATAGCTGTGGGTGGTCTTGCAGACCTTAAAGGTCCAGAAGCACTTACAGCAGCCAGCGGTTTTGGCAGGCTTACAAAGAAGCTCGAGCTAGCTGCAGACAAGGTCAGGTTTGCTTCGAGGGGTTACAGAGGCTGGTTTGATATGCACAAAGTGCAGGAAAACGAGCTGGACAAACTCTACGAATTCGACTGTTCGCTCACCGAGGATGTGGAGAAGATGCAGGTGGATTTTGAGACACTTGGAGCTTCCGTTGAGAGCGGAACTGGCATCAAAGGAGCCCTTCAGGTGGCAATAGCCGGTCTTGATGACTTCATTCACAAGCTTGAGGGCCGAAGTTCTCTGATGGTCGACCTTCAAAATAATACACCTATTGATTAGGAAGGATAAGTCATGTTTAAAAGACCGGAAATAATTGAATTTCTTGATAACACCGGAAAAGATATGGCACACAGAATACCTGAGAACGGCTCAGGTGAGTTCCGTCTTGGGAGCCAGTGTGTTGTTAGAGAAAGCCAGGAAGCGGTCTTCTACCGTGATGGCAAGGCAATGGATGTTCTCGGGCCTGGAAGGCACACACTTACAACCCAGAACGTCCCTATTCTGGCAGGTCTTGCTGATATGGCTTTTAGCGGAAGCGGTACTCCCTTCCGTGCAGAGGTTTACTACATAAACAAGAAGACTTTTACAGATATGAAGTGGGGCACGAAAGAGCCCATAATCTTCCGTGACACCGAGTTGAAAATGGTCAGACTTCGTGCGTTCGGTAACTTCTCCATGAAGATTATCGATAGTATGCTGTTTGTTAACAAGCTTGTTGGAACAGAGGGTAAGTATTCCACAGCAGATATCGAAAGCTTTCTTAAAAACAATATTATCAGTCGCCTGGCTGATCTTCTCGGTGAAACCATCAGCACCATTTTCGATCTTGCCGCGAATTATGATGAACTCGGTACTCTTGCCAAGGCAAGATTTACCGATGACTTCAGCAAATACGGCATTCAGATTGTCGATTTTTACATCAGCGCTATTACTCCACCTGAGGAAGTTCAGAAGCGTATTGATGAGAGAAGCGCCATGGGTGCACTTGGCGACATGAATGAATACATGAGATTTAAAACTGCCACAGCAATGGGTGACGCTGCTCAGGCCGGAGCCGGTGGAGCGGCAGGAGCTGGAGTGGGCATGGGTGCAGGTCTTGGAATGGGTATGGTAATGGCTAATCAGATGGGTCAGGCAATGACCCCTCAGGCCGGCGCTGCAGGGGCTTCGGGGGCTGCCGCTCAGCCTGCAGCAGCAGCTGTTGCACTGGTTGCCTGCCCTGCTTGTGGAAAATCCGTACAGGACGGTAAGTTCTGCCCTGAATGCGGAAAGCCTCTTGCCGAGAGCTGCCCTTCCTGCGGTAAACCCGTACCTGCCGGAGGCAAATTCTGCCCTGCATGCGGAACCAAAATGGGTGGAGGAGCAAAGTGCGAATGTGGTGCCGATGTTCCTGCAGGCAGTAAGTTTTGCCCCGATTGTGGCAAACAGGTTGAATAGAACAATCCTTACTATCCATGGCCTGCTTGAAATGTGGGCCATGGAGACACCAGATAAAGTAGCAATAGTCGACGGAAAGAGCTCCCTGACTTATGCCCAGTGGCACCGGGCTTCAGAGCACCTTGCAAGCAAATTACAAACTGCCGGTGTGGAAAAGGGAACTCTTGTCGGTGTGCAGGTAAAGAGAAACTGTGGTCTTCCCGTCGCTTTTACCGCAATATCAAAAGTTGGAGCCCGATTTTTAGGCCTTAATCCCAGTTGGCTTTCCGAAGATAGAGATATGGTTTTCACGAGATGGGACAAGAGGTTTGTTCTTTGCTGGGAGGGAATGGAAAATGAAGCCTGGAAGGCCAGCACACTTCTTTCCTTCAGTAGATCAGACATAACGACTCCTGCCCTTTCTCTCCATGGCAGTCCCCGTATTGATACTTTCGATGAGTTTTACATGAATGTTACCAGTGGTTCAACCGGTTTGCCGAAGGTTGCTGTTACTTCACACCGAGAGTTAATGATTAATACTGCAGCAGTCTGTGAGAACCTTGAACTTGTAACTGAAGATGTTCTTATGTCACTTTTTGGAGTCGTCGGACATCCTCATGAGATTTTCATGCGTGGTCTTTATATAGGTGCAACCACTGTTCTTGAACCATCAGTTTATCCAAGGCAGCATATAAAAATGATCAGGGAGAATCAGGTAACCTTCCTTATGGGGTTACCCCCTCAGCTGGACGCACTTAGCAGACTTGCCAGCAGGGAAGACGCAGATCTGTCATCACTTAGAATTGTGGAAACAGGGGGAATGAGGATTACAGACAGATTCCTTACTGTTTTTGAAGATAGAACCGGTAAAAAGGTTACACCCGTTTGGGGAAGCACAGAAACTTCCGGAGTTGTTTTAATCGGAGACCCTGGAGTGCTCGGTTTTTCTTCTGTCGCTTTCGGATACAGCGTGCAGCTTCGTTCAGAAAATTCTGTGGTAGAGGGTAGCGGCCGCGGAGAGTTGTGGATTGCCGGAGAAGGCATAGTTAACCGCTATCTCGGGGAACGATCTGATTTTTCAGAGATCCTTGTTGATGGCTGGTACAGAACCGGAGATATATTCAACCGAAGGGGTGAACGACTCTTCTTTACCGGTAGACGCGGTGGACTCATTAAAGCTTCCGGGCTTAAAGTTTTCCCGAGTGAAGTTGAGCTTGCTATTCTGAAGCATCCCCTGGTCAGAGATGTCTGTGTTGTTGGGAAGGATATTCCCGGCAGAGGAGAGGCTCCTGTTGCTTTTATTGTTGTTCCGGTTGGAGTTGAACTGACCAAGCATGAATTGAGAACATTTCTTTCAGATATTCTGGAAGATTTTAAAATGCCGAGGAAGTATTACTTCAGTAACAGTCTCCCCAGAACTTCTTCTGGTAAACTTGATAGAGGCAGGATAGCCAGGGAGGATATCTCTCCTGATTACAGAGCAGAGCTTCTCAGGCTTGATGTTGATCTGGTTAAGCTACTGAACAGTAGAGCTCTTCTTATGGAAAAAGTCGATGCTGGATACAATCCCACCTGGGTAGAAGAACAGTTAAAAAATGCGATGGGACACAACCCTGGACCTCTTTCCGACTCCAGTATCAGGGAAGTTATCCGATCTATCATGAACAACCTGGGGAGGGGCTGACATGCTCGTACGAGAAGTTAGAGTGGGTAATGCCGTTTTCGGGGGTACCAAAATTGTTCTGATAGCGGGTCCCTGCTCTGTTGAAAACGAAGAAATGGTAATGCAAACAGCAGAGGCTGTTGTCGCTTGTGGTGGTCAGATGCTAAGAGGAGGCTCCTGGAAGCCGAGAACATCTCCTTATTCATTTCAGGGACTTGGTGTTGACGCGTTGAAGCTTTTGAGAAAAGCAGGGAATGAATTCAAGATTCCAGTTGTTACCGAAGTGATGTCCGCAGAACAAATTGGAATTGCTTCCGAGTATGTTGACATGCTTCAGGTAGGAGCCAGAAACATGCACAACTTTACTCTGCTCAGTGAAATAGGCCGAAGCGGAATGCCGGTTCTTTTAAAACGGGGTTTTATGGCAACCATAGAAGAATGGCTTCTGGCTGCGGAATACATCCTGAAAGAGGGAAACGAGAGCGTTGTTCTATGCGAGAGAGGAATTCGAACATTCGAAACCTGGACTCGTTCCACTCTGGATATTGCAGCAGTACCCCTTGCTAGAAACTCCCTGGGTCTTCCAGTAATTGTTGATCCATGCCATGCAGCCGGTAGAAGAGACCTTATTCTTCCACTTTCACTGGCCGCTCTCGGTGCCGGTGCTGATGGTCTCATGATAGAAGTACATCCGGACCCGGATAAAGCTCTTTCCGATGGAGGGCAGTCTCTGTCTCTGGAGGAATTTGAGCTATATACACAAAAAATAGCTGCGACCGGGCAATCACCCTGTCGCTTCAAGGGAAAAATCAGGAGGTAAACAAGTGCATTTGGGAATACTGACCGGTGGTGGTGACGCACCCGGGTTAAATGCTGTTATTCGAGGTATTGTTGTTCGAGCTGAGGCTGGAGGGCACCAGGTTACTGGATTTTTGAGAGGATGGAAGGGTGCTATAGAGAACACCAAAGTGTCTCTCGATCGTGAATCTGTTCGTGATTTGCACACACAGGGCGGAACCATTCTGTTTTCTTCCAGAACGAATCCACGTAACTTGGAGAATGGTTTTGAAAAGATTAAGGAAACTCTGGATGAGAATGATATTGATGTTCTTATTGCAATAGGGGGAGAGGATACTCTCGGAGTTGCAGACTCTCTTGCCGAAATGGGAGTGGCTGTTGTTGGTGTCCCCAAAACTATCGATAATGACCTCTCAGCAACAGACTATACTTTCGGATTTGATACAGCGATAAATTATGTTATGAATTCGCTCGATAAATTGAAAACTACAGCCAGAAGCCACGAAAGAGTGATGGTTGTTGAGATCATGGGCCGTCATGCAGGTTGGATGGCTTTGTATGGAGGAATGGCCGGAGGAGCACATGTTATTCTGACTCCGGAAAACGAATTTGATACAGATAAAATCTGTGCGATTCTTAAGAAACGATACGAGGACGGAAGGCGCTACGCTCTTGTAGCCGTCGCTGAAGGTGCAATTGACCCCGGTCTTGCCCGTCATGTTTATCATTCAGCAGAAAAAGATTCCTTCGGTCACGTACAGCTTGGAACGGGTATTGGCATAGGAGAAGTTTTAAAGAACGAGATTGAAGACAGAACAGGTCTTGAGACAAGGCATGTTGTTCTTGGTCACGTTCAGCGTGGGGGAAGCCCCTCCGCTTTCGATCGTATTCTCGGCACAAGGCTGGGAGTGAAGGCAGTGGAGATAGCAGAGTCAGGCGAGAATCGGAAGATGGCTGCTCTTCGCGGAACAGATGTTGTTGCAGCAGATTTGTCAGAAGCAGTTGGTACTCTTAAAACAGTTCCGGATGAACATATCAAAACAGCCGAGTTGTTCTTCGGCTGATAAATTGGAGAGGAAAACCTCATGTCAGTAAAAGTCGCCATCAATGGGTTTGGCCGTATCGGCAGACTCGTATACAGACAGTCTCTAAAGCATGATGAGATTGATATTGTTGCTGTTAATGATCTTACAGATCCCAAGATGCTGGCTCACCTTCTTAAGTACGATTCAGTTCACGGAGTTTTTCCAGGTGAAGTGAAAGTAGAGGGTGATAAAATTATTGCAGGCAGAGATTCATTCACGGTTTCCTGTCAGCCCGATCCACTGAAGCTGCCATGGAAAGAATTGGGTGTTGATATTGTTATTGAATCAACCGGTTTTTTCAGAACCAGAGAAAAAGCAGCATATCACATTCAAGCTGGCGCAAAAAAAGTTCTTATCAGTGCTCCTGCCAAGGGTAAGCCGGGTGCGGATTTAACAGTCGTATACGGTGTAAACTCTGATCTTTACGATCCGAAGGTCCATGATGTTGTAAGCACAGCAAGCTGTACTACCAACTGCCTAGCTCCGGTTGCGAAGGTCATAAACGACACTTTTGGCATTGATGCAGGTATCATGACTACAATTCATGCCTACACTAATGATCAGAGAATCCTTGATCTTCCACATTCAGATATGAGAAGAGCGCGAGCTGCTGCTGTTAATGTTATTCCAACAACTACAGGTGCTGCTGCGGCTGTTTCTCTTGTTATCCCCGAGCTCAAAGGCAAGCTTGATGGAATGGCTGTAAGAGTTCCTGTTCCAGATGGCTCTCTTGTTGATCTTGTCTGTAACTTGAAGACAGATGCCACGGAAGAGACTGTTAATCAGGCTATGAAGAAGGCATCAGAAACTTCTCTTAAAGGTGTTCTTCAGTATACTGATGAGCCTATCGTATCCTCTGATATCGTCGGTAATCCTTACAGCAGTATCTTTGACAGTGGAATCACTAAGATGATCGGTCCGAGGATGCTAAAGGTTCTTTCATGGTACGATAACGAATTCGGTTACTCTTCCAGAATGGTTGACATGCTTCTTCTCATGGCTGCGAAGGGGTTCTAGTATGCAGTATCCTTCTATTCGAGATCTGAAAACTGGAGGGAAAAGAATATTCCTCAGAGCTGATCTCAACGTTCCGATTGAAGACGGCAAGATACTTGATGATACAAGGATTAGATCAGTGCTCAGAACTATCAGATATCTTATTGAACAGGGCTCACCTGTTGTCCTGGCTTCACATCTGGGCAGACCTAAAGGGAAAATCGTACCCGCATACAGTATGAAACCTGTCGCGGAGAAGCTTAAAGAAATACTTACTGAAACCAGGATTCTTTTTGCCAGAGATTGCATTGGAAAAAGAGTTGAAGCAATGGCAGCAGGTCTTAAACCCGGGGAAATCCTTGTTCTTGAAAACCTTCGTTTTCACAAGGAAGAAACTGCAAATGATCCGGAATTCTCCAAAAAACTGGCCCTTCTGGGAGACATCTATGTTAATGATGCCTTTGGTACGAGTCACCGCGAGCACGCTTCTATGGTAGGAGTTCCTGCCATTCTGGGAGGCGGTTATGTCGGATTTCTTGTGGAGAAAGAGCTAAGAGTTTTTGGTGAGTTGATAAGGCACCCCAGAAAACCCTATACGGTTATTTTGGGAGGTGTGAAAGTCAGCGATAAGGTTGCAGTTATAGAAAATGTACTTCCCAAGTTGGATAATCTAATTGTTGGTGGCGCAATGGCTTTTACCTTCTTTAAGGCGATGGGTCTTGAAACCGGAAAAAGTATTGTTGAAGAAGACACAATACAGACAGCCAGAGATATTATAAAGGCTGCAGAAGCCAGAGGAGTGAATCTTATTCTTCCGGTGGACATTGTATGTGCGCCCTCAAGAGATTCAGGCGAAGAAGCAGTTGTACGACGATTTGATGATCTTCCAGTTGACATGGCTGGTTTTGATATAGGTCCTGAATCAATCGAGCTTTTTCGCAGAACTATGATGGGAAGCCGTACAATTATCTGGAATGGACCCATGGGTTTGTTTGAGATAAGTCCATTTGATATTGGAACAAGGCAGCTTGCTGCTTTTATGGCTGATGCAACTACTTACGGCGCCTCTGCTGTTGTAGGTGGAGGTGACAGTATGCGTGCTGTTCGAGAAGCTGGTGTAGCTGAACAGTTAACTCATGTTTCCACCGGTGGTGGAGCTTCTCTTAAGCTTCTTCAAGGAGAGGAACTTCCAGCTTTAGAGCACTTAAGAATAGAGGGAGTTAAGCCCTTTGTCGGAGCTAACTGGAAGATGAACGGTTCGCTGGAGTTGGGGATAGAGTACATCACCTCTCTCGATGAGGGGAATGTAAACTATTTTGGAGCTGATGTTGTTCTTTTTGCTCCATTCACGCTTCTTGCAGCTTTTGCACCGCTTGCCGAGAAAGCAGGAATATACCTTGGAGCTCAGGATATTTTCTGGGAGGACAAGGGTGCTTTCACTGGTGAAATCAGTGCGACAATGCTTGCGGAAGCTGGCTGTACTTGGTTCCTCGCCGGACACAGCGAGAGAAGACATGTTATAGGTGAAACCGATGAAATAGTGAGGAAGAAACTGGTAGCGGGTGTAACCGCGGGATTATCTTGTGTTCTCTGTGTTGGCGAACTTCTTGACCAGCGTGAATCAGGAAAAACTGAAGAAGTTGTGAGAGGACAGATTGAAGCCGCTTTGAAGGGCCTCGATATAGTTACACCGTATAACCTGATCGTTGCTTACGAACCTGTTTGGGCGATTGGCACCGGAAAAACAGCGACTCCTGAGGAAGCTCAGAGAATGCACGCTTTGATAAGAACTTGGATAGCAGGTATTTTCGGTGATGAATTTTCCGGAGAAGTTGGCATTATTTATGGTGGCAGTGTAAAGCCATCCAATGCTGAAGAGGTTATGTCCGGGACAGATGTTAACGGGGCACTTGTAGGCGGAGCCAGTCTTAAAGCTGACAGCTTTATTGAGATTGTGGCCGAGTGCCGTTAATAATATAAGTAGTGAAAAACCGGGGGAGCCTGAAAAGGTTCCCCCGGAATGTATTGGAGTGAAGTAGATGGGAATCCTCAGTTTTTTGATAACTCTTCTTCTATTTGCCTCAGTGGAAGTTGCAAGTAAGCCACTGATGGGCACCGTTGATCCTCTTGTACTTACATTCTGGCGTTTTGTGTGCGGCATTCTTGTTCTTGGAATTGTTATGCTTTTCAAACGCAGAAAAGTGAATTTGTCCGCCGGTAATATTCTTGTCCTTGCTCTTATGGGTATTCTGAATACATTCATGAGCATGTCTTTTCTGCAACTGGCTGTGAAGCATGATTCTGCAGCCAGAGCAGCCACAGTTTTCTGTTCAAACCCCGTTTTTGTTTTGATATTTGCTGCAATCCTCGGATGGGAAAAATTCTCCCGAAAGAGGGGACTGGGTCTTATTCTGGCAATATCCGGTCTTGTTCTGGTTACAGGTTTACACACCTTGACAATTGACACAGGAACCCTCTACGCACTTGCAGCTTCAATCACATTCGCCATATACATTCTTCTTGGGAGAAAGGCTTCGCTGAACTGCGATCCTGTAACAGTAAATGTTATCTCTTTCGCTTTTGGTCTGGCAGCTCTAGCTATTTGGCTGACTGTAAGCGGTGTTTCGCTGAGCCCCGCTCCCCTCAAATCGGAAATTCCTTCTTTCCTTTTTCTGGGAATTGGCGTAAGCGGTCTTGGATATGTAACTTTCCATACTGCTATCCGGAAACTGGGAGCTGGAAATGCATCGGTCATCTTTCTTCTTAAGCCGGCTGTAGCTACAGTTCTTGCGATAGTGTTTATCGGTGAAACAGTGAGCTTGCATTTTGTAATAGGATTGTTTCTTGCCGGAGCGGGAAGCTATCTGGTAGCATCAAAAAAAAGCCGGGCCTAAGCCCGGCTTTGATAAAAGAGTCTATACTGCACCCACTGATGTTTTCATGAACTGAACTCTCTGGTATTCAGCAGGGTTATTTGTTTTGTTTTGACTTAGCTTGCCCTGGAACTCTTCGATGCTGTTGTAGTTGTGTTTGCGCATCCAGTCGGCAATGAAGCCGTGTATCTTAGCTATTTCTCCCAAACCATTTTTGTAGAGAGTTGAAGAAATCTGCACTGCATTTGCTCCGGCAAGAAGGAACTTGATTACTGCCTCTCCATCATGAATTCCAGTTGTTGCGGCGATATCGCAAGCGGTTACTGGGCTCAGCATGCTGACCCAACGCAATACTGATTCCATTTCACCGGGGCTGGAAAAAGAGGATCCTCCGATAACTTCAAGTTTATCGATATCGAAATCTATCCTGTTAAATCGGTTGAAGAGAATTACTCCATCAACACCGCAGTCATCAAGCTCTTTTACAAAACAGGAAAGGCTGGAGAAGTATCTTCCTATTTTTACAGAAACAGGAATACTTGTCTGCGATTTTATGTCGGTGACAATATCAAGAATTGTGTTTTCGTTCTCACGACCTTTTTTCCTCGGATCGGACGGGAGAATGAAAGCGTTCAATTCAATGGCGGAAGCCCCTGCATTCTCAAGCTTCTTTGCATACTCAATCCAGTTGCCTTTTCCAAAACAGTGAATGCTTGGTATTACAGGAATATCAGTCAGTTTTCTGGAGTTTTCAAGAAGTGTAAGGTAATTTGATACAGCATTCTCCATACCGTAGCTGTTGATATAGTCACTGGCTTCAGGATACCAGTTCCCGCTATCTGAAAGTGATCCGAGTTCTGCTTCAATCTGTTCTTCAAAGATAGATTTAAGAATTACCGCTCCTGCTCCAGCATCAGCACAACTTTTTACTTTTTCAGGAGTGCTTGTGAGACCGCAACTGCCCACAATGACAGGGTTCCGGAGCTTCATGCTCATGTACACTGTTGAAAGGTTCATTGGTTCTCCTTATGTATTTTGTTTGTTACATTTCATGCTGAAACATATAATCGTCATACCAAATCGAACAGGTCGGGGTTCCGAAGGATGCACTTGTAAAAAAGGAGGGTGCCCGTAAGCACCCTCCTTGTATGCGATTCGGGATTTAAAGGGATTCTTTGATGAGTTTCCCGAGGCGTCTGCAACCCTCAATTATCTTTTCTTCATTACTGTAGCTGAAATTAAGGCGCATAGAGCGGTGGTCCTCATTCAGCGGGAAGAATGCGCTACCCGGTACATAAGCAACATTTTCTTTGATGGCTTTGTCAAAAAGCTCGTCAGTGTTCATTCCCTCAGGTACTGTAAGCCAGAGGAAAAGTCCACCCTCAGGTACTGTCCAGGAAACGCCTTCCACATCACCAAGGTTCTTGTCCAACTCTTCAAGCATCACTTTGCAGCGTTTCTTGTAGAGTTTGATTGTTTCCTTCAGTCCTATTTCAAGAGCGCCCTCTTCGAGCATATGATATGTGATAGCCTGGTTGAATGGAGGAGTACAAAGATCCATTGACTGCTTGGCCATTACAAACTTGTCTATCAGCCATTCCGGTCCGTAAGCCCAGCCAAGACGGAAACCGGGAAGCATGATCTTAGAGAATGTATAGAGACTGATGACTCTTTCAGGAGCAAGAGCCTGGAAGGTGGTCTGATGCTCTCCTTCAAATCTAATTTGTCTGTAGGGTGTATCCTCTACAATTATATAGTCTCTCTCGCGAGCGATTTTTACAATTTCTTTTCTTCGTTCCACCGGGATAGTGACTCCTGCGGGATTCTGGAAATCCGGAATTATGTAGAGAAGTCTTGGTCTTCTGCCCTCGGCCTCTAGTTTATCGAGAGTCTCAATAAGCTTTTCTGGGATCATGCCATGCTCATCAAGTTCAACACCGATGGGTACACCACCATAGCTCTTTATGGCCTGTAATCCGCCAAGGTAGGTGGGGAGACCGACAATGCAGGTGTCTCCAGGATTGAAAAAGACTTTTGACATGAGTTCAAGACCCTGCTGACTTGCTGTTGTTACAAGAACCTTGTCTGGGTCTGCATCAATACCGTCTTTCTGCATTATCTCAGCAAGTTTGCGGCGAAGCCTTGGGTCACCCTCTGTAGCTCCGTACTGAAGAGCTTTGCCGTGTTCTTCGTCGAGCACTTTGGTAGCAGCTCTTTTTACGTACTCTACAGGAAATGTCTGCGGGGCAGGAAGTCCACCCGCAAAGGAAATAATCTCAGGATTGTGTGTTAGTTTGAGCAGTTCTCTGATTACAGAACGCTTCATGCTGTTTGCGCGGGTGCTGAAATAGGAAGATCGGTCCACTTGGGACCCCCCTTTCTGGTTACATTTTATATAAGCAATACAATTGACTTAACAGAGCATAACCATACTATCGGTTGTGACCTCTATCGGTGTCAACTCTCTCAAAAGAGGCTATATTCCTGCCTTGAACCTTAACTTTCAATAAAAGGAGAAATTGTGAAAAAACTATTCTACCTGTTACCAGCGCTATTACTTGTTATCGCATGCGGTCAGGAAGAGCCTGCTGCTGATGCAACAATCGAGGATTCTCAAGTAGAAACAATTGAAACTACAGAAATCGATCCAGTGGAGGAAATTGAAGTGGCAGACGCACCTCTTACATCAGTTACAGCCAGACACATACTTGTTTGTTATGATGGCTGTGCCGTTAATGAAAGCTTTGGACGCACCAAAGAAGAAGCACTCGTTCTTATCGAGGGCATCAACGAAAGAATCAACTCCGGTGAGATTGAATTCACACAGGCTGCTGTAGACTTCTCCGACTGTCCTTCCAGTGCAGACGGTGGAATGCTCGGTGAGTTCGGTCGTGGTGCAATGGTTCCAGCATTTGAAGAAGCAGCATTTGCTCTCCCAGTTGGCGGAATGTCCGGAATCGTTGAAACTCAGTTCGGTTACCACCTGATCTACAGAGAGAACTAAGATTCTTGAGTATTCCTGAGTACGGGGTTGAGAGCGATGATACCGGCCTTAGGCTGGATAGTTTCCTTGCCCTTCAGGATGATCTTGGCCTAAGCAGAAGCTACATAAGCACGCTTATCAGAAATGGTCATGTTATGGTTGACGGCGAGACATCAGTTAAGCCGTCAACTCATCTCAAAAGTAACCAACTTGTAAAAGTGCATGTTCCTGATCCGGAACCTATAGATCTTGTAGCTGAGAATATTCCGATAGACATTGTTTACGAAGACAATCATCTGATAGTAATTGATAAGCATGCCGGGCTGGTGGTTCATCCAACTCCAAGTACACGAAACGGAACACTGGTGAACGCTTTGCTGTATCATTGCCGGGATACTCTTTCCGGCATCTCAGGTGATCTCCGGCCGGGTATTGTACACCGGCTTGATAAAGACACTACTGGCCTGATGATGGTTGCTAAAGAAGACGAAACTCACAGAAACCTTTCTGCCCAACTGGCTGCAAGAACAGTTAAAAGAAGGTATGTAGCTCTCTGCTGGGGTTTTCCAACACCCCCGGCTGGAAGAATTAGCGGACCAATTGGCAGAGATCCTCATAACAGACAGAAGATGACAGTGATAGAAAGCGGCAGAAGAGCAGCAACGAATTACCGCACTATCAAAAAGTATTCTATAGCAAGCCTCATCGAATGCCGGCTTGAAACCGGTAGAACACATCAGATCAGGGTACACATGTCAGTGTTGAGAAATTGCCCTATTATTTCAGATTCAAAATACGGTGGTATGGCTCCCAGGGGTGTTCCTTCAACAAGAGAAAACCGGGAACTGATTGCTGATGTCTCCAGATTAGCAACTCACCAAATGCTTCATGCCGAGACTCTGGGCTTTATTCATCCGATTACCGGCGAGGAACTCGAGTTCAATTCCGCACCACCAATAGAATTCCGCCTGGTCCAGAAGAAACTCGACTCTGTATCAGCCGGTAAAGAGTGATGACTGCTGATTTTATGCTTTTCTCAGCTTTGCTGGCAGTTCCTCTCTCTGCGATGTTGTGCACTGGCGATTCTCTCTACTTCTTTATTCTTTTTCCCCTCGTTGCAATTACTCAACGCAGGTGGATGTATTGTAAGAGGCTTTTTTTCATGACCCTTCCTCCAGTTATTTTTCTTATCTGGGCATACTTCGTTGGTGATGATTCCGGCTATGTCCGTTCAATCCGATGGATTTGCGCTTTAGCATCTGGAACATATTTTGCAGCGGAGCTTGGCACCGCTGGCATGGCCTCTGTTCTTGGGTCGTTGGAATCGATTCCTTTTACCCGCAGGTTGTCAGATTTGATGCTTCTGGCGGGTAGTACTGCAATCAATGTCAGGAAGTTCTGGGTTGATAATTCCGAGCTACCTTTATTCCGAAGAATTATTCAGAGCGCAGGTGATTCGGTTGCTGGAGCAGAGCTCCATTCTCCTCAGCGGAAGCCTATTGGAATTCTCCCTCTTTCCGTTGCAGTTATCTCATGGGTTTTTCTGCTTATATCTGTTTCCGGGATTGCGGAAGGTTTTTTCGTATGAGATTGCTAACCAGGTTTGAGTTTGATGGAACTGCATACTGCGGCTGGCAGATACAACCCAGAGATGTAACAGTACAGGGTGAAATCGAAAAAGCTCTGAAGAGAATGTGCGGCAGAAGAGTCGCTGTTACGGGAGCCGGCAGGACTGACGCTGGAGTACATGCTGCATTTATGCCGGTACATTTTGATATTGAACCTGGGGAATACAGTAGAATAGAAAAAGGTCTTAATACAATGTTGCCCTCTGATATCTCATGCTTATCTGTCCGGAGGGTTCATGACGATTTTCATGCAAGGTTTGACGCTGTTTCAAGAAGTTACGATTATCATATAGGGAAGGGCAGACATCCTCTTCATAACAGGTATCAATATCAGCCCAAAAGAGGCGACTTTGATACCGGATTAATGCAAAAAGCCTGCGAATTCTCTCTCGGACATTCAAACTGGCGCGGTTTTGCAAGAGAGGGTGGAGGTAATTCTACCTGGGACATGAATGTTTTATCTGCTTCCGTCAGAGAAAATGACAGGGGCTGGACACTGACAATTACAGCCAACAGGTTTCTGAGGGGAGTTGTACGGATCTGGTCTGGAACCATCCTGCGGATAGGTTCCGGGAAAATTCTCCCTGAAACAGTACTGAGTATACTTGAGAGTAAAGATAAAGAACTTGCAGGTCCATCGTTACCTGCCTGTGGACTGATACTTACGGAGGTGAGATACCCCCATGAAGTTTACTAAGTTTATAAGAGAAGATCTGACCCTGAAAACCCTCTCCGGGAGAACATCGAAAGTAACCAAAGATCTCCTAGTCGGAGAATGGCAGGTTGATACACCAGTGGATGAGTTTGTTCAAGCTCTGCCGGATGTTCTAGCCGTACGCGAGATGAAGAAATTGGCCCGTGCTCTGCTTGATGCAAGGGAAGCCGGCAGTGCACGATTGCTCATGTACGGCGGGCATGTAATCAAATGCGGTCTTGGCCCCCTCATCGTTCGTTGGCTCAATGAAGGAGTCTTCACGGCTCTAGCTACGAATGGAGCGGGTTCAATACACGATCTTGAAATGTCTCTTTACGGAGCAACGTCAGAGGATGTTCAGGCTGGCATTAAAGATGGATCTTTCGGCATGTGGAAGGAAACATCAATCCACTACGGGAGTGCTCTCAATCGTCAGCAGGGGATAGGCCGGGGTATTGCTCTTGAAATAATTGAGAATGGTGGCAACACTTCAATCAGTCCCATCGCGGCTGCCTTAGAGAATGATTGCACTGTTACTGTTCACCCCAGTCTGGGTTCAGATATTGTTCATCCTATACATCATGTGAACTGGGCTGATCTGGGACGGGAAGCCGAGAAAGATTTTGTATCATTTGCAGAGGTTGTCGGTAATCTTGCGAATGGGGTGGTTCTAAACGCCGGTAGTGCTGTCGTAATGCCGGAAGTTTTTCTAAAGGCCCTTTCTTCAGTACGTAACCTTGGTTATCCAGTCGAAAATATAACAACAGCCGATTTTGATATGATAAAACAGTACAGATCGACTTCTAATGTTGTCCGTCGTCCTGTTGATGCTCTCGGAGGGCAGACGGTCGAAGTTACAGGGCATCACGAACTGATGTTGCCTCTCCTTGATGTATTCATCAAGGCTGCGGAGGGAAGAAAATGAAATACCTGATAGTTTTGTCTTTTGCTTTACTGATTGCAGGAGTTACAGGGTGTGGAACAACCTCCTCTACAGATGATTCAATCGATACTAATCCGGATCCATATGCAGACCCTCCTGGATATTCAGGGGATCCATTTGCGGGTTTTGGACCTGTAGCTTCAATCACGTTTCCGGCTGAGGGTGATTCAGAGATCGAGATGGTTGAACAGATAGAATCAGCTGGCCCTTGGTCTATTCAAATTGCTGCCTGTGGTTCCATGGATGCAGCTCTAACCTTGCGTGATACTGTTGCAGCAGAAACAAATCACCCTGTGTTTATTGATCATACCGGTAGCTACTACAAGGTTCGAGTTGGTTCATTTGCAACTTCATCTGGAACGGATTCACTGAGAAATCAGCTTAGATCCAGTGGATATCCTGATGCGTGGAGTGTGCAGCGCTGATTATGCCCCTACAGCTTTCCTGATTCTGATAATAGTAGCAGTATCTGGAACATGATGTTCAAGCAGCAGATTCATATTTATCAAAACATGGTCCGGCATTTCGCTACTCTGCTCGAATGCTGTTTTGTACCATGTTTCAGCGTGATGGAAACGACCATTAATCATGTGAACTTCGGCAATGACAGCTGCCAGATATGATTCCTTTTGAACATCTTTTTCCATGATGAGTTTTCTACAGTGATAAGCAATTTCATCCGCTCTTTCGTGTGCTTCCTCTTCCCGGCCTCCAAGGAGCATAAGAGTTGCAGTATTTATTCCTGCTTCAACAGTGCCGGTAATCAGTGAACACCTGGAATAGTGTTTGATTGCTTTCCCGAGAAGATGGAAGTCGTCACATCCTGCCGCTAGCCATCTTTTTTTCTTGACTTCGGCCCGTGCGAGCAACATCGCTTTGTCCCAGGGGCGACCTGCGATGAGCTTGTCAAGAATAGTTTCAGCCTTCTCCCACTGACCAGCAAGCGAGAAAGCTTTAACCCTTTTAAGAAGTCTGTCTACAGCCTGACTTTTAATAGTTATACCCCTAGAATGATGATGATAGTATACAACTATCCATGACGCTAGAATTACATAACAATTTCCATAAAATTATACAAGAGCAATGATATGTTAAATAACAACAATAAAGCGAATGCGAGTGTTTGTTTCCAACCGAATCAGGAAGAGATGTTCTGACGCCCTTGACACATTCAGGTGGATTGAGCATATACGGCGCACGCAATAACGGAGCGGGAATAGCTCAGTTGGTAGAGCCCTACCTTGCCAAGGTAGCTGTCGCGAGTTCGAGTCTCGTTTCCCGCTCCACTTTTTTGTTGCGCAATGAACGGCGGTCTTTGACCGCTGTTTTTGCGTTCTGGCAACAAAAAAGTAGAGCGGGGACCATGCTAACGCCTGGTTACCCGCGCTCGGGAGTCTATCGCTGAAGGCGGGGACAAGAAAGAATGCTGCTAACGCGCTCTGGAAGCACAACAAGACAGAACAAAAAACAAAAAACTAAATACAGAATACAGAATACAGAATACAGAATACAGAATACAGAATACAGAATACAGAATACAGAATACAGAATACAGAATACAG
>JADGDO010000016.1 GCA_016744855.1 Candidatus Fermentibacteraceae bacterium | reverse complement strand
GTACGAGCTCTTGCTAAGGAAATGCTGGAAAGAGCGGGTTATTCAGTACTGATTGCCAGGAACGGTCATGAGGCAATTTCTGTTTTCCGTTCCTTCGATTCCATTGATCTGCTGCTGTTTGATGTGATTATGCCAGGTCTTGGCGGTCATGGAGCCATGACAGAGATACGTAAAATTCAACCGGATATTCCCGTTCTCTTCTCAAGCGGGTATTCCAAAGATGCCATACACACGGATTTTGTTCCTCATAAAGGTGTTATGCTGATTCAGAAACCCTATTCCTCAGACCAGCTTCTCCATGCTGTTCGCAGGGCTTTAGACAGCTGACATCACTCAGCTATTTGCAATAGGTGAAATATTGGCAGAGTAATAGTACAATAAAGGTCCCATGAGAAATCATGGGATCTTTATTTGGCGCCTCGAAGAGGACTCGAGCTTTCGACCTGATGGTTAACAGTCCCCAGCTCTGCCAACAGAGTGATTGATGCAGTGTTTATCAGGCCTCTGCAAATAGAGTCTTTTCTCTGACATAGACAACCTGACCCGGTCCTGCCCCCTTCATGCGTCTGACATATTTGGCAAGAGTCCAGTCTACAGGAACCATTCCATTGGTAGTGCTGTGCTTTGCTGCAACATGTGCAGCCTGATCCAGAACTGCTGCACTCGGGTTATCTGCCCTGCCGTCACGCTTAACTATTACATGAGCACCCGCGACTCCTCTTGCATGCATCCAGATATCTTCTCTTCCTGCGATTTTAAACGTGAGGTTATCATTCTGCTTGGCATTTCTTCCTACCAGGCAGCGCCAGCCTCCTTCCAGTATGTATTCAAGAGGGGCACCGGTTACCTTTTTTTCGGGCTTCGCAAGAGCAGAGAGATGTTTTGTTACTTCCTCATCCGTCATTGTTTCCAGTCGAGCTTGTATTTTTTCAAGAGATTCAGCACGCTCCATAGAAGTCATTATACGCTCTTCAAGTCTGTTTTTCTCGAGGTGAACCTTACCGGCTTTCCTGAAGTATTTGTTGGCATTCTCAACCGGGTTCAGAGATTCCTTCAGCTTTATTTTCAGCGCTGTTCCTTCCCAGTCTGTCAGCGTGGCTGATTTCATTCCCTTTCTGAGATCACTTTTATGAGTGAGAATAATATTGCCCCAGTTTCGGAGCTCATCCGGGCTAACGAGTTTGTCTAAAGACTGCTGAGAGCTTCTTGCCTTTTTCTTCGAAGATGAAATTCTCTTTTTCAGAATCGAAGCCAGTTGAGTTCGAGAGGGTCTATATTCCTCCTTCTTCTTCTCCGAAGTCTTTTTTTCGGGAGGCGAGAGGGGATTCTGTATTTTGTGACCATCACCAAGACAGGATGGAACGCGGCCAAACTCTGTCTGCCACGGTGTAAAATCTTCATCGAGGAGTTGTTTTCCAAGATTTCTGACTGTTTCTGCAACTGTTCCGTGGTTGGCTATAATCGATTTGGCTGAAGCAGGTCCCACTCCTTCCAGATTCTGATATAGAAGCCTCGGTGTAACATTTCTTTCAAGTAGCTTCTGAACCTCATCAGACCCCCATTCCTCTGGAGGATACCCCGATGTTGGTGGAGACTTGTACTCAACACCCGGTGATATTGATCTGAACCGGTTAGCTCCAGAAAGAACTTTCCGGAGGCAGGCAAGAATTCTGTTGTCGGTCATTCTGACAAGAATGATGTTCGCATTTCTGCCGGCAGCCTCGAATATTAGACGGATGCCACCAGCATCATAAGGACTTCTGCTGGAGAAATGAATTTCTAATACTCGATCAACTCCCTGCTGGACAATTCTTTCAACAGGAGCTCCCTTTAAATGGTGCTCCCAGGAAGGGGAGTCAGGTGCAATAACTGAAGCATTGTCTGTCCACCACAAACACGGAGAATCAGGTTTTGCATGAAGATGCAGCCAGCCTATACCGAATCCAAGCGAAAGAGTGGAAGAAGACGTCATTCCAACAGAGCCGCATGTGCGATTAATGATTTTCTTTTCAATAACAGGTCTTAAAGCGCTGTAGTATATGCCTTCCATTTTCTCTCTTTTTCTGACTCTCTTTTTAGCTTGAATTTGCCTGAAATTCATTATTAGAACCGGTGATGATTATTCTGCTCGAAGACCTCTTTGGTGAGAGTATCACAAATTTTTGTATGCTCGGTCAAGTCGTTACAATCAGTTACTTTGTTTTAGTGGACAATTGGCGCCGCTCTATAGATAATAACATAAGTGGGGGATCATTTTCACAAAGGGGAATACAGTCTTATGGAATCTATGACAGGTTTTGGAAATAGTTCGCAAGTTGTTGATAAGTATCGAATTACTGTTCTTGTTAAGTCGGTAAACAACAAGGGACTCGGTTTGCACTTCCGAATGCCCCGGGAGGCCGCCCATCTTGAGGAGGCACTTTACCGAAAAGGGAAAGAGCTTTTTTCAAGAGGAAGAATAGATGTAAATGTTTCAGTTGAGTCAGATAAAGGTGGAATTTTACCGGAACCGGATATCACTCTAGCTAGAGCATATTTGGAAGGAGCTGATAAGCTGGCAAAGGAATTTTTCCTTACTTCCAGCCCTGACGCTTTTCGACTTGTAACCCTCTCTGGCATGATGCGTGTTCCCGACCCTTCAGCGGGTGAAGGTTTTGATCAGAATCTTCTCTCTGCTGTGAAAGAAGCATTTCAGCATTTACTTAATTCAAGGCGTGAAGAGGGAAATGGTCTGGCATCGATGTTTGCTGAAAAATTGCAATTGATAGATAAACTTTCCGTTCCTGTCTCTGAAGGACACAGCCAGCGGGTGACTCATCTTTTCTGCGAGAGAAAAAACAGAATAACTGAATTGCTTGGTGATGCCAAGGTGAATGATGATCGGCTGGCTCAGGAAATGGCCCTTCTCTCTGACAGAATTGATATTTCGGAAGAATTCCAGCGACTCTCCGCTCATGTTCATTCTGCTCTTCTTGTTCTGGAAGAAAACGACTGCGGCAGAAAACTTGGTTTCATTCTTCAGGAAATGCATCGGGAACTGAACACCATGGGTTCCAAGGTCGATAATTCCGAAGCTGTACATCAGGTGATTGAGATGAAAGATATTCTCGGGGGTCTTCGTGAGCAGGTTGCAAATGTCCAGTAGTGGAATGCTTTTTGTTCTTGCCGGACCTTCAGGAGCTGGGAAAACAACTCTTGCACATCATCTTGTCGGTGGGAATGACAGAACAGATTTTTCTGTTTCAACCACCACCAGATTACCGCGCGGTGAAGAAATGCACGGCCGGGATTACTTCTTTGTCGATGATGATGAATTTGATACTAGAATTCGAAATTCCTATTTTCTTGAATGGGCTCATGTCCATGGAAACAGGTATGGCACAGATGGATCATGGGTACGGAACCAGCTCGCGTTAGGGAAGAATGTAGTTCTTGATATTGATGTTCAGGGTGCGGTTCAGATTAAGCAGACTATGCCATCGGCTGTGCTGATTTTTGTTTTACCTGCCAGCAGCAAAGTGCTTTTAAAGCGCTTGGAACAAAGGAATACAGATTCAGGAAAAACAGTTGAGAAGCGGATGGAAGCTGCCGCTGGAGAAGTATCATTTATGGGGGTTTTCGATTACTTTGTCTGTAACGATGAACTTGAAAAAGCAAAATCCGAGATTGTAACCATTTTCCTTGCGGAAAAAATGAAGCTTCAGACTATTGGATGGCCCGTTCAGGCATTGGACTATCATGGCAATTACATGAATGGCATTGATTTTTGGAAAGGGAAACGAGTTGTTGTTTCCTCCGGACCTACAAGAGAGATGATTGACGAGGTCAGATTCATTTCAAACCGTTCCAGTGGTTTGATGGGGGTTTCTCTTGCCGAGGCCTTTCTTTATGCAGGTGCAGAGGTTGTTCTTGTCAGTGGCCCCGCCTTCCAAATGGACCCTCCCGGGCCGGTGCGCTTGGTTAAAGTAGGCAGCGCTTCAGAGATGCTCGATGCTCTTGGGAAAGAGACAAAAGAAGCTGATCTTCTGGTTATGGCAGCAGCAGTTGCGGACTTTGCTCCATCGAATCCAGTTGCGGGGAAACTGAAAAGAACTGATGGGGATTTCTCCATTGCCCTTGAATCCACTCCGGATATTACTGTTTCTCTTTCATGTAGTTGCCCAGTTCTTTCGTTTGCACTTGAGTACGGTGAAACCTCACTGCTGCGAGCCCGTAAGAAAATGATGAAAAAGGGTTCTCATGCAATCTTTCTGAACAGAGGAGATAAACCGGATACGGGTATGGAAACGGCATGCAACTCGGGAACTCTGCTCTTTGCCGGGGATACTGAAGATGTCGAAATAATGCATGGATCAAAGAAATTTGTTGCTTTCGGAATTGCAGCAGCGCTGGGACGCGAAATGGAAGGTTTGAGTAATGGGTAAGGTTATTGATCCATTCTGGGCTGCTGTAGCCAGCTTCGGGGCCGATCAGATCTTAGTGCTTCCCGAATGGATTCAGAGAAAAATAGAAGTTGAACAGACAATCATACCAGAGGGAATAACGGGGGAAATGGCCCTGCTCGAGAAGGAAATTTCCGGATGCATGAAATGCGATCTTGGTTCAACCAGAAAGAATATTGTTTTTGGAGAAGGCAATTCCGAAGCAGGTATACTGATAGTCGGAGAAGGACCTGGGGCAACTGAAGATGAAACCGGAAAACCTTTTGTCGGTAAGTCAGGGAAGTTGCTGGACAAAATATTTGCATCAATTGGCCTCGGTAGGGAAAAACTATTTATAGCAAACATCGTTAAGTGCCGACCGCCTAACAACAGAGCCCCTTCACCCTCGGAGTCAGAGATCTGCGGCAAATATCTTCAACGACAGATTGAGATCATGAAGCCGGGAATCATCGTAGCTCTTGGAGCAAGCGCAGCAAGAACTCTACTGAACACCAGGACTGGTATTGGTCTTTTAAGGGGAGACTTTCACAGCTATATGGGTACACCTGTTCTTGTTACTTACCACCCAGCTGCCCTCCTCCGCTCACCAGCTTTGAAAAGACCCGTTTGGGAAGATATGAAGAAACTGAAATCTTTCATGGAAGAGGCAGGACTGCCCCGGGAATCGAAGGGAAATAATGACTGAAGGTAGAAAACAGCCATGGAGTGCTGAAGCTGAGAAAGCTGTTCTTGCCGGTGTTCTTCTGAATCCAATGATTGCAGTTGAAGTGTTTGCAATGCTTACTGAGAGCGATTTGTTCGATAACAGACACCGTAGAATTTTTCTGGCATCTAAAATTATTGATTCCAGAGGGGAACCAATTGATCTTGTCACAGTAACCAATGAGCTCGAGAGAACCGGTGAGTTAGAAGAAGCCGGTGGACTTGAGTACATAGCGGGGATTACAGATGATCTTCCATTTCTCTCTAATGTTCTCAGTTACTGCAGAATTGTTAAAGACGGTTCGCTTCTCCGGCAGTTTCTGACAATAGCCAGCTTGGGTATGGACAAGGTTTTTTCAACCAATGTTAATGCCAGCGAGCTTCTGGATGATGTGAGTCAGAAAATGTTTGATATAGGCACATCTTCCTCACAGAAAGATTTCTTCAAAGTCAGTGAGCTGACTACCGAAGCGATTATCACATTCCAGAAAATGCGTGAAGCTAGCGATGGAGTTACCGGTCTGTCCACAGGGATTGTACCTCTCGACCGGATGACGACTGGATTTCATGCAGGTGAAATGAACGTTATCGCAGCCAGACCTGGAGTCGGAAAAACAAGTCTTGCCTTGAATATGGCCCGTCACATTGCGGCACAGAAAGTAGGAGCCGTTGTTTTCTTTAGCCTGGAGATGACTGCTGACCAGCTTACACAAAGGCTTATAAGCTCAATGGCAGGTGTTGGGATACAGGCGATTATAGACAATACTCTTGCAGACCGTTTTTTTGTTGATCTGGAGAATGCCGCCGAGACCCTCAGCACACTTCCCATTTATATAGACGATACACCATCAATTTCATCAGCAGAGATAAGAGCTAAGACAAGACGCCTTGCTCAGAGGGAGAAGGGTGGTATTGCTGCTGTATTTGTAGATTATCTGCAGCTTATGCAGGGAGACGATGGTGTTGAAAGCCATCAGCTCAAGGTGGCTAAAAACTCTTCAGATCTCAAAGGTTTGGCTAAAGATTTAAAAGTTCCAGTGATGGTTTTGTCTCAGTTGAGTCGAGGTGCGGCAAAGCGTGAAGGCCCACCCAGGCTCAGTGATCTAAGAGATTCCGGAGCAATAGAGCAGGATGCTGATATGGTCATGTTTCTTCACGACGAGAATGCAGACACTGGAAATGAGGATGACAGGGCACAGGGTGGACTCAGGAGAATACTTCTTAAAATAGCAAAACAGAGAAAAGGACAGCGAGGCGACATCAGACTGATTTTTAATGCTTCTACGACGACTTTTCATCCCGATGATATGCAGGATGACGGATTTTAATGGCTGGGAAAAAACCGAAGTCTGTCTTTTTCTGTACTGAATGCGGTGGAGATTCACCGGTCTGGGCCGGCAAGTGTCCCCATTGCGGAAGCTGGAACACCATGGTTGAAGAAATCATGGAAACAATGTCTTCCGTTTCCCCCGGATATCCTTCTCGGATAGATGCGGTAAGCATTATTGATGTTGATATTGAAAACGGAGAGAGAATTTCGACATCAATCGGTGAGTTTGATAGAGTTCTCGGTGGAGGAGCTTTCAAGGGTTCAGTTGTTCTGATAGGAGGGCAACCGGGCATAGGTAAAAGCACACTTATGATACAGGCTGCAATGAATATGGCTTCCTCTGGTCTTAATGTTCTGTATGCCACGGGAGAAGAGTCCCCCGGGCAGGTTGCAGACAGGGCCAGAAGGGTTGGAAAGCCGACAAAGAATCTTATGCTTCTTCCCACAACGGATCTATCTGCTGTAGAGAAGAAAATTGAAACAGATGACTATCAGGTGCTTATTGTTGATTCTATACAAACTCTCCATACGAATCAGCTTTCAAGTGCAGCGGGATCTGTTTCTCAGGTAAGACAGTGCGCCTCCAACCTTGTGAATCTCGCAAAGCCAAGAGGATTAACTGTATTTGTTATTGGACATGTAACCAAGGAAGGATCAATAGCTGGACCAAAAGTTCTCGAGCATCTTGTAGATGCGGTAGTGAGCTTTGAAGGTGATTCATTTCATCAATTCAGACTTCTCAGAGCTGTTAAGAATAGATTTGGCTCTACCAGTGAGCTGGGAGTTTTTGAAATGAAAGAAAAAGGGTTGGAGGAAGTTGCAGATGCATCCGGCTATTTCCTTCAGAGAGATGGGGGGCTTGGTGCCGGCTCAGCTGTTGCAGCAATCATGGAGGGAACTAGACCCTTCCTGGTGGAAGTGCAAGCCCTTACCAGTACGACACATTACGGTTTTCCCCAGAGACGTGCAACAGGTTTTGACTCGGGCCGCCTTGCAATGCTTCTTGCAGTTCTGGAGCGAAGATGTGGAATCGAACTGGGTAATCAGGATGTGTATGTGAATGTTGCAGGGGGATTTAATATTGTTGATCCCGGAGCAGATATGGCTGTTTGCCTTGCGGTTGCATCCAGCAGATTAGAAAGACCGCTTAAAAAAGATACGGCTTTGAGCGGGGAAATTGGTCTCGGTGGCGAGATCAGACCCGTTGCCGGAATGGACAGAAGACTCGCGGAATCAGGCAACCTTGGATTTACCAATCTAGCCTCTGCCCGTGAGAAAAAAGAAGACACCGGAGCAAAATTCAGATTCAGCACACTTGCTGCTGCAATTTCAGGGCTTCTGGTGGAAAAAGGAGAAAAATGGTTAAGTTGATGAAAGGCTGGGAAGTGCGTATTCTATTTATTCTTGCCCTCGGCCTTGCAGGGACACTTGCATCAGGAAGCCTGATGATTGGACTTATTGGTCTTGGTATTGGAATTGTAGCTGCTGTTCTTGAACGGATGATCATTAAGGTTTCTGCAGACAAGCTCGTTTACATTACAACGGGTGCTGCAGTGGGACTTGTTATCGGATTGCTTGTTATTCTGGTTCTAAAAATTGGAGTACGCGGGGATAACTTGAATTCCTCTCTTTCTGATCTGTTGGTTCTTATTCCGGTTGCATTCGCCTATGTGTTTGCAGTAGTTGCGGTTAATAAGGGAAGAAAGCTTGAGCTAATCAGTATTGAGGAAGAAGTTGGTGCCGAGTGGAATATGCCTGTTCTCGTTGATCTTTCGGCTGCAGTTGATGGAAGGGTTGCAGATCTTTCCCTTGCCGGTCTACTTCCTGGACCTTTTTCTATTCCTTTGTCTGTAAAGCACAGTATTGATGAGATGCAGAACGGCAGGAACATCGTAAAAAGAGGAAGGGCCAGAAGAGCCACAGAGACTATCCAGAGATTAAAAGAAGCTGTCGGCCAGTCCGGTGGTCTTATGGAGTATCAGGATTTCGGAGAAGGTGAAAGAGAAAAACATCGTATGCTCGAATGGCTCCGAAAAGAGAAAGTCTGCTTGCTCACAGGTGATGTGGACATGGCAGATACTGCAGAGCGCGAGGGTATAAGAGTAATTCGTCTTTCTGAGGTAGGACCTGCTTCCAGAGAAGTTGTTCTGCCCGGAGATTCATTCACGATTAAGATTCAGAAAAAGGGAAGAACTTCTTCACAGGGAGTGGGATTCCTCTCTGACGGAACAATGGTTGTTGTTGATGAAGCCGGGGATCTTCTTGGCAAGGAGACCCAGGTAACAACTCACACAACTTTCCGGGCAAAAGGTGGAACTATGGTCTTCGGTAAGGTTGCAGCAGAAGGCAGCTCTGAGAATGCCCAGAACTGATATCCCTCTTTGGGGTGCTGTTGTTGTGGCCGCTGGATCCGGTACCAGGTTTGCACGTTTCAGTGGTGATATACCCAAGCAATTCACTTTGCTGGCCGGTGAGCCGGTAGTAAATCATGCTGTTAAAGCTTTGAAGCCGTTTGTCGATCATCTTGTGGTGGTTACGCCACCACAAGATTGGCAAAAGTGGTGGACCCCATTTCCGGGGCTTGATACTGTTCCCGGTGGAATTAGGCGACAGGATTCAGTAGCCTGTGGGTTGAAATTTCTGAAAAAAATGGGAGTTACTCATGTACTGATCCACGATGGCGCGAGACCTCTCGTCACTTCTGAATCAATCAGACTCGTTATGGAAGCATGCATGACCAATCCTGCTGTGATACCGGTTATTCCAGTGCGGGATACAGTGAAGAGGGTAGACGATGAGAAGGTGCTGGATACCCTGTCCAGAGAGGAGCTTCGACTGAGTCAGACCCCTCAGGGTTTTCATATGTCTCGGCTTCTTGAAGTTCTGGCTGCAGCGGGTGATATCACCGACGAAGCTTCTGCTTTTGAAGCAGTCGGCGAAGAGGTTGTAACTGTCAGTGGATCCAGAAAAAATATAAAACTGACAGACAGGGAGGATGCTGAAATGCTTTCAATTCTTTTAAACAAGGCTAAAAGAGCCTTGGGTACTGGCCTTGATTTCCATCCTTTTGATCCCAATCGACCATTCTTTTTCTGTGGATGCAAACTCTCTGATACCGGTGGGCTTATGGGTCATTCAGACGGTGATGTGGTGCTTCATGCTGTGGCTGATGCTATTCTGTCTGCAGCCAGACTGGGTGACATCGGAACATTCTTTCCTCCTGATAAAGCTGAATGGAAAGATGCTGACAGTTCTGCTCTGTTTGCTGTCTGTGTTGAAAAGGTGAGGGCAGCCGGCTGGACTATTGATAGGCTTGATGTAACTGTCATCGGCGAAAAGCCCAAGATCTCTCCCATTCGGAATATCCTTATGGAAAGGCTTTCAGAAATTGCAGGGATCTCTGTTGAAAATGTATGGATAAAGGGGACAACAACCAATACAATTGGAGAGCTTGCCCTCGGAAAAGGTGTTGCCTGCAGTGTACTTGCCGAACTGGTTCGGAGGGATGTGTGACCGAAACGATCTGGCTGTTTTTTCTGAATATCGGCAGCTCTTGGCATGCAATCTTGCTCGGGTTGATTTCTTTTATTGAAACTCTTTTCCCACCCTTTCCGGGAGATGTTCTTTACATTGCCCTCTCCGGTCTAGGAGTCAGCAGGCATATACCTCATGTTTTACTCTGGCTCCCTGGTTTTATCGGCTGCTTTGCCTCGACATTCCTTCTTGATTCAATGGGACGAAGCCGGAAGCTTGAAAAAATGGAACTCTTAATAATCAGATCTTCAGGAAAAAACAGTTTCCTCAGGGCAAAGAAAGTACTGGCTGAACGCGGCCCTTGGATTCTTGTATTCAGTCGTTTCATCCCCGGGATTAGATCTCTTCTTGTTATAGCTGCTGCGTCTTCAGGAGTAAAGAAATCAACGGTTTTTCTCTGCACATCTTTAAGTATTGCCCTCTGGTATGCTCTGCTGGTTTTTGCCGGAACTGTTATCGGAATAGAACTAGAAGGAGCATCAAGCTTTATGGCTGAACTAACTGCTATTCTCCTGATGATTTCTGTTGCTGTGGTGATTGTTGCAGTTGTTGTTTCTATCATTCGAATGAAGAGGAGTGAATAGTGAAAGTACTCCATGCAGCTTCAGAAATGTATCCTCTTGCAAGCACAGGAGGACTTAGCTCTGTTGTTGGAGCGCTGCCTGATGCATTGAACAGGATAGACAATATTGAAACCGCCGTAGTTATTCCATTTTACAGCGATATTGATACTGATTTGCATGAGATAACCTGGCTATCACCTGAGAAAACATTTCTTGGAGAATCGTTCGGTCTTGCCAGTACACAAATACATGGGTTAACTGTATTTCTTGTATCGAAGGATGAATTTTTTGGGAGAAAGGGCATGTATGGACCCAGTGCCGGCTCATCCTGGGACGATAATGCAGCTAGATTCTCTTTTTTCAGTAGAGCTGTCGCTTCTATTTCCAGCCTGGACGGGTTTGTACCCGACATCATACACTGTCATGACTGGCAGACATCTCTTATCCCCGTCTATCTCCGAGAGGTGGATACAGCAACCGTATTGACCATTCACAATCTTCAATTTCAGGGAAGGTTTCCTTCGTCAGACTACCCGTTCACCTTTCTGCCCGATACCCTTTACAGGATCGATGGATTGGAATTCTGGGGTGATTGGAATTCACTCAAGGGTGGAATTATTTTTGCTGACCAGATAACAACAGTCAGCCCCACTTACTCCGAGGAGATAAAAACACCGGAGTTCGGATGTGACATGGACGGGGTTCTAAGGGAATACTCGCATAAGCTTACAGGAATTCTTAACGGTATTGATACATCGCTTTGGGACCCTGCAACAGATGTGAAAATATCCCGGAATTATCTTATCGGACGAATGGAGGGTAAATCAATATGCAAAAAGCAGCTCTGCTCTGAGCTTGGCCTTAAGCCCTCACAGAAAGCCCCTCTGCTTGGAATGGTTACAAGACTTACTTCGCAGAAGGGAATTGATCTGGTTACAGCAGAGATAGAAAAACTTTTACAAATGGATTTCAGTCTTGTTATTCTTGGAACAGGTGACCCCTGGGCTGAGAATGCGCTACTTGATGCTGCAAAGAAGAATCCAGAGCGAATTTCAGTAACAATTGCCTATAATGATAGTTTTGCAAGAAGAATTTTTGCCGGTTCTGATGTTTTTCTTATGCCCTCCGTTTTTGAGCCATGCGGTCTAGGACAGATGATGGCAATGCGGTATGGCACTGTTCCTCTTGTGAGAGCAGTTGGCGGTCTTTCTGACAGCGTACCGGATAATTCCGGATTTTCCTTTTCGGGGGGCAGCAATGAGTTCATTGCTGAACTGGCTAATTTGCTTGAAAATTGGAATGACAAGAGAAAATGGGCTTGGTTGAGAAGGAGATGCATGGCTACGGATTTCTCTTGGAATAGCAGTATTAAAGGGTACTTAGATGTATATGAAAAGACTCTGGAGGGTGAAAACAGGTGAAAGCTTTTTCCGCTGTATTTATGCAGTTTGTAAATCCGAAGGAGGCCTATTCTTTTGCAACCGGTAAAAATCAGAACAAGGCACTGGCAGGCGCAGCTCTTGTAATTTTGTTTATAGGATTTTCACCGTTTATTCTTCAGGGAATTGCAATTTCTGAAGCTGATCTGATGATACCTGCATGGATACTAATTGAAAGAGTTATTCTGGCATGTGCCGCCGGTCTTGCCGTTTATGTGCTATCCTTTGCAATGGGTGGGAAGAAACCGCTTTGGCCTGCAGTTGCAAGCAGTTTTCTTTCCATGGGTGCTTTTATGATTCTCATTGCAATGCTCACTTTCCTCTCTTATCTCTTTTCTCTTCCGGCTGGATTTTCATGGAGTCCTGCAGAGGTAATGACTGGAATGCCTGTTACAAGGTCATCTGTCTTTCTTGTTCTTTTTGCTGCAAGGCTTGATCTTGCGTCTCTGGCAACAGTGTTTTTGTGGGGCAGAGGTTTGTCTGTAGGGTGGAATGAATCCACCAGTTTTGGGCAAAGACTTGCCTGGTCCATATATTTATTCGGAATTCTTTTACTTACACTTCCAGTCTTTATCGCTCCTGCGGGAGCCGAAGGAGGATCATGACAACTTTGTTGCTTGCTTTTTCTGTTTTCTTAGCTGCTCAGCCTGAGGTGGATCAGGTGAGAGAGCTGGATCTTTCTGCCTGGGTTTCCCTCGCATATCAGAATTCCCCCGCAATAACCTCAGCTGATGCTTCTCTCTTCTCTTCTGAAGCTTCACATACAGGTAGTAAATCTTTTCTCTGGCCCACGCTCAATCTCTCTGCCGGTGCTTCGAGAATGTGGTCAAGCTCCTCCTTGCCAACTGGAGAAATACTGGATACCGAGTCAAATTCATTCTCTACCGGTCTTTCTCTTTCTCAAGAGCTACTGCAGTCAGGAGGCCAGAACTGGCTTTACATGGAGGCATCCGAGTTCTCTGTACGAGCGGCAGAAGCTGATCACAGAAATGATATTCTGAATGTTACTATGGATGTTATCAATGCATACTACGGTGTTCTTGAGGCAGTTGAGTTGCAAAAGGCCGCTGAGGTCGCCCATGAGAGATCTATGAATCAGCTGGAAAGAACGGAAGCCCTTTACGAAATCGGAGCTACTACCACTCTTCAACTTCTTCAGGTGCAAGTCCAGGAAAGCAGTGATAAACTGGCAGTAACCAGGAAAGCGCAATCTCTTTTTACAGCCTACAGCAATCTTTACAATTCCTCGGGTATGACCAGGGGCGTTGATGATTTGCAGATCGATCCTGATGCTGTTATCGAGCCTCTTCCTCTGGAATCTGTCGAACGCATCTCTCTTGATTATTCTGATAACCCATCGATAATTGGAGCTGCTTTTAGAGCAAGGGCTTCTGAACTTCAGTCAACTGCAGCCCGCAGATCTTACTGGCCGAGTCTCAGAGCATCTGCTGGATGGAACTGGAGTGATAATACTTTGGATGATGTTGATAGGATGTTTGACAATGACGGTTTCAATGCCGGTGTTAGTCTGTCGTGGAATGTTTTTGACGGATTTCTCCGTGAATCGAGAGTAAAAACAGCCAGAGCTTCCTTTCTTATCTCAGAAGCATCTCTCGAAACCATGGAAAACAATGTAAGCACTTCTGTTGAATCTCTCAGCAATTCACTGAAGATAGACATTCAGTATTACGCCGACTCGCAGCTGATGCTGGAGCAGGCACAGGAACAGTACAGACTTTCCATGATGTCTTACGATATGGGAGCTCTTTCACTGACAGACTTACTTACCGCACAGGCAGATCTCTCCCAGGCCGAAGCAAACCTTGTTTCAGCAAGGGTTAGTGCCCTTAAAACAGAAGCTTCTCTTCTGATTCAACTGGGTAGAATGCCTAGAGTTGGAGAGTAGTGCTTAAACGGTTTGTATTCACTCTTGTAATTATTGCCTGCCCATTGTTTGGTGAAAACATGTGGCAGAAGCATGGACATAATTATTCCTACCATTCCCAGACTTCCCCGGAGGAAGAGACTGTTATCTTCCCGGTTGTCTGGGATGTACGCTCGGCAAGCAATCTGATTGACATCTGGCGTGACATCTATGGTTTTCCTCAGTTTAACCCCATTCACTCCATTTTAGAGGAATCGTTCGAAAGTGGATTCAACACAGCTCTGGTTAGAGGGGAACTCGCTGATTTATGGTTCCCCGAGAATCCCGGTGACCCCGGTGATGATTTTTTCCCTCTTGCAGAAGACGTAAGGAATATCGGTCTTCATCTCATGCTTGGAGGGTTAAGAACGGATCTTCTGGAAAGTACACACAGCCAGGCAGTAGTCGAGTATTTAAAACTCTATCTTGATCAGACAGCCGGTTTGTATGAGGGGGAAGTTATCGGTTGTTTTTCCTTTGATGAACCTGATGTGAAAGCTGTTGTTTATCCTGAACAGGCCTCCCAGTGGTATGAGTATGTTTCATACTGGAACGAAAAAATCCGTACTGAACTCAATCTTCCTGTTATGTGCTATTTTGCCAGATATGGCACGAAGGACTCCTCAGGGCAGATAGAGTATTACACTGATACTACATCAGTTCTAAACAGAATGTCTCGATTTACAGACGTCGTCGCCATGGATATGTACCCCGTAAAGAAAAACAGTAGAAGAACAGATCTTTTGGAATGCACTATGGATGATCTTCTTTTTACAGCGGCAACAGATTTTATTCAAAATGATCCCATGCAGATTCAGGCACTAAACAGTAAAGATGAGGTTGTCAGAGTATTCGCATCAGGAGATTCAGCAAAGATTGTTATCGATGAAGTTATATGGAATGGAATTGATTTAACCCTTGAAACTGTATGGACATCTCCATTGCCATTTGAACCTGATGCTGTTGAATCATCTGATTTTAGAGCAGGATATGCTTCTCAGGAAGCTCCCGGTTATGTGAACAGCGGGATTGTTCTATGGGAAAACTCTTTTTCTGTAGATGACGCAATAGTGCTTGTAAGCGAAGCGGGACTACCGGTTTTTAGGGCATTGCCTGAGTTCCCAGGTTCAGACTTGCTGACTCCCCTGTTTTTTTCTGTAGGGCAAACGGATTACTGGAATGATCTACAGGAAGTTGATGGAATCATAGGGCATGGAAGGCTTGCTATTCTGGCCGGTCTGCAGGATGAGGGTGGTAATCTTTCCCTTATGCTTTACACGGCTTCTGGTCCAGGGTCAACTGAAATTGAAACTGCATTTGATGAACCTGTTGTATTAAATTTTGCAGCTGAAACTGCGGTATGGGGAACCTTTTGGGGTACCTGGTACAAAACAGGAACAGCCCAGGAAGTAGTAACTAACGGCTTCCTGATTATCGATGACGAGGGCAATTACCAAACTCTGAATCAGATCAGTAGAGATGCATGGGAGTTCTTCCCCAATGGGGGAGCTTCACTTTTCACTGATCTATTCGGTTCTTCAGAGATGCCTGATGTAATACGCATTTCTAGAATTGACAGTAATTCACCCCCCTTCTTTGCTGGTAGAGATCAGTTGGTCGGGTGGTTTGGTGACAGTGAAAGAATTGTTGCTGCCAGTGGCCCTTCAATAGGAAATCCTCTCGACCAGCTGGATTCTATCGCTGTTTCTGGTTTACCCGGCCGGGTAAACGGATTTGATCTTTTTCTTAACGATTACAGATATTTTGATTCACTGGTTTTCACCGTTGAAGGTGGTGATGTCTACACTGGAAGCTCTTCTATGAATACCGGTCTCTCTTCCGGTGTAATCAATGTTGGCAAACTGAACTATTGCAGTGGAGATACTGTTATTACAAGTCTTCGAGTCATGCATACAAGAGATGCTTACAGAAGTGCTCTGATCCCATCAGAGACGGGTTACTATGCCCCCCTCAGTGAAATTTATAATGATGTATTTGACCAGTACCGCTTTCAGTGGTTCCCTGAAGTGCATCAGGTTGGTATGAATCTGGGGGTGGAGCAGACAACTCGTGAGAACGCACTTTTTGCTGTGATTCAATCGTATGGAAGACATGCTTTTGCACTCCCCAGCTATTGCGCTTCAGCCGACACGATGCTTTACGAGGTAACAGCACCTTTGGTTGCAGGGGCTCGCGGTCTTGTGTTTTATGCTCTTGATCTCTCCATGATGAGTGGAAATGGGGGAGATGACGGAATCACCAGAGCTCCTTTCCTTCTTCAGAACTGGGGACCCAGCTCGGATGTTGAAAATGTGGATATGGTTGGAGTCGTCCACAACGCCGTTGCTTCACTCACCGGTAACGGGGAAAGCAATGGCACAGATTATCTTTCAGCCCTGGTTGATCCCACATGGAGAGTAATGACTGATGAAGAGGTTTTTAACCGCACTGAAGCAGATACTCTGCTGAATTTTATAGCACTTGAAAATGAAACCTCTGATACCGTTCTTGTTATCGCGGTAAATGAGTCAACCTCTCAGACGCCTTTTGACCCCGGAATAGTTTTCAATGACCTTCCTTCGAGTTATTCTATTATTTCTTCAGAGGGTTTCGCCCCCGGGTTGATCCATTCTGCAACAGGTTCGCTGCTGGAGCTAGATTATTCTACTATGTCTGGAGTTACAGCCAGTCTTGTCACACTCTCCTTTGATGGAGGCGGGGGACAGGGGCAGGGGTGGTCGTTGAGCACTGCTACCAGTGCTCCGGGAAAAACCACTGTTTCCTTTTTAGTTTCCACTGGGCAGATGGGAGAGCTGGCACTTTATGATTTGGCCGGTAGAAAGGTAAAAACTATCTGGAATGGGCATGGTACTGGGTCACTTATAGTATCCGATATTACCAGGGAAAACATGTCAGCAGGATTGTATTTTCTATTACTGTCAGGAGAGCAAAATACACTAACAGGGAAGTGTTTACTTTGGTAAATGATAAAATCAGGTCCGTAAATATTTCTTTTTTCGCTCTTTTGTCGGGCTCAGGGATTCTTTTGGCACAGATTGCATGGAACCGCCAGCTGCTTTTAATTACAGGCGGAAGCATCGACTCAACTGCTATTGTATTAACGGCTTTCATGCTTGGTCTTGGATTCGGCGGAAGATTTTTCGGGAGAAAAGCCGAGCAGTCAGCAAACCCTCTTTCCGTCTTGAGAGTGACCGCTGCCGGTGCAGCAATTTTCTCTTTCATTCCGCTCCTTATTTCTCCTTTGGCTGCAGTTATTTACCCGGTTCTATACAGCTTGGGCCTCCAGCTTCCAGCAAGACTCCTAATCGCTCTTCTTATGATTTTTCCTGCAACCTTTTTTGCTGGTGGAATTGTACCTTCGATGGCAAGGATGGTTGAGGGACAGGGGGGCGTCTCGAGAGTGTCCAGACTGTATGGTTTGAATTCTCTAGGCTCTGCTCTTGGTGGATTTCTTGCCGGTTTTTTTCTACTGGAAGCAATCGGAATCATTTTAACTCTAGTGGTTGGAGCCACCCTTACGACTGTATCTTTATTGCTGATCAGATCTTCAGAGCTGAAGGTGAAAACTCCGTTAAAAGAGGAGAAAGAGAGTGGGGCAAAACCTGCACAGTTCTTTCTATGGATGTATTTTGCCAGTGGAATGCTTGCACTTTCCTGGGAAATGGTCTGGAGCCGCCAGCTGACTTTTGTGCTCGGTAACAGTACATATGCTTTTGCAACGATGGGAATGATGGTTCTTCTGGGAATAGGAATTGGAAGTATTGTCGGCCGGCGTATAGCCACTTCATTCAAATTCCCTCTGGTCTCTTTCGGAATTGTTCAGATTCTTCTGGGTATTGCAAGTGTTATTCCACTTTCTGCACTGGGTAGTTTTATGTCTCTTTCGCGTAAACTTACCTTTATAAGTGGATGGACCGGCAGCGTCACAGGTGATGTTCTGACTGCTATGATTTATATGCTTCCATCAACTGTCTTAATGGGGATTACCTTCCCTCTGATGGTAAAAGCTGCAGCCAGAGAGCAGAAACTCGGTGAGGACGTGGGTACTCTCTCAATGGCAAACTGTTTCGGTGCTGCACTCGGACCTATCCTGGCTTCTCAGGTTCTTTTCAGATTTCTCGGTGTAACTCCATCTGTACTCCTTCTTGCATGCCTTAACGCCTCTATTGGCTTCTTTGCTTTCTGGAAATCGCGCAGACTTGCCTTGTCTTTGCTTGCTGCTGCTGGCGCAGTTCTTTCTGTTGTTCTTGTTCTTTCAGCATATTCACCCGGCTCCAGGCCTCCTGCCGGTATGACTCTTTCTTATTTTCAAGAAGGCAGAACCGCAACGGTTGCTGTTTTCGGTAGAGAATGGGACAACCACAGAAGTCTGAGGATCAACGGTGTGGAGGAAGTGCCGGTTGATCAAGCATCTCTTGAAGCTTTTTACCTTCTTGGTCACCTCCCATGGGGATACAATTCAGATGCTGAAACGGCTATGGCTGTGGCCATGGGTGGAGGAATTACATGCGGAGCTTTGTTGACCCATCCAATTGATACCCTAGTATGTGCTGAAATTTGTCCCGAGGTAGTTCTTGCAGCAGTTCATTTTGCAGAACAGAATCGCCGCCCTGATCTTGACAGCAGATTTGAGCTGGTTGGTGATGACGGAAGAAACTTCCTGCTGGGTTCAGACAGAAAGTTTGATCTGATTGTGTGTGATGCTACACATCCAGGTTCTAGTGAAAGCTGGCTTCTTTATACTGAAGAGTACTATTCTCTTGTTCTTTCAAAACTTGAGGCAGACGGGGTAGCTGCCCAATGGGTACCACTCCACAAGTTGCCTGTTGAGGAATTTTCAAGGATTTTGTCAACCTGGAGTCGAGTTTTTCCCCATGCTGCTCTGCATCCTGCCGGTGGTAGACATGCAATACTGATAGGTTCTGCAGAGCCTCTTCATCTCGATCTTGCAGCTATGTTCAGTGACAGAGCAGCCTCTGAGCAACTCAATCAGACTGGTTTCAGAGAGAATGAGCCGGCGTTTCTTCTACCTCTTCTTTCTGACCATGAGCTGATTGCTGCCATTGAATCACCTCTTCGGTCAAATACTGATGATCTTGCTCCATGCCAGTTTCTTATAAGGAAGTGCAAAGGGGATCCACAGGAAACTATAGGTGAGAACATGTCGCTTATACTCTCGATGAACATTGATGAGGAGACTAGTCCGGTGCACACCGGGCAGATTATTTACTGGAATACTATGCTTCCACAGGCTGCTCTCTTATTCCAAAGTGAAGAGATCGAAACAGCCATGGGGAGAAGGTGGCATTCTGCTGCTCTATCCACAGGCGCAGAACTCTTGTATAATGAAGGTCGATTCCGTGAAGCACTCGAACTTGCAGATATGGCTTGGGAAGCTGATCCGGAGTGGCAGAGGAATCTTGATTTGGTAATAGAAATAAACAGGGCGCAATCTCTTGCACAGGAGGAATTTTAATGGGAAGAATTGCCTTTCTGTTCCCTGGACAGGCATCACAGGCAGTTGGTATGCAGGAACATCTTAAAGATTATCCTGAGGCAGCTGACTTTCTGGGTAGAAGCTATGAATTCAGTGGACTTCATGAGTTGTCGGATATTATAGGCAGCGGACCTGCCGAGAAACTAACGCAGACAAACTATGCTCAACCAGCGATCACGATGGTAAGCATAGCTACGCTTCGAATATTGCAGGTTGCCGGTATTCAGCCTGAGGGTACCGCCGGACACAGCCTTGGTGAGTATTCAGCACTTGTTGCTGCAGGTGTTCTTATGCCGGAAACGGCAGTAAGACTTACCAGAATCCGTGGTGAACTCATGCAGAAGTGTGCAGATATGTATCCCGGGGGTATGCAAGCTATTCTTGGTATGGATCTGGAAAAAGTGACAGAGATTGTTAATAAAGCAAGTTCAAAGGGGCCTGTAGGGGTTGCAAATATGAACTCGAAAGGGCAGGTTGTTATCTCAGGAGCAAAGATCCCTCTTGAATACGCTGGTCAGCTTTGCAAGGATGCCGGTGCACGAAGGGTTATTCCCCTGAAGGTTTCGGGCGCATGGCACAGCCCGTTGATGGATGACGCGGCAAGAGGTCTAGAAAGACCAGTAAGAGAAGCTGCCTTTTTTGATCCTGGTATAGCATTGGTTGCTAATGTAACAGCCAACTACATCACCGGTGTTGAAGAAAGCAGAGAACTTCTTATCAAACAGGTGACTTCACCTGTTTTGTGGGCGGATTCAATGAAACTAATGATAGAAAACGGATTCGACACATTTGTTGAAGTTGGACCCGGTAGAGTTCTCCAGGGTCTTTTATCCAGAAACAAGGATATCACTGTTTACGGCACCCATGACTCAGATGCCCTCAAGAAAACCCTCGACGCACTGAGCTGATCTCCATCTAAGGTGTCTGCATATTTCGTGCAGGCACCTTTAAATCCTCTAATTTAAGCCGCAGACTGCCTTTGTCCTGCTTTGCAGTATGTTAAGCTGTTGATTGCATTAAATAGATACCAATTGAAAATCTTAGTTAGGAGAGCCAGTGTTTAACAATGATGTCATGCGACGTATTCGCTATTCCCTTGATATCAATGATTCCGGAATGATAAAGATTTTTGCTCACTCCGAGCTGCAGGTAACAAGAAATCAGGTTTGTAACTGGCTCAGTCGGGAAGATAACCCAGATTTTCAGAAATGTACCGATGTTCAGTTTTCTCAGTTTCTTAACGGTTTGATTGTTGAGTTAAGAGGGGCCAAAGATGGTCCGATACAGCAACCGGAGCAGAAATTGACGAACAATATGATTTTCAAAAAACTAAGAATTGCTTTGAATCTGAAAGCTGAAGACATTCTTGAAATCATGAATCTGGCAGGCTTCACATTCAGCAAACACGAGTTGAGCTCGCTTTTTCGCAAACCATCGCACAAACATTACCGGGAGTGCAATGATCAGACTCTACGCAGATTTCTCAAGGGTGTTCAGTTGAAGTATCGCCCTAGTGCAGAGGAGTAAATCAGTAATATGTCTGAACAGCAGATCAACAATCCCCTTCACGGGATTACACTTGAGCAAATTGTAGTTAAACTTCAGGAATCTTATGGCTGGGAGGATTTGGGCCAGCTCATAAAGATACGCTGTTTCGACACTGACCCTTCAGTGAAGTCCAGTTTGAAATTTCTTCGTAAAACCCCATGGGCGAGGAAAAAAGTAGAAGAGCTCTACCTTGTCACAGTTAAGAGAGAAAAACGAAAACGTAGAAAAACAGAGATGAAGCGTCTTAATAGAAGATAGCTATTCTTTTTTGGAGTAAAGATTATGCCGGAGAAAAAAACTGTTCTCAAGGTTCCTTCGCGAAGACACTGGCCCAGGGGGATATCTATCCTGCACGAGGATAGAGACATTCTGGTTATAGATAAGATCAGTGGATTGCTTACCATGGGCACAGACAAGGTAAAGGAAAACACAGCTTACTACCTTCTAAGGGAGTATGTAAAAAAGGGAAACAGAAAATCACAGAATCGTGTTTACATTGTTCACCGTCTCGACAGAGACACATCCGGCATCATTCTGTTTGCTAAAACACCGCAGGCTAAACTCTATCTACAGGATAAATGGCATCAGTTCGAGAAAACATATTATGCTGTTGTTCACGGTTCTCTGAAAGAAAAGGAAGGTTTGGTCACCTCATATCTCACAGAGGACAGTACATACAAAATGCATTCAACAGACGATGAAAAATCCGGAAAGCTTGCAAGAACCGGATACCGTGTTCTTCGCGAGACAGACCTCTACAGCTTTGTTGAAGTCGATCTGTTAACAGGTAGAAAGAATCAGATACGTGTTCACTTTTCAGACATGGGTCACCCTGTTTTTGCTGACAAAAGGTACGGAGTCAAGGAAAAGGGAAAACTTGCTCTGCACGCAGCTAAACTGATAATCACCCATCCGCACTCAAAAGAAAAAATGACTTTTGAAGCGAAAGTACCCGAATACTTTGAAGAGCTGATGAAGAGGAGTGAATAAATCCCGCGTCGGGTTTCCGTAATTTGCCTGTTTTAAGGTGTTTGTGTATATTACAAACTGAGAGGCTTATCTCTCGCGACGGTTTCGCTGACCAGTGGTGATCCCGTCCCAGGTGTTGCCAGTCAGTAAATACCGCGCATCCCATTCAATATTATCGGATGCTCGACTACCGCATTTGTTGCGGTCCTTTCTTTCCCACGCGTCCGGCGGGTAGAGATTTGTATTAACCCCGGACCAGGAAAATTAATGAAAAATTACGCATCAAATGCGTCTAGAAGACGTTATCGCAGTTCTGAACCGAAACAGGTGCACCGTCCAAGGCTCACTCCAAAACCTCTGGAAAAGCCGCTGGATGGAGCTTTTGGTGCTCTTATCCCTGCTGTTCAGCAGGCAATTGCACTTGAAGGATATGTAACACCTACACCAATTCAGGAGAAATCTATTCCTCACCTTGTTGAAGGCAGGGATCTTCTTGGAACTGCCCAAACCGGTACCGGTAAGACAGCTGCTTTCACCCTCCCTTTACTTCAGCGCCTTTCCCGTCACAAAACCAGACCAAGAAGAGGAACTCCAAGAGCTTTAATTCTTGCTCCTACAAGGGAACTCGCTGCCCAGATCGGCGACAGTGTATTGACCTATGGGAAGTATTTAAACCTTCATCATTTTGTGATTTTCGGAGGAGTTAAACAGTACAGTCAGGTTAAGGCACTTAACAGGGGTGTTGATATTCTTGTTGCCACTCCCGGCAGGCTTCTTGATCTGATGTCACAGGGCTTCATTCACCTTGACGAGGTAGAGGTCTTCATCCTCGATGAGGTCGACCGCATGCTGGATATGGGATTCATCCATGATATCAATAAAGTTCTTGAAGAAATTCCGGACACCCGTCAAACTCTCTTCTTTTCTGCAACGATGGCACCCAAAATGGAATTGCTTGCAAAAACAATGGTAAAAGATCCTGTTCGTATTACAATTGAGCCTGACAAGCCAACTCTAGACAGTATTACACAGAAGGTACTATTTGTAGATAAGGGAAACAAGGATTCTCTTCTTGCATCTATGCTTGATGACAGAAAAGTAAAAAAAGCAATTATTTTCACACAGATGAAACACACGGCAAACAAGGTTTCAAAGAAACTTGCTGCTCTGGGAATAAAAGCAACAGCTATACATGGCAACAAAAGTCAGGCTATGAGAACGAGAGCACTGGATGGCTTCAAGAAAGGTCATTACCGTGTTCTTGTCGCTACTGATGTTGCCGCCCGAGGGTTGGATGTTGATGATATAACCCATGTTTTCAACTATGATCTTCCTGTGGAATCCGAGACCTATGTACACAGAATCGGTCGTACTGCAAGAGCAGGTTCAGAGGGTGATGCCATTTCCTTCTGCACTTCCGAAGACAGATCATATCTAAGAGAGATCGAAAAACTTCTAGGAAGCCAGGTACCTGCAGATATGCATCATGCATATCACAGCGAGGAAGCTTCAAAATCTCTTAAACCAGCACCGAAGAATTTTGGAAGAGGCAGCTCGGCCCCGAAAGGCAGCTGGAACAATACAAGCAGAAGCGGTGGTGGAAGAAGCGGTGGAAGCCGAAGAAACGGCGGGCGCAGGGGCGGTCGTTCTCAGGGAAGTTCGAATGCTAACCGTTCCGGTGGAAGAAGACAGCAAAATAGCTATTAGCTTCTAATAAATAAAAAGGGGTGTCATCTCGTTATCGAGATTGACACCCTTTTTCTATCAAATTCTCAGTTGGCCCAACCCGAACCGTTGCATCCACCACAACTGCCGAATTCTTCAAGCACTTCATTGTAAATTTTGCCGGCTCCTTTACACCTGGCACAAGGAGTTGCCGGTTCGGGAACATTCAAGTAACCGTCTCCACCACAAACATCGCAAGGTGAATCGCCAACACCGTCAATACCTGTTCCCTTACACCATGCACATTTAACAAGTGCCATTATAGCTCCCTTCGTTTTTAACTCTTTCCGCTAATCTATCGTGGGCTTTGAAGGCCAATCCTGGAATTTCATTTACCTCGGTCCAAATCAATTCAGCTACATCATCTGATGCAAGAGGCGTTCCCTGCCAGTTCCTTACTCTGTAGATGTATAGTACAACACTACCATAATCGGTATGGTCCATGTCTGACCCTATTAGTTCTAAAGATGCACCAGTTAGTGTGGTCTCCTCTTTAAGCTCACGCATAGCAGCCATTTCGGGGGATTCACCAAGGTCGACGAAACCACCTGGGAATCCTAGTTCACCCTTTGCAGGTGCCATTGCTCTTCGAGCCAGAAGCACTTCACCCTTCTTTTCGAGTAGAAGTATTACTGCCGGTAGGGGATTTCGGTAGAAGATTAACCCGCATCTGCCACAGATTGGATGTGGTTCTGCCTTTACAAGTTCTCCGGCACAGGAGGGGCAGAATCTTGGAGTTTTGTAGAACGCTCCTCCATCATTCACGCCGGGAAGTGCTCCCATCGGAGCGAAATGTCCCAGAAGCACGCCAAGATCTCTTTGGAAGCTTCCGGCTATTGCCCCTCTGAGATAGGCCAGCGAGTTTCCTACAGCTTTTTCAGGTGAATACCCGGCAGCCAGGAGAGTAGCACAGGCAGAGGCAAGTGTACAGCCTGTACCGTGGACTTTCCCAGGAACGATCCTGCTACCTGGAAACCAGGTAATTCCCTTCGAAGAAACAAGCACATCGGCAGGTTCTCCCTCCAGATGCCCCCCTTTGAGAAGCACATTCTGAGCCCCCATTGCTTTTATCTCGATAGCTGCCTTCTCCATCGCACCCCGGTCTCTGACGGGTTTCCCGGTAAAGGCCTCCGCCTCATCAAGGTTCGGTGTTACAAGAGTTGCAAGAGGAAGAAGGTGTTCAATGATTGCTGCTTCAAGGCTTTCTTCTGCGAGGCCGTCTCCCGACCCTGCAACCATGACTGGGTCGAGAACGTAGGGAACTGCCTTCAATCTAGTGCTGATAACCGAAGCAACAGCCTTAACTGCTTCTCTGCTGCCGAGCATTCCGGTTTTTACACCATCCGGCAAACCGTCGTCACAGGTTGCGTTCATCTGATCAATGATTTTAGAAGGCTTTACCGGAATCCATGAGTCGACACCACCACTATTCTGTATCGTTATCGCAGTAACGGAGATACAACCGTGTCCTCCGAGAGCAGAACAGCTTTTTAAGTCAGCTGCCAAACCTGCTCCACCGCTTGGATCTGTTCCTCCTGCAAAAAGTATTACCGGTCTTGAATTCACTATGGCCTCTTTGGCTTTCTGTGTGTTAGGTTTCACATAATCATGACTAAAAAAATATTATCGACAACTGTTCCACTGTTATTGATGTTGCTTTCTTTTTGTGGAAAAGTTGAAGCATTGTCTGAACCTACTATAGATACGGTTACCTTCTCCGGCAATCTTCCTCTATCTGATGAAGATTTACTGCGGGGAAGCGGACTGCATGAAGGTGTATCCATATTTATGGTTTCCAGCAATCAGGTTCGAGATGCAGTGTGTTCAAATCTAAGGGCACAGGGTTATCTGGATTGCTCTGCAACTGTCGTATGGCCCAGATGGGAAGCTGATGTATACGAGGTAAAAATCAATGTGATCCCCAATAGACAGAGTTTGAGGGGAGAGCTTACCTTTTTAGGAGACAGCACTCTCACAGCCATACAGCTGGATCAGACCTCTCCCATAATGTATGGTTCCCCAATATCTCCGGTTGATACCTTGTCCTTCAAAAGCTCAGTCTTGAGCCTCTATTCCACTCTGGGATATCTGCGCGCAGATGTTCAACTGGAGCTTGGTGAATTTGCTGAAGATTCTTCAGATAATCACAGGGACATCCTGCTTACCATAGAGAGCGGATCGGTCTGCTATCTCGGAGGAATTAGTGTTTCCGGCCTTGAGAGTGTTCGGGATGAAGTTGTGCTAAGAGAATTTGACATTTCCAGAGGTGACCCCCTTAACATGAAGAAGATGAGGGAAGGTCTCTCTTTAGTATATACTCTCGGTCTCTTCAGCAGCATACAGATTGACTACAATGGTCTGACTGAAGGCAGAGATACAATTGATGTTGTTGTAAATGTAAAAGAACAGGACTACATCGAAATTGAAGTCGCCAGTGGTTACATTTCACCGGAAGCGCTCTTTGGATCTGTCTACTGGAGGCAACCCAACATCATGGGTAACAATCAGGTTCTCCGCCTCGGAGGCACATATACAAGATATTTCTCCGGAGATAATTCCGGTAACGAGTTTGAACCCCAGATTGTCTATGAGGAACCCTGGTTTCTCTCTACCAGATGGAGTGCTCAGCTCAAAGCGGATTATTACTACATGCAGAGAGATCACCAGGAGGAACGCAGTTATGGTGGTGAGCTCAGCTTCACAAGAAAATTCATGGACATCTGGAGATACACAGCAGGTTACAGAATAGAAAGACTTCGATACCGTTCAACCATGGAGGATTCTACAGAGCTGGTGCAGGATTGGACCAATACTGCTAGAATAAGCAGTGGTTTTACGAGGGACTCCAGAAAACCCCTGCTTAACCCGGTAACTGGTACCTGGTTCAAAATAGCCGGTAGTGTGTCAGGTGGAATTGCCGGTGGGAATATTGATTTCTACACTGTTGACAGCGAGTACAGACTTTTCCTTCCTTTCGCAGAGAGATTAGTTCTGGCAGGTAGAGCTGCTGGTAGTGTTTCTGTGGGCTATTCCGGAGAGACAAATGTACCTCCTGATGATCGCCTTTATCTGGGTGGAGGAACAACTGTTCGCGGTTATGAGTTTCAAACTCTCGGGCCGGCAGATGAAGATGGGAACCCCGTTGGTGGAAATGTAATGGTACTTGGAAATGTTGAAGCAAGATTTTCAATAATAGGCAATTTGGGTGTAGTTTTGTTTTGTGATGCTGGTGGTGTCTGGAGTGAGTTACAACAGATTTCAAAGGGAAGCACCGGATTCGGAACAGGAATCGGAATAAGGTACAACACGTTGATAGGACCAATCAGAGTGGATTACGGATTCGCACCGACGTGGGAGAATTCATTGAAAAGAGGAAAGGTGTATTTTGCCATTGGCCAAGCCTTCTAGCAAGAAGAAAACTCCCGGTTGTTTTTTAACAGGACTAGCAGTCTCTGTTCTGGTTATGGTAGCATTCTATCTGCTGCTTGCTTCCGGCTCCCTTGGTGGTCTGATCCATTCAATTGTTCTTAAAATAACATCAGACAATGGTGATCCTGTACATGTTTATGGAGCTTCTACAGATCTTTTTACTTACGTACGAGCCGACTCTGTTGTGGTTACCAATGAGAAGGAACTCCGTGTCGCTATTTTCGGAGCTGATGTTAAAGGCAGTGTATACGACTATCTTGTTCTGACCAATGTGGAGAGCATTTTTGCCGACAGTCTTGATATTCGTGCACCTCTTCCTTCTGGCGAGCCTCCGGACTCATCTCTTGCACCTATTTTCCTCGGAACTATGGCAGGAATGGTCACAAGAACAGATACAATCATAGTTCCATACGGCAGAGTTGCAGATGCAAACGGGCTGATCCTTGTTGATTCAATGAGCCTTAATGCTAAAATCTCGAATATTGAGCAGATTGAACTTGAAATCCGGGAAGCGTCAGCATTCATTCCATTGTTTGGTACTGTTTCTGCCTCCGGATCTCTGTTTCTTGATTCAACCAGAACTACTCTCGAGAACTTCATTATAGACTGCCCTCCCGGAACCATAAACCTTTCATGTTATCTCAATTCAGATAGTACATTCAATATTTCTTTCAATGGAAATGTTTCCACAGAATTCATCCCCGAAGCTCCGGTTGCTACCGGTGTGATTGCCGGTCACGGATCCGGGTCCATTATGAACCCTCTTGTAACTGTCATTCTTTCAGATGGAAAAGTCAGCTATAACTCCATTGAGGTTAATCTGGCTGCAGACAGCATTGTTTCTTCCAGAGAACAGTGCACACTTGATGGACTCTCGCTTTCCGCACCAGGACTTTCTGCAGGGGCTTCCGGTAGTTTTAACTACGAGAGTCTGGTGTGGCAGGGATCATTTTCCTCTTCGTTTTACAATACCGACCCGTCAGTTCTCCTTGAGGAATTCCCGGGTAGTGATATTACAGGTACCCTTTCAGCTTCAGGGACCGGAACAGGAATCTTTTTTAACAGTGGAAGAGTTTCATGTAATTTGAATCAAAGTAGAGTGAATGGCTATTCGGTAGCCAGTCTGATACTTGATTGTACTGTCAATCAGAGAGAATTGTCCGGCAACCTCCAGACTGCTTTTGACGGTGGCAGTGTCTCTTCAGAATTTGCAACCTCTCTTGGCTATGATTTTACCCCTGTAGCATGGAACGCAGTTGTTGATGCATCAATTGATAATTGTGGAATACTTTCCGCATTTACCGATCCGCTTGTTTCCGGAGCAAGAGGTTTAACCGTTCGTGCAAATGGTGAGGGAAATATGTCAGCTTTCTCCTTGAATGGAGATATTGGACTGGGTTCTTTCGCAAATGCCGGTATAGGTGTCAGAAATGCAGCTTTCTCAGGTTCATTCTCAAGCGGTAGTTCTGGAATGCAGATGAACGGGATAATCTCGATTGATTCGGCCGGTATCTCTGATTCACTAAATTTATCTTTTACTGAATTCAGTGCAGACCTGAATGTTTCAGGAGAGCCTGAAGATTTTGATGCCTCTGGAACTATCGATTTCGAATCCCTTTCATACAATGATTTGATCGCCGGAAAGTTGAACTTTACTGGAGACCTAAGCGTTGACCGTGCTGGAATAGAGGGAAGAGGCGGACTGAATGTTGACTCAATTCTCATTGCAGGGGCTGCTTATTCCCTGAGTGCTGTTTTTAGTGCAGAGCCCGGCTCAATCGATCTTGACAGCCTTACACTGGGTGCGCCGGGTGATCTTTCCCTGGATCTCTCAGGTAATTTTCAATATGGTGTCGACAGCCTTGCTTTTGACATGGATGGAATTGCTTTAACCAGGGCAGGCAAACTCCGACTGATATCTCAAGGTGATATGGAATTCGTTTCTGACAGTTCCGGGTTTGCTCTGGATACACTCTGGCTTGATTTGCCCTCCGGAGATATAACCGCAGATGGATGGATGAATGCTGATTCTATTGCTGTTTCTGCAATTCTGTCCGGTGTTGATATTGCCTCATTCACCACTATGCTCGGTCTGGATGTGCCAATCTCCGGTATACTCGGGGCCAAGTTTTCTTCTTCAGGTGCAATGGGAGATCTTCAGACCGTTTTCTCTGCAGATATTCAACACCCTACATATGACGATTGGGATCAATCCGACAGCTTGACCATAGATATTCACTCGATACAAGATTCACTGATAATTGATGGAATCTGGACCTGGACCGAAGGGGTGAGATCAGGTTTCAGAATCGGTATGGATCGGATTTGGGATTCAGAACACCAGCTTGAAGTTGGCCTTCCTGATGTCTGCTGGCTTGAAGCAGAACTGACCGGCGTTGGTGATGAGTTATTCTATCTACTGCCAATGCCCTTTAAAACAAGCGGTGCCAGCGTGAGCGCAAGAGTAGAGTATCAGAGAGATTCAGCCGAGCTTTCTATCGGTCTTGCTTCTCATTTTCAGAAACTATACTTGACCAATCCTGGTATTGAGTTCCCCGGCGTTTCCGCTTACCTCACATATCCTGACCAGCAGGCCGATGATTCATACAACGGAAGATTTACACTAACTTCCGGTGAAGGACAGAATACCAGCCTGCAAACTACAGTTCTTCTTGGAATCGAAGAAAACCTTTCTTTTGAAGAGGGTACTATTCCGCTCTCTTTGAACAGTTACAGTTTCGATGCCGATTTCGACAGATGGGAGACTCTTGTTGCAGGGGTTGGATGGCTTCAGATTTCAGGAAATCTTTTTGCAGATAGTGAGGACTTAAGTGAAAAACCAAGAATTAGAGGTAAACTCACTATAGACGAGGCCACAATTTCGATGGGTGGAGGAGGCACACTGGAGGGTTCGAGTGGAGGTGCAGCAGCCCCTGAAGCAGAACTTCCTCTTGACCTGAACATTAGGATAACCGGAGAGAGGGGAATCTGGTTCAGAAACAGTTTTGCAAATGTCGAATTGTCAGTAGCAATGGATTTATCAACACTGAGAGGTCAAGTTCTTGTCGGCGGGGAAGTAAAGGCAGTACGCGGTGCTGTATACCTTCTTGGCAGAGATTTTCAGATAACACAGGGTGATGTTCGCATTTTGCAGACAGCCCCTCTTGGAGTAGAACTTAATATCCAGGCTGTTGCCCAAATAAGAAGCTCTGTTACCGGGGAAGAATATACTGTGACAGTTACAGTAACCGGGAATCCTGATGAGCCAGATTTCATCCTTGCAGGAACAGGTCCCTCGGGTAATATTGACGACCGAGATATTGCGACTCTTTTGACAGCGGGGATGACCTACGGTGAGTTGCAGCAGTTTGACAGTAATGCACTTGGTAGTGTGGCCGGTAATTATCTTGGACAGTGGCTTGCTAGAAGCATCCGCGATGATGTAGGACTGGATGCTCTTCAGCTAACTCCGGATTTCTCCTCTGATTCAACCTCTCTTGTGGTTAATGCAGGCAAATATGTACTACCTGATCTGTTTGTTAGTTTTTCCAGCGATGTATTCTCTTCTGAAGCTGGCACATTGAGAGCTCAGTATTACTTCAACAGAGATTTCTTCTTCGAAGGTAGCACGAAAAGCACATTCACCGGGAATCAAGAACCCTCTCTCGAATTGCACTACACTTACAGATATTAAAAAACAGGGGCAACATTGATTATGCTGCCCCTGTCGTCTTATCAACTTTCAGTACTATCTGGTAATAACGATTCTTCTGGTGGTTACAGAGCCGTTGTGGTCTGTTGTTCTGGCCATGTAAACTCCCTTTGGAATCTCTGTAACATCCCAGACAATTGTGTGGGAACCTGCCCCAATCTCGCCATCAGAAACAGTCTTGACTGCTCTTCCTGAGAGATCGAAAACAGTGATGTTAAGAGTACCAGCTGCATCTGTAGTGACAGGGAAGGATATTGAAGAGGTTGCGGGGTTGGGATAAGGTGTTCCAACAAAAGCTGTAACTACACCTGTGGTTGTACCCTCAACAGCAACACCGTTAATAACACCCTTATCAGGTAGTGCATTGTGGGCAGTTACCATATAAGTAATGTCATCAATTGCTCCGATAGCATCGAAGGAAAGTGTAACACTTCCAGATGCATTACTTATACCCGAAACCCAAAGACCGCTTTCGTGTTGCATGCAAACCATTGCGCCTTCTACGGGACCATCTGCATCAGTAACTCCGAAAAAAGCTGATGTTGATCCGGATGGAAGATTGTATGGTGCATCTACAGTAATTGAATGCGGTATCTCAGTTCTCATATCCATAGTAGGATCGCCGAACCAGTGGAATAGATCCCATTCTGTTTCAGCTCTGTTTGTAGGGTAAGGACACATTGGTGCGGAAGTTTCCATTTCAATTTTCGCACACATCAACGCTTGACCGGTCAGGTAGTTTCCAGTGGGGTTGGTGTAGAGTGCCGGAGGGCTTGTGTACTCATCATTGAATGAAGCGTAGAGTCCGTAGCAGAGATAGTCATTCCAATAACTGTAGCTTACCTCTGTTGCGGCGAGTACTCCGACAGCACCTCCATCCATTCGGAAAAGGTTTTCTGCAAAACAGTCTTCGTCAAACTTACCTGTCAGGCAGTTTACACTCATTACCATTGGTGTTTTTTCACCGTTAGCAAGACCAGCAAGATCAGCAATATAGAAATGCGGGTCACCCCATCCACCAACACTTCCATGGTCACGATGCTGAACAAGGAAAACACCGTCATTTATACTGGCCTGTATTCCTGCGGCATCTCCGTCCCAGGTAATGTCAGAAGGTATTTCCTGACCGGCACTGGGGAGATTGCTCCTGTAGTAGTATGGAGGAGAGGCTGAGGTATTTTTTGTGTACTCTCTTTGTACCGTTTTCCCGTAGATGTCCTGATATGTGTCACGAACTGTCTCACAGGTGAAACAGAACCAGCGCTCAGCTGTCGTGCTTGAAGAGCTGGTTGCCTGAAGATACCCAGCGCAGAGCACGTTATTCCAGAAATCTGAATCCATCAGTGGTTCGAACTGCCACTTCAGAATTTTCTGTTCAACTATTGGGTAGTTATTGGTTGGAGTTACAAAGCGTCCAGTGAAAATGTCTGCCTGGTAGTCGCTTGAGCCGTCCATGCATACATATCTGTTGTCGCTGTACATTCCTGTTGAAGCGCTGTAACTGGTTAGTTCAGGCTGATCTCCAACGAACAGAACGAAACTTGGTGGTATTGCCCAGTTATCATATGCATTCTGGATGTAATCTTTGATGTCTGCTTGAGACCAGGATCCTGCAGCAACGATGGCAGTAAGATAGCCCTGCTCCATCTTTGCTTCCAGGAAAGTGTCCATCATTGTATCAACAAAGTCATCTCCAGCGATAATAAGAAGATCAGCTGCCGTTATATCATCAGCATCCCTTCTGTTGTAAGCTTTTACAGCTTCAACAGATCCCGATGATACACGGTTTACTGGAGTACCTATGAGATCAGAGTTAACAAGTGTGCTGAACGTATTCGAGAAAAATCTACTGTTGAGTCTCTGATCGAATGAAAGACTTGCTCCGAAATCTACTGTTACTCGAACCCGGGGAGTTACTGTAAGCGTAGCAGTTTGCGCATTCCACTGGAACGGAAGAATGTTAAATCTGCCAATGTTCACTCCGCGAATTGTGCCTGTTGGTTCAAAAACAGCATTAACGGAAGGATATGTTCCTTCACTGTATGCCTCAGCGGAATAGGTGAAAGGAACTGGTTCGTAGCTGTCATCTGCAGGGATTGGTTGCATTGGTGAAGGGTTTATCCCATGAAAAGTAATTTCTTCGCTAAGAGTTTCTACGATAACGGAAACTGATGGATTGTCAGGTATTGCAGCCATAAATGAAGCCTTGGGCAACATTGGTGCACCTTCAAATTCAGCGTATGGTGTCATAGAAGGAACACTGAGCGAGTTAAATGCCATCCCATTCTGTGTTTCCATAAGATTTGAAAAACCCGGAAGTGTAATCTCTACTGTGAAGCCAGTTGTCGAGTACTCGACTACCTCAAGTGAAGCATTACCTCGATCTGTGGTGCCGAAATCAATCCATTCGGCTGCCGCCATTGCTGCAAGACATACCATCAACAGGACTGTAATTCTCATGTTTTCTCCTTTTTCCGCGGTTGAAAAAATACCTGTCTAAAATATTAGCAGATTGATTCTTCTGCAAGACAAAAGAAAGAAGCGATTTAGATTAGGGGAGAATATGAGAGAAGATGCTACAAGGCGGAGATAGTATTACCATCTCCGCCACGCTGAATGTAGCTATTTGGCTATTACGATTCTGTGATTCGTTATAGAACCGTTAACATCTGCTATTCTAGCCATGTAAACACCCTGAGGGACTTCATTAACATCCCAGACCAGAGTGTGGGAACCGGCTCCCAGTTCTCCTACAGATATGGTATCTACTTTTCTACCGCTTATATCAAATACAGTTATGCTTACTGTTCCTGCCGCGTTCAGAGTTACAGGGAAAGAAAGTGTAGAGGTTGCTGGATTGGGGTAGGGGGTTCCAATCAAACCGGTCACAACACCAGAGACTGTACCTTCAACTCCTACACCATTCAAAACACCTTCGTAAGGTAAGGAATTGTGCGATGTTACCATATAAGTAATGTCATCGATAGCTCCGACTGCATCAAAGGTAAGCGTAACAGTTCCAGATGCATTGGTCACACCTGATACCCATAGGTCGCTTTCGTGCATCATGCAAACCATTGCACCTTCTACCGCTCCTTCTGAATCGGTTACACCAAAGACAGCTGAGGTTGATCCTGAAGGAAGGTCAAATGGCGCATTCACAGTAAGGGAATGAGGAACTTCAGTTCTCATATCCATTGTGGGGTCACCGAACCACTGGAAAAGATCCCATTCGTCTTCAGCATAGCTCTCCCAGCTTCCATACGGATTGAAAGGGGCTGCAGCTTGCATTTCAAGTTTTCCACATATCAAAGCCTGCCCACCCATGTAGTTTCCACCCGGTTCAGTATAGGTGAAAGGAGGACTTGAGCATTCATCATTGAAGCTTTTATAAAGACCGTAGCAGAAATAATCGTTGAAGTAGCTATAGCTAACCTCAACTGCAGCTACGACTGCCACTGCTCCATCAGGTCTTGCAAAGAAATTCTCAGCAAAGCAGTTACTGACAAACTTTCCGGTTAGGCAGTTGATACTCATTATCATGGGAGTTTTCTCACCATTAGATAGGTTAGCAAGATCAGATGTATGGAATGATGGATCAGCCCAACCGGTTATCTCACCGTGGTCTCTGTGCTGAACCAGGAAAACTCCGTCGTTAAGGCTTTCAAGTATACCTGCGGCATCACCATCCCAGGTTATGTCTGAGGGTACCATCTCTCCCGCGCTGGGAAGGCTATTCCTATAGTAATAAGGGGGGTTTGCAGTGGCATTTGTTACGTACTCTCTGGCGAAAGTTTTTCCATAGATATCCTGATATGTGTTACGTACAGCTTCACAGGTATATAGAAACCATCTGTTGGATACTGTGCCCGTTACTTCAAGCATTCCGGCACACAGGCCGTTGTTCCAGAAACTACTGTCCATAAGAGGATCAAATTCCCATTTGAGGATTTTTTCTTCTACAGCAGGGTAGTTATCTGATCCTGTTACGAAACGGCCGTAGAAAATATCTGCAATGTAATCGGTTCCGTCTACGCAGCAGTATCTGTTATCTCCGCTCATCGAGTTCATGGTGCAGGGAGCAAGGTCACCTGAGTCACCAACAAAGAGTACAAAACTTGGAGGTATCGACCAGTTATCGTACGCGTCCTGCACATAGCTTTTGATGGTTACCTGGTCCCATGAGCCTGCAGCAACAACAGCAGTCAGGAAGCCCTGCTCGGTTTTGCTGGAAATGAAATCATCCATCATTGTGTCTACAAAGTCGTCACCTGCAAGTATCAAAAAATCTGCGGCTGTAATGTCATCAGCCTCGGTTCTTGTACGTGCAATAACCGGCTCTGCTCTGTTGCTGGTAACAGATACAACTGGAGCACCAAGCACTTCAGAGTTTACAAGCATCTGAGTGAAAGTTGAGTGCCAGAACCTGCTGTTGAGGCGCTGCTCGAGTGAAACAGAACCGGTAAATTCAACTCTGATTGTCATTCTCGCTGCGCTGGAGAGCATACCACTTTCAGCATCCCATTTCACAGGAGAGATGTTAAACCTTCCGATATTTACACCGCGGAGTACACCGTCTTCTATCCAGGAAGCCTGTTCCGCTGGAAGTGTACCTGTATACGTAGATGGAACAACGGTGAAAGGTATACTTTCGTATGAGTTATCTACTGGAATTGGCTGCATTGGTGAAGGTGTGTAGAGACCGAGATCAATCCATGTGGAGTTCTCGACTGTTATTCTTGAAACACCCGCCTCTGGTATAGCAGCGAGAAAGGAAACTGATGGAATTGAGGGGTGGCCTTCTCCGGTTGTATTCGGTATCGAACCCGGGATGGAAAGCTCGTGGTAGATTTTACCCTCTTCTGTTATTTGGTCAATCTCGATTCCTGGGACATTCAGTTCAATAAGCATTTCTGAAGGTGTGGATTCAAGAACTGTAATCTCCGCTGCAGGAAGACCATCCATTCCGAAATCAATCCACTCTGCTCCAGCAACTGCTGCAAGAACAATTAACATTGAAATTGCTTTCATTTAAGCTCCTTTGATTATTAGTACAGGGTTTTCAAGATTCTAAAAGAAAGCCCGTCTATAAACAAGAGAGAAATAACTGAGCTGAGGACTATTCGCATATGGAAGCATAAATGGACAAGTGTGATTTCTGAAGGGCTAGCAACATAGAGAGCAGATACGAATGAAGACTATAGGATCAGAAGTTACTGTCACTTGAGGGATGAGGCTTTGCCATTGTTCATAAGTATTGTGCATGAAGTAAAAACAAAGTATCATGCCGAGTAGGAGGTGTGAAATGCACAGATTTTTGTTTATTGCAGTTTTTCTTCTACTTGCAGGAACGGTTTCTGCAGGATCAGTTTTCATAGCCGAGTACGAGTACCAGGCTGATATCAATGTGTTTGTAACTGAGTACGAATACCAGGCTGATGCTTCTGTTTTTGCGACAGAGTATGAGTACCAGGCAGACGACGACGATTGTCTATGGTTCTTCTGTGATTACGAGTATCAGGCTGATGTATCAATACATTATGTCGAGTACGCCTACCAGGCAGACCTGAAAGTGTATTTTTGTGAATACGAGTATCAAGCGGAATGGGAAGAGACAAACCCATGGATGGAGAGACTGCACTGACACAGCTTCAGATGATAACAGAATATGCAGGGCTTTCTGAGAAGGCAGAAGAATTGCTGGGAAGTCAGGAAAGCCGCACCCTTGATTTTAAAGAATCCGTCGGAGGTCTCTCCTCCGATGATGTTGTTTCGTTTGCAAACACTGAAACAGGCGGAACCATTCTTCTCGGTGTGAAGGAAACGAACGATAGCCTGGGAAGACAAATGACTGAGATCGTCGGCTGTGAAATAGGAGACCGTGCAAAACTTTCCATTCTTGGCAAAGCCGGAAGTTGTGTTCCTCCTATTGAAGTATTCGTTATTGTGGAGAATTGCGAAGGAAAGAAACCGTTCCTTCGAGTGGAGATACCTCCAGGAACCCGCAGACCGTACAGCACCTCCGGTGGAACGTATAAGATCAGAGGAGACGCCAGAAATAATCCACTTACTCCGGACAGACTGCTTTCTCTTTTTATGGAAGCAGAGAATGCACAGTTCATTAACAGATTTAGTCAGGCAACACAGGATCTCGAAGTGGGAATCAACGAGCTGAAAAGCCGTCTTCTCTCTGAGATGGAGGAAATTTACGCTCACGTTGATAAGCTCGATAGAACATTGAACACAAAATAGCCAGCAATGTTTCTATAATTGCAACCAACGCTTGACAAAATGGTAAGCTGGTATTATCATTGTTCTAGGTCAAGATTGGGAACAAGAAAGAAGGTGTTGAAATGGCTAATGAGAAAGAAAGAGTACTTGAGATGGTAGCAGATGGTACTATTACTGCTGCTGAGGGCGTTAAGCTTCTAGAAGCACTTGGTTCTTCGAGTCGCGGACCGGAGCTTGGCAGAGCACCCAGGAGAAAAAGAACCAATCATACGAGATCTATGCTCAATGAAATAGGACCTATGATTCAAGCCACAATGGGTGATGTTTTCAAAGGCAGAAAATCTTTTGATGCTTATGAAAGCGTTGATTTTGAAAAGGTTAAGTCTATTTCAGAGGAAATCGAAGAGGGCAGAGATCTTGTTATTCATGGTGACGTAGACAGAGGAGAAAATATCTCTGTTTTCCTTTCCAGAAGCGAAGACTCTACTCTCAGAGCCTCACTCGACAATGAGGAAGCATGTATTGAGTCAGGCAATAGGGATAACAAGAGAATTCTTGTTTTGAGAAGTGGTAAACTCAGTGTGGAAGTTCCCGATTCACTGGCTTCTGTTAATGTATTTTCAAAAGGTGGAGGCATTAGTTCCAGCAATGTGAATGTTCCTGTTGAGCTAAAGACCATGGGCGGAGGCATAGAGATTTTCAAACCCGGAGATCGATTCTCTATCAAGACCATGGGCGGAGGTCTGAATATTTCTCTCGACAAATCGTGGCATGGAGATTCAAAAGCCAAAACTATGGGCGGTGGTATCTCTATTCACCTGGTTGATGATGTTCCCGTTCTTGTTAGTGCAACAACTCTGGGTGGGTCAATAAATGTCGGTGGGAACAACCCTGAGATTATTTCCGAGTCCGGACATGGACATGCAAAGTCGAAAGTAACAGTATTGTATGGAGAAGAGGATGAACCGTCGAAGCTCGCAGTTACATCCATGGGTGGAGGAATTAAGATTGAAGGGGAAGCAGATGAATAAAGCAGTGGCACCATCAAGGTGTCCTTCATGCAATGGTGTTCTAAATCCGGTAAAATATGTATGCTCTGACTGTAAAACAGAGGTATCAGGTGATTTCTCCATGTGTCCATTGTGTTCGTTGGATCCTGATAACAGAGGCCTTCTCGAACTATTTCTTCTTGCCAGGGGAAACCTCAAGGCCGTTCAACGCATGCTCGGGGTTTCCTACCCGACTGCAAGGACCCGGATAGAGGAAATGTTTAATGCACTGGAGAAGCCTGCTGAGACTAGCAATAGCTCGATCAGTGTACTGGAGCGACTTCACAGAGGAGAAATCAGTGTTGATGATGCTTTAGGTTCTCTGACAGAAAATTCTTAGGAGAAGAAATGAAACAGGAGATGTTTGTCTTATCCGCTGCATGCCTTATCGCCTCATGTGTAGTTATCAGGGTTAATCAGGATCTCGTTGAAGTAAGAACGGAAGACTATGAACTCACAAAGGGTAGCGAGATAAATTTTCAGAATACCAACGGAGATTTGGAAGTTACTGAATGGGAATCCGATTTCGTCCAGATAGAAACACTGATATATGGAGACTCATCCGTAGGAGTACCAGAGGATCTGGATATCCACTTTGAAAAAATGGGTGAGAATCTTTCGGTTCTTGTCGATTATCCTGATAAAATCTTCGGTTGTTCAGTCGATTTCGCGGTCAGAATTCCATATAATTCTGATTACATCGTTGTAAACAACACTCAGAATGGTGACACTTTTATAGACGGTGATGTTTTTGTAGAGGTCTTTGCATCAAATGGTGACATGCAGATTTCAGCAATTTCCGCAAATGGACTAGTGAGTTCTAATGGTGATATTATGGTTGAATTGTCAGAGCAGAAAGGTTCATTAGAAATTTCCACATCCAATGGTGATATTTCTGCTTCTCTGATTGTGCTTAATGACTTGATGAAGATTGAATCTTCTAATGGTGACATTCTTGTAAATATCCCCGTGAATACAGGTTTCGAGATTTCCACAGGCAATGGTGATATCAGCGTTGACGGACTTGAGATAGATGAAAGCTTTTTCATTGACGGGGACAGTATGGCCAGCATTGTAACAGCCAATGGAGATATTGCAATTAGAAGGATCGGTGTTCTCTGACAGGAAAGAATTGACATATTGAATAGCCACAGTGACTTGACTCTTTTTCAGCAGTTGAATGAAGGCGTAGCTGCGCTGAATCAGGATTTTATTTTTGAGTATGCAAACCCGTCATTTCTTCGCATGGTTCAGGTCCCATCCTATAAGAATATTGCAGAGACCCTTTTCCTAGAATTTGTTGCCACTCCTGAAGATCGCGAAGCAGTGAAAGAGATGCAAACCTCTTCTCTTCTCGAAGTTCATCTGCTTACAATGGACAAAGAACGTGTTCCTGTTGAGTTGTCCCTTTCTCCTAGGGTTGATCAAGAGGGCAATCTCATCGGATATATTGCGATCATCCGAAATGTTTCCCGCCGAATTATTGAAAGAAATCTCCTGACAAAATCTCTCGAGAGGTACAGAGAGATTTCCATTTCCGGATTTGACTGGCTATGGGAGGTTGATCCCTCCGGAATCTTTACATACGTTTCTCCCTCTGCTTACAAGTCAACAGGATACAGGCCTGAAGAGTTCTTTGGGAAAACTCCTTTTGACTTTATGGTTCCATCAGAAGCAAAAAAAATTGTCTCCAGCTTCAGTCGCATTTCCTTAAGAACTGAGAGTTTTTCCAGTCTTGAGAATGTTGCAATTACTAAAGACGGTGCCGATGTAGTTTTCTCAACAAGCGGAATCCCGATTTTTGATGAGGAAGGTAAGTTGAAAGGCTATCGTGGAGGGAACAGGGATATAACGACTGAAGTTAGAACCGCTGAAACTTTAAAGAGAACGCTTTCATCAACCCGGAAAATTCTTGAAGATCTTCCGGTAGGTGTTGTGATTATCGATCGAAATAGAAAAATCAGGCAAATCAATTCGAAAGCGTGTGATGTTACCGGATGGAAGTTAGGAGAGCTTAGCGGCCGGATTTGCCATTCTGTATTTTGCCCGGCTCTTGTTGATATGTGTCCGATTCTCGACCTTAACCAGTCTATTGATCAGTCAGAGCGTTTTGTTCTTCACAAAGATGGGCATCAAATTCCTGTTCTCAAGACAGTGATTCCCATTCATTTGAACTCGGAAGACCTACTTTTGGAAGCGTTTATTGAGCATCCTGAACCATTACCGTTTGAGAAAGAAAGGCTTAGACGTGAGTTGGCAGCTCTTAAAGCAAGCAATGGTAAGCCACTTCATGGACACCACACCAGAAGACCCCGTCACGGGAAACTACTTTCCGGTAAAATTGCAGCGCTTAGTGGAATTGCCGGCCTCGTAGATGTCCTTTCTGAAATGACCGAGTCGGAGGACAGTCAGAAAATTTTGAGAACTCTTCAAAATCATTGTGAGAACCTTACTGCTTCCGTTCATGCTCTACAGGATAATATGGGGATGTCAGGAGATTTTTCTCTTGAAAAGTGTGAATTTCTTATTGAGAAGCTTCTTATGAAGCGTCTTATGACTTATCACAGAAGCATGGGGTCTGAAACACAAATTGATATCAGCATTGATTCTTCTCTCCCTGCTCTTTTCTTAGGTCCGGTTCTCGGAATAGAATCGGTTCTTCACTTTATTCTGGATTATGCAATTCGAAGGTCATTCAATGATCGAATTGAAATATGTGCTTCTTATGAATTTTCAACAGATGCTACTATGCAAGTGAAATTTTCTGTTAGTTTTCCAGCATCCCAGTTCCAGTACAAGCGGCAGAGCAAACAGTTTGATGATGAAAATGAGCACTGGGATAGTAAAGGTATGACATCCTGTCGGAAATTTGTTCAGGCAGCCGGGGGGGAGTTTCATCTTCAGACGAATGCTGATTCCGGTACTGTTGCTTGGCTGAGCATACCACTGGAAAAAACTCTCGACTATGAAGAAATAACCGGGATAAGTCTGGAGGGAACGCATGTACTGGTTATGGAAAGGAAACATGAGGCCTTATCTGTTTATAAGAAAATGCTTGAAACCCTTGGCTGTCGGGTAACTGCAGTTGCTAATCAAACCGAAGCTCTCTTGAAACTCAGAGAGGCAGTTGAAAACAAAATACCTGTACAAGTTTCGATTCTTGATGGTGATTCTGATGAAATGACTGGACTGGTCATGGCCCAGTTAATCAGACAGGACAGTCTGGTGGGGCAACGAACTCGTTTACTGGTCCTTTCTTCTCAATTGAAAACGGGGGATATTGATTCTTGCCATGCCGAAGGTTGTTCGGCTCTACTTCGTAAGCCACTGAGTCTTAACACACTAAGAGAGTGTCTCCTCCGAGTTCTGGCTGCTTCTGATTCAAACTCACCGATAATTACGGACTACTCTCTGCGCTGACCCTCTTCTGTTACAACACCCAACTCACTTTGGTGAAACACGGACTCTCTTGAAGCAGCTTCCTATGACTTTCTAATTTTGAGAATCTGTGCTATTATTGCAATGTAGATTCGATTTCAATACATGAACGAGAGGCCTCACATGACAAAAAGATTTTACTCATTGATGATTGTTCTTCTCCCCGTTGTTTCCCTAGCTGGTATTCCTGCAGGATACTACGACTCAGCGCAGGGGCTTTCCGGAGAATCTCTTCAGTGGGCGCTTCATAATATTATTGATAACCATACCTCAATAAGTTACAATGCAATCAAAACGGCATTTTACACTACTGACGACCGATACGGTAACAAAGTTTGGGATATGTATTCTGATGTTCCCGGTGGTACACCTCCGTACCTGTATACCTTGGGAGATGACTTTAGTGGTAGTGCAAGCGGTGAAGGAGAGGGATACAATAGAGAACACTCCTGGCCCAAGAGCTGGTTCAATGATAATGCACCTATGAACACCGACCTCTTTCATATTGTACCAAGCGATATTTACGTAAATAATCGCAGAAGCAACTACCCTTATGCTGAAGTAGGTTCCACAACCTGGGTATCACAGAACGGCAGCAGACTTGGCTCTTCTGTTACACCCGGTTATTCAGGAACAGCTTTCGAGCCTATAGACGGTTACAAGGGAGACTTTGCCCGTACCTATTTCTATATGGCTACCCGTTACAAGGGTGAAGACAACGGTTGGGCAGGAAGTGCTATGGCCGATGGTGCTGACCTTGAAGATTGGGCTGTGGATATGCTTATTGAATGGCACGAGAATGATCCGGTAAGCACCAAGGAGACCGAACGCAATGATGCTGTTTATCTAATTCAGGATAACAGAAATCCTTTTATTGATCACCCTGAATATGTACAGTATATCTACGATCCGATCTCCGGAATAGAAGACGAAACTCAGTTAACAGCAGTTTGTGTTCAGAGTTCTCCCAACCCGTTCTCTTCTTTTACCAGTTTTTCCTACACTGTTCCTATGGGCACGAATGGTTCTTTGCGTCTCTATGACACCAGCGGTCGAATGATTTGTTCGCTGCTGGAAGATGTCTCCTGTACTTCCGAAGCTAACCAAGTTTCCTGGAACGGAACCGATGAAAACGGAAACCAACTTTCTCCTGGAATCTATTTTGCAGTTTTGACCACTGATACTGAAACCAGTAGTCTTAGAATGGTTCGAACCGGGTTGTAATGAAACTCAAACTGCTGATCTCAAGCGGTTTTTGCGGCTCCATACTTATTATTTCTTCTTCCTTGTTTACTGCAATGTTTTACAGAGGGAATACTGGGGAGAGTTATTCAGCTCTAAATCACTATATCTCTGAACTGGGGCAGATCGGTGTATCTCGATTTGCTCCGGTTTTCAACATAGGTCTAATTGTCGGTTGCATTTTTCTTGCTGTTTTTCTTGCAGATCTTGGGCGATTTATCGGCGGAATCTTCGGCCGCTTGTTCTTGGTTATGGGAATTGTAACAGGGTTATCGGGTGCCTTAGTCGGTGTTTTTCCAATGAACAACATGCATGTTCACGTACCAGTTGCAATGACCTTCTTTAGATCAGCCATGATTTTGTCTGTAATTTTCTCCGGTTATGTTCTTTTTTCGAGGGCAACCAAGTTTCGCAAATATGTTTCCATACCGGGCATACTCACAGCATTTACATCGTTCATCTTTGTGTTTATCTCAGAGTCTGCGCACCATGCAGCAAAGCCTCTCGCTGTGTCTTCTGATGTCCGTCCGGAAATCTGGTTGGCTCCTCTTCTGGAATGGTCTGTCTTTTTTACTGTTCTTGCCTGGGTACTCACAGTTACAATCTATCTGAAACGCCACGGCAGCAGTTCGCTTTCAGAATAATTTAGCTGCATTTACCCCTGGATGGAGGATGTATGATAAAGATTCCTGATTGGATATCCGGTTTTCCCGGGGCGGTTACTGTTTCGGACAGTAATCACACGGTTGTTTATATGAATGAAGCAGCTGTGGAGACCTGGTCATCACGGGGTGGGAAAGCACTTGTAGGAACTAGTCTGCTGGCCAGCCATGGCCCCAGAGCAAGAAGAATTATTGAGGAACTGCTCTCAACTGGCGGAAGCAATGTTTACACTGTAGAAAAAATGGGAGTAAAAAAACTTATCCATCAGAGCGCATGGAGGGATTCTGCTGGAGAAGTTGCAGGTTTGATCGAAATGTCTCTGGTTCTACCGCCTGAGGTACCGCATTTCATAAGGGATTAATAAAACGTACGAGTTCTCTGCTCTGTTGACAGCAGTATAATGGGTTTCATGCATCTTTGATTTTTTCATACACAGAGAGTTACCATGTCAGACTGGCTTCTAATCGAAAGAATGGATCAGCTTCAGAACATTTCTGCTTCTCTGCGCTCTGCCAGAGTTATGGGAGTAGATACTGAAACAACAGGTCTTGATCCCCATACAGACAGGTTGCGGTTGATACAGATTGCCGTTGAGGGTTCAGCAACTGTCATCTTTGATTGTTTCAGCCTTCTACCAGAAGCTGCAGAAGAAATTTCTCTCATTTTGAGTACCCCTTCGGTAAAAGTGTTACAAAATGCCAAATTTGATTTGAAGTTCCTCTGGTCTGAGAATATTGCGGTTGAGGGTTGGATTTTTGACACAATGCTTGCTGCAAGACTTCTCCGTACTTCGGGAGGCCCGAAAAGTGCCAGTCTTGCGTCTCTTTCTCAACATTACCTGAATAGATACCTGTCTAAAGAAGAGCAAAAAAGTAATTTCACCTCTGATTTAAGAAGCAGCCAGCTAGTATATGCTGCTAAGGATGCAGAGATTCTTCTTGAGCTGAGAAAACTCCTTCTTGAAGAACTAAAAAAGAACCTGCTTATCGAGGCCGCACGCCTAGAATTTTCATGCGTTTATGCAGTTGCCTCCATGGAATTCAGTGGTATTTATCTGGATATGGACAAGTGGACCCTATTGCTTGAGGAAACGAAAAAAACAGAGGAAGAAGCTTTATCGGAGTTGTATCCCTTTATTGGTTATCCTGCCGTACAGCTGGGTTTCTTTGAAAATCATTACTCCTACGGTAACAATGTTAACAGCAACAAGCAGATTCTTAAAATGCTAAATGAAAACGGTATAGAGGTTAAGAATACATCCAAGCACAGTCTTGCCGAATATGACAACCATCCGATTGTTGTTTCCCTGCTTAAGTACAGACATGCGTCGAAAGCTCTGACAAGTTTTCTCTACTCTATCCCAAAGCAGATAAACAAATCAACAGGGAGACTGCATCCTCAGTACCGTCAGATGGGAGCTTGGAGCGGGAGAATGAGCTGCGGAGGCCCGAACATCCAGCAGATCCCCAGGCAAAAAGCCTTCCGCCAATGCTTTACTGCACCCCAAGGTAGAAAACTTGTTATAGCCGATTATTCACAGATTGAGCTCCGAGTTATTGCACAGGTATCGGGTGACTCGAGGATGATAGAGGCTTACAATAATGGAGAGGACCTGCATAGACTGACAGCTTCACTGGTTCTTCAAAAACAGATCAATTTGATAACAAAACAAGAGAGACAGGCTGCAAAAGCTGTTAATTTTGGTCTTGTTTTTGGAATGGGTTCTGAGGGACTTAAGACATATGCTAAAGAAACATACGGTGTCGAGATGTCACAAGCGGAGGCTGAAGTTTTTAAGAAGAGATTCTTTGAGGGTTACAAAGGCCTTGAAGCATGGCACAGCAAGATTAAGCAGAAAAAGCCCCTCGTTTCCAGAACTCTGGCTGGCAGGAAGCATACATACAGCAGAGATTCAGGGTTGTCCGGCCGCTATAATACCCCGATTCAGGGAACGGCTGCTGATATTCTGAAAAACGCGCTCGGCATGTTGTATAAGAAACTCAGGGATACAAACACTCTTATTGCTGCCGTTGTACATGATGAGATAGTACTCGAATGCGACGAGGAAAGAGCAGAAGAAACAGCTCTTCTCCTCACGGAAACCATGGAAGAAGCCGGCCGCGTTTACCTAAAGGATCTTCCGGTCATTGCAGAGGCTTCAATCGCCAGTAACTGGGCGGGTAAATAGTCAGGTATTGCAAGTTAAATTGAGTTATCTCTTTTTATCATTTTCGCAGGTATTCATCTAAAAGCAAACCCATGAACGATAGTCCACGGGTTTGCCTTCTTGCTTGTATTTTACTCTATTCTGCTACTACGAATCTTCCAGAGAGTACTGCTTCACCTGTGCGGACCACTGCGAAGTAAACTCCCGGTTGAATGTTATCGGTAGTTAGTGAAAGTTGATGAGCTCCGGTTGCCATTTCACCTGAACTAAGGTCGCTTACAATTCTGCCAGTGACATCATAAACACTCACCCTGGTGTAGCCACCGGATGGTAGGGTAAATGTGAGAGCAGCGAATTGATTACTGACCGGGTTTGGACTTATGGTAACAGCTCTCGGGTTCTCAACAGGGGAGGATGAGCTTTCGGAAACTGATGTACCACAGTAGGACCGCCATGCTGCTGCGCCAAGTGTGCCAGCAACAAGGTAGCTTTCCGGTGTTTCAATAACGCACTGAACTGCTGGTGTTCCTGGATCTTCACCATAGTGGGTGGGGGTTCCTGCCCAGTTGTTCCATACCCAAATTCCAGTTGTGCTGCAGATTACAAGACCACCAAGAAAATCAGATTGGTAGAGGCTGTAGCTGGTTGAGAAGCTTGAGGTAACTTTGCTCCAGTTTGTTCCGCCGTTGGTGGAGTGATAGAGACCACCTGAAGTTGCTGCGGCAAGGTGCGAAGGGTTGGAAGGGTCAACCAAGAGATCATATGGTGTTCCAGTGTATCCCGCTGCAGTAGATACTGTCCAGCTGGCACCTGCGTCAGTACTTGTATGAATTTTGTATGCACTGTTATCGTAGCCAAGCGCATACACTTTATCTGAATCAGATGGGTCAACTGCTATCGCTCTTATGTATCCATACCCAGTTCCTGAATATAGTGTGTGCCGTGTCCAGGTCGATCCACCATTGGTTGATTGAGATACAACTCCCATGTAGTTGGGTGAAGTATACTTATAACCGCAGCTCCAGAATGTTGAACCTCCGGCATAGACCATACCGTAACCGTCTCCATAGTAACTGTCAGCCTGCGTCCAGACGGAACCTCCGTCTGTGCTCCTGTAGAGCTCGGAGTTTCCTCAACCACTTCCCTCTAGGGCAAGCAGAGTACCTGAGCCATCTGCGCATATGTCGCAAAAATCTCCGCATGCGAGGGGGGTGGTCACCTCCTCCCAGACAGGTGAACCGGTTGCTGGGGTCTTGAATAGTCCCATGTCCTGCATGTTCATAAAGAGCCAGCCTTGAGACTCTTCCAAAGCAAGTACTCTTCCTACGAGAAGACCTTCCAGTATCTCGGTCCAGGAACTTCCCCCGTTTGTGGATTTATGAAATCCTGATGTACTGCTTGTGAAGGCATTTGAAGCGTTGTTCCAGTCTAAAACAACCGACTGAATACCAGATAAACCTGTGAGCCCTGTTGTTTGAGTTGTCCAGGAGACACCGGCATTTGTTGAGCTGTAAACCCTGCTGTTTCCAGCGGCCATTACAAGGTTGGGGTCAGCATCGCTAAAGGTTATGTCGTAGCTGTATGTCTGGCTTGCCGCAGCGACTGACCAGTTTGAACCTCCATCGGTTGAGCGATACATACTGTAGAGAGAGCCAGCAAGCATTATGCTGGGGTCTGTTGGGTGAATTCCAACACCATAGAAGTAGTATTGAGATGCAGCTGCAGCAGGCGTCACATCTGTGAAGGACGTACCGCCGTTGGAGCTTTTAAACACAAAGGGCACGTTCGCATCTGTAGTAGTTGAGTAGGCGTATCCCCCAAGAAGAATAACAGATGGGTCACTTTTTGATACGGCAATAGATTTGCCGTAGCTTTGCGTGAATGTTCCGCTAACTGGAATAAATGTAGTAGAGAAGCTATTCCCACCATCGGCGGAATGCATATAGGCAAATTTCCAACCACTGTCGTAGGCATACCCCGATGCAAAGACCTCGTTTGAATTGCTTGGGTGGGGTTCAAGATCATAGAAGGTGGTGTTTGAGAAGCTGTTTGTGGTCCAGGATTCTCCTCCATTGGTAGAGGTCCACGTTCTACTACCGCCTCCCACGACCAGGTTACCATTTGGGCATGCAATCATGTCATATGGTGTGCTGCCGGTGAAAGAGGAGAGAGTCTCCCAGGTTTCTCCGGCGTCTGTTGAGTGAAGCACCTGGGTTGGGTTTGTCCCTGAAAGAGCCCAGAGCTCCTGTGCGTTTGAAGGCGACTGAACAGGTGTGTTAACGTCACCACCTTCTGGGCCAATCGACGCCCAGGGCCCATACCCCGCAAGTGTAATGAAGACAAGAAACTGTACTAGCATTTTTACCCCTCCTAGTATTGTAAAAATTTTTTACAAATTTTATAACTCTCAAAAAATAAGCCTCCGTGGACAGAGTTTTTATATTAGAACAACCAGTTACTGTCAACCCCAACAATATTTGCATTCATTACTCAATTTAGATCGCATGCTTCATCGCTACTCTACCAACAGAGTGTGAAAACTCTCCTTTTTTTAAGAAATTAGATTATACTATTAAAAACAGAAAGGTACTTAATTGAGCGAGTTTGAGACGGAAGCCACCGAAGTGCTTGGTGGAATACAGGATGCACTTATTCAAATCATCTCCTGCTTTGGAGACCCTGTTGCTGTTCGCCCTGTCGATCTGAAGAATCTGTTAGAGATTGATATGAACCTTGCTTGGAAAGTCAGCCACCTTGCAAACTCAGCAGATTTATTCAGCGTAGGAAAATACCTTCCAGGTAAGAAGGCACTGCTGAACTTTGCTTCTCAGGCAGGAAAAGCCGGAGTACCCGTCAATGTAGTACAGGCTCTCAGTGATTCTTTCAAAAAGTTGGAATGGCTTGTCCGATCTTATGCTGGAAGCCGTAAAGAACTTGAGATAATGCTTGCCGGTCTCTCGACAGAGGAAAGAACATCTAACGACTGTCTTCACAGAAGAAAATCATTTGAAGGAAACAGCTATACTTTTGGAGTTCAGAGTGATGTTCAGCTTTCTACATGTATTCTGATACCCTCCAAGAAGAACCCCGCCTCAATGGACATCTGCAGAATCCAAGGACAAGTGGGCCTATACCGTACAAGGCCTCAAGTACCCTGGAGGTTTTCAGTCACCTCAATACTTGATGAGAAAGGAATTCTTAAAAACACCACGCAAAGCGAATTTCTTTTTCCCTGTGAAAAGCATGGCCCTCCTGTTCTTAAGGACTTTTCCTCAAAGGAACTACCTGAATTCGGTTCTGTTAAAGATCGATTTGGACGAAGTAGTTTTTATATCAAAAGTGACGAAATTGGCATAAAGAGTGCTATAACTATCTTCACTGCAGAAACTGTGCTAAATGCAGGAAATCTGTACAGAAGAGTTATCAACGATGGTGCGGCTTTGCAAAACTCTTCAAGAACACCAACCAGAAAATACGTTGTTGAGCTATTTTTACCGGAGGAATTCTCAAACAGTGCCTGGGAAGTAGAGATGTGGAGTTTAATCTTTCCTGCATCAGATTACTCTGCAATGACACCAGGAGATAAACTTCCACTTTATGAGCAACCCGTTGTATACAAGAGTGGCAGGTCTCCGGTACCACTGCCCGGCGTTCCTGTTTATTCCGATCTTATTACTGCTTGTTTTCAGCGCATTGGAAGAAATATTAAAAATTACAGTCTGCTAAGGCTAACAATAGAGTTTCCACCAATGCCAGCAAGAGTAGACTTCATAGTATCACTTCCAGAAAAGCCTCAATAGTAGCTGCATGACACTATTTCTTCCATTACAAGAAACCGCCCATGAGGCTGTTAATCATATAATTCAGGTTCTTCTATGCCGTCAGACCAATATTTTTTCCGTGTATTTGTTGTTCATTAGCCTTATCAGTGCGGAGTAGCTGACTTTAAATCTTATCAAATCTCCCACACTAAGACTCGAGTCAACACTTCCTACATTGAGCACCGCAAGATCGCTGCTTGCTCCTGCTATCTCATACTCTTTGTTCAAGGGAGTAAGTCCTGCTATGTCAGTGTCGAGTTCCCCGATTGTGACCACAGCCCTGAATCCTCTTTCGCCAGGAGCGTACTGCTTCTGCTCACCCGGAGGACCGAAGGGTTGTAACTCATCGTTAAACTCGCCTGTTGGTGCCAGGTTCTTCTTCTTTATCTCTACCACACCAGCTTCCAAGATGAAACCGTCTTCTCGTAGCCCTGCCATTACACCACCCTGCAAGATGTCGATTCCCAGCAGTATGGATTCGCCAACCCGGAAATGGTTTACCTGCTTTGGAATAAGGCCATTCAGAAGGAAGGGCAGGCTTGCGCTGGACCCTGCGGAAAGCAGTTGAATCTTCCTGTTGAACTTCAATTCTAGGAGTTCTTTGTAAAGAACGAGTTGCATAAGTTGATCCATTCCCGGAACCGTACCGGAAAGGCAACCCAAGTTCGTTCCAATACCGATGATCTCAATGTTCTTAAGGTTGAACACATCGTTGTACATCTCTACAAGAGTTCCCGGAAGAATTCCTTCTCGCAGGTCTCCCAGCTCGATCATCAGCAGAATCTTGTGGATGACACCAGCTTTCTGTGCAACTTTGTTAATCTGTTTTACAATACTGAGCTCGGTGTTCAGTGATACATCCGAGTATCTGACCACGTCCTCAAGTTCTTCTGGATGAGGAGGTTTCAGATACCATTTCTCCGCTTTCGTTTGATTCTCTGTAATTGCTTTTAGGTTTTCCAGCCTTGAATCAGCTATGGATTCAATACCACCCTCTACTAGGGCCTTAACAGCGGCAGTGTGGCCGCAAAAAGCTTTGGTGACAACAGTTAGAGAGCTGTCGTGCATACCAACAAGTCTTTTGATGTAGTCGTAATTATGAAGGATTGCCTCTGTATTTATAAGTAGTCTATTCATTTGAGTATCTCATATCGGCGTACTTTGAGATGAAACCGATTTTTTCATAGAGCGCTTTCGCAGGGTTATCATATTCAACGTGCAGTTTTACATTTCCTTCTGCGTGCTTCAAAGCATTATTTATCAATTGAGTTCCAGTACCCTTTCCGCGAGTACCTTTATCCACAGCTACATAGAGAAGAAGGTTCTCGGGCACATAACCGGCCATATTGGTTCTAAGCATCACCAATGCTCCGACGATATCCTTTCCGTCCAATGCAGCAAGAATGAATCCGCCTCTACTGCCTGAATTATCCATTGCATAGTCAATACCATCTCGAATCTGGCAAAGGTCGTCTTCGAAGGGCATCAGCATCTCATGCAGTTTTGCCGAAAATTTCTCGACAGTGGTGAACTTTTCAAGTTCCTCCATGGAGCTGATAGTCTCGATACATATCATCTATTCACATCCTTGTTTTTAACTAATGAAAACATAATATAATACTCAAATATGGCAAGTCAATAGGGCAAATAACACTATTATATAAAATTAGTAATTAAATAGATTATGCAGGCGCTCTTGGGATTGAAGAATGGTATATTGCAGATAATCTATCGCGATACATCGCACTCAATCATTACTGTTTTTCATAGAAGAGCATCTCCTGGAAAGTCGATTGAAGCATCCATGCTGTTTATGTGTCCGAATATCGGTTTTGAAAAGAGAAGCTTTTCTCTATTCGAAGATATGTTGCAGGGGTGGTTGACTAAGGACTGGATTCTTGTAGGTTGCAAGTTACTGAAAGGATTCTGAAATTGATTATTAACAACCTCCATTCCTCAAGGATCGAGCTGAACTTAAGCAATCTTCGGACTAATGCGGATTTCATACGAAGCATTATTGGAAGTGATTGCCGTCTTTCCTTCGTGATCAAGGGAAACGCTTATGGCCATGGAATTGAGCAGATGGTGCCGATGGCCGAGATGGTAGGTATAAATCATTTTTCAGTATTTTCTTCCGACGAGGCAGCAAGAACACTCGCTGTAAAAAACGAAAATAGCCAGATCATGATTATGGGCTTCATAGCAGATGAAATGCTTCCTTGGGCGATTGAAAACGGCATTTCATTCTACGTCTCTTCAATGGACAGATTGAAAGCCACCACGGAAGCTGTGAAGAATACAGCTGCAAATGCCCATATTCATCTTGAACTGGAGACTGGCTTTCATCGAACAGGCTTAACAAAGAACGACCTGCAAGAAGTGGCTCAAATCATTAAGAAATCTCATGGCAGGATTGAGGTTGTTGGAACCGCCACCCATTACGCAGGAGCTGAATCGATAGCCAATTACTATAGGATTCAGAAACAGATGGAGAAGTACAACGAGTTGTGTAACCTTCTGGTATCCCAGGGCATCGCAACAGGGATAAGACATACCGCTTGTTCCGCTGCAACTCTCACCTATCCAGAAACCAGGATGGACATGGTTCGGGTGGGCATTGCCATGTATGGATTTTGGCCCACTAGCGAAACCAAGATGAACTACCTCCTGAACTATGGTCTCAAGCCCGATGGGGATGAACCGATCAAGATACCATCTCCGTTGAAACGTGTGATTAGTTGGAAAACACAGATAATGTCATTGCATGCTGTTGCACCAGGGAAATTCGTTGGTTACGGTAACTCTTGTTTAACAACTGTTAGCAGCTGTTTTGCTGCAATTCCTATAGGGTACTCTCACGGATTTTCAAGGGATCTGAGTAACTGTGGGTATGTTCTTGTCCGAGGTAAACGCGCTCCAGTTTCAGGGGTTGTGAACATGAACATGCTCATGGCCGATGTGACAACGATTCCTGAAGCGCGAAAAGGTGATGAGGTTGTGATAATCGGTAACCAAAAAGGTACCGAGATTTCTGTGAGTTCCTTTTCCGCACTTTCACAGTATCTGAATTATGAAGTACTTGTTCAGATACCATCTGAAATACCGCGGATTCAGATTTAAATCAGCCTGCAGTTGATTTTGCCTACCCCTTTGGCTCTTCTGCATAGACCATCTCTCTTGTTCAGTGATGGGTAAATTCGATATTCAGATACAATGGTTATCTCTCCCTGATGACCAAGCATGTCGAAATGGTGAATGATTGACTCGAAAGGATATGAATGATACAACTTCTGATCTGCTGCCTTGCCGGTATCACAGTCCCATCCGAATCTTCTGAATACTATGGGAGGGTGGGATACTATGCCTCCATGGACTATTTCCAGGGAGACAGCAGCGGATACGGTGGACTAGATGCGGGAATGATGTTTTCGCCTTTAAGGTGGACTGAAGTTGGTTTGGACTTCAATCTACTCTCCAATGGAGAGTATACTTTCACATTCGTAAATTTTAGAGCAGGTCTCTTCTCTCCCAGATTATGGAAGCTTAGGGCGCTTGCAGGAGGGGCTTTGCGGATTCGGGTAACAGCTCCCCATATCTATAATGCTGATTGCATCGGTCCCGGCTATGACCCCGCAATGGATGGAGGTTTCATGCCCTATCTGGGACTGAATATGCTTGTATTTGAAAAACCCTCCGGTATGTCTCTGTGCATTGAATCCAGGGTATACGGGTTCGATGGAATATTTCGCAGGATTACAGCCGGTTGCACCTTTTCGCGCCCCATCTGATATAGCAAAAACCCCTCATAAGGCTGCCTGTCAGTCGGATGCTCTCTTCGGTGAGCCGAGGAGTGATAACTTCCCCGGTTGTACCTGCGAGCCCATAGTAGCGGAGAAACTGTATGGCGGTTCGGCACTGGTGACCCACTCGTCTATCCAGGCTCTCGTTTGCCCGTTGAAATTCCATTCGTGGGTGTACCATCCATCCGGCATTGTTGCGAACTGGGTTTCGAATACAGTTGTTGAATCTGCTGCAGCTGTTCCCAAGAGTAGCATAAACAGTGTAATTGTATACTTCACTGGACTAACCTCCTATCAGAGTTATCTCCTGAATAAGAGCAGAATTAGTTGACGGAGAAAAAGATACGTTTACCACAGGTGGAACGTTCCCAACTGAGCAGAAATTGGATCAATTGAGGGAAGCATTAGAAAATGTCATTGGAGTGTTGGAACAAAAAAAAGACCCTGAAACAGGGCTTCTTGACATATACAACCTTGAGGGATTTCTTCTTGGTGACCCCAACGGGGATCGAACCCGTATTGCCGGCGTGAAAGGCCGGTGTCCTTACCATTGGACGATGGGGCCACAAAGAAGCGAGCGGTATCATAATGTTTTCGGTTGTTTCCGTCAATAAAGAATTGACCCGAAAAACGATCTGGTGAGCCGCGGGGGGATCGAACCCCCGACCCTCTGATTAAAAGTCAGATGCTCTGCCTACTGAGCTAGCGGCCCACCGAGGCGGTATCATAATAATTTCCACCCAACAGGGCAACTTTTTCTGTCACATTCACCAGCTTCTCTCTCGGCGGTGACCGGGGAATATGTATGGGTTATATTGATCATATGGCAACACCATATAAACTAAATCAGTGGACTATCTTTGCTGAGCAAACGGTCACTTCTACTCAGCTCCTGATGCGAGAAAAGCTGGCTCTGCTTCAGGATAGAACTGTAATCATTGCATCATCACAAACTTCAGGACGTGGTAGAACGGGTAGAGCCTGGATTTCTCCAGTCGGTGGTTTTTACTCAAGTTTTCTTCTGAAACCATCTCCTCCTATAAACCTTGCTCCTTGTGTTTCTCTTCTTACGGCTGTTGTCTTGACTCGCTTGCTTAAGCGAAGAGGCATCGAGGCCAGTGTTAAATGGCCTAACGATGTTGTTGTGGAGGGGAAGAAGATTGCAGGAATCATTGCTGAGGCTGGGACCTTCCCTGAGAGCTGGTTTATTCTCGGGATTGGAGTAAACCTAACCTCATTCCCCGATATTCCAGACCGGAAGTTTCTTCCACCGGGTGCATGGTCTGAGTTCTCTGATGCCCCACAAGCAGAAGAGCTTTTGGGAGAATTGCTTTTCGAGCTGGATTCTTCATGGAGTAGAAGAGAAGACAATCCATTGGACTCCACAATTGATGAACTAAATTCCATTCTCTGGAAAAAGGGGAAAACTGTAACTTTGCTGGGAGGTCGAGAGGAATATCACGGTACTCTCCTTAGAGTGGATGCAGACGGTTCCCTTGTGCTTTTAACGGAACTCGGTGAAACCCGGTTTGTATCGGGTGAGCTTAACACTGTTCCCGAAGAAAGAGGGTAATATGACTAAGAGAGAGAAAAGCACCTTTGTACTGGACACCAATGTTGTTCTGCACGATCATCAGTGTCTGGATCATTTTCAGGAGCACGATGTTGTCATTCCCATCACAGTTCTGGAAGAGCTTGATTCATTTAAAAAGGGAAGCGATCCCATCAATTTCTCTGCAAGATCTTTTATAAGACAGCTTGATTCACTTGCTGATGAGGGGATGCCTCCGGAGGGCATCTCACTCGGTGCCGGCAGAGGGCGCGTTATTGTCAGACATGCAATGAACGGCATTAGTGCCCTAGAGGGTATTTTTACGGAAGACACTCCGGATCACAGGATTCTTGCAGTTACAGTGGAAGTTCAGAAGGAGATTCCCGGTGAAAGTGTTGTTCTAGTTACTAAAGATATCAACCTCAGAATGAAGGCTCTTGCTGTCGGTATGACTGCAGAGGATTACATAACAGATAAAATAGCCTGCCCAGATGATCTGTACTCAGGGAGCACTCTGGTTGAGGGGGTATCCGAGACAGCCATCACTGCATTGTACGAGGATACATGCTCAATAGACCCGGAACAGGTGTTTCTTGAAGAGGAACCATCAGCAAACCAATTTTACATTTTGAGGAATGGTAGCAGAAGCGCTCTGGCATACCACTCACCTGCTGACAAAAAACTCCATCGAGTAAAGAAAAGCCGTGCTTTCGGAATTGACCCTAGGAATGCAGAGCAGGCCTTTGCTCTTCATGCACTTCTTGACCCGGATGTTCAGTTAGTTACTCTTACTGGAAAAGCTGGAACCGGAAAAACTCTTCTTGCTCTCTCCGCTGCCCTTGAACTCAGGAAGAAGTTCCGTCAGCTGTATCTGGCCCGTCCCGTAGTTCCTCTCTCGAACAGGGATATGGGTTTTCTTCCCGGAGACATTCAATCCAAGCTCGATCCCTACATGCATCCTCTGTGGGATAACCTGGGTGTGATAAGAAACAAGTTTGCAAGAGAGAGTAATGAATTCAAAATGGTACAGGATATGGTTGATTCTGAAAAGCTCATCATCACACCCCTTGCTTACATTAGAGGTAGAAGTCTCAACAAGGTTTTCTTCATTGTTGATGAAGCTCAGAATCTTACTCCCCATGAGATCAAAACAATTATTACAAGAGCCGGTGAGGGTACAAAATTTGTCTTTACAGGTGACATCTACCAGATCGATACACCCTACCTTGACAGCAGATCAAATGGACTGGCTTACCTAGTCAGTAGAATGAAGGGGCAGAGCATTTATGCACACATCAACCTTGTCAGGGGAGAGCGCAGTAAACTTGCTGAGCTTGCAAGTGATATTCTTTAATGGGTAGCACAACATTTCTAAGAACAACTCTGGGAATCGTATGCATTGCCCTTGCATTTGTATTTTTTGTTTTTTTTACTTCTCAAAGTTCAGATGGGACAATTCTTGGAAGATGGTCACCTTCTGTCGCTGGTGTTCTTCTTGTCCTCTTTCTCTCTCTGGTAACCGCTTTAGCTTTGTTTACTATACCGGGTGTAGTGCAGAAACGATTGTTTCCAGTTGTATCCCGAATACCTGATATTGCTGCGGGGATTCTTCTTACACTTCTTCCGGTATTGTTTTTAGTCATCTGGTTTCTCTTTCCTGTGCCAATTCTTCAGAGAAAGAGTTTCGTTATTGGAGCAGCACTTCTATCTGTAAGCCCTGGTATTCTGGTAACAGCTCTCTATGAGCCATCAAAGCGAAAGACTGCTATCGGTGGAACTGTTCTTATGATCATTTCTCTGGTTATTGCATTTGTTATTGCTGAACTTGCTCTGCATGTTTTGTTACCCCGGAGCATTTTTAATCCCAGATTCGGTCTGAAGCCGTATCAGAAAGTTACTCTTGAAGTGGACCTTCCCGGAGTGACACCGGGAGGAACGCTGTCGACAAATATGTGGGGCTTGCGTGGAGAAGACCCTCCCGTGCAATGGGATGAATACCTGACTATTGTTACTGTGGGAGGCAGCACAACTGCAAACTACTATCTCGATGATGATCTGACCTGGTCGCGTGTTATACAGAACAGGCTACGGGAAATTCATCCCCTGACCTGGGTTGGCAACGGAGGAATTCCAAGACACTCTGCGGACACTCATTTTCTTTTTGTCCGAGAGGTCCTCTCGATTATCAAACCCGATATTGCTCTATTTCTTGTAGGAGTAAATGACATGGGTCCGCTGCTTAGAGGGAGTAGAGGCACAGTGGACAGGCTTCCTGATTCCGGGATAAGACAATCCCTCTTCTCCCGCAGCATGGTTCTTCAAACTTTGTACAAAATAAAAAAAGTCTATATGGATGGTGCGCCTGTCATTAGTCAGAGTGTTGACCCATACTATCATGAAGTGGCAATGACTGAGGAAGAGATTCCTCTCCCAGAGGATATTCATGAACTGCTGGAAGATCCCGGGTATTACCAGCGGCGAATTCGACTGATTATTCAGGAGTGCCGTGTTCTTGGAATCACTCCTGTTTTCATGACTCAACCGCTTCTTTATCAAGACAATGATTACTGGAGAGGGGTCCTCGAAACGCAGCAATGGGTTGGCGGTTCTGACCGACCAATTTCAGCTGCAACATTTTCGCGAATGCTGGAAATGCTAAACAGTGATCTGATTGAGATATGTATTCAGGAAGATGTTGCTGTATTGGATCTTGCTTCAGAAGTTCCTCACAGTCAAGACTATTTCTATGACAGTATGCACATGACAGAAGCAGGTGCAGCTTTTACAGGGAACATTGCATCCGAATTCCTCATAAATTATCTTGAAAGTGAGGAGATGTTATGGCAGGAAGACTGATAGAAGTATTTCTTCCAACCGGGAGACTTGAACTGGCGCGGTCCTCTGTGAGTGGTCTAAAAATTACTTCAATGTGGACTGAACGACTCTCTGAAACCCATTCTCAGCTTCATATACTTACCGATTCGGCAAGCAGCGAGACAGTAACAAGAACCCTAAGCTCTACTCTTGCAGACACCATTGATGATATCAGAATTGTTTGCCTTCCTGTGGAGGCTTCGATTCCCGAAGATGAGGGTTCCTCCGGGATGATAAGTTATGATGAATTGAAGCAGGATGTTGTAGAGATGACCAGTCCTTCTCCTTCCACCTGGATTCTTACATTTCTTTCTGCCGTGGTTGCCGCTTCAGGCTTGTATAGAAACAGTGCGACCATTCTGATCGGAGCAATGGTGATTGCTCCTCTGCTGGGTCCCAGTGTCGGACTCTCACTAAGTTTGATTCATGGAGATAGGAAGCTATTGCTCCTCTCTTTCAGGGAAATGCTGGTTCGCAGCGCTATTGCGGTGGCCTTCTCGGCAATTCTGGGAATGCTGCTTACTGTCGATCCCACTCTCTCTGAGATAACTTCCCGAATACAGGCCGGACCATCCGATATTGTTTTGGCTCTTGCTTCAGGTGCTGCCGGGGCGATTGCCCTTTGTACCGGGGGATCATCAACTCTTATCGGGGTAATGGTCGCTGTTGCCCTTATGCCTCCACTAGTTACAGCCGGGTTGCTTTGGGGAGGGGGATACTCTGGTTGGCAGGGAGGGTTGTCTCTTTTTTCGCTCAACCTTGCCTGTATCATTCTATCCGGTGCTATTGTTTTTGCTGTGCGTAAGATCAGCAGGCTTAAAGGGAAGTAGTCCTCTTCATTAAGGCCATGTGACCGGCACGGAACCATCTCGGTGTAGATTGAAGAACTGGAACAACAGCTTGATCTTGTTTGAAAACATTCTTGATAAATTCTCTGGCTTCTCTTCTGGGGTCAGAACCATCGATGCTTTGAAATGGTCGGTAGAATCGGAGAACAGAAGCCTCACTGTCATATTCTCCCGGAATTATTCCAAATTCCTCTGCTCTGTCTGTAAGCTCGCACTTTTCTGGAAGATTGAAAACTGAAAGGTTCATAAAATCAATTTTACCCTGAAGCCTTTTGACCATTTCCAGAGTGAGAATTCTGTCTTCATTGTTCTCACCGGGAAGACCGAACAGCAGATAAACATAGTTTCTCATACCTGTGTCTGAAATTGCTGCTATCACCTTTTCAGCGGTATCAGGTGAGAAGCCTTTCATGAACTTCTTAAGAATCACACTGCTCCCGCTCTCTGCTCCTGTCTGAAGCATAAGGCATCCAGAATCTGACATTTTAGCAAGGAGATCGTTTTTTAGCCATTCTGCCTGTGGTCTTGCAAAACCATAAAAACCTGAGGTTTTCCCTTTAAGAAGAGGAAGCATACCGGCGATTGTACGTGGTGGTATTTCCGAATCAATAAGGTGAAGAACAGGATTGTCTGGCCCACCTGCAAGAAGATTTTTAAGATTTGCTGTTGCGACATCAGAAAAAGGCTTGTCTCTATCGGGGCAGAAGAGACATCTATTCCAGGTGCAACCTGTAGTAAGAGGGAACGGGATAATGGGTCTTGAACTCAGATACTTCCAGTGATTTGCAAATTCCGGCCAGACCACCTTTGAAAGAAATGGTTCGGTTTCTCCTGTTAGCGAGCGACCATCATCCAGAGCTATCTCTCGGAAACAGCTTCTTAGAAGTTCCAACCCTGTTCCGGTATCGTGAAGAGCAGTTGCGAGTGAACCCCCAACAGTAACCCTAATGCCAGATTCTTCAAGCAACCATGCAATTTCTACAGCAGCAGGGAGTTGTGAGAGATATGCCAGAGAAATTAGCGCATGGTCAAAGGTTCCGGATGTTTCTCTTATCCATTTTCTGAAATACTCGCTGAAAGGAGTTGATCCGCTTTGAGCCATTGAAACCAGACCTGCTGTTGAATGGGCAACTCCCGGAGGAACGCTGTCCATCAGCGAAAGTTGCCAGCCGGGGAATTTTTTTTTGTAAACTTTCAGAACCGATTGAAGTACACCACATACGCTTCTGTGCTTGTGTGGATCATAGAGATCGGTACCCGGAGACATCAGGTATTCAAGTGACGGGGTACAGTTTGCATAACCCTGCTGTGGTGCGTGCTCTAGAAAGAGCCATCTGAAGAAACCAAGTGACAAGTCGTGGATGGGGGCTTGAATGCCTCTTGCAGCAAGTCCTCCGGCAAGCATGAATGCACCGGCTGGAACTTCTGAAGCTGTTATTACCGGTGGAGATATTACTGCTTTTCTGTCCACTTTACCTCTTTTCAGGGTGGGAAGAAAGATAACAGAGTAATAGAAGTATTACCACACTGTGGCTCTCTTCGGATAAAGTGAATATCTTACAGCATATGATTAACTCAATAGTAACCATTCTGTTTTGCCTACTTGTTGCAGACAGCAGTAATCAGACCGTACTCTCCGCAGCTGAGCGTTTCTTTTTTAGAAACGACTATCAGCAGGCTGCCGAAATGATCGATGGATGTGAATGGTCAGATCAACTCTTGTGGAACAGAGCAGGGCTTCTCCGCGATCTCTGTGACGGAGGTTGGAGCATGGACTGTCCACTCATGGGGCTAGGGAGTTTTCAGCCATTCAAAACCTCTGTGAGCATTCATTTCTCAGGAGAGTTTCAACCTGGAGACTCTGTCAGTATCGTTCTCCCCATTCCCTCAGTATTACCATGGCAGACTGCTGAAGGTCCACCTGAAATTGAGATTGTCGGCATATCAGGCTCTTCTTCCATTTCAAATGGATGGCTCGAACTGAACGGAGTATCTGAAGGTGCTTTCGAAATTGAGTTTTCACAGGATGTTTCTGTAATACCTTTTTCTTTTACCATCTCAACTTTGTCGTCCACTGATGAAGCTATGGTTCCTTTTCCCGGAGAAGATCCATTTCTGGACAGTTGTTTGGATACTGAGGTATTCTGGGCCGGTGATGACCCGGTATACATTAAGGCCACTGTTCTTGCTGCAAACGAACCGAATCCTGTCAGGCTTCTTGGACGGGTCATGGATGAGATTTCCATTTTGTACAGCAGCGCTACTCCGCTTACAGAACAAATTCTCTTCTTCCCACTCTCGGAATTGGCTCTTCGGGGAGAAATCATGAATTCTGCTTCTGCTGCTTCACTGGGTGCTGCTCTCTTAAGAAGATTGCAGATACCTTCTCTTGTAGTTCCCGGGAGGATGATCGGTAATGGTGATATTGGATTCCTCCTCGCTGCATATGTGAAACCTTTTGAGTGGATGGTGGTTTCCCCCTACCCATTAGGTTTTACTTCTTTCGGATCTTTGCATCCTCCCATTATGAAGAGCTGGTTTAACGGGGTTTCAGGAATTACTTTTCATGCTGAATACCTGGCTGATAACGGCTTATGGCATTCCATTCCTTTCAACTCGCCATCTTTCACTCATACAGTTGAGATTAGTATCCGGTGAATACCTTTTTCTCATACGACCTGCAGCTGCTGAAATTTGTAAATCTTCAGCTGGAAAACCCCTTTCTGACAAGAGCTATGCTTATCATTACTGACAAGCATAATTGGTATCCATTCATTGCTGTCGCCGTTGTTCTTCTTCTAATTGCAGGCAGAAAACTTCCTCATCCGGGAACACGCTTTCAGAGAATTAACCCCAGAGTCTATATTCTCGGTCTTATCCTCTGTATAGCACTTACAGATCAGGCCGGAACATTCCTGAAACACAATGTAAAAAGAACCCGACCAAATCGAGATGAATCTATTTCTCTACTTCTTGACTGCAGGCTGCGTACCGGGGGAAGAAGAAGCTTCCCATCTAATCATGCAGCGAACTCAGCAGGTCTGGCTGTATTTACCGCTCTAGTCTATCCACCTGCCGCGATACCAGCGTTGCTTTTTACCCTTGTTGTCGGATTCAGCCGTGTATACCTTGCTGTTCATTATCCTACAGATGTGATTGCAGGTTGGTTCATAGGTTCTTTATCAGGTTTCCTCGTTTGGATTTTTCTCCGAAAGAGGCTTCGAAGGCCAGGTATCACCGGATTTGCCAACATGTTCCGGTACTGTCAGCATCAAGCTACAGGTGTTCCGGGAAAAATGTGGGAAGAACAAAGGTGGTCTTCTCTTGATGGGCATGAGGTGACAGGATACCTCTTGAAAGGCTCTGAGAAACTGGTTGTTTTCGTACACGGTCTAGGTGGATCATTTCTATCCAGGGCTGAGCTTGGGGAGAAACTGAAAGAGATTAATGGTGCTTCATTTCTTCTTGTTCCTATGCGGGGAACTGACGGTCATCAAGCGAAACTGGCCACAGCGGGTACAGATGAGGTTCATGATATTTTAGGTGCGCTTCAGTTTGCTACAGACTCCGGATACATGACGAAAGACACAGTTGTTTACGGGACCTCCATGGGTGGATCTTCCGCTATAAAAGCCTGCTCTCTGGCAGGGGAACTTGTTCCGGCTGGTATTGTTGTACATGGATCGTACAGCTCATTCTTCCAGGCTGCTCGAAATCGAACCGGCAGAGCAGGAGTAGCTTTCCTGAAATTACTGATGCCCGGTTGGGCTGTGCGCAATCTGGAGAGCTTTAAACCTGTTTTCTGGTTGCAGTACTTGAACAGGGGTTGCGCAGTGGAGTATATATACTGTGACGGAGATAGAGTTTCTCCGCCGGAAGAAGGCAAGCTCATGGCAGAAAGTACACTCAGCGAATCCTGTAGTATTACAGTACTTGAAGGCCAAGGGCATCCTACTGGTAGAAATGCCTCGGAGAGTGCGCTTGTAGCTGCACTGAATGACTCCCTGGAAATGATATGGAAAAGAAAAAGGTGAATGATAAATGAGTATATACAAGCAGGCAAATGAACTATCTATGGCACTCTCATCTCTTCTTCGCAAGATGAAAGAGTCGATGGGTGAAGTAGAGGGAGTTCCTGTTCAGAATCGGGATGAGTATTCTCAGTTTCAATCACTTCTTACTACTTCTGTTTTTCTTCAGCGTGATCTTGATGAGTTCCTCGACAAGGCAATGACTGTGGGTGAACAGGATCGTGAAGGTCCCATTGAAGTTCTCGATTTTTCCGGTGAATGGGATCGCTTCGAGTAAGGATATCAGCTGTATCTTCTTTTAGCATACCAGACAGCAATTATTCCAATAAAAAATATTGTCGCAGTTATTGTTACTCCCATGCAGACAGATTCTTTCCGACCGATAACTTTACCCTCATCCTTCATCAGAGGTACTGTTACCCAGGAATAACCTCCCGGATGCCATTCAATTATTGTTTCACCTGAAACAGAGCCTATTCTTCCTCCATCCATCCTCCAGGTCCAACGAGTTTCAGGGAAAATTACCCTGTAGCCTCCTTCCACGTCCTGCAGAATTCTCTCACCAGAATCAACAGAGAGGCTTCTCTTCAACTCCAAAACAGATCTGATACTGTCAGCCTGAATTTCTTCTGGAGAATTGCCTGTAAGTTGGTGTTCAACCCATATCTCAGCATCACTGGAGGCAAGAATCTCAAGAAATTCGTCGGGTGTTTCAGTGTTCATTGCCATTGGAACAATCAGTGAATACAGTAAGAAAATAAGTGACAAGAGATCCTCCATTCATGGTTTGCTTACTTATAAGGCAAATTGTGGTCAGCAGGAAGTGGATGATCGGGGAGATACCCGATACTGCTTTCTCATCCACATGGATAGTATGTTATCCTCTGGTTTACATCAGGAAGATTCACCGGCAAACTTCTTGAATGTCAGGAGAGATGAGGTTTCCAGTAGTATGTATCTGGAAATCAATTGTAACTATTGAAGAGGTGTACTATGAATAAGGAGATAAGAGGTATTGTAAGAAAAGTTTCCCTCATAAGGCATCAAGCTAATGAGTTTATGCGCACTGAATTAGATAGCGCTGGGTTTAGCGATGTGGAAACAGCCCATGGTACAATCTTTGAAATTCTTCTGACAAGTCCCCCTCCGATAACGATGAAAACTTTTGTTGAGAAGACTGGAAGGGCAAAGTCTACAATTACAGGTGTTATAGATACGCTTGAAGCCAGAGACTACGTGGAAAGACAGTCAATACCCGGTGATAGAAGACAGGTTGGAGTAGCTGCAACAGAGAAATCAAGAATCCTTGAATCACGTTTTGGGAGCATGTCGGACAGACTACTGGATACAATTTACCAGGATTTCAGCAATGAAGAGAGAGTTGAACTCTGTACTCTGCTGAGCAAAGCACTGGAAAATCTTAAAAGAGCTAATACTGAAAGAACCTCCAATCCACCCGTGAGAGATAATCTCTCCCCCTCCGATTCATAGCAATAAAGCCTATCTAAAGTTTTGATCTGTTTTAGTTAATTCTACTGATTAAGTTGATGTTGAAAACTGAGTTGACTTGATCTGTAAGTGTGTCCTATATATAGGGCGATAGTTCGGAACCGAATTAAATTGAAAACAGAAACAGAAACGGAAAGGCTTTCGCATGAAATTCTTCATTATTGCTCTTGCTTGTGTTGCTTCAGCGTTCGCGATGCAGGAATCTTTTTTGCAGCTTACAGATCCTAATCCAGATACAAAAGATATTGTGATTGAGATTGTTGATGAGTGGACTCTTCCGGAAAAAGCATTGGATTTGACTGTAATGCAAACTACCTCCGGTCCAGTTGTTCTTGGAATTGATAATGGTGATGACGTCATCCGTATATGGGAAGATGGACAGACTTCTCAGAGCATCACTCTTCCACCGGCTTCTGAGGGCCATTCATGGGGCCTTGCCTGCAGTAACACGGGAGATACTGTTTCTGAAATAATCGTAAATGATTTTGATTCATTCAGTTTCTATCAGTCTGATGATGTTGGTGTTACCTGGGGAACTCAGGATGATCCCGGTGGAAAGTACAGCAGGGGATTTTCGTTTGACGGCACTCACTACTGGACAGTTATCAATGGATACACCGATGAGTTGTGCAGATTTCAGCCCGGTGGGAGCTCAGAAACATGGTCAATTCCTGAGATAGGTGCCACACAGCAGGGTAGCGGTGTTGCAACTTTCCCTCTCGAGGGAGGCAATACGGGCATTGCCGTTGGCGTTTTTGATATGGGAATGTTCTTCTTCTACAGCTGGGATGGCTCTGAAATATCCTATATAGGTAGTGTTGAATCACCATACTCAAGCTCTGTAATGGTTTCACTCGGGCTAGCGTACTGCGATGCCACAGGTCACTTCTTCTGGACATACGGACCTACGTCTGGCTATCGTATGGTTGAGTTCACGGTTTCTCTTTCTACCCAGTCTCTTGCCACAACCTCTTGGGGAGCTATCAAGAATTCCTTTTAAGAGTTAAAATAATACTAAAGAAGAGTAAATGGGGGGAGCAGATGCTCCCTCCATTTTTTTAGAGAGAAGGTGAGGCGAGCCCAACAGCGAGCACTTCCAGGGCATGATTGATCAATAGTTTAACATCTTTCTTTAGAGCGGATGATGGAATGGCAGCTGAGTCTGGTCTTCCCTGCCCGATGACCTGGACAAGGTTCTGATTTATAATGATCGCAAGCCCGTGAACCATTGCCCAGACTGCCCCTGCATTGAGCTCAGCAGGCTTTACACCGGGTAATTCCATCAGAACAAGTTCCAGCTTCAGGAATGCTTTATCTGAAGCAGATCGAAGTTCCTCCTGTACAGGATTATGGTATCTCTCGGGGGCAAACATCACCCCATACAAACCTGGGTTTGCTAAGGCGAAATGAAGATACCCATTGCAGAGTTCTATCAAACGCTCAGCAGGATCTCCCTGGGGTACATCAGAGCAAGCCGTCTCAAGCATAGAGAACCCTCTGGCAGCAACAGCTGTAAGAAGGTGAGCTTTGCTCTTGAAGTGCCTGTAAGGAGCTGTTCTCGAAACTCCTACAGATAGACTGAGGTCTCTGAGGTTGATAAATTCAGGACCCTGCATTTCAATAATCTCTATAGACTTCTCAATAAGAGTGTCATAAAGATTCCCGTGGTGGTAGCTTTCCTTTTTCATATTACTCCTTACAAGAAAGAACATCCTTGAATATGTAAACCATGTCAACATAGAGTGGTTTGTGAAAGCTAACTTCCGTTGACTTTTTTCGGGGAAGCAGTGAGGCTGGCTTTTTGAAAGTTTGAGATCGTCTATAACTGTCATATTCAACAGCTTGAGAATCTACGCTTGACACCTGCTCGTTGGGGCTTTAGAATTGGGCTCGTGCCGGGTAAGCACCCTGTTTTAAAACAGTGCTCCCCGGGCGTTAGCACCGGGAAGGTGCACGATTTTTGTCAGCACTGCGGAGCAGATTTTCGGGTCATTTTTGGCCTTTAAAACTGCGGTTTTCGCCCACTTCAGAAGTGGGGTTGACACCTGCAGAGTGACTGATTAGAATTGAGAGCCGCTAGGGGCAGGAGCGCTTGAAGCGCAGGCCGCCTCCGCGGAGCACCGGTAAGGTGCCCGATGATTGAAATAACTGGAAGAAGAAGCAATGTTTAAGAATCTATTACGTGTAAGTTTCTTTTGCTTATAGGCCCTTCGGGGTTTATTTTGCATTAGTGTCACTTGATGACATTTGCAGAGATCTGTGACTGCAGAGAACAAAAATAAATACAACAGGAAACAAATAATCGCATATAAATTTGCGGAGAGTTTGATCCTGGCTCAGGACGAACGCTGGCGGCGTGGATAAGGCATGCAAGTCGAACGAGATTAGTTGATGTACTTCGGTACAGATATTCATGACAGTGGCGAACGGGTGAGTAACGCGTGAACAACCAACCTTTCACAGGGGGACAACATCTGGAAACGGATGCTAATACCGCATAAGACCACACTATCGCATGGTAGAGTG
>JADGDO010000015.1:93082-93910 GCA_016744855.1 Candidatus Fermentibacteraceae bacterium | reverse complement strand
GTTTGGTCCCACTGCCCATGATTTGGGTCCTTACGATCTTTCTGGAAATGGTTTCTGGAGCGGAGAGATAAAGAAGATCTGGCTTGAGTTTAACTCCGGGCCCATGTTCTCATCTTCAGTAAGAATAGGTTGGGTCAAGCTTACAGAGTAGAGAGAAAAGGAATGACAAAAACACTAATTACCATAAGCCTGTTACTCCTGGCTGGCTCTGCAAAGGCAATGGGGCCGCCCGCGATAGAGTGGGCGAGGCTTTACGGTTCAGTCTTTTATGATGTCCAGGAAACAAGTAATGGAAACTTTGTTGTCGCTGGAAGAAAATGGTACTCTGACTTTAAGAAAACAGTCTTTCTATATTCCCCATCAGGAAATCAGATATGGGAATATGGTGAATTATCATACCCCAATAACCTTATTGGTTACGCGGTAATAGAGCTTCCCTCCGGTGACTTTGTCGCTACAGGCTATGGCATTCCAGAGGCATCAAGCACGCAAACATCTCTTTCCATTTACAAGATTTCTTCAGATGGTCAGGCAATCTGGTCAAAGCTCTATTTGCTTGAAGACAACTCAAGGAGTTACGGCTACTCAATTGCCCAACTTCCAGATGGGGGTTTTGCGGTTTGCGGAAGGATTGATCCCACCGAAGGCATGGACCAAGCCTGGATACTCCGCACAGATGCCCAGGGAGATACCCTCTGGACCAGAGAGTGGGCATATACCAGTTGGGCAACAGCCGTGAGCATTCTCTATCATGACAATAGTTTACTGGTTTTAGCACAGGGCAATACTCCCACTACTCCGGGAGGCCCACACCTGCTGAGATATGAT
>JADGDO010000015.1:0-93072 GCA_016744855.1 Candidatus Fermentibacteraceae bacterium | reverse complement strand
GTTCTGGCCACCGGGCAGCGATCAACCCTACGGTTATTCCCTAAGTACAACCATGGACGGTGGTATTCTGTATGGAGGTGAAGAAAGAGGCGGACCTTCTGGATCAAAAAGTATATGCGGAATAATAGCACGCTACGATTCACAGGGAAACGGCTTGTGGAGTGATCATATCTACGAATGTGATATCATATACTCAGCAACGCAGCTTTCACATGGTGGATACATCGCAGCAGGTCAGGCCGGAACCCAGGGTTTTCTGATAAAGTATGCCCCTGAGCTTGGTTTTGAATCTCAGGAAGGTTCACCTTCTGTGGCAATCAGTTCAATATCTCCCAACCCGTTTTCAGCAGTTACTGAAATTCAGTTCTCCCTCGTTGATGCAGGGCAGGCAAGTCTTACTGTATTTGATCTGAACGGCAGAGTGGTCAATGTTTTAGGAGAGGGAGTTTTTGCTGAAGGAGAACACACACTTGTGTGGGCACCCGATGGGATTGCTTCAGGATGTTACATGGTCAGATTAACTACTGATTATGGTAGTGCAATCGAGAATATGGTCTTTATTAAGTAAGATATTGATGTGTAAATGCTGGCACGCCCGAAGGGACTCGAACCCCAAACCTTCCGGTCCGTAGCCGGATGCTCTATCCAATTGAGCTACGGGCGCACCGCAGGAACGCTATTCTAGCATATTTCAGCAAAATGGTCAAGTCAGTAGATTTCTCTGTACTCTATTGTAACAGATTCTCTTGAGGAGAGTTCGAAAGACTCGATTCCGGGGTCAATATCTGCACCTCTGGGAAGCCTTGACGGCCATAGAATTTTCCAGTTTACCGTTGAGTCTGTAAGAGATACCGCTTCCATTGAACAACGGTACTCGCTGGGCATTTGCTGCCAGGAGAGATTCAATTCAATGAGGGAATCTGCAGGAAACCAGAGAGTATCATTCCTCTGGTAGATTGCTTCTGTCCAACTTTCAATTCTGCCTGCTGTGGGGCAGTACACAGCTATCATGGGGTTCCATCGTCCACGGACAGGCCAACCGTAAGATATAAGCGCTTCCGGTGCGCCTACCGGAGCGTTCCACCACGGAACCACGTTCTGCCCAGGCTTCACCGCCCATCGCCCCGTAGCAGTCGTTACAAGGCCGTTTCCGGGGGCTACAAGTCTGATTGTGTCAGCGTGCCATGTTTGAGCTGTTGAGTTATTCAGAAAAGCCGTTGCATAAATTCTTCTTGATCCCGAGTCTGCTCTTACTGAGTAATCCGGTATCCATGACAATCCATCATGCTGAATGGAAAATTCAGCAGTTCCCACTGATCTTAATGCTCTATTTAGCTCCACTTGAAGTGGAAAACTGACAGTATTGTTAGCTTCAAGCATACCTGCTGTGTCGGCATCTGAAGAAATTTGAACTGATAATGATTTTATCTGAGGTGCATCTACAGCTGTGATAAAGTTTGCAGGTTTGCCTGATGGCAATGTTCCTGTTATTGTGGCAGGGTCGGAATCATTAAATACAATGGATTTGATTTGGAGATCAACAGAGCCCAGACCCGTATACTTGTCACCGCAACCACACATCAGTAATGCGAGGGCAACGGTTAAAAATTTCTTCATTTCATCCAATCGATAGAGACGGGGTAATATTCCTGTCTGAGAGCACAAAGGAAAGGCTAACAGTGTCAAACAGATCCATCGATAATCTGAAAACGGTGCTGCACCTGAAGTGGCTTGCGCCCTTCCTGACAATCCCGGTACTTTTTGTGGCATCAATGTTTTTTGAATCCTGGCTCCAGGAATCCGGAATGATCCCATACATCCCGGTAGGCAAACGCTCTGTTTTCTCTTTGTGGCGCATAGTTATACTTACAGGAATGATAGCCACGCCACTAACTGCTATGTATCTTTCTGAAGCATGGGAAAAGTGGAAAGACAGTGAGTCCCGATTAGCAACATACCTCTTCACTACAATTCTGTCGGCCTTTCTGCTGACAGCAGCTGCAATGATTATATCAGCAATTGGAATTCTTGCTCCGCTGGGAGTTCCTCTGGAAACAATCTCTCATTTGCTTTTCACCAGATGTCTTTTTACAGCTGTCTGGGTAGTATCTGCATCGGTTCTGTGCTCTTCTATTACCAGCAACACTGGAGCTGCTGCCCTCTCTTTCGGCCTTTTCAACATGGCTCTGCTCCCCGGACTAGCTGGAGCATCGCTCAGTTGGTGGGCTGTTGCTCCACTGGGAGAAATGGTTACAACTGTTTATTCTGCAGGAAACAACTGGAACATAACATTTGCCGTTATAGCTCATTCTCTTGTTTATCTTCTTGCGGGGTTCCTTGTTTTAAGAAAAACCACACAGCTGAAATAGTCAGCTGTGTGATTTTCTTCTTACCCGTTGCAATATCTCTTCTGTTATTCTGCCAGTACTGCCAATGCTACAACCTGCTCCAGGTAATTCTGGGGATTGAGAGATGACGGTCCGTAGATAGTAAGCAGAACGGCATAATCATTCCTAAAAATCCCGTAGGCTCTGCCCCTGCCCATTGCTCCACCCTCAGGAGAAAATGTAAAGCTTATCTCTGACATAAGTCCCAGAGAGCGAGTTCCCCGTATCTCTGTACCGGTGCTACCCTCTGTCCACTTGGTCGTAGAGGTGTGGATTGATTCCATGAATGTAGGTGGAATTACACTGGAGAGTTTTTCCTCTATCCATAAATCTTTGTTATCAACTTCAGTCTCCAGTTTCCAGTAATAGCAACCGAATGTCATTCCAAGACTGTTGGGCTGGCCTGCAAGTGCTCCAGTCTCCTCTGTCATTACTCCCTCAATAAGGGGACATATTTCAGCTGGGAGATAAGCGAACTCAATTCCGACCGGTTCCAGCGTGTACGCTGGAGCCTCGTTGTATGTTGAAATTAACAGAGTAACTGCCATCATAATTATTGCCATGTTCTTGTCCTTTCTCAGTGATTGCTTCATTCTTCCGTGAGCAATAGAATAGAAGAGGTCTGCTCATTGTCAACAGGAGGTACTATGCAGGAAAAGATACTCATTGTAGAGGACGATGTTCCATTGGCTTCTCTTTTATCTGAATACTTATCGGGACAGGGCTTTAAAGTTGAAGTTCTCCACACGGGATCAGAAGTAAAAAAAAGAGTTGTAGCCGGGCATCCTGACCTTGTTATACTTGATTTAATGTTGCCGGACATCAGCGGACTGGATGTTTGCCGCGCCCTGAGAGAAGGATGGCGAGGACCTATACTGATGCTTACAGCAATGAAAGACGATGTAGATATTGTTACCGGTCTCGAGCTGGGTGCTGATGACTACCTGGGAAAACCTATTGCTCCTAGAGTTCTTCTCGCTCGAATTAGAGCCCTTCTGAGAAGAAGCAGTACAGACCTGAACTCTGAAATGATGGAGGTGGGCCCGGTAACAATAAATGTTCCGGCAAGAACCGCACTCCTGGAAAACGAACCCATTGACCTGACAACCACCGAATTTGATCTGCTTGTGCTTCTGGCAAGAAGGGCTGGCCGCGTGCAGAAGAGAAATGTTCTTGTTGAAGAATTGCGGGGTATCAATTTTGATTCATTCGACAGATCGATTGATGTACTTGTTTCCAGGCTTCGCAGAAAACTGAAGAAACACGGAAACATGATAAAAACTGTTCGCGGGTTGGGTTATCTTATGTCACAAGCGACAGAGGAAAGCTCCTCATGAAACTATATGGAAAAATCTATCTTGTTCTAGCTCTTACCACTCTCTTGACTCTGATGTTATCAAGCTGGATTGCCTTCTCGTTTATGCCGGCAGAGTTTGAAAGGCAGAGAGTTGAGAGACTTGAGAGTTTTAATCAAGCCGCTATGAGCTTGCAGAACCCGACGCGTTCTGAAGTGGAGACACTGGCTGATTCCATGGAAATCGGGTTGAGATTCCTCCGGAACTCTCAACACCCGCAAGGAGCCCCTCAGGGAGGCCCACCCTTTCCGCCGGAAGAGATGGAATGGAGAGGTGTACAAGTTATCCACTTCCCAGAATCAGACTTCTCAGTGGTGGCAACCGCAAGAATGCGCAATTTGCGTCTGTTTCCGCTTATGCTCCTGACTCTAGGTCTGTTTTTTTCCCAGGCCCTGGCGCTTGCCCTCGGGCTGAGACCAGTCTTTAGACGTATTTCAACACTCGACCGCGTAACCGGTGAGTTTGGTAAGGGCACCCTCACTGCTCGTTATCCTATTTCCAGAGGAGGAGACGAAATAGAAAAACTTGGCTCCTCCTTCAACGAGATGGCTGAAAAAATAATTTCACTTCTAGACTCCCACAATGAGTTGCTAAGCACTGTTGCTCATGAGTTGCGTACTCCTATGGCCAGATTGAGTTTTGCTCTGGAGCTTGCGAAGGAAAATCCTCAAACAGTTAAGGAAAAACTCGGGCTGATGGAGCGAGATCTCTTTGAACTGGACAGATTGGTTTCCGAGCTTCTTGAATTCAACAGGATTGGCAGCACCGGCTCAGCGGTGAGGGAGGAAGTTTCTCTGGATTCAATCTGTCGCGCGGCTGCAGACGGAGAAAAAATCCCTGACTCGGAAATCAAAATAGTAATCTCTTCCAATGAGGCAGATTCTATCGTATCTGGAGATTACAGGCTTCTTCTGAGAGCCCTATCTAATCTTATTCGTAATGCAGTTAAATATGCTGCAACTACGGTGTATGTAACCGTTATTCCTCTGAAAAACAGGGTCGAAGTTTCTGTTGAAGACGATGGTAAGGGATTTGCAAGGGGATTTACAGAGAGGGCAGTCAGTCCCTTTGTTAAAGGCCACGAAAGCACTGGCTCCGGCCTCGGGCTTGCAATTGTTAACAGAATAGCAGAGAAGCACAGAGGATCGCTTTCTCTTTCAAACGGAAAGGATTCAGGGGCAAAAGTTCTTCTTTCTCTGCCGAGAAAACAGGACTGAATGAATCAGGATTCTACAACAACTTAAAAAGGGGGGAAGAGCATCAGCTCTTCCCCCCTTTTTATTTGTACTGTATCTATTTTCTTTTCATTCTTGCATGCCAGTCAATAAGAATCGGGCTGGCAACAAAGATTGAAGAGTAAGTACCAACAATGATACCAATCATCAGTGTAAGAGCGAAATTCTTGATGTCTCCGCTACCGAAGATGAACAGCATAAGCACTGCAACAAATGTAGTCACAGATGTAACAATGGTTCTACTGAGGGTTTCATTGATACCCTTGTTAACCGTTTCCTCAAAGGTTTTACCCTTTCTGAGACGATTATCCTCTCTGATTCTATCAAACACAACAATTGTATCGTTGATTGAGTAACCGACAATTGTTAGTAGTGCTGCAATGATGGTAAGACTTACATCTACCTGAAGCAATGCAAGGATTCCCACAGTAATCAGTACATCATGGACAAGAGCTACAACAGCAGCTACTCCCCACTTGAACTGGAATCTGTACCAGATATAGAGGACAATAAAGAACATAGCCATCAGGATTGAATCGACAGCCTTTGATCTGAGCTCTGCTCCAACTCTAGGGCCAATCTGCTTGATGAAAGAGGCTTCAGAGTTACCACCCTCGTCTTCCATCAATGTACAGTTTTCTTCTCCAAGGGCTGCATAGACAGCATCTTTATCGCTTGTTGCTGTTCTGATAACAAAAGCACTGCCTGCGCCAGACCAGTCCTGAAGAGACTGTATTTGAACACTCTCAAGTCCCTGGGCCATCAACGCTGAACCGAGTTCATCCGTAGTCTCATGAACGGTAGAAACAACGTTAGTTTCAAGTCCACCGGTGAAATCGATTGAAAGGTTGAGTCCTCCGTGGGCAAAGAAGGCAATGGCACCGATAAGAATCAGGGCAAGAGAAGTTATGTAGGTTTTCTTGCGTCCCTGTGTGATGTTGTAATGGGCATCCTTGATAAGAGCGAACTTACCAATACTGACTTTTGTTCTCTTAGCCTGTGTAAGCAACATGCTGAAGATTGATCTTGTAAAGACAAGCGAGCAGAACATGGAAGCCATGATACCTATTGAAAGAGTAACTGCAAATCCCCTGATGGGTCCAGTTCCGAACTTGTAAAGAACAAGAGCAGTAATGAAAGTAGTAAGGTTTGCATCCAGAATGGTTACAAATGCTCTTGCATAACCAGCATCAACTGCAGATCTAATTCCCTTTCCGGAGCGGATTTCCTCGCGTATGCGCTCATAAATAAGCACACTGGCATCAACAGCCATACCGATAGTAAGAATGATACCGGCAATTCCGGGAAGGGTCAGTGTAGCATTAAGACCTGTTATTCCCAACCTTGCAAGCGGGCCGGGGAAACAGAGGAATGCCAGAATAAGGAGCATGTCAAATAGCAGTGCAAACACGGCAATCAAACCGCTTGTACCGTAATAAATTATCATGAATACAGCAATGAGTGCAAGCCCGACAATACCGGCAATCATACCGTTGCTGATTGCTTTCTGACCGAGGCTGGGTCCGATTGTCTGTTCTTCTGCAATAACGAGTCGGGCTGGAAGACTTCCAGCTTTAAGAACAAGGCGAAGATCACGGGCTTCCTCTACGGAGAAAGAACCGGAAAGTCTTGTGCCTGTGCTTGTTATTCTCTCCTGAATTGTAGCAACAGAGTAGATTCTGCCATCGAGAAGAATAGAAACTCTCTCGTCGACGTTCTCTCCTGTAATACGCTCCCAGTTAGAAGCTCCTTCGTTGTCAAATTCGAGAAGCAGGTAGGGGTCTCTGCTCATTGAGTTCTGATCACCCATTCTGATTCTTACATCAGTCAGGTTTGCTCCAGTAAGACGATAGTGAGGAAGATCAAGATCTGACTGTCTGTCCCATCCGCGACCGGAATCTTCCGGAATCAGGAACACGCTCATCATGGAAGTTCCATCGGCCATTACAGTAGCTTTTCCAAAAACGAATTTAAGGTTGGCATTGGCAAGGATTGCCTTTACGTCATCACGGTTAATGATAGACTGGAAGGCATCAAAATTCTCACCCTGAGTAAGCACCCAGTCACCGGGTCTGATGCTGAGCACGGTAGCCACATTCTGATCGGCGGATACAAGCATAGCACTCAGTGTACCTGCAACCTCTATTGTAGGCAGAATAGACTCTTCATCACCATTGTCAGGTGCTGGCAGAGTGAGGTCGTCACCCGCTGTTGGAAGAGAGAATTCTTCTGCATCTGCATCTACTTCTGCTGAGGCAGTCTCGGTTACCTCTTCAACTGGAAGTTCATTGCCGAGAACGGCTTCAATTTCCCTGATAACAGGAATACTGGAAGGGGCGGGGTGCTCGGCATTAGGGTAGGCTATAATCTTGAACTCAAGAAGAGCCTGCCTCTCTACGATTGCACGAGCTCTTGCCGGATCCCTTACTCCTGGAAGCTGGACAATAATTCTGTCGCTTCCCTGACGGGTAATGGATGGTTCAGAAACACCGAACTCATCAATTCGGTTTCGGATAATCTCTAGAGCCTGATCAAGAGCCTCATCGGCATCAAGACCGGGTGTGGCTTCAACTGTATAAGAAAGATACATTCCACCCTGAAGATCAAGTCCAAGTTTGATTGTGCCAATACTGGACTGATAAACCTCTCTGTACTCTTCTAGAAGAGGTTCTCCGCCCTCCTCCTGCATTTCGTCAAGAAGACCCCTGAGGTAGGGGTTTGTGGTTTCAGGCTGAACACTTGCTTCTGCGCGATCTCTATCAATGACCGGAAGTGAATACCATTTCACTGTAGGCCAGATGAGAAATAGTGCCATTACAAGTAAAAATGCGGAGCTGTAAATCCTCCACTTATCGGCTCTCTTCATTGGGTTTCCCTTCATCTGTGTTCGACTATTTGGCTAATTCTATATTACATCATTAGTTACAAAATTTTCAGCAAAACAGAAATCTCCGCAGTTTCCTGCGATATCTACTTTCAGAAGTGAAGGAAGATAAAGAAAGTAAAGCGTATTGACCACCTCGCTCTATTTTTGTGTCTATTTTCACTATAACAGTGGTATTTTACTGTGGTGAAGTAAGGTGAATCTGAATAGGCTGTCCGTTGGGAAAGTCTGCGCTGAATACAAGACCCCCGGTATGCCTTTCTTGAGCCGTAATACTATCGAAACCGAGCCTTCTGAGAACTCTGGTAACATGAAGATTTGCCTGTGGCAGGCTGTACATGTTGTGATCAAGATCTACAACCCAGACGGTAGTGTCTCCAGAAAACGATTCCCTTGGGACATTTCCAAAGTGGTACGGTTGTATGTCCTGTTTAAGCTGATCGTAAAGAGACAGTTCCTCTCTAGGCAGAGCTACTGAATCAAGTTGAGTTACTTCCGGCATGGCCTTAACAGCAGTAAACACTCCTCCCGCGAGAAACACAGTTAGTGATACCAGAATCCATAGCTCGCCTCTTCTCATTATCCCCTCCGCTTAGCAAGAACCTATATTCCTCTATGTAATACTTTCCCATAATACAGTAGTGAATGTCAACCCCGGAGGAAAAATGAGAATTTCTATGCTTGTTCTAACAGTCTTAACAGCTGTAGCGTTTTCTGCTTCCTGGTCCATCGGTCCAGGCGGTTTGTCCGGTTGGCCCGGTCTTCCGTGTTCCGACATTCTTGAGACTGGCCAGCTGCGAGCCGGTATGGTTGTTAAATACATTGACACCGATAATGGGTCGATTCTTCAGATACCCCTGAAAGCCTGTTGGGGAATTGAAGAAGATTTCGAGGTTGGTGCTGTTATTCCTGTAGTTCCGGTTGATGGTCCATATGATGGATCAATCATTGGAGACATAGTGCTTTCCGGTGGCTGGCTGTATGAAAAAGCCAGGGGCGGCACCGCTTTGAAATTGACAGGGAGGATAGTACTTCCAACGGGTGAGGAATTAAGAGACTCCGGTGCAGAGCTGGCTATTGGAGGAATCACAAGCACAACCTTCCTTGATTTCAGACTCTCAATGTCGGCAGAGTATGCTCTGAACGGTGGGAGAAATCCGATCGATGACACAATCACAGATGTAATGTATTTCACCGCGGGAGGCTCAAGCTTCATAACGTCTGATGTTCTACTTCATGCGGAAATGAGAGGCTCTACCTTTTCCGAACTCAGTATCGGTAGCGGGGCTCAATACCTTCTTAATCCTGACTTTGCCCTTGATGGCGGAATAAACGTCGCCCTGAACGGGTACGAAAATTTTGAGATTTACACCGGTCTCTGCTGGACTGGATCAGGTTTTTAAACTAGATCGCTATCCTTACGCGCCAGCGGAACTCCAGATTGTCTTCGCCGGGTAGAGGGTCTGAAACCCACAATGGGAAGAGAACCTCAACAATTGCAGCATTTACTACAATACCGGCATTTGAAAATAGTGAACTTTCAAGCAGTTCATCAACGGTGTTTCCTACCCAACCAGCTCCGGCAAATATCCCGATCGGTATTTCTACCGGAATGAAACGCTGTTCCAGAGAAAAGCCCAGCTTACCTCTCACTCGGCTCTCTCCGTAACCGGGTAATGCTGGCCCTGTTCGTACGAAATAGTGGTTCTGTGCGCTTAGTGATCCATCGGGTGAAAGTTCTGCATTGACAAAAGACTTCTTAGATAAGAGGCCGCCACCGGGTCGTATCATCCGCTGAAGAGGCGGGTTACCGCCCACTCCACCAGCATTTAAACGGGTGGAGGCGCGAAATCCCCCGGGCAGTCTCTGAGTAACTTCTGCGTCAAAGTTTATACCGGCATAGGAATAGTCACCGAATCCCGGATCGGCGAATGAACTAGCGGTTGCCGAGAATGAACGGTTATAAAAATCGTGGGTATAGCTTAATCCCGATTTGAATTCCAGCGAAGTGCCTACTTCAACATCGTCACCACCGTAAACAGTAGTATCGGAAACACTGATCATATCCAGACTGAAAAACAATTCCCGGCGAGGGTCTACCGAAAGGGGCCCATCAGTTTCCAATGATAAAGCTGTTCCTATTTTTTCAATTCCGTAACCGGAGGAAAAGTGTGTATTCATTAGAAACTCACGACCATAACTTCTGGAAACGGGGACTGAAAGAGAAAGGCCAAAGGCTCCGGATGAACTGCTCTTGAAGGGAACAGAAAGATGTGAAGCCAGGGTAAACGGTCCACCGAGCCCCAGAGGGAGCGGCGTTGCCAGAAAGAGAGTGTTTACTCTCCAGGAACCGTCTCCATAGCCGGGGATGGGGAGCATCCAAAAGCTGTAGTGGTCTGGTCTCGGTACAGGAAGAATGAACGGTTTTATTCTAATGTTGACAGGCATGGTGTTATTCCACGGAGCGCTGTCAGGGAACCTCATGAAAGGATCGGCAACAGCACGGTTCCATTCTCCGGGAACACTGACAACAGTCTCCTCACCGGGCAGAGCCTGTACGAGAAGATCAAGAGTGTCTGAATCGCAGATGAATATCAGTGGAATCAGCATTCGGTGCGGGATTGAACCTCCAAGCACAACTGAAGTGGAATCTTGATTTCTCTCAAAGTCCGATAGCCGCAAGTCGACTGTACCGGTTCCCCTCAGCCAGAAGTCAAACTCTGCCTGCCAGCTTTCCCCGGACAACTCTTCTACTATTGCAATAAAATCATCCGTGTGTGGATGATGGCCGGCAAATCGCTCGAAGTAGGTTGACATTATCCGGTTGAAGAGCTGGTCGCCCAGCTGCACCTGAAGCATTGATAGAAACAGAGCAGGTTTGGTGTAGTAGGTATAGCCGGTGGAATAACTTCCATCACCAGCGTCTGTTGCTCTGCTCAATACGGGTGTAACATCCTGGTGTACTCCACTCACAAAAGATATTGCCTGTAAATCCCGATCACTAACAGAGAGAAGCCAATCCGGTGTTGTTGTCATGTTGCCTGCAAAACCATGGCGCCTCTCCATGTAACGCAACTCGCTGAATGTATTCATCCCCTCGTCGAGCCATGCTTCATCTGTTTCATTGTTACCGAGGAGACCGTAGAACCACTGGTGTCCGACCTCGTGAATAGTTACCATTTCCAGCAGTCTTGTTGCTGGAAAATTAAGTGCGGCAAAAACGAACTGAGGGTATTCCATCCCGCCCGATCCAGAGACAACAGGATCTACAACCCAGAGATCATTGTAAGGGTAGGGCATGTACCATTCTCCATAGTACGCCAGGGTTGAGTCTACAGCATCAGGGATGTCCTTCCAGTAGTTTTCGTCATCCTCAAGAAGCACAAGGTGCACCCTTACGGTCCCGCCACTGTCGGGGTAGTTATAGACATGATCTCGAATTGTGTAGTTTGGGCTGGAACTCCATGCAAAGTCATGAACATCCGTTGCAATCCAATGGTCTACACGTCTTGTGGAATCGGGATTGAATTCAGTTTCCAGAGTCCGCCCTGTTGCAGCGGTAACAAAGTCTACTGGAACATCAATAGCGACCGAGTAATTCCCATAATCACTGTAGAACTCACCCATTGCGTGGTATCTTGATCTGTGCCAGCCGTCCTCGTCCAGAACACACATCTTCGGGTACCACTGTGTTATCTGGTAGGTTTCTCTGTGGTGACCCATTCTGCTCCAGAACTTCGGAACCTTTACCAGAAAATTACCGGAGATTGAAACGGATTCGCCCCCGTGCAGAGGGGTTTCAAGAACAATAAATCCAAGAGTTTCATCAACTTGAGCCACTACCGAGTCGCCATTCATATACCAGTTTGAAAGCTCAATCCATCCCTTGTCTGATTCATCGGAACGGCGAAACCCATTACTGCCCTGAGCCTCCAAGTCCTGCCCGAAAGCCGTTGTATGGTCTCTGTATGCATTTGGGTATAGATGAATCCAGAGGGTGTCTACTGGAAATTCTACTCCACTGGTGAAAAGAATTTCAACTGATCCCTCAAGAGTATTTGAATCCGGAGCGAGGTAGACCTGAATGTTGTAATCTGCTGTGCTTTCGAGACCGGGATATCCCGGTGTAGAAAGAAAAATTAACAAAACACCGAAACAGAGCATGTTTTCTAACCCCTCCGTAAAGGTCCCGTTGGATATAATCTTAGGGAAAGCTCTGTGAGCCCACAACCGGGCTCACAGATTTGTATTGTCATTTATTCGGAGTAGGGAGAAATTCTCCTGAGTCTTTCTACAACAACCGACAGAAGATCAACAACACGGTCGATTTCCTCTTCTGTGGTGTATCTGCTAAGGCTGAATCTGAGAGCACTGTTTGCCTGGGTGTAATCGACACCCATTGCATAGAGTACATGACTCGGATTCTTGCTGCCTGTACTGCAGGCTGATCCCGATGAAGCATAAATGCCCTGCATATCAAGCAGAGTAAGAACTGCCTCACTTTCGATTCCTCTGAAAATCACTGTGACTGTTCCAGGAAGTCGATTCGCTGCGTCATCTGCGACGATAAAGGCTCCGGGGCAGCTCTCAAGCACCCGCTTTTCAAAGGATTCCCGAAGTGAGCGTTCACGGGCAACGGTGTCCTTCAGGTGAGTCAGGGCAAGCTCTGCGGCTTTTCCAAGACCCACTATGCCGGGAGCGTTGTATGTACCGGATCTCACTCCCTTTTCCTGATGTCCACCTGTAAGAATCGGGGGAAGCTCAATTCCCTTTTTGATATAGATTACTCCAACACCCTTTGGTCCATGAAGTTTGTGAGCGGAGAGGCTGAGTAAATCTATATCGAGCGAATGCACATCAACGGGACTCTTGCCTACCAGTTGAACAGCATCGGTGTGAAAAAGCGCTCCTGCTTTATGGGCAATTTCGGCAGCCTCTTTCAGGGGCATTATTACCCCGGTCTCATTATTTGCTGCCATGATTGAGACAATTGCAGTTTTGTCATTAACGAGTTCTCTAAGGCTGTCCAGGTCAAGCTCTCCATTATTATTAACATCTGCAACTCCAAGGGTACAACCCTCATCTTCAAGAGCCTTTGCTGTTTCCAGAACCGCGGGGTGTTCCACAGCGGAGGTTACAATTCCCTTGCGGTCAGGATCAATTTTGACAGCACCTCTAAGCGCCTGATTGTCGCTTTCAGTTCCTCCCGAAGTAAAGTAAATCTCTTCACTTCTCGCCCCAAGCAATCTGGCAACCTGCCCCCTGGCTTTCTCTATTGCTTCCATCTGAGAACTTCCAAAGGAATGGAAACTCGACGGATTGCCAAACTCTCCCTTAAGGAAGGGAAGCATAGCTTCAAGCACCTCAGGAGCAATCCTGGTGGTGGCGGCGTTATCCAGATAGACAGTATTCATTATTTTACTCCTACAGTAATCTTTCTTTCTATCTTTTTCTCAAGAGCTTCAGAAACCGCAGCTGCATCATCGCCGGCTTTCAGGTAAATCCTGCCGGGTCTGACAAGAACAGGTGTAATTCCCATTTCTTTGAGAATTGTGTTTATCTCTTCGCACTTAGCGTCAAAGTCTTCAACTGCCGCTTTCAGGGCCTGGTGTCCCATTACAGAGCAGTGGAATTTCTCGGGTGGCATTCCACCGAGATATTCAGCTATCTGGCTGTTCCTTATTTTCAGAGCGTCTTCAACCGTAAGCCCTCTGGACATCTCTGTAAGCGCGGAGGCACTTGCAATTGCACCGGCGCAACCGAATGTTTTGAATGCTATGTCTCCGATTTTGCCTTCATCATCAATGTTTATATCAAGATACATGGCATCACCGCACTGAGGAGACCCGACTTCTGAATGGCCGTCGGGAGTTTCAAGATTACCCACATTTCTGGGGTTCATGAAATGATCCATGAGTATTTCTGAATATTGCCACATGGTTAAGTTACTCCATTTCAAGCGATCCTGCGGACAGATCGGCAAGTGTATTTTTTCCCAAGTATGATTCGCAAATTATTTTTACATCCGTCCAGAGTTTTTTAGTAGGGCACTTGTCCTCTCTGGAACATCCCGGAGGATCTTCTACTGCAATATCTTTCCTCTGAAGAAAATCAGGACACTGAAGAACACAATTAGTGTGAAAAAACTCTGTCTCAAGAACTCTGATTATATCAAGAAGTGTTATTTCTTCGGGTTCTCTGCTGAGAACATAACCGCCACCAGGACCCCTTCTGCCTCTGACAAAATCAGCTGCGCGAAGTCTGCCGAATATCTGCTCGAGATATCTTATCGGTATCTCTTCTTCCTCAGCAATTCCAGATAAACTCAGTGGATTACCCTGACCGTTTCTTGCTAATTGAACCAGGGCTCTAAGTCCGTATCTGCTCCTAGTGGAAATAAACATAGAACCTCCTTTCAGTTGAATATATAAAAATGGTCAACCTCTCCTTGAAGAGGTTCTTTTAACAGTAAGCAATACTGCTGCCAATACAATTCCAATGGCTAAAATGCTCATCAGGAGTGTCAGACCAAACGGAAGAGAATCGTATGTTATGCCTGAGCCGCGAAACGCTACTGACAAGTCTGCAATGAAGTTAACAGAATCTTTGTTGCCCCTGTTGCTTACAACAAGTATAAAGTCTCCGAAGTCGGGAACCTCTAGATTCAGTGTGCCATTTTTCCCGTAAAAAACTCCGAGTGTGTCAATTTCTCCCCTGCCTTCCCATCCTCTCTGGTAGTTCAGCTCAGTAAGAAGTATAAATTCTAACTTTGTCGGAATGGGTTCTGTTGAGTATTCTCCAATTATGAATGTGCTGTCAGCCATGTCGGGAGTTACTCTAAATTTGATTGTTCTGTAAGAACCCACATCCAAATCCAGAGAATCGGAAAAAAGGGTGAATGAACCGGCCATTAGAGAAGTCGCGATTAAAACAAGAAGTATTACTACTTTCTTCATCCGGCAACCTGCCCCTTCACCAGTTTTCGAATCATGAGCCCTGTAGCTATCTGGTAAAGACCGGCAAGAAACAAAAGAATTCCAAGACCCGCAGAGAAAACAATGACGATACCGGAGTAATGCCCATCTTCGATAGACGCCGCAACAGATTCCATTTTTTCAGCAGCTGCACTGAATGAGCCTTCCGCAGAGAGAAGATCATCTTCAAGGGCTTCTACCGAAACAGCGACATCCCCGATTGATTCTCCTGCAAGCAACACATCCACCGAAAGATCTTCGAGCTCGGAATTCAGAAGACCCAGCTCAGAAGAGATATTCTCAGTCCTTTCAGCAACTTCATCAAAGTGATTTGCAGGCATCAGATTTCTCAACATCTGAGGCATTGATGCCATATCGTTTGCAAGTGCCGGAAGAACAACCCGCATCCCCTCAAGAATGGAAACGGTTTGTTCTATCACACCACCGGTGGCAGAGACTACTTCTGCTGTGTTCTCCAGAGAAGTTCTCACCTCTTCAATCATTCCGTTTGAACTGGAGACTCCGTCAGTTGCAGTTCTAATCGCACTACCAGCAGTTCTCAACCCGGTAGAGGACTCTTGCAAAATGGAATCCAAAGAGGTGGTTATCATCGGTCCACCAATGGCGAGAAGCAGTCCTAACAACATAAAAACGGTACCCGTGATAAATCCAAGGGCATTAACGAATCCGGATCCTTTCATTTTGTTACCTTTCAGCAATAACTACTATTCGCGTATTTTTTTCGGATGGAAGCTGTGCTTCCTTTTCCGGATTAAGATATACCCTTGAAGCTGTTCCAGTTCCCGTAAGCCATCCAAGAACTATCTCTCCTCTTTCAAGCCCCTCAAAAGCTAGACTTGAATAGTTGCAAGAATTATACAGGGAAGCTTTTCTCAGCTGAATTTCACAACCTGAAGGATCAAAAATCTCCTCATACACCTGGTTGAGTTCCGGCTGAATAACAAGCTGTGCCATAATCATACTGCACACTTCGTTTGATATTACAAAATCATCTATCCCGGCTGCAGTTGCAAGATCTCTGTTCCTGGGATTTCTAATTTCAGAAACAACAGTCGTATTCCAACTGTCACCCAGTTTGCTCGCTATCTCCCTTAGAATGAGAAGAGTAATGATGCAATCTGAATCTGCATCCTCGTCGGACATTCCTGCCTTTTTACCGGAGACAACCATAACGCTGTCATATTTTTCCGGACAGATATCTTCAAGTGCATCCGGATCAGTACGATCAATTGACCTGTATTCAATAGAACATCCCTTACAGTCGATACCGGAGAGGAGAGAGACACCTTCCTCTTCCGGAATGGCACCCGCTACGGTGATATGAGATCCATCTACCGAATAATTGTTAAGCAGTTTCAGTATAAAATTAATGTTTCTGCTGTAGCCAGAGAGAACAAGCATTCTTGAGGGATCAAGATCCGGGAGCATTGTGTTTTTTCTGAATTCCCTGGAATCGGGAACGTCATCAAAATCAAATGAATTTAGGTTCCCGGAAAGAACAAGAAGGCTGTCCCCTTCCGAAAAAATCATATCGGCGCCAGGGTTTAAAACAAGTTTGCCGTCTGTCAGTATTCCTGCTGCTATTCCCTGCGATATCATTCCAGATATTTCCAAGAAAGAAAGTCCTGTTATCCTGGAAGGCTTTTTCAAGTAAAATTCGTTCCCGTCAAAACTGAGAATTTCACTGTAAACGGCACTGAGACCCGGCTGTCTGCCAATTTGTACAAGAAGCCTCATTACTATTTCTCGAACAGGAATCCAGGCAACTTCCCGACAAGCCATTTGCGCAATTCGCCCCCTGGCTCTGTTTCGAATCTCACATACACCCTTTGAGGTATTACCTTTTCTGAGAGAATTCACTGCAATAAGGGTCTTAATCACCTTGCTGTCATCATCACCGATTACAACAAATCCTGAGCACTTATCAAAACCGGGAAGCGCAAGAGCATCTACATCAGTAGTGTCTCCCGATCGGCAAATTACCTGCTTTGCAAGTTTCTTTCCAATCCGCTGAAGAAGAATCTCCTCCATCTCCTCGCGAGAACAGCTGGAGAAAAGAACAATGCTTCCCTCTGCAGACCCTTCATGCCGAGCCTCCACAAGTTCACGGGTGACTTCGTACAACCTGTCACCATCTCCACAAACTATGAAGTGCTTTTTTTCAACAATAGGTGATTTTCCTCTTTTCAGAGCATCAAGCTGCTCTGTTATTTTCGACGAGAAAATACCGATTAGAAGAGAAAGTACTAGAATTCCTCCGATTGTAATCATCACACCGACAAAAGCAATGTGTGGTTCTTCTCCGTTATCTCCGATAAATGTTCCCTGGTCGAGAAGTCTCGTAAAGGTCCACCAGAAACCATTTCCGACGCAGTCATCAACCAGAAGGTAACCGATTGCAATGATAAGAGAAGAAATAATCACAAGCACAAGTATCTGCCACAAAGGGTTGCGGATAAGCAGATCATTCACCAAGTAGCGCAACCTGTTTCTAATATTCTGGAATTTCACATTCCCCTCCCTGCTGTATCTGGTGATATAATTCCAATATCACTGATCTGAAAGGGAGACTATGACTCAGCGTTTTGTAGACAGAGTTGTCGAATCAACCGAAAAAGCAGGACTGATCCTGATGAAATACAGAGAGAATGGATTTACCATTAACTCGAAAAAGGGTATGGAGCTGGTTACTGAAGCCGACATTGAATCCGAAGAGTTTCTTCGAAAGACCCTGACTGAGATACTACCGGGTTCATCTTTTCTGGGTGAGGAAAGCTGGGACGGTTTATTCCCCAGTGCTCCATATTGGGTCGTTGATCCTCTCGATGGAACAAACAACTATGCAATGGGCATTCCTTTTTTCTGTGTATCGGTTGCCCTCATTGACGAAGAGGGAATTTGTCTAGGTTGTATTCACGACCCGGTACACTCAGAAACTTTTATTGCTCTGCGCGGAGGCGGTGCTTTTCTCAATGGCAATCCGATTAATGTCTCAGCAGCAGAAACGCTTCGTGATGCAGTAGTGGCAACTGGTTTCCCATACACCAGAACGCCCGATAATCTGACCTTTGACATTGATGTTCTCTACCGCTTTATGGGGCAGGTCCGGGGAATGAGGAGATGCGGTTCCGCCGCTCTTGACCTTGCATACACCGCAGCCGGACGATACGGAGGTTTCTGGGAGGAGAACCTGAAACCCTGGGACATGGCTGCAGGAGTTCTTATTGTAAAGGAAGCAGGTGGCGTTGTTACCGGTTTCAGAGAAGAAGGATGGAGCCTTAAGTCACAAGGCGTGCAATGCTCTGCTCCGGGAATTTGGGCTGATTTCTGCCATACAATAGAAAAGCGCCCCCGCACCGGCGAGGACGCTTAAAAAACAAAAGACTAGAAGCCTAAATTAGCTCCACCGAAATAGGTGATGATGGCATCGCCAGCGTCGTCTCCGAAAGGCTTTGACATTCTGACTTCTCCAAACATGGAAACCGGAACTCCAGCTGGTTTGAAGTTCAGCCCAACAACACCCTCAGCTGAAGGAAAGATGTGATCGTATGGATCAATTGCCGGCTCTCCTGTTGCCTGCTGCTGAAGCAATCCAAGCATTGCGTCGGCGTCACTCACCACAAAGTGAACTCCACCGCCTCCACCTACGTAGGGAGTGAATGGTGAACCACCCATTGGAATATCGGCCTTGAGTATTCCTGCCAGGCCAAGATTGTGATAGGTCGCAGTGTAGTCTTCAAGCATATCTGCCTCTGCTGGAAGAGTCCACCCAAGCTGACCTTCCATGTAATCGCGCAGACCATCAATATTACCGGAAAAATCCATACCGTACTCGTCTTCAATGTAGTTAGTAAGATAACTATCCATTGAAATGTCAGATTCTGTGCTGGTATATGTTCCACTGATCTCAACGCCGAGAACCGGCATTATAGGCAACATGAGCTGTCCGCCGAAAATTGCTCCATTGGCACTGAGTCCCGTGAAGGGATCCTCTACCGTTGAGTATCCTACACGTCCACCAATTCTGGGGCCGGCAAGGGCAACAGAGGCTATAAGAATAACAGTAAATATCATCTTTTTCATCTTTTCTAAACTCCTTTCTGTTTGTAGGTAATTATCCTAACCGGAATCGCCGAGGTCAACAGCTTGCCTTGACTTGCCCCATAGTTGAACTAATTATTGGCACGTGTGTAGTTTGAGATAGAGTACTTTCACCCGCACGTTCAATTCCGAGAGGAGATCTTTTTAGTATGAGAAAAACTTTTCTACTTGCAATGATTTTTGCAGCGGCTGCTTTTGCCCTGCAGGGTAACTTTGACTGGCAGTCCATGGGTGGTCAGCCGGGCAGTGAATGCTCAGTCGATCTGATCGAATCAGATGCTGGTCACATGGTTCTAAACATCACCGTTCCAGGTTTCTGGCTTGGCAGAACTGTAGCTGGTGGCGACACCTGGGACAGTCTTGTTCTTCCAGAATACTCTTCCCAGACAGAAATCGGCCTTCCTGAAGTTCCAAGCATTGCAAAAATGTTTGCACTTCCATTCGGTACCGATGCTGTAGTTACAATTGAGGATGTTGAATACACAACTTTCTCAGGTATCAATCTTGTTCCAGCTCAGACTCCTGAAATTGATATGCCTCACAATCCTTACCCTTTCCGTCAGGACAATGTTGCATACGGAGCAAACAGTTTCTTTCCTGCCGAGTGGGCTGAAGTTATAAGTCCTGCTATCTGGGGTGGAATCAACACAGACAGGCTTCTTGCAAGCCCCTTTAGATTCAACCCTGCTACCGGTGAGCTTCTCGTTGCAAAATCACTTACAATTAGAGTTGACTTTGCCGGCGCAGCCAACACAATAGCATTCCCTACCACTGAAACTGTTAGAAATTCTGCCTCCAGAATGCTCGTTAACTACAGTGTAGTTGATGCTGCTGCTTCTGTTGAGTCAGATGCTGAAGCTGCCGAGTATGTATTCGTAACAACTGCAGCTAACCTTGATGCTGTTACTCCTCTTATCGAATTCTACCAGGGCATCGGTTACGAGACATCCGTTGAAACCCTTGCAAGTGGTTCTTCTGCAAGTGTTATTAAAGCAGCCATCACTGATCACTTCGACACAGGCGTTACCCGCTTCGCATTGATCGCCGGAGATCACGCTGCTCTTCCAAGTTACAACTATGGATCCTTCATAGGAGATTACTACTACGCATGCCTTCAGGGCACCGATTTTATTCCTGAAATCGCAGTAGGCCGTCTTACGGGAACTCCTGCACAGATCACTACACAGGTTGACAAAATTATCGACGGTTACTACCAGTATGACTTTGCCGACAACAACACAACCGGTATTCTTCCAAGCACAGCAGTTCTTGCTGCGCACCAGGAACAGTACCCAGGCAAATACACTCAGTGCTGTAACGAAACCGCCGCAGCCAGCTACGATGTAGACATGACCTTCTTCAAGGTTTATCCACCAGAGGGTGGAACCAATGCTATGGTTTCCGACTGGTTTAATAACGGTATCGGTGTTGTAGCTTACAGAGGTCACGGTTCTGACACGAACTGGTCCTGGAGTGCCCCAAGCACATGGACAAAGACCAACATCACAGCTCTTACAAACACCTTCCTTCCTCCAGTGTTCACATATGCTTGCCTTTGCGGTAACTATGGAACCTCATCCGAATGTCTTTCAGAGAGCTTTGCATGGGATGACAACGGCGCAAGTGGAAACCTTGGAGCAGTTGATCCTTCCTACACAGAAGCAAACCACGTATACATGAAAGCAACATTCGAAGCTATCTTCGACCTTGACATGTACCACGTTGTTGAAGCGCTTAATTACGCAACTCTCGAGGCAATTGCAGCCCAGGGAACCTATGGAGAAACAAACGCCAAGATGTACATCTGGTTCGGTGATCCTGCAATGGAGCTCTTCACCAATGACGAGAACAATCCCACCAACCTCGCTATTGCCCACGATCCCGGAATGGTTAACCCTGGTTCACAGACTATCACAATGACTGTAACAAGCGGTGGATCTCCTGTTAGCGGAGCAACTGTTGCTCTTTCAGACGGTATCGACGGAGTTAGCACAATTACATTCTACGAAACCGCCACAACAAACAGTAGCGGACAGGCTTCCTTCTCTGTTAATGTTCCTGCAAGCAGCACCCAGCTCTACACAGGTGCCAGAATGCATAACTACGGTCCAGTTGCTGCGCAGATTGACGTTTACCCAACATCACTTGAAGGTAGCTATGAAGGCATAGAGACAGTTACACTCGGCGTTTCCGTTTCAGCTAACCCTGTAACAGAAACAGCTGCACTTAACTTCTCAACTCCTGTTACCGGTCATGCATCTGTTCAGGTCTTCGACCTTTCAGGTCGTACTGTAGACACTCTGGTTAACGAAGAAGTTGCCGCAGGCAACCACTCCGTAAGCTGGACACCTCAGAACATCTCAAGCGGTGTTTACTTCGTACGTCTTACAACTACAGCAGGAACCGTTTCCACACAGGCAATGGTACTTCGCTAGGATAATAGTTACCGATACTTACTGGGGGCAGCTTCGGCTGCCCCCTTTTGTATTCCTTTCTCTCTTTCGCTTCCACTTGACTCTCAGGAGCTTACATGGCATAATTGCGTGCTGCTTGCCCCTTCTTCAGAGTCGGGGACAAAGTGACAAAATTAATTGTCACCGGCCCGGAAGCAGGGCGCCTTGGCGTCGAATCACACTATGTGATTCTTTAAAGAACTGTTCAGTCAGTCTCTTTCCGGGTTCGGTGTTTGTTACACACCAACAGGGCCGGAAGGAGGCTTTGTTAATTGCGTAAATACGAGACCGTACTGATGTGGAGCGCCAGTCTTTCTGAAGCTGATCTTAAGAAAGAAACGGACAAAGTGCAGGAAATCGTCACGAATGGTGAGGGAGAACTCACTGGTTTTGACGACTGGGGTCGTCGTCAACTGGCGTACCTTATCAACAAAGAGAGCGAAGCTGTTTACCACTTCGTACACTGGACAGGTAGTTCAGAAGTTAAGCTGGCCATCGACAAGATGCTCAGAATTAACGACAACTGTCTTCGCCATCTCACCCTCAAAGACGACCGCGACGTTATGAAGAAATCTTATGATGATTCTCCGGCTTTTGACGCAGGAGAATAGTCGTGGATATCCGTATGCCAGCCATCAACAAGGTTCTGATCTCCGGTAATCTTACAAATGATCCCCGGACCAACATCCTTGAAAACGGTACCCATGTTGCCAGCTTCAGTGTTGCCAACAATCAGCGTTATCGTGGAAAAGATGGAGAATGGCACGACAAGACCTGTTTCGTGGATGTTGTTACGTGGAGGCAGCTAGCTGAAAGAGTAGCGAGCAAGCTTCACAAAGGAAGCCCTGTCATGATTGAAGGGGAACTTCAGTTCTCGCAGTGGAATGCCCAGGACGGAACTAAACGCAGCCGTGTTGAAATTCTTGCCCGTAGCGTTCAAATGCTTGAAAAAACCGGAGATTATGCATCCGGATCCTCTCAGAAGGTCGATTCAAGTGAACCGCCCCGCCGCGAGGAACCGCAAGGTACCGACTACTCCGACGATATTCCATTTTAGGAATAGGGGTATCTGATGAGCCTTCAAAGAGACCTGCCCGGATTAAATTATGCCGTGATAACAGGCATCATTAAGCGCCGGAAAGGCCTAAATATGACCAGCTCCGGTCTTACCGTACTGCACATGCTTGTGGAAAACATTGTGGACTCGGGCATAAACACTATGGACACGATCGTTGCGGAAATCGAAGTAGACATATGGGGAAAACTTGCAAAAGCTCTCGATAGCAAACTTCACGAGGGCGATGCAGTACTTATTGAGGGTAGACTGGCACACAGGAAACATCAAGACAGAGCCGGCGGAGAGCACTACAAGACTCTTCTCAGAGCCCGTCGGGTTGAACTTATTGTAAAAAAAGAAAGGAAGGCATAAATGCCTATCCGTGGGAAACGCAAGGGAATGAAGATCACCAGGAAGAAGAAATGCCGCTTCTGCATGAATCCTGACATGGAGATCACCTACAAGAATGAAAAAATGGTTCAGCGTTACATCAGTGACAGAGGCAAAATTGTTGCCAAGCGTGTTAGTGGCAACTGTGCCAGGCACCAGAGAATGGTAGCCAAAGAGTTGAAAATCGCAAGATTTCTCGCTCTCGCTCCATATCTGAGAGAACACTACAGGTAGACATAGTTTGAGAACACAACTACGGGCAAAGAAAAAAAGATCGATGCAACTTCTGTGGGGTGGATTATCCCTGATTATGGGTTTTCCGTTTCTTGCTGCAGGGGTTTCATCAGCGCTACTCAATGGTAAGCTCAACAGGGGGCTTCCTCTTACAGCAGCCATTGTTTTTTTGTCCTGGTACGTGGCAGGTTTTCAGGGAGCAGCAATAACAGCTATCGGTGCGGCAGTGATATCAATTTCTGTCAAATCAGGATACTCGCTGCTAAAAACCCTCTACCTGTCCACTGGCCTTTCTCTTCTAGCCGGAGGATTGCTTTCCCTGGGCTTTCCGGGATTCATGAATATCGGCGAAGCTGAGCTCAGCCCACTTAGAGATGTTTATCTTTCAGCTGGACTGGAATCAGATACAATAGATAGCGTGTTCTCTTTAATCTCCTATTACGCACCGGGTATTGGCGCGGTTCACATCGTGCTTGGTTCCATTGTCTCTGTGCTTTTCTTTAAATCCATCAGTGGTAGGAACACTAGCTGGGCAACCGGCGAAACTGCAAATTTCAGAATGCACTGGGGATTTGCTTGGGTTCCAATTACCTGCCTGATTATTCTGGTTACTTCAGGATCTGCTCAGATTCCTGAACTTGTTCTCAGAATAGCGAAAAACCTGCTTGTTTTCTGCTCGCTTCCTTATGGAATTGGCGGTTTTCAAGTAGCGGTAAAATGGGCAAAAGAGACTCCTGGAATTGCATTAATGCTGATTATAAGTGCGATATTCGCTCCCCCTTTTGTTCTTGGCGGGCTAGTCCTGCTGGGAATACTGGACACCTGGTACGATTACAGAAAGAAAATAGACATAAGGATCGAAAGGATGAAAAATGAAGGTTCTTCTGATCAAAACAGTTGACACTCTCGGTAATCCCGGAGAAGTAGTCAATGTTGCTTCAGGTTACGCGAGGAACTATCTGCTGCCCCAGAAGCTGGCTGTTCTTGCAACAAAAGGCTCTCTGAAAATGGCTGATACTCTCAAGGCTGCTGCCATTGTTAGAGAGAAAGAACAGAACAAGGCTGCAGAAGCTCTTGCTGAAAAACTCAGAGACATCACAATTCCATTTACTGCTACAGCTGACGAAAACGGACAGCTTTACGGTGGAATCGGTGAACGTGAAATCGCTGCTGCTCTTCTTGAAAAAGAATTAGAGATCGACAAAAAGCAGATAATTCTCGATGGTCACATCAAGAATATTGGCGAGCATAAGGTTCAGATTAAAGTTCTTGGAGATCTCGTAGAGACTATTACCGTCAAGGTAGAGGCTCAGGCTTAGTGAGACTTCTTGCGGTAGAAACCTCGTGTGATGATTCTGCTGTAGCCATTCTGGACGAAACTGGAACCGCACTTGCGGAACTGGTTTCAACACAGATGGTTCACGAAAAACACGGTGGGGTTGTCCCGGAGATAGCGTCACGACTTCATATGACGGTTCTACCGAGACTAATCAGGGAAGTGCTCGAGAAATCCGGTACTTCCCTGGATAGTATAGATGTGTTTGCAGCAACTGCGGGCCCGGGGCTCACTGGCTCTCTGCTTGTGGGGCTCTCATGGACCAAGGCCGCTGCTTTCGCCCTTGAAAAACCTTTTCTGGGAATAAACCACCTCTCTGCACATCTGCATATTCACCACAGTTCTCCTGTAGAGTTCCCCGCCGTTGCCCTTCTTGTAAGCGGTGGGCACACCATGATTTTCCATATGCTCTCCTGGAGAGAATGCTTCTTGCTGGGAACAACCAGGGACGATGCTGCCGGAGAAGCTTTTGACAAAACAGCGAAACTCATGGGTCTCGGATACCCGGGCGGAAGAGCAATTGATGAGCTGGCCGAAAGCGGGAACCCGGATGCTATAGCACTACCTTCACCGCTCGGTAACAAAAGGAACCCGGAGTTCAGTTTCAGTGGATTAAAAACAGCTGTCAGACTCATCTGGGAAGCAAACGACATCCCTGCCGAGGATCTTTCTGCGAGCTTTCGGAAAACAGTATCTAATCTTCTTGTTTCAAAGACCATGTACCAGGCCGATACTCTTCATGCAAAGTCGGTTCTAGTCGCAGGCGGAGTCTCTGCCAACAGCCTTCTGAGAGCAAACTTTGAAGAGGAGTGTGGGAAAAGAGGAATAGCTGTTTTTCTACCACCGATAAAGCACACTATGGACAACGCCGTAATGGTCGGACGGGCAGCTCTTTCTGCACTTGAAGCAGATCCTCTGGCAAACTCTCCAGCTTCATGCAACACATTTCCCAGATGGCATGGGGAAAAGCTCTCTCCGCTCTCCTGCTGACACCGATCACATAAACAACTATCTTAGTTTTCATGTAGAGGGGTTTATATGAAAACTGGAACCGATGTTGTTGAAAACTCTAGATTTATAAATGCTATAAACCGAAATCAGGGTAGGCTTCGAAGCAGGTTGTTCACAGAAGTTGAACTTGCTCGGACCCCAGCCGACCTGGACCTGGCCATAATGTTTTCTGCAAAGGAGTCCATAGCTAAAGCCCTGGGGACAGGTTTTGACTCCTCTCTATCCTGGCACGACATAAGCATTACAGTTAACGGAGACAATGCGATAGCAGTTCTTTCCGGAAGGGCCCTGGAGCTTGCGGGAACACGAAAACTCTCGCTTTCCGCCACTCAGGATAAACATACATCCTATACCTTTGTTCTTTTAAGTGGAGAGGAATGATATGACTTTCTGGCAGACACCATCTGAAATTTCCGAATTGGATAAGAAAACTATCAGCTCGGGTACGCCAGGGCTTGTTTTGATGGAAAGAGCGGGAAAAGCTGTCTCTGAGATAGTAAGTAGCATGACATCCCCAGTTGATGGTACAGTTGTTGTATATGCTGGGCCCGGCAACAATGGTGGAGATGGCTTCGTTACAGCAAGATTTCTTCTCAACAAAGGCTACAGGGTAATTGTTCGCCCTTCATTTGGTTCTTCAAGCAAGATTTCCGATGACTGCAGAGTTAACATGGACAGTTACATCTTTGCCGGAGGAATAATCTCCCATGAACCACAGAGTTCAGCATCGATTGCTGTTGATGCACTTCTTGGTGTCGGGTTTACCGGAAACCTCCGTGGCGGTACTCTTGACCTTGCTGTGGAATGTACCGGATTAAATGCTCCAATTGTATCTATTGATATGCCCACTGGTGTTGATGGTCTTACCGGACAGTGTGACCGCTCCGCAATCAAAGCAAAAGTCACGGTAACCTTCGCAGCCCCGAAACTCGGTCTGCTTCTTCCACCGGGATGTGGGATGTGCGGCTCTCTAATTCTTGAAAACATTGGTATTCATGTTCCGGAAAACAGCCTGCGCCGAGTCTTAACTAGAAAGCATGCCAGGAAGCTTCTTCCTGAAAGACCGGTTGACAGCCACAAGGGTACGTTCGGAAAGGTACTCATATTGGCAGGTTCCGAAAAAATGCCCGGAGCTCCTCAAATGGCAGCAATGGGAGCATTAAGATGCGGGTGCGGTCTTGTCGAGATGTGTGTTCCACTTCCGGCATCAACGGCCATCGCAGGGAGAATTCCAGAGACTCTCTGTACTTACTTCCTTCCGGGCGATGTCACATCTCTTCCCGATCCCCGCGACTATACAGTTGCACTTATTGGTCCAGGAATGGGCATGAACGGAAGCACTGAGCGAATACTGAGACATGTTCTTGGTACCTGGAACATCCCGATAGTGTTGGACGCAGATGCACTCAATGTGATAGACAGCACGATTGCCGATATGCTTAGATCGTATCCTGGAGAAGCGGCAATAACTCCACACCCGGGCGAATTGAAGCGGCTCACCGGTTGCGGAGACGATCTGAATGCAAGATACGCCGCTGCTGAAAAAACAGCCAAAGCCCTTAACTGCTCGGTTCTTCTGAAAGGAAAACCAACTCTGGTCTTTTCCCGCGAAGGAGACAGAACTACAATTCCGACAGGCAATCATGGTTTAGCTACCGGTGGGTCGGGAGACGTGCTTGCAGGAATGGTGGCTGGGATTATGGCACAGGGGTCCCGGGGAATTGATGCACTGATTTTAGCAGGCTATGTGCACGGACTGGCAGCAGACCTGCTTGCTGGAGAGACTTCTGCAAGGTCGATTATTCCCTCAGATGTTACGGAAAGAATAGGTAAAGCTATTGCCGTAATAGAAGAAGGAAAAAATGATTCTCTTCTCTCGGGAAATCCCTACTGGACTCGGCACTGAGTTTTGTTAAGATTAAGGGTCTGCGAACAAAATCGATTATGTATATTTATTTGGAGGGGTTGGTGATATAGTGAACACCGTTAAAGAGCAGCTTACAAAACTCAAGTTGCTCGTCTCTACGAAGTCCGTTTCCAGAGCCGGAAGCACTCTAGCTACTTACAATGCTGATTCTGATCCTAAAACTGTCTCAGACAAACTCGACCTTCTTGGCAAAATTTCTTCCCTTACTGGCAAAGCAAGCGATGTCATCCTGCATTGCCCAGCCGATATGAGAACTGCCGAGGATGCTCCTGTTGTTGCCGAATCTCTGAAAAAGAACAACCTTAACCCAATTACACTCATGGCAGATCTTCACGTTCCCAGAAAGCGTGGTGTTCTCAATCACAGACTTATGTATGGAACGTTAACTTCTCCTTACCCAGAGATCAGGGTTGCATCAATCAACCAGGTGCTTACTTCCATGGAACTAATGAGGAAAGTTAACTGTCGTCAGCTTGCTCTGAGAATTCCGGACGGCATCGATTCTCCTGGAGAGAAGAATCCCGTTGATATGCTGTTTGGTATTCTAAAAGGTCTGCGACAGATAGGCATGAAGATCCGAAAAAGCGAGAACATGCTTCTTGGTTTTAAACCATACAATCCTTCCTTCTGCGCAACAGCCGTTCCTGACTGGGGCACAGCCAGCTGGTTATGCCGTGAAACAGATCAATCCTGTAAAATCATACTGGACACAGCTTCTCTGCTCCCGGGAGAAAGCCTCGAATCAGTAGCTGTTTCAATGCTTCACCAGAAGATGCTGGGAAGACTTGTGTTATCAGACAACAAACTGGGAATGGGTGCTATGCCGGCAGGTTCTCTTGATTCCGGTGCCCTTTTTCGCCTCTTTCTCAGCCTTCTAATGGCAGAAGCTGCAGGGCTCAATACCCTTGAGGATACCAGTATTGAGTTAAAGATTGAATCCAGAGTAGGTTCTATCGAGGAAAATCTCTTAACAGCGATTGAAAACACACAGTATGCTTTAGCCAGGGCTTCTCTGGTAAATCTTGATGAATTGAAAGCAGCCCAGGGAAAACCGGATATAACCGCTGCCAACAGGATTCTTAGAGATGCTTTTGTTACAGACGTAAGACCAGTTGTTGCTTCGTGGAGAAAAGACAACAAGCTTCCGGAAAATCCCTTTTCGGAAATCTAAAAGGTCCAGTTAAATAAATAAGATGCGGGGTGGCTCTGGCCGCCCCGTTTTTACGGGTTGCACCTCGTACAATAATTGCAAATTCCCCCAGTACAACCGTCTCCCCACGTATACCATGAATCTTCTATTTCAGAAGCCAGGAATTCCGGATCAAGCTCTAGAAAACCGCAGTGGCCGACAAGGCAGACAACCGATGGAAATCCACCACACTTCCCTGCAAGAGCTGCAATCTCCGAATAGCCTGATGCATTCATAGTTACAGCATAGAGTGTAATTTCTGAACGCTCTTCTTCTGCTAGAGCCTCAAGAGCTTCCAGCACTTCAATTTCCATCTCATTATTAGCGCTGGAATCCTCCGACATTATTACCATTAAACCAAAATCAGTCGGTCCGGCAACAGCATCAAGGTCTGCAAAATTATCAATAGGAACAAAGTCTGTTGTTGAAAGTAGTATCAATAGTGTAAAAAGCAAAATAACCTCCTGAAGAATTGCCCGAGAAAGTATTATAATATGAAATCATGTTTTTTCTAATATTACTGTTTTTCCAGGGATCTCTACCTCTTTATGAGGTAACAGTTGATCCAATACATCTTGACCAGCTCACTGCAAATCCTCCTAACAAGGATCTAGAGTTCCCCGCTTCCATTTCTTTTAACGGTGAAGCGGGCGATTGCACTATCTCTCTCAGAGGAGGAACAAGTCTTGGGTGCAATAAAAAAAGCTGGCATATCACCATAGAAGATCCCTCTGTTGTCCCTCTCGCGAACGGGCATCTTCTTCTAAATGCTCAATTCCGTGACGCTTCTCTGATGAGAAACTCTCTCGGGCTTTACATCACCAGAGAATTGGGCTTTCCCGCCCCCGAAACGGAATTTGTTACACTCTCTTTCAACAACGTCAACTGGGGAGTGTATGAGAGTGTTGAAAGAATTGACCGTTATTTCTATGAAAGAAATGGACTCTCATTCGGACCTCTTTTCAAAAATGTGGACACAATGGGCAGGCTTTCCCACCACTACTCAGACACAACAGGACTGGCGGGATATGAGCCAAAAATTGACAGCTCTCCCTACGGGAATCAACTCCTTGAGCTGATAGAGGCTTGTTTTAGAGAAGATGTATCATCTCTCGTAACTAATGAATTTCTTGCTGCTTTTGCAGTACACGCTGTTATAGGTGACAATGACGGTGTTATAAAAAACTTCTATCTTCACCGAGTTGACGGCCAGTGGCATTACTACCCCTGGGACCGGGATGCAACCTTTGGAAACACCTGGAGGGGTGTATACGACAGCACCTGGGTTACAGATAAACATCTTGCGGACATTGGTTACTTCGGGGCAACACGCAGCATCCTATCTTCTCAGGAAAACATGGATGAATTCAATGATCTTCTCTTTCAAACAATGATTGTTCTTAAAGACGATCTTCCTCAGATGGTAGATTCAATCAGATTGCTAATCAGAGATGATATTGCACAAGACCCTTTTTACGAGTACTCGATTTACCAATATGATTCACTCTGTGCCGTTATCATCAACGACCTGGAGACAAGGTCTGACTTTCTCTCCGGTCTAACAATTACTGATGGAATTCCAAAGGTCGAGGAAATCTCTATTTCCTCTTGTTTAAACATGCAGTCTTCTATAGAGGTTGAACTTGCTCTCAGTGGAACAGCACCACACGGAGTTGTCTGTCTTACCTCGTTTGACGGTCAACCTGAGGTCTGGCTCAGCATGGAAGAAGACAAGTCTGAATTGCTGGATGATGATGACAGTGAATGGGAAATTGAGATACCCGTTCCAACCGGAACATACAGCATCAATATGGCATTTGGTCCTTACGGCCTAAGTGACATGTTCCGTGTGTTCTACCCGGCATGGAGCCTGAGGGGATATAACGATAGGCCCGATCCAACACCATCAGCGAGGGTAGCTCTAGCCGACTTATCTCCAGAACTTTTCACCCCTGGAATTCCTCTCTGGTGTGGGGAAAATTTATGGGTACTACCAATAGTAAACACCTCAACTGAGCAGCAGGATATCTCACTCTGCAGATTCTCTCTGGGTCAACCAGAAGGTAATGTTTTTCTACCAGAGTCCACGCTAATAAATCCAGGACAAACTTTCTATCTATCAAACTCATCAGAAAGAGCAGAACCACTTTTCAGCGGATCAACCATCTTTGGAGACGCCGGAACACCTCTTCCTGCGGGAACCCACCTCGAGCTGTCCGATCCATCCTGGAACAGGAAGTACGAGTGGTCTATAGCAAACGGTGATTCTCTTCTACCAGAGCCAGGTATGCTGATTCCCAGCGAGATATGCGCAGAGGGAGGGAATGACTGGATTGAACTCTACAATTATTCCGAAAGAGGCATAGATTTATCGCAATGGTATTTAATGGACTCAGATAGTAATGTGTCTCTTTTCCCCGATGGAACCACCCTTTCTCCCTGGGGAATTCTTCTGGCAGCAAACGATATCGAATCATTTCCCTCAGCAGGCTGTGAAAAGATAGACCTTAATTTCGGTTTAAATTTGAACGATGAATCCCTTTCTCTTTACTCCGAGCTGGGAAACCTGATATTTTCCCTTGCGTGGGATCAGAACTGGCCAATAGATGAAACAGGTATCATGTACTTGGAAACACCACTGTCTCAACCGGCTCTTGCTTCGAGCTGGCTGCCAGCAGCTCTTCCAGGTTCACCGGGAGAGTCAAACCCCGGCTGGATGCAAAGCGCCGATTACACAAGAGTTTATCTTCTTTCAAGGAACCCAGGTAATGGTGCTTTCAGCTTTAACTATGAAACTTCATCGGCTGCTTCAGAAGCGATTCTGTACGATCTAGCGGGAAGAGTAGTTTCAAGAATTGATTTACCTGATAATTATGGAGGAAGTGTTTCAGCTGATTTCAGCTCTCTCCTTCCAAACGGTGTTTATATTTTGTTCTTTAAGTCCACGAGTGGTTCAGCATCCACCCGTCTGACTGTTTTACACTAGGGAGTTGTGATGTTTTACAGGATCATTAGTGTTTTTCTTCTAATTGCAAATGTAGCGATTGCAGATATTGATGTTGAAAACAACCTATCTGAAAAATTTAAAATCGGTGGATATATAGATGCAGGTTTTACGGAATTTGGCATTTACAATGCAATCCCATCTCGTGAATTCGCCATTCGCAGGTCCGGTTTCGAGCTGAATGCTGAAATTGTTGAAAACCTGAAAGCCGAAATTAAGTACGAAGTTCGACCAGACGATTCGTTTCTTAAAGATGCTGTTGTAATCTGGGAACCGGTTAACTGGTCCAGAGCACGAGCTGGCCAGTTTAAAAAGCAGACACTTCTTGGTGGTGCAATCAGTTCGTGGGATTTAGGAATGTTTGACAGACCACTTGTGTACGATTTTTCTGAAAACCTCACTTATGCAGGAAGAGATTTGGGTATTGATTTACGCATTGATCTTCCCGAGTTCAGCGGGATTGAGCTGCGGGGAAACGCGGGTGTTTTCAACGGAGATGAACGCGGTAACGAACGATCAGACGATGAACTCTTATACACCTTCAGAGGAGAACTGAGCATCCCTTCAGTTGATCTCGTCCTGGGCACTTCTTTAGCTTCACACAGGCAAGGACAAGAGGCCAGCGAAGAACCTTCAGGATACGCTGTAAGTGCCAGACAAAATGCATTTTCCGCAGATCTTTCACTTGATTACAAAATATCAAACTGGTACAACCTTTCTTTGGTCGGAGAGATGGCTATAGGAGACAACTGGAGTTTGGTTGATGTTGTTGCAGGAGAAGAAGCTCCCAGTTTCAAGGCATATTGGGGTACATTCACTGCCTTTTATCACCCCTGGAGAGTTAGTGGAATAGAAACAGTATCCCTCGCTGTGAGTTATGACTACTTAGAAGCGGATACAGAGCTAAACAGTCATCATAGAAGGCTTTCTATAATCGGATCTGTCTTCCCAACTGAAAATGTAAGAATCAGGTTCGGGGGAATCAGTAACCATGTTTCAGAGCTGATCTCCGAAGAGGATTACACAGATTTCATCGTTGAAGCGGGGTTCAGATTCTAATGAAACTGGAACGAATTCCAGAAAACCTTCACTTCTACAGATATGAGTTTAAATACATTCTGACCGGTGATCGACTTGCAAGGGTTACGGATGTTCTTGATTCTCACCTTTCTCGCGATAAGCATTGCAGAGAAAGCGGAGATTATCCTATCAGAAGTACCTATTTTGACTCGCCAGATATGAGATGGTACCATGAAAAGAGAAATGGTCTCGAAAAGAGATTCAAGTTTCGTCTTCGGACCTATTCTCACAATCCTACCGGATATTGCTCTCCACTCTATCTTGAGCTAAAGGGTAGAGACAATAGTATGGTTATCAAGCACAGAGTACGACTTCCTATAGAAGAATTTGCAAACGGCATTGGTGGTGGGGCCAGCTGGCTCCGGAATCTTCTTTATGAAATTACCCCCGGAAACAGTGTTGCTGAACGATTCATAGCTCAGTCTTTCAGATACAGACTGGCTCCCAGTGTGATAACTGACTATAACCGTGCAGCATGGGAGGACCATACCAATCCCGATTTCAGAGCAACAATAGACACTGCCTCGACTGGATGGCGTACTTCTTCAGAAGGCTTGCCAGAGGGCATTCCTGTGCTGATAGTACCAGGTGGTGGTATTGTAGAGATCAAGTTCAGGTACAGAATTCCATTCTGGTTCCAGAGGCTTGTAAAGGAAATGGATCTTACTAGGATATCCTGCTCAAAGTTTCAAAAAGCAGTTGAAGCGGTTTATCTGGATCATAATGGAACAAGGCTTAACCGCCTGATTGAGAGGAGAATCGCATGTCTGCGCTGACTTTATGGTTTAACACAACCAGTGATGCTCTGGGCTACAGCCCCGGAGACCTGGTAATTAATCTTCTTCTTGCACTGGTCTCAGGGCTCGTTATCGGAATGGTTTACAAAGCTACACATCGTGGTCTTACTTATTCACAAAACTTTGTGGTTACTCTGGTTCTGATGTGCATAACAGTCAGTGCTGTCATGATGGTTATCGGCAGCAACCTTGCCAGAGCCTTTGCATTGGTGGGCGCTCTAACCATCGTCAGGTTTAGAACGGTAATAAAGGACACACGTGATACTGCTTTTGTTTTCTTTGCTCTGACGGAGGGTATAGCCTCCGGAACAGGCAACTATCTTCTTTCGGCTATTTCAACTTTCTTTATCAGCGCCGTTGCCATTCTCCTTTACAAGACAAATTTTGGTGCTTACATGAGAAGTGAATATGTAATCAGATTCCGATTCGACCGGGACTCGGGCATTGAAGCAGTTTATGCTAAATTGATAAACGAGAAAACTTCCAGGTCTGCTCTGATCCATATAGAGCCTTCTGATAATGGCAGGTATCTCATTCTTTCCTATGACATCACCCTTAAAAGAGGGGTAACGGCAGCCAGCCTGGTAACATCTATCGAGAAGACTGCAGGTCTGGACAGAGTAAGTCTTGTAAGTTCGATGGAAGACAGCGAGTTCTAGCGGGTTTCACCCTGAGCTCCCAGCGAAGAAACTTATTGTAAACAAATAGCCGCCGGGGATAATCCATCCCCGGCGGCTACACTACTTATTCAATCTACCTATTCGCTTATGCTGTTTTTAGCTCCGGGAGTTCCCCAGCAAACTGAGTCTCCGCCATTGTCGGGTGTTGGATTTGCATAATCTTCTGATGGCTGCCAGTTGGAAGGGTCATTCGGTGCCGAGGGGCTGATTCTCTCCAGAGATGCTCCGTCTCCGTCTGCGGGAGAGGGTTCTGTGCCGCTGGCACCCCAGCTCTGGTCATAACGAAGAGTCTCCATAACTGTTCCGTTTTCACTGTAGAGAATAACCTCATCAGTTGAATTACGGAGCCTGGTCCATTCACCACTCCAGGGGATCAATCTAATTTCTGTTCCGTAGGCTGCCTGAAAAGACAGATTGTTGGCAGGAACAACTCCGTAAGTATCAGGGGCAAGAAGGTAGTGTCCCAGGAAAACCTGATTGTTACCGTCGGAGAGCATCATACCGGCGAGATTAATCGCCTCAGCAGAAGCATTGTAAATCTCGAACCACTCGAGATGTTCATCCAGCCCAAGAGTACTTCCATCGGGGTTGTACATTATCTCGTTAAGAACGATGTCACCCGGATTTTGAGAAACAAGTGCCGTAAGCATTAGAAATAAAATCATCGAAACTCCATTCATTTTATCTGGTTCAATGTACCTGTTATACCCGATTTGCCCTAAAGTGTTTCCTTCGGAGGATAAATATGCCGAGAATGACAAGAAAAGCAATTGCAAGAAGGGGTATGGTTACAGCAAGAACAGAAGCTGCAACAGAAGTGGCATCCTCCGCAAATGAAACTGCACCGGAAGCTCCGGCTGGTGCTAAAGCTGACCTCAGTGACACTGTACCCGCTTGAATACCACCGGCAACCGCGCCGCCAGCTACTGCGGCAAGGATCCATCTGAAAACCGGAGAGATATCTCCTACCATTGAAGCAGTAAGAACGGTACCAGCCACAACCGCTGCGGGAGTGGCAACAATATCAAGTGCATTGTTCACTACTGGAACAAAATACGCAACTATTTCAATAACAGTAGCCAGGCCGAAGCAGAACAGGGCAGGCCAGCTTCCAAGCCATTCAAATCCAGAAGCGGGTAAGAGATGGCCGGAATGAACAGAAATTGCCATTACAAGCATTGGAACAAACACGCGAAATCCGCATGCTGCACTCAAAGAAACACCGACAAGCAAACCCAGTACCCAGTCCATATAATCTCCAAAGAAAACGGGAACAGTAAGTACTGTTCCCGTCTCTCAATCTAATCTAGAGAGCTTTGCCCCTTCTAAAGGCTTCTAAGTTAACCTGATAGGCCTTGGGTGGGACTCTCTCTTCTATGGCTTCAAACCAGTTCTTCTCAGATATCTCCGGAAGGTGTTTTGAAGCAGCACCAAGCAAAATAATATTCATAACACGAAGATTTCCAAGTTCTTTTGCTATATCCATAACAGGTATCATCAGATTAGGGATAGCAAGATCTTCGATGATTTTCTCTACATCAGGATACACGGCTGATCCTGTGTTCACTGTCATCGGTTCTATCTGGAGGTCGCAGGTGATCAGTTTTCCTTCAGGAGAAAGAAACTCTACCCACCTCAGGGCTTCCATTTTCTCCAGAGCAAGAACAACGTCAGCAGCACCTTTCTCGACCAGAACACTGTTAACCTTGTCTCCGAATCGAACATGGCTGGAAACCGATCCACCCCTTTGCGCCATACCGTGAACTTCACTCTTCTTCACATCGAAACCTGAACGCCATGCTGCACTGCAGAGAACCTCGCTGGCCATAAGAATTCCCTGGCCTCCAGTTCCACAGATAATGATATTCTTTACTTTACTCATTACACTACCCCCTCAAGATCTTTCGAGAGTGCATCAACGGGACACACCTGCACACAGAGGTTACAGTTGGGCCAGCAGAGAATTTCACTGATAACAGGAACCTTCTTCTCGGAGTCCCAGCTAATTGCCGGACAACCAAGCTTCACACACAGCTTACAATGAACGCACTTCTCCGGATCATGCACTGCTATAGTTTTACGCTTAGGCTTGTACTGCATGATACATGGTCTTTTTGTGATGATAACACTGAGTTCTTCTCTTTCAAACTCTTCTACAAATGCCCTTTTCATTTCGGGCAGATCGTGTGGATCAACAACGCGGATATGATTTACTCCACATGCGGAAACCAGCTTCACCAGATCGAGAGCCGGAGCGGGTTCACCCCTCAGGTTCTTCCCGGTAGTAGGGTTCTCCTGTCCACCAGTCATAGCTGTAAGACTGTTGTCCATGATCATCACTGTACCTGTGTTGCCGTTGTACACCATATCGATTAGACCGGTTATTCCGGAATGAACAAAGGTAGACTCACCAATGGCACTAACCAGCTTAGGCATTTTTTCTCTGCCGACAGCTTTTTCAATACCGGCCAGAACGCCGATGGCAGCACCCATGCATACAACAGTTTCAAGTGCATTGTATGGAGGCATAAGACCAAGAGTATAGCATCCGATATCTCCGGTTGAACTGGCTTTCAGCTTCGAAAGAGTGTGAAATGCTCCTCTATGCGGACAGCCGGCACAGAGAGTTGGTGGTCTGCCGGGAAGAGGAATTGCGTCGAAGGTCAATGGTAAACTGGCTCCATTACTAATGCCGCTTCTTACCAGCTCAGGGTTAAGCTCTCCCTCAACAGACATCATCTCACTGCCCTTGCCATCAATCAGTAAATGAGCTCTGATTCTCTCTTCGAGATAGGGCTCCCCCTCTTCTACGAACATCACGGAATCAACCTGATCAGTAAACTCCTTAATAAGTCTCCATGGGAGAGGATTCGTCATTCCCAGCTTCAAAACACTGGCTTCAGGGTGAACTTCTTTTACATACTGATAGCTAATACCGCTGGTAATGATTCCAACAGATTTATCTGCCATTTCTATTCTATTCAAAGGACTGTCGTAGCCCCACTCCTCGAGAGCCGCAAGCCTGGCGACAACTCTTGAGTGCATTTTCCTGGCGTTGGCTGGAATAGGAACTCTTTTAGCAATGTCCTTCTCGTAGCCTTTTACAGGTACTTCTACACGGGGACCCACTTCAACAATACTCTTAGAGTGACAAATTCTTGTGGTAACACGCAGAAGAACAGGAGTGTCAAACATCTCGCTGATCTCGTATGCAATACCTGTAAAGTCTTTGGCCTCCTGGCTATCTGAGGGTTCAAGAATTACAACCTTTGCAGCGCGGCCCATGAGCCTGTTGTCCTGCTCGTTCTGAGACGAGTGTACTCCTGGATCATCTGCACTGACTATAACGATACCACCAGTAGCCCCGATATAGCTTAGTGTGAAAAATGGATCTGCTGCCACATTCAAACCAACATGCTTCATGGTAGTAAGAACTCTAGCGCCACCGAAAGAAGCTCCGGCAACTACTTCCATTCCTACTTTTTCATTTGGTGCCCACTGAGCATCAATTTCAGGGTACTCTTTTCCTATTGTTTCCATGATTTCGGTGGAAGGCGTTCCCGGATAAGAGCTGGAGAAGTGCACACCGTGTTCCCAGGCACCCCTCGCTATAGCCTCATTTCCTGACAAGAACAGCTTACCGGAATCAACTTCATTAAGCTTCTTCCTCATTGTTTACCTTTCTTTCAGATTTCTACTGTTTATGTGTATTGTTTCTCTTCTTCAATATTGTTCATTACACGCAAAACCCCCCTGGTGAGGGCTTCAAGTTCGGCCTCGCCGGGAAAAACAAGAACCTCACCCAGATAGGAAAGGTAATCTCCTAGAAGGTCTGTCACCCATGAGTTATATGCCATGCCTCCGGTAATGACAACCGCATCAACCTCTCCACGAAGGGCAGCTGCCATGCCTCCGGCTTCCTTGGCCATCTGATAGACCATTGCACGGAGAACCAGATCTGCTTTTTCATCACCGGCCTCAACTTTTTTCCTTATTCTTCCCACGTGTTCTTCTCCGAGGTAGGCAAAAACTCCACCTTTTTTAAGAAGCATTTTTTTGAGTTCTCCGGCGTTGTATTTGCCGCTGAGAATCAATTTCATCAGGCCTGTAATCGGAAGTCCACCTGTTCTGGTAGAACTGAAAGGGCCATCGTCATTGGCATTGTTGGTATCAATCATTTTTCCCTTGCGAAGGGCATTCACGCTAACACCACTGCCGAGATGCATAACAACCATGTTCAACTGATTCATTGGCTTGCCAAGTTTCTCCGCTGCCTTGTATGCTACCATTCTTATGTTAAGAGCATGGCTCAGGCTAACCCTTGGAAGCAGAGGATGGCCGCTTAATCTGGCTTCGTCTATCATTTCATCAACGCATACCGGATCAACGAAATAGGCAGGAATAGCCGCCTTCTCCGCAATTGCCCATGCAATCAAGGCTCCCAGATTCGAAGGGTGATCCGCCTGAAGAGTTGAACCATCTTTAATATCGTCAAGAAGTTTGGTGCTTACTCTGTAGGTTCCGCTGGCAAGTGATTTAAATGTACCACCCCTGCCGACAACGGCAGAAAGATCTTCAAGGTTGTAACCCTTTTCCTTGAGTAGATTCATCACAATATCACGGCGAAAATCCATCTGATCAAATGTTGTTAAAAATGGTTCAAGCTCAGATGGGTCATGGTGAATATTCTCTTCAAAAATCAATTCATCGTGGTTGTAAAGCCCAGCTTTAGTGGAAGTTCCTCCTGGATTAATGGCAAGTATTAGTTTCTTTTCCATTATCTGCTCCCGGCAACCAATGCTCCAAGGGCGAGACTATTCAGCTTTGTTGTGGCAGTGTCAGATCTACTCAGCATGACTATAGGAGCAGAAGCTCCGGCAATAAGACCACCAACATCAGTATTGGTCATGTACATGAAGCCCTTGGCAAAGATATTACCGCAAGCAATATCAGGAGTGATGAGAATATTGGCCCTACCTGCTACGGGACCTGTCATCTTCTTAATAGAAGCGGCTTCCGGATCCATGGCTCCATCAACAGCAACCGGTCCTTCCACATCCATTCCTTCAATGCCCTCTTTTGCAATCTGCTCCCAGAGGATGGTTTCTGGCATTTTTTCGCTAACAACCTCAACAGCAGCAAGAAGGGCTACTCTACCCCTGTCCGCGCCCAGCTTAAGCATTATCTCAGCCGCATTAACAGCAATCTGCTTAACTTGCTCCGCATTCGGGCGGATATTCATACCACCATCTGTTATCGCAACCAATCGGTCCTGCTTTGGTGCATGAACAACCGCTACGTGACTGAGTACCCGTCCAGTTCTCAGGCCAACTTCTTTGTCAAGAATAGCTTTCTGAAAAATTGACGTCTTGATTAAGCCCTTCATAAGCATTCCTGCTTTGCCTGAACTCACAAGTGATACAGCCTTAAGGGCTGCCTCAACGGGATCGGTACAATCAATAACAGACATATCTGCTGCAAGCTTCCGTCCGAGAACAGCAAGGGATTTTTCTACCTCAGCTGCAGAGCCGACAATAATACTTCCTGCTAGTCCGGAATCAGAAGCCTCTAAAAGGGCTTCGAGAGAAGAAACATCGTGACCGAGGGGCACTGCAACTAGAGAGCCGGAAAGAGCCTTGGCAGCGTTTCTTATTTCTGTAAAATTAGACAGCAACGAAAACCTCCGTTTCTATGGGATTTACTTACTACAATAGATATGATACTATGATTGAAATTGCTGAAACTAACCAGACCCGAAGGAGCTATCATCAGGACACTATCTGAACTTTGGAGAAATGCAAAGGCTGTTCTTTTCGACTTTGATGGAGTACTTGCAGATAGTGAGCCGTTCTACAGAAAATCTTGGAATGCAGTTCTTTCCGACTTCAATCACTCTGTTTCAGAAGAAGAATACTGGAACCACTGGGCTTTTCTCGGAGAGGGTCTTGAGGGCGAAATTGCAAGAACGGGTCTTCGCATTGATGATGCCGCTGAGCTGAAAGCCCGTCAGAAACAATTGTATACCGATTACTGCGTTAATAGCCGCATCCCCCTCTTTCCATCCACAAAGTCAATTTTGCAATTGACGATGTCACTCAAGCCCTGTGCAATTGCATCCAACACAGACAGTGCTCTCATTAAAGCAATTACAGAAAATTCAATTCAACATCTTCCTCCCGTCATTGGAGGAGAGGGACTGCGAGCCAAACCATTCCCAGATATATTCCTGAAAGCCTCAGACTTTCTCGCAGTTTCCCCATCGGAGTGTCTTGTTTTTGAAGATGCTCGCAAGGGCGTAAGGGCTGCAGAGACGGCTGGAATTCCGGTAGTTCTTGTCCGTAACCGATATAACTGTAATCTTGAGGCTCCAGAAGCCAGCTGTGAAATTCAGGGTCTTGAGCAGTTGCACAGCTTTTTGAAAGGTATTCTATGACCGGTGAACTAGTCATGTACAGCCCCTTTGCTGTTTCCCTTTTGTTGTTTTTAGTGGGAATTGCGCTCGCTTTTTTCGGAAACAGAATTATTCCTTTTGCTCTAGTTTTCTGCGCTTTAATCGCAGGGTTTTTTCATAGTGGTTCAATTCTACAGCAGTTTACCGAGAATCCTGATATTTTACGCTTCGGCCCACCTGTAATTGCAGTTCTTCTCGCAATTCTCGTTTCCTTTCTATACAAAGCGGTTTTCTTTGTAGCCGGAATGCTGATGGGCTTTTTTGTTTCCACTATCCTTATGCCTGATTTGTCGATAGTTCCAGCAGCGCTGATAGCTCTGGCCACCGGAGCTCTTGTTTATCTATCAAGGAATTTTGTATTCTCGGTACTTACTTCTGTTCTGGGGGCTGTGCTTACGGCAACCGGAACAGTCAATCTGGTTGCGTGGTTGAATATTTCAGCAGGTATTGCTGCTTACTGGGCAGTAGTTGCTGTAACTGCTCTCGCAGGACTCTTCTACCAGACAAAGAGAAACAGGGGAAGAAAATAATATGTCTCAGCGATTAATAGACTATGGGATAGTGCTTGCTGTTGTTCTTGTTTTGTCAGGTCTTTTCAGACTTTCCCGATATCTCCTTGGTCACTTCATAAAAAAACAGGATTTATCCGGCACACCATTCTCTTCAGATCAGGCTCTTTTCTGGGGAATGATTTTTCTACTGGGCGGAATGATTTTTCTACCCTTTGTCACAAGTATATTGGCTTTTGTTCATAACGGGCATCTGGTTGGCGGGATGACTCTGCACCTCGCGCTAACAGCCTTATCAGTTGTTTTGTTCAGTTTTTCAGAGGACTTGTTCCGTGACTACAACAGCTACAAATCAGATACACTTAAACCTGTAGCCTGGCATACAAAAAGACTCCTGGCCCCCATTCTTATTTTTTGGATTACAGGTTGTGTTTTTCTCAGCCCTCTATTCTATTCCGGGCTAACAATACTGATAGCTGTTTTCTACCGTCTCTGCCTCTACTTCAGAAAAACATCCGCTTCACAGACTAAATCAAGAAAAGTGTAAAATGCCAGACAAAAATACAACCGTATTACATATCATTACCAAGATGGCTGTTGGCGGAGCTCAGATGAATACTCTCATCAGCTGTAGAGAAATAACCAAAATGGGTTATCCTTCTGCTGTTCTCACCGGCCCCGAGATTTCACCGGAAGGAACTTTCAGCGATCTTTCTGAAAAATATGGAATTCCTGTCTTCACTGCACCTCATCTGGTAAGAAAACTTTCTCCTTTCCATGACCTATTGGCTTACAGAGAAATACGACAGATTATTCAGGATCATAAGTTCTCCATAGTGCATACACACGGTTCCAAAGCTAAGTTTCTTGGCCGCCTCGCAGCCGCTCGTTCAAAAACTCCAGTTAAAATTGTGCAGACAGTTCATGGCTGGTCCTTTTTCGACACGATGCCGCTTCTACTTAAGGCATTCTATTCTCTACTGGAAAGATTTGGTTACCGATTGGCTGATTCAAACATCGTTGTAAGCCCACATGACATCAAAAAAGGCGTCAACTGGGGAATCGGAAAACCAGAAGACTATCAGCTTATCAGAAGCGGGGTTGAGTTTGAAGACTTCTATGCTCAACGAGGAAACAATCTTGTTGCAAAGGAGAAACTAGGCATTCCAGCAGATTGCCCTGTTGTTGGTACTGTTATTAGACTTGCTTCACAGAAACACCCAGAAGCAATCGTTGACGTTGCTGAAAATGTTAAACGCACTTTCCCAAACGTTAAGTTCGTTATTGTCGGTGATGGGCCCCTCCACAGCTATATGAATCAATACATTTCCGAAAGAAAACTTGTTGAAAACTTCATTATGCTCGGAAGCAGAAAAGATGTCGCAGAAATTCTTCCCGCTTTCGACGTTTTTCTTCTTACTTCAAGAAGTGAGGGTCTTCCCAGGGCGATGCTGGAAGCTCTTGCTGTAAAAATACCAGTTGTTGCAACGGACGTTGGCGGAATTGCAGAGCTTATCAATGGTCTCAAAAATGGTTTTCTCTGTAGCCATGGTGATGTTGAATGCTTGTCTGATGGTGTAAAGAGGCTCCTGGCGTCACCAGAGCTGCGAAGCAAACTACTGACAACAATTGATCAGGATTTGCTGCCTTTTTCCGCTAAAATCATGGTTGATCAGCTTTTCCAGCTGTACACTTTTCTCGTAAAAAACATGTAGCCGCACAGTAAACTGTACGGCTACATTTCAGGTTCTAATAGAACTAGGGTGCGTCTATAGCACTAACAGGACATACGGCTGCACATGCGCCGCAATCAATACAAGTTCCTGCGTCGATTACGTAAGGAGTTCCTTCTTTGATACATTCCACAGGGCATTCGCCCTGGCAGGCACCGCAGCTGATGCATGAGTCATTAATCTTGTAAGCCATTTAATACCTCCGTTTTGAATAACTTCTGTTTTACGTCGAGTTTCCCCGACCCCTTATTATACTAAGAATTCTATCGAGTTCGTCCAGTGAACCATACTCTATCTCTAGTTTACCTTTTCCTCCGGAATCCTTAAGGAAGACTCTGGTCCCGAGTGTTCGCTGAAGTTCATTTTCCAGTTGCTTTATCTCGGGTAAAATCTCGGGTTTTAACTTTTTTACCGGTTTTCTACCTGTACTTTTTCGCACAAGGTCTTCCAGGGTTCTAACGCTATAACCTCTTGCTAGGCATAGCTTTGCGTGTCTTTTAATTTGATCTTCACTCTGCAAACCAAGAAGAGCTCTTCCGTGTCCCATAGAAAGTCGACCGGACCGTACCATTGCCTTTACTGCTTCAGGTAACTCCATTAATCTTTGGAAATTGGCAATAGCAGATCTACTAATACCGACCTGTTTACCCAGCTCTTCCTGAGTCATACTAAACTCATCACAGAATCTGCTGAATGCTTCTGCCTTTTCCATAGGATTGAGATCCTGTCTCTGAATATTTTCTATCAAAGCAAGAGCCATCATTTGCTTGTCGTCTGCTTCTCTGATAAAAGCAGGAACAGTTTCCAGCCCGGCAAGAATGGAAGCTCTAAGGCGTCTTTCTCCAGCTATCAGCTGATACCTGTCGTTGTTTTTCCGCAAAACCAGCGGCTGAAGAATGCCTTGTTGTTTAATCGATTCAGATAGAGAAGAAAGCTCTTCATCGTCCCAGTCAATTCTGGGCTGAAATGGATTAGGATCTATCTCTAGAACTGCGATTTCTGCAGGTTTGCCTTTTTCAGATGGTTCATCTACAATACTGGGAAGCAAAGATTCCAAACCTCTTCCAAGTGCTCTTTTCTTTGTCATCTCGACAGAACCTCCCTGGCTAAGCTCATATAACTCTTAGCACCACTTGAATATGCATCGTAAAGAATTACAGGCTTCCCGTGACTTGGAGCCTCGCTTAATCGAACATTTCTTGGAATTCGTGTTGAGAAAAGAGCCTTCCCAAGAAATTTATCAGCCTCTTCTTCCACTTCACGACTAAGCTTCAGTCTTTTGTCATACATTGTGAGAACTACACCAAAAATCTTCAGTCTTTTGTTCCAGTGAGCCTTTATTCGCTTAATCGTTTCTATCAGATGCGAAAGCCCTTCTAGAGCATAGTATTCACTCTGAACCGTCAAAAGAACCCCATCTGCAGCGACCAATGCGTTTATAGTGAGAAGCCCAAGAGAAGGAGGGCAATCAATCAAGACATAGTCATAGTTAGAAAGATCGGATGTAGAAAGCGCTTCTGCAAGAAAAAACTCCCGTTCGTCCTGAGAGGCAAGCTCGATCTCTGTACCAGCAAGATGCCTGGCACCTCTAATGAGAGAAAGACCTTCAATTTCAGTGCTTACGACGCACTCTTCCAGAGAATTCTCACCGGAAATAAAACTATGAATACCGCAACTATCTGCTTCAGTACTTCCAAGCCCACTTGTAGCATTTGCCTGTGGATCAAGGTCTATTACAAGCACTTCTTTGTCGTGCACAGCAATACTTGCACCAAGATTAATCACGGTGGTAGTTTTTCCCACTCCGCCCTTCTGGTTGGCAACTGCCAGGATTTTGGTCATAGGGTCACCTTTCAATTTTATTCCTGCTATCAAGGTGTCGATACTGCAGGATAAAACCCTTCCGGTCAAGCGGAGGATTGGGTAGCTCTTCTGATAGTATTGTATTGGAACAAGTTTCTTCGCGATTCGAAACTCTTGTGACAAGCGTGAATCCATCTGGTGCAGCAGGAGAAATCAATTCCACCATTTCGGCGGGTTTCTTAACAGCTCTCGAAGTGAAAACACTCCCAGCCGGAAAAGGGCCTGTTTCTTCCACTCTGCTGTTAACTATTCTGGCCTTCACACCGCAGCTTCTTGCTGCAGTCTCGAGGAAAGCGCACCGCTTCCTTCTTGATTCTATCATGGTTACATTGAAACCGCAGAGAGAGAGCACCAAGCCCGGGAAGCCAGCACCCGTCCCTATGTCTATCACGTCAGAGTTTAGATCGAGAAAAGGAATGAAAACAAGTGACTCGAGAACATGCCTTGTCCATAACCTCGCCACTTCGCTTGGCCCTACCAGGTTTGTCTTTTGGGCGCTTCTTCCGAGAAGGGCGAGAAATTGGGTAATCCTCTCGAATGATTCTTCTGTCAGCGCAACATCAAGCATCATACACTGACTTTTGGCCTCTGTGTAGTTGGTAGGCATGTTATGTTTCACGTGAAACACTCCTGTTCATCAGGTATAGCACAAGCGCATCCATATCTGCCTGCCTTACCGCAGGGATGCTTTCTGCCTCTGAGAGGGTACGGGGTTTTCTAGTATTAAGCGCTTCGCGTGCCTCAATTGTAATTGTTTTGACGGTACTGTAGTTTTCAATGTCTCTTAAAGAAACATTACCGTACCGCTTTCTAACGGTATATCTCTTTTCTGCACGCTTTACATAACCGGAATACTTCAAATCGAGCACAACGGTCTCCAGTATTCCCATTTTAGTCAAATCTCCCGCATCAAGATCAATCTTCTGGGCTATATCAACGTGTGAGACCTCTGGTCTCTTGCAGATATCCGAAAGTGACTTACCCTTTATGCGCTTGTTCTCTACAGTTTTCTTATAGCTCTCGTAAAGTCTATCTCTGTTTTCGTAATCTGCTATCTGCCCCTTAGACAATGTCCCAAGGTCGAGTGCGAATGAATATACTCTTCTGTCTGCATTGTCCTGCCTCAAATTAAGACGGTTCTCGGAGCGACTTGAAAACAATCTATAGGGCTCATCTGTCCCCCGCATAACAAGATCATTCACCATTACACCGAGATAACTATTCATCCGATCAGGTACAACCATCTTGCGACCGAGTACTTTGCGTGCCGCGTTGGCACCCGCCAGAAGTCCCGTAGCCGCAGCCTCTTCGTAACCTGACGTACCTAGTATTTGTCCGGAAACGAACAGATTGTCACTTGCTCTGAGCTTAAGGGTTTCGTCAAATTCTCCTGTTTCGAAACAAGTGTATTCAACGGAGTATCCGTAAGCTGAAATAACCGCATTTTGAAAACCCGGGAGAGAACGCACAATGCGATCTTGTATCTCTTCTGGAAGACTGGTTGAAAGCCCGTTCAGGTACATCACTCTGGAGGACAGGCCCATGGGTTCAAGATGGATCGGGTGACCGGTCCTGTCGGGGAATTTTGTTACCTTGTCTTCGAAGCTTGGGCAATACCTGGGTCCAGTTCCGTTAATTCTACCCGAGTATAAGGGAGAATGACCAAGACTCTGTTTCACAATAGACTCTGTTTTTTCTGTCGTTCTTGTAAGCCAACACTCTTCACGATTTCTTATCATCTCCTTGGAAGCCCAACTGAAACGAAATTTCAAATCGTGGGATTCTTGCTGTGAAAGAGCGGTTTTATCTATCGAATTCCGGAGGATCCTTGGAGAAGTTCCGGTTTTGAATCGTTTCACGTGAAACAATCGATCTCGTATATCCTGCTCCAGTGCTGTAGCAGATACATCTCCCCTTCGGCCTCCTGGCCATGATTTGGTTCCCCGGTGGAGAATGCCTTTTAAAAAAGTACCTGCTGCAAGAACTACAGCGTCTGAGGAAATGTTTGTACCGTCTGTCAGTGTTACTCCAGAAACCCTATCCGTAGGTCCGCTGATTCTTGTTACAAGACCCTCTATGACATGAACCCGAGCCTCTTTTAGCTTCTGAGATTGTGCCTTGGAATACTCATTAACATCTGACTGAGCTCTTGGGCCCCAAACTGCGGGTCCCTTTTTCATGTTAAGCATTCTGAATTGCAGAGCGCTCCTGTCGGCAGATTCAGCCGCTGCACCCCCCAGACCATCAATCTCTCTGACGAGTGTACCTTTTGCAATTCCACCGATTGCCGGATTGCATGACATAAAAGCTATTTTTGATATGCTTGGTGTAATCAGTACTGTTTTACAACCGAGAGAGGATGCGGCAAACGCGGCTTCCACCCCAGCATGACCTCCTCCGACAACAAGAACCTGATATTCAGACATTATTTACCAACACAAAATCTTTCCAGGGCTCGCTCAACTGCGTCTGTGCTCATATCTGATTGGTCTGCCTCAAAAAGTATTTCACCGACTATTTCTGCAGAAAGAGCAATATCGCTATACTTGGCTGCAGTAATAGCCTGCTGTATGAGTTCTACAATCCGCTCGATTCGCCATGAAGAACTTCCCTTTTCTGTAGCTGATATAAACTGAAACAGCTCAGCCATTCCCTCTCCCGATACAGATGAAAAAGGTAACCATCCTGAATTTGTTGTATTTGTGTTGTTGTCAGCTTGTGATTTCAGGAACAAGACTTGATGGAGATCACTTATCTCGTTCGCTGGCTTTTCGCAGCAAGGGTCCATCCAGACAATTCTATCACCGCTTCTAATGGAACTAAGCAAAAGCGTAAGAGCCTTACCATCGAGCACTTCTCCACCAAAACCTGCACTGTCGGAAATCTCAATCTGTCTTCCTGCTATAGAGATCTGTCTGGAGATTCCATCTCTGGTTGTGCCTGGGATGCTGGAGACAACAACGGTCTCCTGGCCATACAGTTTGTTGAACAGAGTAGACTTTCCAGCATTAACCGGACCCATTATAAAAACCCGCGGAAGAACCTCTGCTCTTCTTACTTTGTTCAGAAGAGCTTCTGCTTTCACATGTACATCTTTGAGGAGAACTTGTATTTGATTTTCATTAGATACTTCATGGTCTTCACTGAACTCAATCAAACCCTCTAATTCGCTTGTTAGCTCTAACAGCTCTTTAGATAGGTCTCTATGTGAATCACCACGATTGTCGCCTTGGTATTCTGATGATAGTGTTAATACGTCCAATGACGTCAATTTACCGTTAATCCAAGCTCTTCTTGTAAACTCACCCGGAAGCGCAATTCTGGCTCCGCTTTCTTCAAGCTTGGAAAGAATTCTTCCCGGTGTTCCTGGTGAACCATGGCACATGATGTCTATCATTTCTTCGCCGGTATAACTATTTCCGAATGGCCAGGAAATAGCAACAAGGTAATCAATACCGGCAAAATCACCGACAGCTCTTCTTCTACCAGTCAATTTACCCTGTTCGAGGTTCATCAATTTTTCTACTGTGGCTGAGGCTCCCCTTCCAGAGAGCCTCACCACTGATATTGCTGACACTGCTTCGGGAGTAGCAATTGCCGCTATTAGATCATTTTGCTGGTCCATCATCTTGTTCCGCTGTTAGTTTTTTCTTAATCAGTTCCTGGTGAACAAGGGTGAGTACGTTGAATATCAACCAGTACAGCGTGAGTCCGGAAGCAAATCTCATGAAGAGAAAGGTCATAAAGATGGGCATCATATACATCATCATTTTTTGCTGCTGAGCTGCAGATCCGGTTGTACTGGATCCCGTTAACTTCTGCTGCAAGAACATGATCACACCAAGAATTACTGCCATAAGACCTATTCCCTCCAGACCAAGTATTTTGGTTTGGAACGGTATAAGTATTTCCGGTCTCGAGAGATCATTAATCCAAAGCATAAATGATGCTCCTCGTAACTCTACCATGTTTGCAAGAACTCTGTACATGGCAAAAAAGACTGGCATTTGCAGAAGCATGGGAAGACATCCACCAACAGGGTTTACACCTTTTTCCTTGTATAGTTTCTGCATTTCTGACTGCTGCTGCTTTGGATCCTTAGCATACTTTTTTTGGATTTCCTGCATAGCTGGCTGGATTTTTTGCATTTTCTGCATAGAGACATAACTTTTCGTCGTTAGCGGCGAAAGGAGTATTTTAAGAGTGAATGCCAAAATGATGATTCTAACACCCCAGTTTGAAACAAATGAGAGCGCAGAGGTAAGGAAAATAAAGATAAGTTTTCCTATCCATCTAATTACTGGCCACCCAAAGTCTATCATGTCTGTTGTTGATCTGCCTAGCTCTTTAAGCCTGTTGTAGGCCATTGGGCCGGCATATACAGTAATGTTGTTATCATCTATTGCGATGTACGCAGAACCACCTTCTCCTGGTGCGACATACCCATCGGCCCTCTCCATAGTTTCAGGCATCAGAATTACGGTAAAGTATTTGCTGCTCGACGCTATCCAGGCAACATTTCCTGTTGGCTCGAGGCCTTCAATACTCTCTGATTTCTCTTTTTTATGAGAGTTTGTATACCAGGATGCCGTGAAATATCCCTTCTCAGTTAACTGTACCTCAGTAACAGGTATTGAACTGGATTGAAGAGAAGAAGTGATATCAAGGCCGACCTTGTTCAGAGTAAACCCGTAGAATCCCCTGGTGAAGGTGTAGGTTTTGGAAACATCTCCGGATACGAATCTGACTTCTGTTCCGTTTTCACCCGCATAGACTGTGTCAGGACCATTGTACTCGAATAAAACCGGGCTACTGTCTGCAGAACGAGAGACAAGCCATGGCTTCTCTGCAAGATCAACTATCTGGCCAAGGTTCTGATCGGGATGATCCTCGTATTCTTGAAGTTGCCAGGATTGAACATTTCCACCAGTTGTTGAAAGTGAAGCAAGAACCAGAGTTTCTCCGGGTCCGTCTCCGGGAACAATTACCGTAACTACTTTTTCTGTGTAGTTGCTGTTGCTTTCAATGTCGGTCGCCGGTAAGGAGTCCACATCGGACTGAGTCTCAATGGGGTAATCTTCCACCGGGACTATCTGTTCCGTTTGTACATCTGTAACAGCAGCTTGCATAGTTTGCGCCGTTTGCACTGTTTCAGGAGCTCTACCTTTCCCAGTAACAAACCAGCTTATCAGTAAAACGCCCAACATAAGAATGGCCGCTAAAAATAGCCGTGACTGATCACTCATCTTTTTCAACCTCCGGTACGGGGTCATAACCGCCTTTGTGCCAGGGGTGGCATCTAAGTATTCTCTTGATTGCTAAAATTGAACCTCTAAGCGCTCCGTGCATTCCTATTGCCTGCTCTGCATACGCACTGCATGTCGGAGAGTAAATACAGCTGGGTGGCAACACTGGAGAAAGTAATTTTCTGTAGATTTTTACAATTGCAATAAGAATTGTCTTCACTTCAGCTTGTTCTCCGCATGCTTAACCAGGTTATCCATATCGGCAAGCATTTTTTTCCAGTTTGTATCCTTAAGTGGAACAGTAGGGAAAATTACAGCATCAAACCCTCTGACTACTATTTTCTCTACTGAATACTGTCTCAATCGTCTCTTGAAAAGGTTTCTTTTGACAGAATTTCCTGTTTTCGCAGAAACAGAAAACCCCAGGCGTATACGGCCTAGGGTATTCTTGTGATACCTTGCTCTTAAAACTTCACCGTTAAATCTGTAACCCTGCCTTAAGAGCTTTCTGAATTGCCAGCCAAACTTGATGCTTTTAAAACAGTTTTTTTTCAAGAGCTACGGTATAAGACGCTTGCGGCCCTTGCGTCTTCTAGCGTTAAGTACTTTTCTTCCGCCCTTTGTAGCCATACGGGCTCTAAAACCGTGGGTTCTTTTTCTCGAAATATTACTGGGCTGAAACGTTCTTTTCATAATCTTCCTCTAAATTTCCATCCGTGAATCCAGCTATGTTTCTTAAAAACAATCACTCGTGTTCACAAGTTACTCCTAAACATCATATATACTTGAAGCGGAAAGCTATCTAAATACTGTCCAGTTGTCAAGTTCTGTAATGAAATTTGCTGCGGGCTTTGTTTTTCTTGAACTTTTCGATATTATGTGTTACTTTTCTGTTTAAATTAATCACTATTCGATTCGGAGAGTTACAGATGCACTTCCATCCTGAAGATGTCTTTGGTCTTTGCCTGGAACGGGCGAAGAAGCTAATGGGTTCTGCTAAATATAATTCCTGGTTATCAAACGCATCTTTTCGCTCATATGATCAAGGGGTTTTCACAATCGGCCTCGATTCCGAGATACGTGCAAATTTTGTAACACACAATTACAAGGACAATCTTGAAGAGCTTCTGCGAGAAGTTACGGGTGATGAAAAAGTAACTGTTGTTTTTACTCATGCTCCCGAAACTCTCTCTATTGGCAGGGTAAACAATTCATCGCGTCACGAGTTATTTTCAAATTTTCTAAAGCCGGGATATGTTTTTGATCGCTTTATTCAGGGACCAAACAATAGGTTGGCGTTTGCTACTGCACACTCGGTGGCATACGAAATGGGACACTCCTCTACAAACCCTCTTTTCATTTATGGTGGGGTGGGATTGGGTAAAACACACCTTATTCAAGCAATTGCACATCACATAAAAGATCATCACCCTGATAAAACATTTTGCTATATCTCCAGTGAAGAATTCCTCACGAGTTATGTGAGAGCACTGAATCCAAACAAAAACCGATCCAGGGATATGGAAATCTTCAAAGATAGATTTCGTAACTCCCACTATCTTATTATGGATGATGTTCAATTTCTGGCGGGGAAGGAAAGCACACAGGATTTGTTTTTCCACCTATTCAATGATCTGTATCTAAGAGGCAGACAAATCATCCTAACATCTGACAGGCCTCCACATGAAATTGAACCGCTTGAAGAACGCCTTATCTCGAGATTTCAGTCGGGTATGGTTGTAGATATCAAACCCCCGGAACTGGAGACCAGGCTTGCCATTCTCAACCAGAAACTCAAGGATGAAAATATCCGCCTTGATAATGACATCGTTTTCTATCTTGCGGAAACAGTCAAAGCAAACGTTAGGCAACTTGAGGGTGCTGTTAACCTTCTGGCTGCGAACATAAGAATTCAAAATATAGATCTTTCTCTTGAAAATGTTCGTTCTATCATCACTGAATATCTCGGTGCTTCATCGAGAAGACTTAATCCCACAACAATTACCTCTGCAGTTGGTGATTTCTTTGGCGTAAATCCCAATGCACTCCGTGGAAAACTTCGGAAAAGGGAAATTCTAGTACCTAGACAAGTGTCCATGTTTCTTCTCAGAGACCTTACCAATCTTTCTCTTGAAGAAATTGGAGCCTTTTTCGGAAGAGATCACTCTACTGTTCTTAATGCAATTAAGAGGGTGAACAGTATGATGGCAGATGATTCCTTTTTTAAAAGGAAAATTCTCGATATAAGAGAGTCGTTGCTTGGTTAGTTCTCTGTGCATTCTCTCTTCATATCTCTTTCTCCTGCGGGGTCTGTTGAAAACTAATGTTTTGCTATTTTGTTTTCAACAGTTTTTCAACAAACAATAAGCCCATTCACTAGATTCAAGGGTTACTTTTGAACAGTATCGGGAGTATAATTACTATTACTGTATTTGTGTGTTTAAGAATTTTATATACTGACTTTGTGGAGGACTTCTGATGGTTAAATTCCTAGTTGATCACAAAACGTTCCTTAATGGTTTGAATGCTGTTGCCTCTGCTCTTCCCCCTAAGACAAGTCTTCCTTCCCTTTCTAACATTCTTCTTGAGACAGACGGTGATCAGTTAAGGTTGGCAGCAACAGACCTTGATACAACTGTTGTTACTTTGATACCTGCTACCATATCATCGCAGGGAGCTGTTGCCCTTCCTGGAAAGAAACTTCTTGAAATTGTTCGTGAGTTGTCTGGCTCAGATGTCAGTATTTCTACAACGGGCTCAAGAACGTCAATCAGTTGTGAAAAAAGTTCTTTCACTCTTCCTTGCAGCAGCAGAGACAGTTACCCATCCCTTCCTTCGTCTGTATCCGATTCAGACAAAATTGGTCTTCCTCTTAACCTTGTAAACAAGGCCATTAAGAAAACTGCATATGCTGTCGCCGGTGCAAGCGAGATCAGAGCATCTTTAACTGGTCTTTTCTGGAAATTGAATTCAGAAAGCCTTGAGATGGTTGCTACAGACGGTCACAGGTTGGCAAAAGTAAAAATGTCAGAAATTACAGGAGATTCAGAGATTGAGGCTATTCTTGCTCCAAAAGCTCTTAATCTTCTTTTAAAGTTGTCTTCTGAACAACCCGTTTTCATCTCTTCACAGGGAACACAAATTAGTTTTCATGTAGACGACACAAGCATTTACAGCAGAATGATAGAAGGCCCATACCCACCCTATGAAAAGGTAATACCACAGGGTAATAACGATATTCTCAAAGTTAACAGAGAAGATATTTTTTCTGCCCTTAAGAGGATGCGCATCATTGCAAACCCGGCAACTCATCAGATTATGTTTACTGTTGAGCATAACAGGGTTATTCTTCAAGCCGAAAATACAGATGCAGGAGAAGCTCGGGAGGATGTAGAAGCTACTTACGATAAAGATCCTCTTCAGATTGCTTTTAACGGCAACCTTATTATGGATATTTTAAGAAACATGAATAGTGAAAATGTTCTCTTTCATCTTCATGACAGCAGCACAGCTGTTATTATTACGGAAGAGATACAGGAAGAAGGCACAGACTATCTCACTCTTGTTATGCCGGTAAGACTTCCTGATACTGTTTAATAATAATGGAAAGTGTCCGAACTCTTGTTGAAAATCTTTGGTCGAACCTTGAACTGAGTAAACTTTCTTCCAGAAAACAGGCACTGAATTTTTGGGATATTGCCGTAGGAGAGAAAATTGCCCTGATGTGTTGTGTAGAGGGTTTTTCTGAATCTACAGTAATAGTTAGAGCATTCAACCCTGCTGCCGCGATGGAATTGCGCTACAGAAGCAGTGAAATTCTAGCGGCTATGAATGAGTCGGCGGGAAAAGAACTATTTCTTTTTCTCAAGATAACTCTCCGACCGCCCAAAGACAGAGAAAGGTAATATTTTGACCGACAAAGGAACAGCTGCATACGGAGCAGAATCAATACAAATTTTAGAGGGTCTTGAGGCTGTTCGCAAGAGACCTTCCATGTATATAGGTTCAACATCTTCAGCAGGCCTGCATCATCTCGTTTACGAAGTTGTTGACAACAGTGTAGACGAAGCACAGGGTGGTTTCTGCGATTACATTCAAGTTGTGCTTGAAAAAAACGGTGGTGTTTCAGTTACTGATAACGGTAGGGGTATCCCTACAGATATGCACCCCAAAATGGGAGTTTCTGCTCTTCAAGTTGTAATGACTACCCTTCACGCCGGTGGAAAGTTTGATGATCAGTCATATAAGGTTTCCGGCGGGCTACACGGTGTTGGAGTTAGTGTTGTAAACGCCCTTTCCAGTTCTCTCAGCGTTTCTGTTAACAAAACGGACAGCACCTGTTCGCAAGAGTATAGCAGGGGTATTCCTCTGGCAGTAATGCAGGAAGAGAGCTGCGAAAAGCAGGAGACGGGTACTACAATATCATTTTTACCCGATGAAGATATTTTTGAAACAACAGAATACAGTTTTGATATCCTTGCAAACAGACTCAGAGAATTGGCTTTTCTGAACAGTGGACTTCTAATTTCTATTACTGACACCAGAACGGAAAACGGGAAAAAGAAGGAGTTCAAGTACGATGGCGGAATAATTTCTTTTGTAAGTTTTCTCAATGAAAACAAGCATCCTCTACATAATCCCCCCATACGACTGACCAAAGAGGGTAAACTTGAAGACGGGTCATTTCTTCTCTCTGATGTTGCTATTCAATACAATTCCGGCTACCAGGAAGATGTTTTCAGTTTTGCTAACAACATCAACACCGTGGATGGTGGAACTCATATGACCGGGTTTCGTTCGGCCCTTACCAGGTGCCTGAATGATTATGGTTCGAAAAATAAGATGTTCAAGAAAACCGGTCAGACATTTTCCGGAAATGATGTTCGAGAAGGTCTTTCTGCTGTAATTAGCATTAAGATATCCAACCCGCAATTCGAGGGACAGACCAAGACCAGACTCGGTAACAGAGAAGTTAAGGGCGTTACTGAAACAATGGTTTATTCCGGTCTGGAGCAGTACTTCGAAGAAAATCCTGCGATTGCTAAAAAAATTATACAGAAATGTATCGATACAAGTGCAGCCAGGCAGGCAGCAAGAAAAGCTCGTGAACTGACTAGAAGAAAGAGTGCTCTTGAGACCGCTTCTCTTCCAGGAAAACTGGCAGATTGTACAGTGCGGAGTTCTGAAGAGGCAGAGCTGTTTCTTGTTGAGGGTGACTCGGCAGGCGGTAGTGCTAAACAAGGAAGAGACAGATATTTCCAGGCCATATTGCCACTAAGAGGCAAAATTCTAAACGTGGAAAAGGCTCCTCTTCATAAAATACTGAACAACAGAGAGATCAGAACACTTGTTACAGCATCCGGCACCGGTATAGGAGAAGAAGATTTTGACATTGAGAAGATTCGTTACGGTAAGATAGTGATTATGACCGATGCTGATGTTGATGGAGCTCACATAAGAACGCTACTCCTAACATTCTTTTTCAGATATATGCCCAAGCTCATCTCAGAAGGACATATTTATATAGCTCAACCCCCTCTGTTTAGAATGAAATGGGGAAAAAAGGAACGCTATGTCTTCTCGGAAAGAGAGAGGGATACGGTTTTGGCAGAAGAAACTGGCTCACAAAAAGTAGCAATACAGCGCTTCAAAGGTCTCGGTGAGATGAATCCTGAGCAGCTTTGGGAAACAACAATGAATCCGGAAAAAAGAACACTCCTTAAGGTTAGAATGGATGATGCCGTTGAGGCGGATAGAATTTTCACCATTCTTATGGGAGACGAAGTTGAGCCACGCAGGCTTTTCATAGAAGAACATGCGGCGGAGGTGAAGAATCTTGACTACTGATAAAGAAGACCTCCAGCAGGTGGAAAAGAAAACTTTCATTCAGCTCGAAGATGAAATGAAGAACTCATACATCGAATACTCCATGAGTGTTCTTGTAGGAAGAGCTCTTCCTGATGTTCGGGACGGATTGAAACCCGTACACAGAAGAATTCTCTACAGCATGTACGAGCAAAAACTTACACACCAGAGAGCCTACAGAAAGTCAGCAACTGTTGTCGGTGATGTTCTTGGTAAATATCACCCCCATGGAGACAGTTCCGTTTACGATGCAATGGTTAGAATGGCTCAGGACTTCTCTCTCAGGCATCCTCTTGTGCAGGGCCAGGGTAACTTTGGATCTGTTGATGGAGACCCTGCAGCAGCATACAGGTATACAGAAGCCCGTATGGCAAAAATCGGCGAGGAAATGCTCTCTGATATAGAGAAAGAAACCGTTGATTTCGAGGAGAACTTTGACCAGAGGCTGAAAGAACCGATAGTTCTTCCTTCCGGAATTCCGAATCTTCTTGTCAACGGATCATCTGGTATTGCTGTTGGAATGGCGACAAATATCCCTCCACACAACCTTCGGGAAATTGTAAGTGCGTGCATTCGTCTTATCGAGGAACCGGATGTTTCAGACGATGAAATCCTAACGATTGTTCAAGCCCCCGACTTCCCCACTGGTGGCATTGTTATGGGGCTTGGTGGGGTCAGGAATGCCTACAGAACAGGCCGCGGTAAGATCATTGTCAGAGGTAAAGTCGATTCCGAAGAGGTTAGCGGAAGAGATTGCATAATTATCCACGAGTTACCTTACATGGTAAACAAGGCAAGGCTTATCAAATCCATTGCAGATCTGGTTAAAGACAAGAGAATAACCGGTATTGCTGATCTAAGAGATGAATCAGATAGAAACGGAATGCGAGTAGTAATTGTTCTCAAGAGAGATGCAATTGAAGAAGTTGTTCTTAATCAACTATTTAAGCACACCTATCTTGAAACAACATTCGGCGCTAATCTCATTGCTCTTGTCGACAAAATTCCAAGAAGACTCAATCTCAGAGAAATGCTAACCTACTTCATTGAACACAGACACATCATAATATTGAAGCGTAGCGAATTTGAGTATAGAAAAGCAGAGGCCAGAGCTCACATTCTTCGCGGTTTGGTAAAAGCTCAGGAAAACATCGATGAAGTAATCAGAATTATTAAGGCAGCTTCGAGTCAGACTGATGCAAAAGCAACACTTATGGCAGTGTTTGATTTCTCAGAGAGGCAGACTCAGGCGATTATGGAAATGCGCCTCGGTAAACTTACAGCTCTCGACCGGAAATCCCTTGAAGAAGAGCTTGAGAATCTCGATATACTTATTACAAGGCTGAAAGAAATACTCGGGAGTAAGAATCTTCGAATGGAAATCGTGATTGCAGAGCTCCGTGAAGTAGCTGAGAAATACGGAGAGGAAAGAAGAACAGCAATTGTTCCATGGACTCCCGACGGAATTGATGTTGAAGATATGATTCCTGATGACTCCATGGTAATTGTGGTTTCTCACAGGGGTTACATTAAAAGACTTCCTATAGATACCTGGAGAAGCCAATCAAGAGGCGGAAGAGGTAAAACAGGCGTTACTACGCGAGATGAAGATTTCCTTGAGCAGGTCTTTACGTCTACAAATCACGCCTACATTCTCTTCTTCACCAACCTTGGAAGATGCCACTGGCTTAAGGTATGGAAAATTCCTGAAGCAGGAAGAAACAGTCGGGGAAAAGCGATAATCAATCTTCTTGAATTGCTTCCGGAGGAGCGCCCTGTCGCAAGGGTCTGCGTAAAAGATTTTACCGGAGACAGATTTATAATAATGGCAACCAGTGACGGACGAGTTAAAAAAAGCTCGCTCGATATGTACAGCCACCCTAGAAAAAACGGAATAAAAGCGATCAAACTTGTAGAGGGATCTCAGCTTGTTCAGGCAGTTATGACAGATGGCCAATCGAGTGTAATCCTTGCTACACACAAGGGAAGAGCAATAAAGTTCAGCGAGCAGGAAATGCGTGTTCAGGGTCGCGATACCATGGGCGTTTCCGGCATGAGACTGAAAGACGATGACAGAATTGTCGGTCTTGTTTCAGTTTCCCCAGAAGACATTCTGATGTCTGTTACAGAAAACGGGTACGGTAAAAAGACACCAGTTTCAGAGTACAGAGAAACTCACAGAGGCGGCAGTGGTGTTATTAATATTATTACAGACGAAAGAAACGGAAATGTGGTAACTGTTTCTGCTCCTTCTGTCGGTGATGAGGTTCTCCTCGTCACAGTAGCCGGTATGGTTATTCGATTCTCCGGTGACAGTGTTAGAATGATTGGAAGAGCTACAAAGGGGGTTCGACTGATGAATCTCCTGGAGAATGATTCCGTTTCCGATGTAGCGCTTCTTCCAGCTGAGTTATTAGATACTTGCGATACGGAAGAAATTGAGGAAGGAACCCAAGAGGAAGAAAGCTGATGCCCTTACAGGAAGAGCTTAATAGACGGGTAAAAGTCTGGCTTAAAGTGAAAAAGCTTGAGCGGATACCGGCACAGTCACCCTATGTGAATGTGCCGGATTTTCCCGATCCGGGCTCTGTTCATTTGAAAACAGTTCCAAAACTCACTGCATCTGTTAAACGACTCGACATTTCACGACATCTCGGTCAGTCAGTCTCCGCTCTTGCCTCCCTTATTTCAATGATGAAGAGATCTGATGCTGAAAATCTGTACAATGAGATGTCAACCATGAAAACACCCCTCGCCATAGATGATGTTATTGCCGAGAAGTGGTTTACTGTTTGCCACAATCTTAACGACAGAATTATGGCCACTTCTGTTACGGGTTTCTTTCGTCTTGTAGAGCTTCAGGGCAAAAAGGATTTTCAGATGGATTTATCCTTTTCTCTGGCGTGCTGGTACAAAGTTTTAGCTTCAAACCAGATACAAAATGTTAAGGATATTTCTATTCTTCTCGAGCTGGCTGACAAATTTCCAGACAGGTTTGCTTTTGTTTGTGTAAGAGCGGTTGCTGGTGGAGAAAAACTCTTTGTAGCGATTAAAAATTTCCTGTTGGAGGTTAACACACTGGATCTGAATCCGGAGGAAGCTTCTTCTCTTCTGGACTTCACTATGGAGACAGGGTGGCTTCTGGAGAAGCAGGATCATGATCAGCTTTGGAAGATTATTTCTCAGAAGGGAAGCCGTATTCAGGGCAGGTTAAGCGGAAGATTGGTACCCATGAGTTCTATTCGCTTTTTGGCAGGTCTTCTACGTGGAATTGAAGAGACCGGCGGAATTGATTCTCTTCTTTCTAGAGAACGCATTCACAGAGCGATGAGTCTCTTTAAAACTACTTCCAGGAAAAGGATCGAACAGAGTTTTCTTCTTTATCCCGAAGTTGTTCCACTTATTGATCACCAGATAAAGCTGGACCTTGCGGTTGAGGCGATTTCTCACGGAATAACAGAAAGTAACCAGTCAGAACTTGGTTATTCTGTAGCTATTTTTCTAAACAGTGTACCGGGAGGTATTTCTTTTGCAACAATTCTGCTTTTCCTTAGTGCGGACAGTTATGAATTAAGCAGGAGGGTCCTTGAATTTGTTGGTGGACTTGTTTCGAAAACACCGGAAGAGAGAAGACTTAAGCCAGCGGTCATTGTGAGATTTTACAGCATTGTTTCCAGAATTTTCCCAACCAGCACTGCTTATGATAGAACATCTCTGAAAGCATTTCACAGAGTATTGACAGAACTTGATCGTTCTCTAACAGTGTGGGCCGTAACCGAACTGGAAAATGCTTTTACTATGAGCGATGTAACACATTCCAGTATTCTATCTGCTACTTCTCTCCTGCTCAGGGCTTCTTCTGATGACGCGAGTATCAAAGAGAACTTGTCCCGTATTGTAATCACGGGAAGACTTCTGGATATTCTTCCTCCAGCAGATCGAACAAAAGCGCTTTCAGGGCTTGCTCCTCTCTGGGTTGAAACCCTTCTAACCTTTGATATGAAGGCACAGGAAAAAGTTCAAGAATTTATCAGCCAGATCAACGATGTAAACAACAGAAACCGATATCTGGAAAATGTTGTTACCAGATTGCTTACAGAAGTGCATCCTGATGATCCTGTTTTTGAGGATTGCCTTGCTTTTGCTGTAAGCGGCTACAATTCATCTGGCGCTATCGACACACTTAGAGAGATTGAGCACAGGGTTTTCAAAAAGGTGTTTAGGGCCGGTGGAAGAGTCGAGGTTGTTGATGGCTTAATCGTAGATCTTCTTGCGGTTCCAGGGCTGGAGGGAGAGAAAACAGGCCAGCTCATTTCTGGAATTCAATCAATTTGCGACAGATTCAGCAGGCTTGCTGTTTGGGAAGAGAAGGGCGACTCTCTCTTTAATGACTTTGTTGTTAACGGTGTTGGCAAAATATTGAGAGCCACCGTCGACAACTCATCTTCACTTGACTGGGTTAACAGAGAGACAATCGAAAATCTTCTTACACGACTAATCCCTGATGGGAGCAGTCTGAAGACAAACGCAAGGATCGTTAATCCCGGAGGAACGGCATTAACATTTTTTTCATCAATTCTACCAGACTCCATTTATCTTTTCAGTAGAGAAGCAGATTCTTTGCCCGCTTTCCTTTATGAAATTGCAGACGAGTTTTCCAGAAGTGTCGGTGGTATGGCAGCGGGAGAAGATTTTGCGAAATACCTTGTAACAAGACTCGATTTTGAGATTCAACAAGACTGTGTTTCGGTTCTCGGCTCCTGGTTGTCACAGAAGACACCACCACCGCTCGGCATTTCACAGAAATGGTCCAACCAGAGAAGGCAGGAGTGGAATACTCTTAAGATAAGAGAAGACACAGCAAGAATGAAACTTTACAGCGCTGTTTCTGCTCTTACAAGCTCTTCGGGAAGCCAGACGAAAGAAGCCATTCTGGATACAGCTGGTTATTTATCCAAAAGAATAGAGAAGGCTGGTATTTCCGGAGCAGGAAATTTGTCGCTTAGTTGGAACAGAAAAATGATGGAGGAACTGATCGCACTCTCCGGAGGAGTGACACTTCTTGACTGTTTCAAAGGGGATGTATCTACTCTTGGAGATGATCCCGAGCTGTTTACCTATCTTGAATCCATTGATGGATTTATGGAGCAGGATATTTTTCATGCATGGAGACAGGCTGCTTTGCCACTTCTGTTAAACTGCTCAATAGATATTGTTCTGATATCAGGGGATCAGTCAGAGCTGGCAGCCCAAATTGCTGAAACCGCAGCGGACGCAATGGAGTTTCTGGGTTACGGTAGTGCTGACAGTTTTCTTTCCACCCTGCAAGAGAGCTTGCGACATGCCACGGGGCCAGAAAATGCATTTGAACTTATGGAGAGGAAGTTTCTTCTTCCTCTATGGAAAAGAAATTCGGCAGAGAGACTTGACCTTCTTGTACTTGGTATGAATGACAGTAGAATCCTGACAGACATTCTACAGGAAAGACTATCTCTCGAGGAGAGAGTCGGCGGTAAGATTAAGTTCATGAGGAACTACGCTACGTTTTTTATCACAGTAGAAAAAGCACTGCTGGAGATTCAGTCAGACTTCGAGAAATCCAGAATTGCCGATGGACTTATGGAATCATGGATTTTCAGTGGAGTCGGGTCCTGTTCCCATAAACCCGTATCAGAGATATCTGAAACATCCGACCTGGTAAAAGATATTTTCAGAAGAATCAAGTACGGAAGCGGCATTGTCAGCGCAACAGAAGCTGGTGAGATAAGCGCAGACATGCGCAAGAAGTATCGTGATAATGCAGATTCAGTCGCTATCATTTTAAGATGGACTATAGATCCCGCCAGAGAAGGACTTCTTCAGCTTCTAGAGGAAAATCAATTACTCCTTCAGGCGGCCGGTACAGATGCTGAGCTTATGAGGTTACTTGATATTCACGGCGCAAGAAGAGGTTTTTTGCGCGACGCAAAACCTTATTCGGAAGAGCCATCTGAGTTGAAAAGGTATCTTCAAGCTTTGCCTGCAATGGTTGAACAGGAGTAAAATGAAGAAAATACTGGTTCTCTCCACTGGAGGAACCATTGAAATGCTGCCTGGAAATGGCGGAATTACTATAGGTTCTGTTTCCGGAATGGATGTTAGCGGAATTCAAGCATTACCGGGTGCAGATGTTTCTATACAGAAGTATCTCAGCCTTCCCAGCCCCCACATAACACCTTCCATCATGGCTGATATTGCTAATGAACTGAGAAAACTTGAACTTTCAAGAGAGTATGACGGAGTTGTTGTTACCCATGGAACAGATACTCTAGAGGAAACAGCTTTCATGGCAGATTTACATCTTGAAGGCTTTTTGCCTGTCGTTTTTACCGCAGCAATGCGGAGCAGTAGCGAACTCGGTGTTGACGGTCCGCGAAACATCAGAAGTGCCGTGAGGGTGGCCTGTACCGAAACACAGAATCTGGGAGTTACTGTTGTTCTCAATGATGAAATTCATGCTGCGGGAAGGGTTACAAAAACCTGCACTTCTAATGTCAGTAGTTTTGATTCTCCCGGCTATGGCCCTCTGGGTTTTGTTGATGATGACAGAGTTATCTACCACAGGCGGCCTATTTGGAGAGTTAATCTGCCTGATCAGGGGTCTTTGGTCCTTGAAGAGCGTGTAGGTCTTGTTAGAACAGCTGCCGGATTTGGACACGACTTAATAGACTTTCTTGTTGAAGCTGATTACAAAGGCATAGTCGTCGAGGCATTCGGTCGGGGAAATGTTCACCCAGCGACGGCTGACGCCATGGAGAGAGCTGTTAAATCCGGGGTTGTCGTTATTCTCACCAGTAGATGTCACGAGGGTCGTGTGCTTGATGTGTACGCCTATCCAGGAGGGGGAGTAGACCTCAAACGAAGAGGAGTTCTTTTTGCCGGAGATATGGCAGGGAATAAAATAAGACTTTTCCTTATGGCGTGCCTCGGTAGAAAACTTCAAAGAGATCAGATACAACAGATGCTCTCAGCCCTGTAGATGAGTCATATTTAGTCGTTTGACCCCGGGAAAGTTCGGTTTTAGGTTAGCACTTATTATGGCGTAAACTGGGGGATGATTTGGCTCAAAGAGATAATAGCTTTACGGTTAACATAATACCGCATGATGCTGCTCGAAGTAGAAGAGAATTTATAATATCCGGCACAAAGCTGATTCTTTTCCGCTTGATTGCCGTGCTTCTTCTTCTTGCTATTCTTGGTTCTATAGCAATTCTTTCTGTGGGAACTGCGGAGTTTACAAGAACCGCAGAGCTCAGAGAGGAGAACCGTCTTCTTGCTGATTCTCTTACCGGAGCAAGAGATTTGAACCGGAGACTCGACAGTATCGAGCTGGAATTACAGGAAATACGTGACACTAGAACAATTATTGAAAATCTGGCAACAACTGGTATATCCGGGGATGACCCCGAGTAGAAGAGGGATTTATTATGGCTAGAGATGATTCTTACAGCGCTATTAATTCTACCATTGGCGGCGGCAGTTCTATCAATGGAGTACTGAACATTAAGGGAGGTCTCCGCATTGATGGTTTTGTTGAGGGGGAAGTTAATGTTGCCGGTACTCTGACCGTAGGTCACGAAGGCAGAATAAAGGGCAACGTTTCCGTAACTCATGCAATCATTGGCGGAACAGTAAACGGAACGATCAAAGCAGAAAAGCAGCTTGAGCTTCAGAATGGTTCCCGTATTGAGGGGGATATTATTACAAAATCCCTGACAATTGAGGAGGGTGTTTTCTTCGAAGGGCATTGCAGCATGAGTGGTGCTGAAGTAAAGCCTAAACAGAAGCAGTAACTTGAGATCAGGGCAATTGTTGATAACTTGCCATGTTTGTGGAAAACGATCTAAACGAAAGAGTAATAAGTGTTTATGGACGATACTTCGAGTGATTTATGGATTGATATCCACAACTTACACAGCATTCGAGAATTCTTTCCCGAGTTGCTGCATACACGAGATGGGTGGTGAACTCTGTGAGCAATAGGTTGAATTCTCTTCTTTCGGCCGAGGGAAAGGCCAGAGAGACGGTTGAAGAAGCCACAAGAGAAGCCCGGAAAATCAGAACCGGTATTCCGGCCCAGGTTTCCAATATTGAAAATGAGTACAATTCCGAGCTGAAAAAGTATGAAGATAAGGGTCTTGAGAAAGTCTCTGAGCAGCTTGAATTACTCAAGCAGAAGCAGAAAGTCATTCTTGAAGAAAGAAAAACAGCTCTTGATTCCAGGGCCGGGGAGCTTGCACCAAAAGCTCTTGAGCTGATCCATTCAGCTATTCAAGGCGAGAAGCAATAATGGCAAGAGACAGTGTTGTAAAGGTTGAGATTCTCTGCCACTCTTCAAAGAAGAAGGATGTTCTTTCTACTCTGGAGAAATCCGGGAATGTCCACCTGATTGATATGTCATCTCTTGATGATGCTCCATTATCCAGGATTGAAGAGGGTGAACGGTCTTTGCTTCATCCCCTTACAACATCTCTTGAGAAAATCATTCCTTTTCTTCAGGATAGAGATTGTTCAAAGGGTAAGCAGAAGGCGATTCCTGCAGTAACTGTAGATGAACTTGCCTCAATGCTGAATGAGGACAAGGAACTCGAAAAAACAGTTCACTCGACAGCTGCTATTTCAGATGAACTGATTAATCTGAACTCAAAAGCAGAAGAAATCGAGCGTAAGATAGATTTCATTCAGGAGTGGAAGTCTCTTCCCCTCCGCTTCAATCAACTCGGTCACGAAGGACTTCTTTCGGTTAAGGCGGGACATGTTTCCGCAAGAGAAGGTTTCGACGCATTGAGGAAGCTTGAACAGGAGATGGAGCTTTTCTATCTTGAAGAACTTCCTGACTACAGAGCTGTTGTTGCCTGGCATAACAATTTCAATACAGAAGTTTTGGCTGGTTTAACTGAAGCTGGTTTTGTTACTGCTGATTTTGGCGGTTTTTCCAGAACACCAGAAGAGGAATTGAGAATTCTCACCAAGAGTTTTGAAGAAACCAGAAGCAGGCTAGAGGAACTCTCTTCAGAGGCAGATACGCTTGTTCAAAAGCTTCCCCTTCTCAAAACACTTTCTGATGCTGCAGGAATTCAAGCTCTGCGTGATGACGCAATTTCTTCCGGAAGAACTAGTGAGTCTTCCATTTTGCTTCATTTGTGGGCAAGAGAAAAGGATGTTCCTGCCCTTAAAGAAAATCTTGAGGACCAGGGTGAGGTGGATGTCTCCGTCGTTGAAACAACTGAAGACGACATAATTCCCGTTTTTCTTTCCGAGACAGCAAGTGCAGACCCCTATCTTATGCTCACCGATATGTACGGCAGACCAGAGGGCGCAGATCCCGATCCAACACCACACATGGCAATTTTTTATGTGATGTTTTTTGGTATCTGTATAGGTGACGCCGGTTACGGACTTACACTGGCCGCCGGTTCTGCAATTGGCTGGTATCTAACAAAGAAAAGACAAGGGAATTCAAGACTTTTCAGATTGATGTTTCATGGAGGACTTGCCAGTATTCTATGGGGATTCCTTCTTGGCGGCTGGTTTGGAATGCCGTTCAGTAGTCTCCCTACCTTTCTGCAAGACGCTGCAATGCCTTTGAACAAACTGGTTCCAGGGTACACTCGTGGGGTTTCAGATGGATTTTCACTGTCCAAGCAGTTCCTTTACCTGACCCTGGGATTTGGTCTAGTTCAACTCGGCTATGGAATCATTGTAAATCTGAAGAAGCGCCTCAGAGCAGGAGACGGACTCTCGGCAATTGTTGATCAAACCGGTTGGATGCTCGCACTACTCGGGCTCTTCCCATGGTTGTTCAACCATTATCTTCTTAATGGAGCTCTCTATCCTATCGGATCAATATGGGACAGTATTCTGCTGGGGATGCTCGGTGCCGGCGCTCTTCTTATTTTTATAATGGGAGGAAAAGAAGCCGAGGGTATCGGTGGAAAAGTTGGCCTCGGTGCTTATGCCTGTTATGGCATTGTTAACCTGCTGGGTGATGTTCTCAGTTATTCGAGGCTCTTTGCACTTGCTCTTTCCAGCGCAATTGTAGCATCGGTTATCAACGATATTGCAGGTATGCTTCAAAGCGTACCCGTGGTCGGCATCATTCTCACTGTTCTCGTTCTTATTGCTGGACATCTGTTCAACATAGGAATGGCAGTGCTCAGCGGTTTTATACACACCGCTCGTTTGCAGTTCGTTGAATTCTTTGGAAAGTTTTACGATGGAACTGGTGTGCCCTTCAGGGCTCTCCGATATGAACCGCGATATGTTAGAATAAAAAGATAGTTAAAAGGAATAGAAACAACACAAGGAGGAAATGAATTGAACTACTTAGTTGCGTATCTGGGCGTTGCCCTTGCCTGCGCCCTTGCCGGAATCGGTAGCGCAGTTGGAGTTGGAATTGCCGCACAGGCCAGTACCGGTGTTATGAGTGTTGATCCAAAGAAATTTGGAAAACTTCTTCTTCTCTCCGCTCTTCCAGGAACACAGGGCATTTATGGTTTTGTTATTGCTTTCCTTCTTATTCAGAAGATTGCTCTGTTCACAGGAGACAACCCCCTTACAATGGTAGTTGGATGGAAGATTTTCGCAGCTGGACTGCCTATTGCTCTTGCCGGTCTTATGTCCGGAATCCATCAGGGCAAGGTTTGTGCCGGTGGTGCAATGATGACAGCAAAGCAGCCGGATGATAGTGCAAAAGCTCTTATTCTTGCAGTTTTCGTTGAATTCTATGCCATTCTCGGATTCCTTGTATCCTTCCTCATGCTGGGTCAGATAGGCTAGCGGGGCAGGTATGTCACTAAAAGCCATACTGGCGAAGATCGAAAACGACGCAAAGAAGCAGTCAGAAGAGATTCTTAAGTCTGCTCGGGATGAACAGAAGGAAGCCCTTCATCAGGTAAAATCCCGAATAAAGGAGAGGCATCACAGAGATGCGGAGAAGATAAGAAATAAAACAGAAGCAAATGCCAGACAGATGAGTAATCATGTCCGTAAGGAGATGGAAAAAGAATTGCTTAGTCATCGCAGAAAAATAGTTGACAATGCAATTAGTGAATCTGTTGAAAAAGTAGCATCTGCTCCTGATTATCTTGATCTTATGTCTGGTCTTCTTCTGGCATGTGATTTGCAGGGAGAAATTGAGGTTGTTATCTGTGCTGCCGATAAAGACAGAATTACACCAAGTTTTCTTGCAAAGATTTCTTCAGATAACCGTCAATTCGTTCTTGCCGAAGAAAATCACAATGATTTCGGTGGAATTGTAATGCGTTCAGGCGATATTAGCCTTAATGCCACGTTCTCCATGATTTCCGAGCTCAACCATGATTCTATGGTTATGGAGCTTTCGCGGCTTTTGCCGCTGGAGGGTCAGGTGGAGTAACAGTGTCAGGTAGTTCTTACACATACGCAAGCGGTAGAGTTAGCGGCCTGGAGGAATCTCTTCTTACAGAGAGAATCTGGAACCAGCTTCTATCCGCCGAGGACAGGGATGAGGTTTTGAGAATTCTCGGAGATTCATGGTATGGATCTCTTCTTCAGGCGGAGAAGGACCTTGATAGTGCTTTAAGAAGTGCTGTATGTCGCGCTGAAGAAGAACTTTTAGAGCTTTCTCATGACCCTGCTTTTACCAGAGGAATTCTTCTTCGGAGAGATGTCAGAAACGCAAGATATCTCTGGAAGAATTTCGCTGCTGGAGGAGAAGGTGAAATCGAGCTGGAGCCTTCCGGTTTGATTCCAGTTGAAGATTTGAAACGGGTCTGGGGAGATGAAAATGTAGCAGACACTCTTCCCTCTCAGTTCCAAAAGGCTCTGAGCGAAATACAGGAGTTTAACTCCCCTTCCGCCGTAATGCTTGATAAGGTTTTAGACAGACTAGCCGCAGAGGTTGAATTTGATAATCTGGGCCAGTTGGAAGAACCGGTAGGAAGCATTCCATCCGTGAAGATTGAGCTCCGTAATTTTCTTACAGCTGCTAGAAACAGAAGTGAGGAAATGGCCGTTAGGGTGATAGGTGAAATGATGCTTGAAGGTGGTTATCACAGCCCTGAAGAGATAATTGAGGCTGTTAGAGTTAACAAGCTATCGGTTTTGCTTGCGGAAACACCTGGATTTGAGGATTCTGCACAGGCCCTTGAAGAAGGACTTGAATCGGGTTCTTTTCTTGCTTTTCAGAGAGAGAGCGATAAGTTGACAATGGATATTCTCGAAAGAGCAGCCGGAAACATGTTCAGTCCGGGCCCATTGGCTGCATACGTTCTTCGCAGGGAGCTTGAAGCTTCCCATCTTAAATTGATAGCTGCCGGCAAAGCTGCCGGTATTGATTCCAGGCGTCTTAGCGCCAGGGTTCCCAGAGGATAGGAGTAAGCATGGCAGAAAAGGGCAGAACAGCCTTCATCGGTGATGCTGATTCCGTGCTGGGTTTCCGGGCTCTGGGAGTGGAAACCTACACGCCGGAATCGGGAGTTGAGGCAGTAACTGTTTTCAAGTCCCTAGTGAAGGAAAAAGTATCTGTGATAATGATCACCGAGGATATGCTGGATCACCTCCAGAACGAAGTTGATGAGGTTGTCAGTATGCCGATTCCTGCCGTTGTGGTTTTACCCGGAGTTTCCGGTACGAAGCACAGGGGAGAGGACACGATCAGAAACCTTATCATCAGAGCCGTAGGTGTAGACCTGATGGCAGAGGATGAGCAGTGAGTCGGAGGAAGCAATGATACATGGCAAGATTGATAAGATAGCCGGTCCACTGGTGGTTGCCACCGGAATGACAGAAGCAAAGATGTTTGATGTGGTCTTTGTTTCTGACTATCGGCTTATCGGCGAAATAATAGAATTAAAGGGAGATAAAGCTTCTGTTCAAGTGTATGAAGAAACAGGAGGACTGAAACCGGGAGATCCTGTTTATCAGACAGGAAACCCTCTCTCTGTAGAACTTGGACCCGGGCTTCTTACATCCATTTATGATGGAATACAGCGCCCCTTGGATAAGGTTAGAGAGCAAGCCGGAGACTGGATTACACGAGGAATCAATATTCCCGGCCTTGATCACGATAAGCTGTGGTCATTTACTCCTGTTTTAAAAGTAGGAGAAAAGGTTTCTGGTGGAGAGATTATCGGTACAGTTCCGGAAACAGAGCTGATCCTTCACAAGGTAATGGTTCGCCCCGGTACAACTGGCGAAGTAACATTTGTTTCTGAAAAAGGTGAATTCAATATCGATACTGTTGTGGCTAAGGTTGTAACAGCAAACGGCAAAACTATCGAGTTGAAAATGTATCAGGAATGGCCTGTTCGCAAATCAAGACCTGTTACTTCAAAGCTCGCGCCCGATGAGCCTCTTATCACCGGTCAGAGAGTTGTCGATGCGTTTTTCCCTGTAGGAAAAGGTGGAACAGCTTGTGTTCCTGGCCCTTTCGGTAGCGGTAAAACAGTTATTCAGCATCAGCTGGCCAAGTGGGCTGATACCGAAGTTGTTATTTATGTTGGTTGTGGCGAGCGCGGTAATGAGATGACTGATGTTCTTCAGGAGTTTCCGGAACTTGAGGATCCGAAAAGCGGGAAGCCTCTAATTCTGAAGACCGTTCTAGTCGCAAACACATCCAATATGCCTGTTGCCGCCCGAGAGGCAAGCGTTTACACAGGTATAACCCTTGCAGAGTACTTTAGGGATATGGGTTATTCGGTTGCTCTTATGGCAGACTCTACCAGTCGTTGGGCTGAGGCCATGAGAGAGATGTCGGGACGACTCGAAGAAATGCCCGGAGAAGAGGGCTATCCGGCATACCTTGGAACCCGCATCGCCGAGTTCTATGAGAGGGCAGGCAAAGTACATTGCCTCGGTGGAGAAAGGCTTGGAGAGCTCACAGTTGTGGGTGCAGTCAGCCCTGCCGGTGGTGATTTATCTGATCCTGTTGTGCAGTCCACTCTCCGTGTTGTAAAGGTGTTCTGGAGTCTGCAGGCAGAACTTGCCTACATGCGCCACTTCCCTGCTATCGGATGGCTTGACAGTTACAGCCTATACACAAAGAACCTTAAACCATACTACGACAAACATCTTGGTGTGGAGTGGGTTCACATGGTTAAGAAGTCTATGGCACTTCTTCAGGATGAATCCAACCTTCTGGAGATTGCACGATTAGTGGGAGCAGAGAGCCTTTCCCCGGAGGATCAGCTTATTCTCTTTACTTCAAGAAGTCTTCGAGAAGATTTCCTCCACCAGAATGCTTTCCACCCAATCGATACTTTTGCCTCCATCAAGAAGCAGAAGCTTATGCTCAGCACGATTCTTCACACCTACGATGAGATGTTCAGGGCAGTGCAGGCTGATGTTTCTCCGAGAGCAATATTCGATTTCCCTCTGACTGAAGATATTGCTAAGATGCGCTACCTTCCAGAGGAAGACATTGATCAGATAAATGAGTTACAGAAAAAAATAACCGAAGCTGTTAATGAAAAAATACAGCTCGAAAATGCCTAGAAAAGGAGGTTGAGAAATGATACGGGAGTACAAAACTACCGTGGAGATATCCGGCCCCCTGATGCTGGTGGATCGGGTTACGGATGTTAGTTTCGAAGAACTGGTAGAGATTGAACTTTCCAGTGGTGAACTTCGCCGTGGAAAGGTTCTTGAAATTGACAGCTCCAGGGCCCTTGTTCAGCTCTTTGAGGGTTCCAGCGGTACGGATCTTGAAACATGCAAAGTAAGATTCCTTGGGAAAGGAGTTGAGCTGGGTGTTTCCACAGAGATGCTTGGAAGAGTGTTTGATGGACAGGGTCGTCCTAGACCCCCGTTCGATAACGATCCTCCAATTGTTCCTGAGAAGATGAACAATATCAATGGTGCACCGATTAATCCCTATGCCAGAGATTACCCTGCCGAGTTCATCCAGACCGGATTCAGTTCTATCGATGGAATTAATACTCTTGTTCGAGGACAGAAGTTGCCCATCTTTAGTGCGAATGGTCTTCCTCACGGAGAGGTTGCAGCACAGATTGCAAGACAGGCCAAGGTTAAAGGTGGAGAAAGCAACTTTGCTGTTATTTTCGCAGCAATGGGAATTACTTTCGAGGAAGCAGATTACTTCATCAAAGACTTTAGGGCAACAGGTGCTATGGACAGAGCTGTTGTATTCCTGAATCTCGCAGATGATCCTGCTATTGAAAGAATCAGTACACCGAGAATGGCTTTGACAGCAGCAGAATACCTTGCCTACGAAAAGGATATGCACATTCTGGTTATTATGACTGACATGACTAACTACTGTGATGCCCTTAGAGAGATCAGTGCCGCCAGGCGCGAAGTGCCTGGAAGAAGAGGTTACCCGGGTTATCTCTACACGGATCTTGCATCTCTATACGAGCGTGCCGGTAGAATTAAGGGCAGAAAAGGCTCTATTACACAGATCCCTATTCTGACGATGCCCGAGGATGACAAAACACATCCAATTCCGGATCTAACTGGATACATCACCGAGGGGCAGCTTATTCTTAACAGAGAGCTGCACAAGAAGGGAATTTACCCGCCAATGGATGTTATGGAATCTCTTAGTCGATTGAAAGACAAGGGAATTGGTGCCGGTAAAACCCGCGAAGATCATGCAGATCTATTCAACCAGTTGATGGCTGCCTATTCTGCAGGTAAGAATGCCAGAGAACTTTCCGTTATTCTTGGTGTTGCGGCACTAAGTGAAATCGACAGAAAGTACCTTAATTTTGCAGCAGAATATGAGAAGCGCTACATAAGCCAGGGTGATCATGAGGAAAGAAGCATTATTGAAACTCTTGATCTGGGCTGGGAGCTTCTTAAGCTTCTTCCGAGAACAGAGATGAAGCGTATTCGTCCGGAGAACCTGGACAAGTACTGGCCAGTTAAAGAGCAAGACTGATGGCTATTCAGGTAAAAGCAACCAGGATGGAGATGCTTCAGCTCAAGAAGCGTCACAAGCTGGCGAAGCGGGGTCACAAGCTTCTCAAAGACAAGCTTGATGAACTTATGCGTCAGTTTAAAATCCTGATCGGTAATTACGAAGGAGCGAGAGCAAAACTCGAGGAACAGCTTGAAGCTGCCTACGGTGAGTTTCTCTTTGCAAGAGCCGCAATGGAAGAAGAGGGTCTTCTTGATGCTCTTCGCTACCCGGGAGCCAAAGCTCTGGTGGAATCCTCCACAAGGAAGGTAATGAACCTTACTCTTCCTGTGTTCAAGGTTTCTATTGAGGGAAAGGTAAGGAACTACGGAATGTTTGACACGCCTCCAGAGCTTGATGAAGCTCTAGAGGTATACAAGCAGGTTCTTCCCGAGATTATTCGCCTCGCAGAGCAGGAGAAGGCTATTATCCTTATTGCTCAAGAAATAGACAGCACCAGGCGCAGAGTAAATTCTCTTGAGTACGTAATGATTCCGGAGATTGAACAGGCAATCAGGTACATTCGTCTCAAGCTTGACGAAATGGAGAGGGGTAACACTACCCGTCTCATGAAAGTCAAAGAGATGGTGGATGCCAACCGAGCTCTGTAGCGTTCAAGACAGATAAAAGTAGAAACAGGAACTCTAACGGGTTCCTGTTTCTTTTCGTACAGCAAAGGCTCTGTTCCCCCTGCTTTCAGATGTGTTGGCCATTGATCCTGTCCCAACCATAAAATCAAAAATCCAGGCATTTGCTCCGTGCGGGCTTGTGGAATCAGACCAGACTGCTGTTCCTTCTGTATAGAATGGACCGTAGTTGTTCCAGTTGACACCTGCTTCATGAAGTCCTAGTAGATCTTCCTTCGAGGGCAAGATCCATCCGTCACCATCAAGGTTTTCCACCCAGAGGTTTGCAGTCATCCAGTCTGTAGAGCTGTCCGGCCCAACCTGCCACTGCAATCCTGAGACACTGTCAGATATCAGACCGCCCGTTTCCGGGAAACGATCCTCCAATGCGATCTGTGCCAAAGTTTCCCGCTCTACTTCGTGAACAATTGCTGTCATAGTGCTGCATCCGATAACAAAGGTAAGCATGACCAGCAAGGCCATCATTGGAATTTTCCGTCTCACAAATACCCCCTTTTTGTGTAAAACCTAATATACAGATTAAGTAAGAAGTAGAAAGTGTTTGAACAACAAGCACTACTGAAGACTAAACTTTACAACACCTGTATATTGACGTATTATATTAAATAGAGTCTACTACTCGTATAAATACTTATCGAAGAGGAAAGAAATGAAAACAACTGTCCTGCATATCGTACTGATAGCTCTTAGTGCTACTGCAGACAACCCTCCTGCAACACTATGGTCAGAGTACTACACTTTTGCAGGCCATACGACCTGGTCAGCCGGTATGGTTCTCCTTGATGACGGAAGTTTTGTAATATCCGGGCCATATCTCGTAGCTTCAGGAGACATGGACTCCTACCTCATTGCTGTGAATTCAGATGGATCACAAGAATGGCAAAATTCAACAGGGGGAATTGCAGGGCACGCCGAATTTGTAACGAATTTGATTCAAACAGAGAACGGTGATTTCATTCAGGCCGGGTATGATTTTTGGAATGGAGATTACACCGCTCTGGTTATCAGAACAAATTCAGTTGGAGATTCTCTTTCAGTACAAACATATTCTGAAGGCTCATATGTTTTTGCTATTGCAGAACTGCCTAATGGCAACATTCTTGTCTCGGGGAGACTTGACTCTTCCGGAGAGAATTTAGGATGGTTGGCCGAGATTGATGGAAATGAAGATTTACTGTGGTCAAAGCACTATGGACAACCCGGTATTGAAACAAGTCTTTCAGACTTTGAAGTTTTAGCTGATAACACCATTCTTGCTTGCGGACGGTCCGATGGTTTCAGGTATTTACAGAAAACAGATAGCGATGGGGATACCCTCTGGACTCAAACAGACATGTCCAGTGAAGGTTCTTTCACCGCGATAGAAGCCCTTCCCGAAGGCGGATTTATTCTTGCCGGCTACGATTATGAAGGGGTCCCGGAGAGTCGTTCCGCATTCCTTTGCTGTTTTGATGAGAATGGTACTGTAGAGTGGGAAGGCAATTACAGCGGCAAGTATGAGTGGAGCGCAAATGATGTACAGCGCTGCCTGGATGGTGGTTATCTTGTTTGCGGTAGTAAGTCTTCGAGTGCGAGCAACAATTGGGGACTTGCTTTCAGAACAGATAGCCAGGGAGAACTTGTATGGGAATACGGCTATGGTTCGCCTGGTGATATTTTCAGCACCTGTGTAGTTTTACCCTCGGGTGGTTATTGCCTACACGGAATGGCAATAAGTGTGGAACCGGATGCAGCCTGGCTCCTCCGGCTGGACACGGAAACCGGAATTGAAAACCCTGATTTCTCTGATGAAACTACAGATATCATGACAGTTTTAAGCTCGAATCCCCTAGAGGGAGAGCTTTCTGTTAGTGTGGATATACCTATTTGCACCCCTACACAGATGCAACTCTATAACATTTCCGGGAGGGTTGTGTGCACTGCTCTAAATGAGACTTTGCATCCGGGACTCCATAATTTCACAATTCCGACAGAGTCGCTATCAAAAGGAATCTACCTGATCAGAATCGATGCGGGCGGAATAACTGAGACAGAAACGGTAATAATCCTGAACTGATAAGGTTTCTGTAATGTGACCCTAATGGTAATACCAGCCCATGTGTCTCTCTCGAGTGAAGTGTCTTCCCACATGAAGCTATAAACATTAGTCCAGAGCACATCAGCCTGGGCTGTATATGCAAGAGTGTAGCCACTGATTACACTTCTTCCATCGTTGGCTACGCAGATACCGGCCTGACCTGCTGAAGAAGAAGCAGTCCAGCCTGTAACTGGAGTTGCATCTGAAACTGTGAATTTGCAGTTAAGAATACCAAGACCTGGATTAGCCCAGCTCCAATCAGTAACACCTGAACAGATATCGTGACCTGCATCCCATGCATAGTGATCAACTATGGGAGTTCCAAAAGTTGAGAATGCTGATACTCCCATGGCGTTGCCAAGTGCGCTCTGACCGGCGGAACCAGCCCACTGCCAGTTTGAGACGTAGAGAACGAAATCACCGTCGTTGTAGTGTGTCAGAAGAGAAGCCCAGTTAATATCTTCCGTACTGGCATACCAGCATTCAAGAACAACAATGTCCCAATCGGTTCCACCATCAAGGGCTGTGTTGAAAGCTGCCTGCCGGGAACCAGGCTCGCCAGTGTAATCCTCAACATTTGCTGATGGCCAAAGAGCCTGTGCGGCAGTGTCTACAGTGTCACCATAGCCTGCGTAGCTGTCGCGGTAAATAGGAATATTCGCTGGATCCTGCGCAAGAGCTGGAAGACAGAGTACCACAAGTGCGAAGAAAAAAAATTAAAGACAATTACTCCTTCATACGTTACGACCTTCTCTAACAAACGGTGTCAAAAAGGGACACAGGTTGTTCGAGAGTGATGCTGAGGTATAAAAAACACCCCTGAAACAGAGGTGTTTTCTAATTTGGCGCTCCTAGTGACTTCTTGTTGGAACAGCATAGTTCCATGGTTATCGAAGATAACGGCCCTGTCGCAGGCTTCGTAAGGTTAAGTATAGGGCATCATAATGAGCAGAATCGACGAAGACGCCCTTCCTGACGAAGAAGAGATGCTAATGGGGATTAGAAGCATTAGAGATATTCAATAGGGAGAAAGAGGCTCGCAGGGGGTTCTTGTGCATTCTCAGCCGGTACTCTGAGCTGAAGGGAAACATCGATATCACAGATGTTGCCATGTATAAGATCATCAGTCCTGGGGAAATGGGTTCTGCCGCACTAGCAGAAGCATTTCACTCTTTTACTTCCCATGGAATCTACCCAGGGATATCCGAGAATGTAAATTTTGCCGAACCATCTCGTGTTGGATACTATCGATTTTCTGAAGGAATTCTATCGTTTTGCATTTGTAAACACAGAGTGGGTGTTTAATTAGCTCTAGACATATTGTAGTTCAACCATTATATCCAGTTGTCCCTCCTTGATTTATGTCGGGACACTAGTGAATTTCCTTTAAAAAAGGAGGATTACAATGCGAGTTATACCTATTCTTCTTATTGTTCTTGTCTCGGTTTCATTCTCTGACACAGCAACCCAGACAGACTGGTACAATGGCGGTGGGGTCCCGGGGCCAGTAACAGACTGGTACAGCAGCTATGATGTTACCGATCAAATTAATGACAGCGGAAGTTCACTTCGTCTGGCGTCACTCGAGTATACTGTGGATGGTGACTTTAGTGGTGCATTCTCGACCCATGCCGCAGATGTAGACGGAGACGGAGATATGGATGTGCTGGGGGCTGCCGATTTTGCAGATGACATCACCTGGTGGGAAAACACAGACGGCACAGGCACCGTGTGGACAGAGCACATGCTGGATAGTGACTTTGATGGTGCACACTCGGTTTATGCCGCAGATGTAGACGGAGACGGTGACACAGATGTACTGGGGGCTGCCGATATTGCAGATGACATCACCTGGTGGGAAAACACAGATGGCACAGGCACCGTGTGGACAGAGCACTTGGTGGACAATGACTTTGACCTTGCACACTCGGTTTATGCCGCAGATGTAGACGGAGACGGTGACACAGACGTGCTGGGAGCTGCCATGCTTGCACATGACATTACTTGGTGGGAAAACACAGATGGCACAGGCACCGTGTGGACAGAGCATACATTGGACAACAACTTTGATGGTGCAAGCTCGGTTCATGCCGCAGATGTAGACGGAGACGGAGACATAGACGTGCTGGGGACTGCCGGTTGGGGACATGACATCTCCTGGTGGGAAAACACAGAAGGCACAGGCACCGTGTGGACAGAGCATACATTGGACCACAACTTTAATGGTGCAGTCTCGGTCTATGCCGCAGATGTAGACGGAGACGGTTATATGGACATTCTGGGTGCTGCATATTCAGGTGAGATCACATGGTGGGATGCGACTTGCTTTTTCGTATCAGGAGCTCTTGAGTCTTCAATTCTTGACGCTGGTTGGGTTGATTTCTGGGAATTTTTTGCATCCAACGAGGAGGAACCGGCTGGAACGTCTGTAGGATTTCAGTTCAGAAGTTCAGATGATTATACCAGTATGGGACCGTGGTCTGACACCGTCTTCACTGCAAACACCGATCTGTCCGGTATTCTTCCTGATTTAACAGACTTTGTTCAGTACAGGGTAATACTGCAGACCACTGATCCTACAATTTCACCTGTCCTTAATGATGTTACTATTTCTTACACCACTGAGGTGAGTATTGGTGACACTAATCTTGAAGAGATAACCAGCTGGGATCTTGCACCTACTGCAAACCCGTCGCTTGGTAGCTTTACAGTTCATGTAACTGTGCCGCAGTCGGGAATGGCTGATTTTCTGCTTTATGATGTCACAGGGCGCGTAATTGCCCAACGGTCACAGGATTTGTCCGGTGGTGAACACTCTGTATCTTTCAATAATCTTCAAGAAGGAGTTTATTTCTGCACAATGCGTGCAGGAGACTTCACGGCAACGGAACGGATTGTTATTCTGAAGTAACCCTTTGTGACCATTGATATTCTTGAGCCCCTCCTGCACCTCAGGAGGGGTTTGTTTTGAAAAGGTTCTACGCACAAAGATCTACTTGCCGCTCGAAAAGATCACGGGGAATCGAACCCCGCTTGCCTTCCTGTAAAGGCGCAGGCTCAGGTAATCTTGAAGGGACGCGGGGAGTCAGTGAATATTATCATGGTATAAAAAAAAACACCCCTGAAACAGAGGTGTTTTCTAATATGGCGCTCCCACGGGGAATCGAACCCCGCTTTCCGGCGTGAGAGGCCAGCGTCCTAGCCGATAGACGATGGGAGCACAGCGCCGAGGGCGAAATATCTGCCGTCAGCGCTATTTTGTCAAGTCCTGTACTTCTTTTCCAGCTTCTTCAGCTTCTTGCCGGAAAGTCCTCCCAGGACATTCATTGCGGCTATAATTCTTGTTCTGCAGAGGTCACTGCCTAGAACTTCCATAGACGTGAAAAGCGGAGGGGCAACCTTGCTTCCACAAATAGCTCCATAGAGGGGTCCAGTCAGGGCCTTCAACTTCAACTCAAAAATATCAGCAACCTCACTGAGCAGTGCTGAAATTGTTTCGCTGTTCCAGGTACGGAGCTTTTCAAGTTTCCAAACTGTAACTTGAAGAAGTTCAAGAACCTCTGGTGATTCCAAATTTTTAACAGCAAGAAGCTCCTCCGTTACAGGAACTGTATCGCTGAAAAACATTGCTGTGAAGTATCCCCAGTCTGATAGCGTTTCGAGTCTAGAAGCCACCACTTCAGTAACCTTCTGAATGTACTCCGGGTTTAAAGCCCACCCCTGAAGTTTTGCTGCAAGCTGTTCCGGTGAGTTGTCTTCTCTGATGTATCGGGCGTTCAGCCACTTCAGTTTGGTTCTGTCAAAAACGGGGCTACCAAGAGAGATATCTGTTAAGTTAAAGCCGTTGATCATTTCTTCAACAGAAAATTTCTCAGAGTTGTCCGGCATGTGCCATCCCATCATGCCGAGATAGTTAAGCAGAGCCTCTGGTAAATAACCAGCTTTCCGGTAATAGTTTACAGAAGTTGGGTTTTTCCTTTTTGAGAGTTTTGACTTGTCCGGATTCCTAAGAAGAGGTAGGTGACAGTAAACTGGAGGCTCCCAACCGAAGAACTGATAAAGAAGAACATGTTTGGGAACCGAATTTATCCACTCTTCTCCCCTGATTATGTGAGAGATCTCCATCAGGTGATCATCAACAACAACAGCAAGATGATATGTAGGAAAGCCATCTGCTTTCATGATAACCTGGTCGTCTATAGAAGCCCAGTCTTTAACTATTTCGCCACGGAGAAGATCAGTGAAGCTGCATTCTCCTTCAAGGGGTATCTTCATTCTCACAACATAGGACTCTCCGGCAGCGATTCTCTTAGTGGCATCTTCAGGGCTCAGATCTCTACATTTTCTGTCATAGCCACGGTTGGCTGCTTTTTCCTCCACAAGTTTTTTGCGAACCTCATCAAGTCTCTGTTTTGTGCAGAAACAAGGGTATGCATGGCCTTCTGCTATCAGCTGATCAATGTGTTCCTTATAGATACTTAATCGATCGCTTTGCCTATATGGTCCATAAGGACCACCCACATCAGGACCCTCGTCCCAGGTAATACCAATCCACTTAAGGCTTTCAAGTATGGCTTTTTCAGAGGCGTTTGTTGATCTTTCTCGATCAGTGTCCTCAATTCTCAGGACAAACTCTCCATTATTTACTTTGGCCCACACATATCCGAAAAGAGCCTGATAAGCTGTGCCCACATGGGGGTCACCCGTGGGGGAGGGTGCGAGTCGTGTTCTTACTTTCATTATTACCACCTTTCCATTCTGAACCCAAGATGGCTATAATACTTCAAAGCAGCCAAGGAGGCACTGTGATTAAGGTAGAGCGACCCACTGACTGTGTGCTGGAAGAGCTGGATGTTTTTAGTTGGCCGATATGGGAGAAGGAAGTATCAGAATTCCCATGGGAATACGATATGGAAGAAGTTTGCTACATTCTTTCCGGTGAGGCCATAATCACTCCTGAAGACGGAGATCCTGTAAAGATTTGTTCCGGTGACTTTGTTACTTTCCCTTGTGAGATGAAATGCACGTGGAGAATAACAAGTCCCATAAAAAAACACTTTGACTTCAGGTAGTTAGTCTATACCCGGGATGGAAAACAAAATGATTCAATCCGATTTTAAAGCTGCACCTATGGATACCTCAGCAAGAGTCACCACTGCACTCATGATAGTAATCGCTGGCTCTGTTCCTTTTCTCCCTGGCATGCCGACCTACTTCATTCTTCTACTGCCCGTTGTCATTTTGGTAACATGGCTCTTTTCTGTATCTGCATATTCGATACGAGAGGATTCACTGTTTGTTCACAGACCTTTATGGAAAAGTGAAATTGTTTTACCTACCGGAGCAGTTGCAACGGAAGAATCTGAGATTACTTCCAAACTCTGGAGAACTGCAGGCAACGGAGGTTTGTTCGGATATACAGGTGGTTTTAGAAACAAAAAACTGGGAAATTTCAGGGCTTATGCAACCAATTGGAATCGGGCCGTTTCGATCTCCTGCAACGATCAATCTGCATCATTTACCATTGTGGTAACGCCAGAGAATCCGCAACAGTTTATTCTGTGTATTTCAGGCAACTGAGATTATCTGATAAGACAGACCTTGAGAACTTCCCTCCGGCCACAGGCAGCGGTATCAAGGTGATTACCCCTACCGAAAGTTCATCAACAACATCCGGATCAGAACCTAAAAAAAGAGCCCCACTTTGTGGGACCCATTACAATTGAATGGCGGAGAAGGAGGGATTCGAACCCTCGGTAGAGTTTCCCCTACATACGCTTAGCAGGCGTACGCCTTAAACCAGCTCGGCCACCTCTCCGCAGCATTCAATGGGGGTCAATTATCTGAATTATTTTCCCCATAGTCAACCCCGAAGAGGTGATGCCACAAGTCTGTTCAGGTTTTATACTACTACAAACAGATTGGAAGGATTTGATATGGCCAGAGTAGACAGGCTGGAAATAGGAATATTCGGCAGAATCAACGCCGGCAAGAGCACTCTAATGAACCTGCTTACCCAGCAGGAGACCTCTATAGTTGATTCTCAACCAGGCACCACAGCCGACATCAAGAGTTCAATTATGGAAATCCATAAACTTGGTCCGGTGCGAATACTGGACACTGCTGGGCTTGATGAGGTTTCAGACCTCGGCGGCAAGAAGAGAAAGAAAGCCCTCAACGCTCTTAGTCAGGTGGATATTGTTCTTATGGTTATTGATCCTGTTCAGGCTTTCCTCTCCATGCAGCTTGATGTGGAGGAGCTGATAAGTTCTATGGCAGCAAGAAAAGGGAAACAGCTTGCAGTCGTTTTTAACATACGTTTTGATGCAAAAGCGCTTCTCTTGAATACAGGGGCTACAGTTTCTGAGGCACAAGAATTCTGCAGATCAATTTTACCGGACAGGAAAAACACTCCGGAGATAGCAACAGATCTATCCAGAAGTGAGGATTACCTTTCACTAGTAGAGTTTGCATCAGAGGCAAAACCACAAGGAATGAAGCCGATTCCTCTGTTACCATTCCTTAACCCCAGAAGCTCTGTCTTGATGCACATACCACTCGATGCTGAATCACCAACAGGGAGACTTCTTCGGCCGCAGGAGATGTCGATGGAGTATCTCCTGAGAATGATGGTTCCAGTTGGTCTCTACAGAACAGACCTGGCGCTTGCAAGGAGTCGGTCCACTGTTCTATCAGCAAGGGAAGAAGAGAAGTTTCTCAATTTTCTAAAAGCGATGGAACAGGGTAGTGGAGGTTGTCAGCTGGTTATTACAGATTCACAGGCGATTGATGTCATGAGCCGCTGGGTACCAGAAAGAATTCCTCTTACCACCTTCTCCATCATGATGATAAATCAAACTTCCGGTGGTGACATGAGCCTTTTTGCAGAGGGTGTTAAAACAATGGACACTCTTACTTCGAGAAGCAGAATTCTGATTGCAGAAGCCTGCAATCATGATAGAATTGCTGAAGACATTGGAACAGTTCAGATCCCTTCAAAGCTGCAAGAAGCATTTCCAGGGATAAAGGTCGAACATTCATTCGGCCGTGAATTTCCTGATGCTGACATCTTGAACGATTACGATCTTGTTATTCACTGCGGTGGCTGTATGATTAGCAGGCAGGTGCTTGCTGCAAGAATAGGTCACCTTGCAGAGGTTGCAGTCCCTTTAACAAATTACGGCTTTGCTCTCTCATGGTTTGAAGGTCCCGACGTGCTGAGGAGAGTTCTTGAGCCCTGGAAGGTAAAATGACACTACTTCTTATTGCTTCACTGCTTGCAATTGGCACCCCTTCCGGTGATGCCGCTATTGTTATGCTTCCTGGAATTCCCATTAATCCCTGGGGATCTCTTTCCGATACACAGCTGGAAGAAATGTGGACTTACAACATTCAGGGATACCAGGTCACACGCTCTGGTTGGTCGGGGTATATCCTTAGTGGTCCTGAGGGTTCATCTCAGATTCTGGAAAACATTTCTGAATCGCTGGAGACAGACAGCATAATGCCGGACAGCTCATTATGGGCTAGAACCCTTCAACTTGTCTGGTCAAGCAATGCGCTTGCTAATTCCTGGCTACTGGACGATGACCCTCCTGTGGTTCCTGTAAGAACCAGCAGATGGCTCGAATCAGGAGCTGACACACTTATTGTGTCTTTGCCCATTGGAAATACCGTTTTCCTCTGGGGCGGTGAAAGGGCAGGAGATTTTTATCTGAGTGCCTGGCGTGGCGTCGGAACAGAAGTGATACCCGGAGGAGCCTCTGCGGTAAACGCATTTGTTTCATGTTCAGTGGAAGGATCACCCGGAGATATTTTCTCGCTTCAATACGAACCATCCGATCTTGATTTGTTTTGGGGAGAGAAGTGGGCTCCTATTCTTTGCGCAGCTGATTCTCTGGTTTTGAGGCAGACTGCCGAAGGCCTTACTTCGCAACCCTCTCTTGTGTGGATCAGAGGAACAGGGGGAGATTTTTTTACTCCATGGACGATGATCCCATCCCCTTCACCCTCCTCGCTTGCTTCTGTGGAGATTGAGCGCATTCCCGGGATTTCTTCAGTTAACAACAATGTACCGTCCTCGGGTTTTCTTGCTGTTGCAATGCCAGGGAACGCCGGCAGCGGTGCAAGGGCTGCTTATGCAGCAGCACTACTTGAACGCCTTGTTAGCAGAATGGCTCTTCCTCAGGGATCAGTGTGTATGGGTGTTTCATCCGAAGATGGTACGGTTCAGCTGTACATATCAGGGGTTGAATGGGATGAATCAACAGCTCTTTCAATTATTAGAGATGAGCTGACACCGATAATCTACACTTCCCCCGAATATCAGTTACTCAACAATGCCGCGATCAAAGCTGGAATTCCAGAGATGAATCAGCATGATACAGTCGCGCTTTTAGCAACGGTAACCGGCTTTCTGAGCAACTGAGGCTTCGGAACAAAAAGACGACTATCAGTCTTCTCCGGCGATTTCCATCCACTGTTCTTCAAGAGCGGCGATTTCGTCGGTTACGTATGAATGTTCCTTCTGAAGTTCTACAAGAAGGTTTGAATTGTTGATTACTTCAGGCTGGGTGAAAAGATCTTCGATCTCTTTGCGTCTTGCTTCATACGGTTGCATTTTCTTTTCAATGCGCTCTGTTCGTTTTTCCTTTTTGCGACGTTCCTTGTAAGCCAGATTTCTTTCAGCTGCTTCTTTTCTTTTTCTTTCTTTCTCTGCTTCTCTACCTGTTTCCTGATTGCTTTTATCGTCTGGTTTTTTAAACTGCTGATCGGCAAGAGCTCTCAGTTTCTGCACATATTCAGTGAAGTTTCCCTGGAAAGCCTTAACTTTCTCATCCTTAACAACAAACAGTGTTTCTGAGAGGGCTGCAAGTAATCTCTCATCATGACTTATCAGGACAAGAGTACCAGAGTAGGCTTTTAAAGCTTCCTGCAGAACATCCCTGCTGAAAATATCTAGGTGGTTTGTGGGCTCATCAAGAATAAGAAGGTTGGTCGGTTTTATAAGAATTCCTGCCAATGCAACCCTGCTAATCTCACCTCCGGAGAGAACTGAAATAGGTTTCATTACATCATCTCCAGTAAAAAGATAACGCCCCAGGTAGCTTCGTATCTCTCTCTCACTTCTGGCTGGAGATATGTTGTGTACATGCTGAAGAATAGTGTGTTTTTCATTCAGCTGAAGATCGATTTCCTGAGAGTAGTAGCCAATTTTCACACCGGTTCCTTTTATTACCTGGCCACTTGTGGGTTCTTCAATATTGGCGATGAGCCTTGAAAGGGTTGATTTTCCTCCTCCATTCCTGCCCACAATACCAATTCTATCACCACGCTGTATCTCAAGATTTGTCCCTGCAAATACAACCTTACCGTAGCTTTTAGAAACATCAATCATCTGGAGAACCTTTGTACCGCTTCTTGGAACATCAGGAGGTTGAATCAGCATACGCTTTGGACTCTTATAGGTAGCAACAGCTTCTAGTTTCTCCAACATTTTTTCTCTGCTTCGAACCTGAAATCTCTTACTTTCTGTTGCTTTGAATCTCTTTACAAACCGTTCTAGTTTTTCACGCTCATCATCTACCTTGCGGGCCTGTTTTTGCAACAGAGCGGCCTGAACGAGCTTTTCTTTAACATAAAAAGAGTAGTTTCCCCCCCAGGACTTCATTCCACCAAATTCAATCTCGACCACCTTATTTGTGACTCTGTCCAAGAAGGAGGGGTCATGCGAAATGATCCAGGCAGCGCCACTGAACCTTCTAAGGAATTCTTCAAGCCATAAGCGAGCATCCAGATCAAGGTGGTTAGTAGGCTCATCGAGTAAAATGAGATCAGGATTATTTAAAAGAATAGCACCAAGCATGGCTCTCATTTTCCAACCACCGGAGAAAGATTCAAGATCGTTAGTGAGGTCCTCTTTTGAGAAACCGAGTCCTGAAAGAACCGCTTGTGCCCTTGATTGAAGGTTGTAGGCTTCAGTTGAATGAATTTTGTCCTGTACCGCAGCTAATTCCCGTAAAACTGAGGTGTCGGAGGCACCCTCTTTTTCAAGAATAGAGTGGAGTTCTTCTTCTCGCATCAGAGCTTCAGCCCCATCACCAGAACCGGCACAAACAGCTTCAAGAAGGTTTCCTCCGGGGAATTGACTGATTTGCTGAGGAAGGTACCCAATCCTCAGGTTACCTGATTTGCTGACTTTCCCAGAGGATGGTTCAAGATCACCTGACAGAATTCGAAGAAGAGATGTTTTACCGGCTCCGTTTACACCGACAAGAGCGACTCTGTCTCCGGGATTTATATTGAAAGTCATGTTGTTGAATATCTCATCTGCACCGAATTCGAGACCAAGACCGTTTACTGAAAGAAGCATTAGCTTATGACCTCCGAGGTAATATCCAAAGGCTTAAAATTTAAAAAATCTGCTGAAGTCAAGAGGAATTCAACCCCTCTGTATTCCATGTTTACCTGCTCACACCAGCTTCCATGAAGATGACCGTAGATACACAGGGAAACACCAGAATCGGCAAGACAGTCTGCAAACTGAGAAGGTTCTCCATTAATAACGGGAGGGAAATGCATCATGTATACGAGCTTTTGTTCCGGTTTTTTGAGAGCTGCCGCCTGCTTAAGTGCAATTTCCATTCTTGCAAGTTCTCTATTGTAAAGCTTTGCATCTTCAGATGCTTTGTAGCCTTCCCACAATGGGGTATTCCAACCTTTGCTTGCAGCGAGGACAAAAGGGCCGCAGTCGACTGCGTTTCTCTGTAGAACGTTGATTGAGGAGCCTACAAAGTTGCTTACCTTTCTCAAAGAACTCCACCAGTAGTCATGATTTCCTCTACTGATGTATTTCCTGCCTGGAAGAGAATCCAGAAATGCCAGATCCGGTTCTGCCTGATTGAAGTTCATACCCCAGGAAATATCCCCCGGAATCAGTACAATGTCTGATTCTGTAACAGTAGCTTTCCAGTTCTTTTCGATTCTGTCCGGGTGATTTTGCCAGTTACTCCCGAAGATGTTCATGGGCTTATCTACGGCGAAACCAAGATGAAGATCTGCCAGACTGAATACTCTCAAGACAAATCTCCTCTCCAGAGCTCAGCTGCACAAGCAACGGCATGATTCTGATTAGAAGGAACATTTTCGAACCTGTGGAGAAGTGCTGAAGGAGCATTTTGCGTAACAAAAGCTCGATCAGCCCAGGAAAGCATTTGAATATCGTTCCAATCATTTCCCACGGCCGCTGTAGCCGCCAGGGGAATTTCGAGAGTTTCTCTTATGGAGTTACAGGCTGAAGCCTTATTTACTCCCTTGGCGAAAACCTCTATCCAGACTGTATTGTGATCTATCGGGCTTGTTGCTCTGACGATGGAGAAACGGTCTCCTATTTTTTTATGGAGTTCCTCCAGAATAGTTTCAGCTTTGTCGGGATGTACAAAGCCTATTACTTCTGTCGAAGGGATTTGCGGGGAAGTCACAATTACGGAAGAAGAACGATAATAGGCCAGCCTCTTTTTGAAATCCAGGCAATGGTCCCCCTCCATCCAATGAGTAATATGAGCATCCGGAAAAACACCCTGGATTGATGTATCCATTACCCCCAGATCATAAAAAGTACTGTGAATATCCAGTGTCTCACTTGCACTGAGAGAACTGGCAAGCATCACATCTCCACTGGAATTCAAAACACCAGCTCCCGAAGATAGAACAAACCAGTCAACGGGCAGAATCCGACCATCAAGGCATTTTTTAAGAGAGAAGGGACTTCGCCCAGTTGCAAGTACAACCGCAGTACCGTTTTCTCTAAGGGCTTGAAGGGCTTTGATGTCTCTTGAGCTCACCGTACCGTCATTTCTGAGCAGGGTGCCATCAAGATCGGTCGCAAAAAGTGAAGTTTTTTTCATAGTGGGTAATATATTCCACTCTTATCTTTTAAGGGGGCACAATGAAAAAACTGGCTGTATTTGATCTTGATGGTACATTGCATCATACCGAGCATGCACTTGCACCTGCAATTGCAATGGCTGTTGCCGATATTACAGGTGGGGAAGAACCTTCCTACAATCTGATAAATTCACTTTACGGAGAACCGCTTGAAATGTTCTGTGAAGTCCTTACCGGTTCAACCGATTCTAAAAGCTACAAAAAATTCACAGAGAGAGTGCAGTTTCATCAGGCTAAAACCTTGCCGGTAAGCGGCAAGCTCTACCCCGGTGTCGTTTCCATGCTTGAAGAACTTGTTACCCTTGGATTCGATCTTGCTGTGCTCTCAAACGCCCACAGAGAGTATATTGTACTCGTGACAGAGACCCTGGGCATAAGGGACTTTTTCAGCAGTTTTACAGGTAGAACGGATGAAGCATCTAAAACAGGAAGACTGACTGAAATGATTAAAGGATTTGACTTTACCGTAATGGTTGGGGACCGGTATCATGATATTCAAGCAGGATTAGAAAATCAACTGCCTGTATTAGCTTGTTCGTATGGATATGGCTCAGCTGAAGAACATCAGGGGGCAATCGCCGTTGATCGGGTGGAAGAGATTGTTCCCCTGATAAAGGAAATGCTTATCCGGTAAACCTGAAAACAGCTGCAACCTTGCCGGCAACCCTGATGCTTGCACAGGCTGGGCCGTGAAATTCCATTACTTTGTAAAGATCATTTGCCGGGACAAGCCTGATTGTATCTCCCCGGTGATAGAAACGTTTAACCGTTGCTTCATTGTCCACAAGAACTACTGCGATTGTTCCTTCTTCTACAAAAGGAACCGGCCGGACAAGAACATAGTCGCCGTCGAGAATTCCTTCATTGATCATGCTGTCTCCGTGCACCTCAAGCCAGAACATCCCTTCAATGCCATGAAACCTTTCAGGTATAGGCATTCTTCCGTCTTCGTTTTCCTCCGCCAGGATAGGCAGACCAGCAGCTACTCTACCTACAATAGGTGCCCAACCGATAAGAATGGCAGGCTTTTCTGGTTCAATCTTATGTGATGGAAGGGACAATGCCCTTGCAGAGCCGTCTTTCCGGTTCAGGTAGCCTCTTTCAACTAGGCGATCGATATGACCCTTGACGCCTTTTGTGCTTTTCAACTTGAATGCATGCTGAATTTCTCTGATTGAGGGAGGATAACCTTTTTCTTCCATAAATGATGTGACAAAATCAAGAAACTCTTTCTGCCTTGCTGTAAGATCCCCGTGCATGTAAACACTCCTCTCTATGGGAACGTATGTTTACTATAAAGGTAAACAGAACTATCGTCAAGCAGTAAGGGGAAGCTTATTGCTCGAGTAGTGTACTGTAGTAAATTAGGTAAACAGCAATTCGAACTGCGAGATCTTCGTGTGCTCCGTCTGTGTATAGAATTACACTGAAATTAAGAGCTTCTACAGTTCCATCATTTCTAATGATTGCAACATCGCGGAATCGATGATTTTTCAATCTGCCGTCTGAAGTCAGTTCGAAAATGCGATCTTCGAAACTGTCAAGAAATTCATCTCCATCTATGTAGCCTAGAGTGTTGAAGCTATCGTCTTCTATTCTAATTCTCTCTGTGTCTTCTTCAGTCACCATACGACCCAACGGGATAAAAGATGCATCTTCAATTCTTCCATCTTCCCGAACGTAAGCTATTGTTTCATAACTGCTGTCTTCAAGGCGCAGGTTTCCTGCAGAAGCAACAGTTGCAGTAATCAGTAATGAGACTAAAATTGATAAAAATGTTTTATTCAAAATGGAGTTCCCCCTCTTTTTGGATTATATTGAATACATACTTTCTCTAACTCTTGGGGTGGTGTCAAGTCCCATTATGCTATTAATGATCGTTTGGGCTATATCAACGCTTCTCGACCCTGCTCCCCTCGATCTGAATCTTGCTTCAGAAGCAGAGCTTTCCCGATTAGAGGGAATTGGCTCAGTAACTGCAAGTGCAATAGTGGAGTATAGAGAAAGCATCTCGCCTTTCGCTTCTGTGGATGAGTTGATTTATGTATCAGGAATAGGTTCTTCTACACTTGAAAGGCTGATGCCGTACATAGAAGTGACAACGGAGGATGCCCAGGCAGAGGTGTCACATTACCTCCGCGAAGGGTCTCCGTCAGATACTCTTTTGACGGTGATATTTCTCGACATTGGAAACGGGGATGCTATTTTTCTTCAGGCTGAAAATACCCGATGGCTGATTGATAGTGGCCCTCCCGGGGAAGGAGCAATCCGGGCTCCGGTAGTTCAGCGATTGCGGGAATGCGGAATTGACTCACTATCAGTTGTCGCTTTTACACACCCTCACGCAGATCATATTGGCGGCTGCATGGATGCTTTAGAGGTATTTCATTGCGAGATGCTTATTGATCCAGGCATTGATTTCTCATCTTCAGTCTATGAAGAGCTGTTGCAGTATGCCTACGATACAGATTGCGGATATTCAGTATTGTCAGGCGGGGACAGCTGGGATTTATCTGACGAAGTAACCATCGAGGTTGTATGGCTTGAGCGTGGAGCCGGCAGCCCGAACGAGGCCTCTGCAGTCTATCAGATTAGGTGTGGAAAATTTGTCTTGCTTCTTACAGGAGACATAGAGATCGAAACAATTATGAGAATGACATCTTCGCAAACCCCGGTTACTGTAATGAAAGTACCACACCATGGAAGTAGAAGTTCATTGTTTCCCCCCTGGTTTAGAAAAACGTCGCCTCAATTTGCTATATTCTGTTGTGGTAGAGACAACCCTTTTGGCCATCCGCACAGGGATGTTGTCGAAGCTTGGGAAAGCACAGGAGCGGGAATCTTGCGGACAGACCGCCAAGGCAATATTTTCCTGTACACTGATGGAGAGTCTATCAATTTTAAAAATACCCTCACTTACTGAGAGAAAAAAATGAGAACAGGTCGCAAGGTAACTCCCTATCTCTATATACTACCTGCACTTATTATCGTGATTTGTTTTAGAACAATTCCGATTCTTGCAAGTTTTACAGCATCATTCGCTGATTATGATATTGGGGGTTTCCACGGTTTCGTGGGCTTTGCCAATTATGAAAGAATGTTTACAGATGCAAGATTCTGGAACAGTGTCTCAAACACAGTGTTTTTTGTTCTTGGAGTTGTACCCGCAGGAATAGCAATTCCCCTCGGTCTCGCTATGCTTCTCCGAGGAGAGCTCAGAGGTAAAGCAATCTACAGAACCATCTACTTCTTGCCCGTTGTTACTTCTGCTGTTGCTGTATCGGTTGTATGGACATGGCTATTTAAACCAGAAGCAGGTCCGATCAATGGCGTTATTACAGCTCTTGGTGGAGATCCTCTCATGTGGCTCAGAGAACCTAGGGGTATTTTTGAGATGATGCTTTCTCCGCTGGGGATACATCCAACCGGGATTTTTGCAGGGCCAAGCCTTGCTCTTGTTTCTCTCATGATAGTTAGTGTCTGGAAAAGCATTGGGTACAATACTGTTCTCTTTCTTGCCGGGCTTGAAAATATACCCAACACCTACTATGAGGCTGCCAAGCTTGATGGTGCTGGGAAATGGGGAACATTCCGCCATGTAACATGGCCGCTTTTGTCTCCCACTACATTCTATGTTTTGATAATGAGCACAATTGCTTCGTTCCAGACTTTTGCTCTTGTTTATGTAATGACCCCTCCACCGGGTGGAGGCCCTCTTGGAACAACGAATGTAATTGTTTTCTATCTTTTTCAGAAGGCATTTGATCGATTTGATATCGGCTACGCAAGTGCTATCAGTGTATTCCTCTTTGTTGTGCTTCTTGCTCTAACCATTATCCAAAGACGAGTTGGAGAGAGGAGGGTACACTACTCATGAAATCAGGAAAAATCCTTAAACAGGTTTTGCTTCTTGCCGGTGGAGTTATCATGCTCATGCCGTTTCTGTGGATGATTTCCACAAGCCTTGAGCAGGGTGGTCTCCAAAATTATGTAGAAGCCTGGACCAGAGTCCCCTTCGGTACATACTTTCTTAACACCCTTCTGGTAACGAGCCTTACGTTAATCGGAGTTCTTATCACGAGCTCACTTGCCGCCTATTCTTTCGGAACAATGGAGTACCCAGGCAGAGACAAACTTTTTCTTCTCTTCCTTTCTACTATGATGGTTCCTCAACCTGTCTATTTGGCACCAAGCTATGTGCTCCTTGCCAAACTGGGCTGGGTTGATACCTATCTTGCTCTGATCGTTCCTTGGACTACAAATGTTTTCAGTATCTTTCTCCTTAGGCAGCACTTCATGACACTTCCAAAGTCGCTTTATGAAGCCGCACGCCTCGATGGTTGCAGCAGATTCGGGTACCTGTGGAGGGTTGCCCTTCCTCTCTCAAAGTCTGTGATTGCCACCATTATGCTTTTTAATGTTATAGGATCCTGGAATAGTTTCATGTGGCCTCTTGTGGTAACTCACTCTGAAAAACTGAGAGTTCTTCAGGTAGGACTGAGTTACTTCAACCAGGAGCAGTCAAGTAATTACCAGCTTCTTATGGCGGCATCAACCTTTAGCATCCTGCCACTTCTGATTCTTTTCCTCTTTGCACAGAAGCACCTTGTTGCCAGTTATTCCCGTTCCGGTCTTAAGGACTGAGCCATGGGCATTCTACTTCTGATAACCTGTCTTTGCAGTCTTTCAGAAGAGGTGGATACTTTCCTTGATGCATACCGTTTTAACGGATACACTTTTCAATGGAGCAGGGGCTTATATTTACCTGTCGGAGAACCCTTAACGGTATTTATTTACCCTGGAAATAATCTTGAGGGTGTTCTTTGTGGAGTGGGTGGACCAAACCTGCTCGATCTCCAACTGGAACTCCAGGGGGGGGAATTGAATATTATAGATGAGGAACGCGATGATTTACCGGTTCTTCGATTTGCAACAGGAGCCGAAACTGTTGCTTATAAAGTGACAGTGACTGCGCTAGATATGCTTCACGGTGCTTCCGCTGACAGTGCATACATATTTCTGGCGTTGAAGCCTGTCATGAATGAATTGAACAATACAGTTCCGGTTGAACCGGATCAGCCATAACAGGAGACTAAAATGAAACTAGCTTGTACCTTGACATTGTTTGCGCTTCTGTCGGCTTTTGCCGGTGGAACAACGGGGTTTACTTTCCTTCAGGTTCCTGCAGGAGCCCGTGCTGTTGCAATGGGAGGTGCTTTTTCCGCAGTTCCCGGGGACCCTCTTTCTCTCTATTGGAATCCTGCAGCCTCGGCTGGAATAGAGGAGAGCAAGCTTTCGACCACATACACCAGTTACATGATGGATATGCAGGCAGGTTTTGCCAGTTGGGTTAACCCCAGAGAAAATGATGTTATAGGAGTTTCTGCAAATTACTTCTTTGGCGGTAATTTCCAAAGAACATCAATGGAAGACCCTATGGGTACAGGAGAGGAATTCTCTTCTAACAGTATGGCTCTTGCCGGTACATGGGCCAAATCCCTTACGGAGACAATTTCCATCGGAGCAACAGGAAGATTTATCTACTCACAGATTGACAGCTACAATGCGAATGGATTCAGTGTTGATCTTGGTGCCATGTACAGTCCATCTTCTATTGCAGGGCTTACCGGTGCACTTGTTGTAAGGAATGCCGGTATCCAGACCAAAGCATTTTACAATGAAAATGATCCAATGCCTACAGAAATCTCAGCAGGTGTTTCTCAGTATCTGTTGAACGGAGACCTCCTTATTGCAGCAGATGCGACAATGCCCTTTGAGGGTGAAATTGATGTTGCTGCAGGTATAGAGTACAAACCAGTGGCAATGCTTGTTCTGAGGACTGGATGGAGCCTTTCAGCTAAAGACACAGCAGACAACGCTGGTGGTGGCTTTGTGGACGCAATGGCCTTTGGTATGGGCACAGAATACAACAACTTCTCTCTTGATTATGCATGGAAGCCATACGCTGATCTTGGCAATACCCACAGAATCTCTCTGGGTATGGATATTTAGCCAAAAGATCAGTTGACAATTTCAAGGGGTAACACTATAATTGCCTCTCAGTCGCGGGGTGGAGCAGTCCGGTAGCTCGTTGGGCTCATAACCCAAAGGTCGCAGGTTCAAATCCTGTCCCCGCTACCAAAATTGAATGCCGCTTTCATATTAATATGAAGGCGGTATTTTCGTATTACAGTGATAATTACGGAATCAAGCAAATTCTTATATTTCCAATAACCCTACCTGATGGTGTTACTACCTCAGGTGGTTTTGCCATTGCGGATATAGATAGAGATGACAATATTGAAATAGTCTTCGGGACCTCTGATGGAAAGCTACACTGCTGGGAACTTGGTACTTGTGCTACTGGATATGCTCCATGGCCTCAGTTCCAGCATGACTACGGAAGGACCGGTGTACTGGATTGATAGAGTTCTTTGTCCTGTTGCTGACTTGCCTTGGGGTTACACCCGGACCGGGATGGAGCAACCCCATCCTAGTTACGGATTCAGCGAATACATCAGGACGGACTCAGTTTATCAATATGGATTCGCAGGGAAGATTCCATATGGTGTGGACAGGATTCAACGATGAGAAACGAATTGGATATAAAATATTCCTTCAAGACGGAACCACAGTGTATCCAGAAACAATGATATCCCCAGACTCTCATAGCTTCACAC
>JADGDO010000014.1:64660-103029 GCA_016744855.1 Candidatus Fermentibacteraceae bacterium | reverse complement strand
CAAAGACAGAGTACTGAAAGCCCTGAAAATAAGCTACAGATTCTCCATAGTATGGGGAGCTTTCATGTTTGTAGTCTTTCTGGTATTCGGAAGATTTCTGGCGGGATTGTTCAACGAGGACACAGAAATAATCGGTACAGTTGTTCTCTATCTGAACATTGTAGCGATCAGTTACGGTTTCCAGGGATTTATGGTTATTTCTTCAGCAGCTCTGAATGGAAGTCACAAACCCATCCATTCTGCAATTCTTTCAATCAGCCGAATGTTCATTTTCTACATTCCATTGGCCCTGATAGGAGTAAAGCTGTTCGATCTCAAGGGCATCTTTCTTGCCGGCAGCATAGCAAATTTTGCCACAGGCATTCTTTCACTGCTGTTTGTTCGAAGCCAGATTGCCAAGAAGCAGAATCAGTTCCCGGCTGATACAACATCCAATGGTATTAAAGAGTCTTAGCCCTTGTTGCAGGCAATACACGAAGTAATTTAACGGATAGTCCACCTTCCCTATACAGCCTTGACAAACAGTGTATCTTTGGGCATAAGGGTAAGTTAATCTATTCAGATAATTCTGCATATACAGAAAAGAGTATTCATGAGTGAACACAAAATATATCTAAGAAATACAGATGTTGTTCTAAGAGATGAAGATGATAGCGGCAGCCTGCTGTATAACCCTGACACGGGACAAGTCCTGGTAATTAACGAAACTGGCAGATTCATCTGGGATCTCTGTAAAATAGGCTCAACAATCAGCAAAATACTTGAACAGTTTAACAATTCCTACAAGGACCTTCCAGAAAGCCTTCAAGAAGACATTAACAACTACCTGACCATAATGACAGAAGGTGGATTCCTTGCCTCCAGCCAATAAAATACCTGAGCATTCTAAATTTCCTGCATCTGCAGATATTTCCATCACAGGAAAATGCAATCTAAAGTGCCGGTACTGTTTTTACTCTGACGAGATGGTTGCTCTGAATGACCTCACAACAGAACAGTGGAAACAAAATATTAAAAAACTTGGTGATGCAAAAATTATGCGTGTTACTTTAACCGGTGGTGAACCATTCTCCCGAAGCGATTTCTTTGAACTAGTTGATTCGGTAATAGAAAACAGAATGCGCTATTCCATACTTACCAACGGCACACTTATTACTGAAGATACAATAAAAGAATTCAGCAAGGGGAAAAGACGCCTCCGGCTGGATAGCATACAGATTTCAATTGACGGCTCCTGTGCTGAAGTTCACAACAGAAGTCGACCTGATAGTTTTGACAGAACGGTAAGAGGTCTCAGGCTTCTAAAAAAAAATGGCTTCCCAGTAACAGTCAGAGCAACCATAAGCCGTCACAACATGGATGACCTTGAAGACATGGCTGCATTCCTTCTTGAAGATATTGGTCTGCCCTCTATGACCAACAACGAAGCATCTCCTATAGGCACAGGATGTACATATAGCGATGAGCTTGCTCTAGACCACTGTGAAATACTTGCAGTAGGTAAAAGACTAGAAAATCTTCAGCTAAAGTACCAAGGCAGAATTTCGGCACAAGCTGGTCCACTTGTTAAGCTTAGGATGTTCCGGGAAATGGAGAAAAGCAAAAGAAGTGGTAAACTTAGCAACCGCTGGAAGATGGGGTATCTCTCCTCATGTGGTGGCGTTTTCAGCAAGCTTGGAGTTCTCCATGATGGTGCCGTCACTCCCTGCACAATGCTCCACGCTCTTACTATGGGAAATCTCCTCACAGATGATCTTATGGAACTATGGAATAATAGCCGGGTTATCCAAGAAACAAGAGAAAGATATTGTATTCCCATGTCTGACATCGATGAGTGTAGAAATTGTGAATGGGCAGATTACTGTAACGGTGGCTGCCCGGGAATCGTACAGCAGATGCAAAATACCATAATTGCTCCGAGCTGGCGAAACTGTTATAAGGACTTTCTTGCTGCAAACGCAATAACAAGCGTGTACGATGCATATCCTAGGAAGGAATAGAGACATGACAGAGACGTCTGTTCCCAAACTCACCTCCCTTTACATTTATGCTTCCGGTGCTTGTAACCTTAACTGTACCCACTGTTGGATCAATCCTGACTATCAGGAAGTTGGAACAAAAACCAGCCTGCACCTAGACATAGAGCTGGTAAAAAAAGCGGTAAAGCAGGGTAAGCCGCTTGGTCTTTCATCTGTAAAGCTCACCGGCGGCGAACCACTAATGAATCCTGCAATTAAGGAAATCGTCAACTATATCTCGTCCCAGAAACTTGGCATTGTCATAGAAACAAATGGAACGCTCGTAAATAAGGAAATGGCAAAATTTCTTAGAGATACAGAATACTTTAGATTCATTTCAGTGAGCCTCGACGGGGCAGATGCTAGGACCCATGAAGAACTTCGAAGGGTTAAAGGTTGTTTCAATATGGCAGTACAAGGTATAAAAAACCTTGTTGAAGTAGGCATTAGACCTCAGGTAATCTGCACACTCCACAAAAACAACATCTCACAAATTAAAGACATTGTAAATCTGACCGAAGAGCTAAAATGCAGTTCTATCAAGTTCAACCATGTGCAACAGGTAGGCAGAGGTATGGACTTCGATGATGAAAATTCCCTCTCTGTTCCTGAAATAATTGCAATTGATAAAATGATAGAAAATGACCTCTCGAACAATATGAAAATTAGCATACATCCGGATATACCAATGGCATTCAGAAAACCAGCACGTTTTCTGAGAAGCGCACCTGGACGATGTAATGTTCTGAATATTATGGGTCTGCTTTCTGATGGAGGCCTCGCCCTTTGCGGTATCGGCACATCAGTAGATGAATTGCTTTATGGAAACATCAAAACAGATTGTTTGCGAGAAATATGGGTGAAGTCACCTAAACTTTCTAAACTCAGAGAAACAGTACCTGAAAGGCTTACAGGCATCTGCTCAAATTGTATTCATCGTTTTTTGTGTAAAGGTACCTGTGTTGCAGCAAATTTTAACAGAACTGGAAGACTTGACTCCTCTTATCATTTCTGTGAAACAGCAGAAAAACTTGGTCTTTTTCCCGAAAGTAGACTCACAATACCTTCTCATGAGAAGGGGATGGCATAGTTTTTTTAGAATTGTGCGTTTGAGAAAAGAAAAAGACATCTTATGTTATGAAGTATAAGAATTTCTATTTTTAAATTTTGATAAAATGGTTAGGAGCATTAGAATGAGCAAGAAGAAGACTTACATCAAACCAGTGATACAGGATTTGGGCAGTATGATGATTGGATCAGCGCAAATGCCAATGGGTCTATGCCAGTCCGGAATTACTCCATCAGCATCCGGCTCTGAATGCGAGGCTGGGTCCACAGTTCACGCCTGCGGTGGCGGGGGGTTACATGATACACAGGCAGCATGGTGCTTGCCAGGCACAACTGCGGCCAGCATGTGCAGTGAGGGTGGGTCTTTTTAGGACTATTTTGACATACTATTAACTTAGTGAGTTAACTTCTTCCAATACAAGCTGCATTCTTTCAAGAAGGAATTCGACGATTATTACTAAATATAGTGTTAATTTGCCAAACACTGATCATATCATCCTAATATCAGTAGACAAAGTACATGGCTTTTCTCGGGCTGCTTTGCCACATGTATGTAAACCGTATAATTCAAAATCAGAGTCATTTAAAAATGTCAAATATCAAATTCAAATTGCTCTTCGTGATAACTTAGCAATACATGATAAGAAATATGTTTTGTGTTTTAGAGATTCTGTTAATATTTACGCAAATGGAAAATCTGTTTTCATAGATATCAATAAAAAATATGTTGAGGAACGTCAGGTTCTTGCTAACATGGGAATATCAATTGCTCTCTCATACATTTTCTGTGAAGAGAGTATCTATCTTATGCATTCTGCTTCTATTGTAAGGAATAATGCTGGATATATTTTCCCCGGCCAAAGCGGGTCAGGCAAAACAACAATTTCAAAACTATCACAAAAAGAGAATCTTGTTTTATGCGATGAGCTATCTGCACTAACTCTCAATTCGAAACACTTGGGAGATCTTTCTGAAAGTATGTACGGCCTTCTAGCAGGGCCACGCTGGGCCGAGTTCACTTTTAATCCAATATATTATCATGGATCAGTGTGGGGTGATGATCCTTTTTCTGTTTATCCTCTGAAGGCTATTATTTTTCCAAGTCGTGATAAAATCAGAGATCAGACATGGATTGAGAAAGTTGACAGCATAGATGCAACCGTTCTTCTCCTGGGTCTGTTTACAGACACCGCATTTGTCAAAGCTCTTCCTTCTAAAACTTATGAAAAGGCATTTCATTTCTTTTCTGATCTAGCGAAAAGAACACCCTGCTTCAGGATTCACGCAAATATAAATACCAATATTTGGGATACAATTGACAATGAAATGGAAACTGCAGATATATGCTGATAAATCAATTTAGCTTTGAAATATTTGATGAGGAAGCACTTGTCCTTAGGCATGCTGATAAGCGTTTATTCAGGGTAAACTCTTCTGCTCTTGCCGTTTTGCAGATCCTGATTGATACAAATGCTGATATTGATTCGGCTCTTAACAGAGCTGATCAAGTAGATACAGAAACTACATCTGAAGATATTGAGTTAGTAAGATCTCTTCTACTTCCGGATAGAACTTCCGATTAACATGCATTAACCTTTTCGATACTCATGCACTACGCCTCGAAACTTAAAACTGTCCTCTTAAAACAGTAGTACGTGAAAGCACGGCAGATTATATTGACTTTATTTATTACCCGATTATCGTTTTAATGTGATTTCAGTATTCTAGTATATCTTCGCCCCTGGAGGAAGATACATCTTGATAATTCTGGCAAGTAATATATGAACGCCGTTATGATACATTGCTCCTGTGTTTCCTTTGATGGGCATGCTGCTGTTTTTCTCGCTATGGACGAAGGTGGTAAAACTACTGCGGCAAGACTTTGTGACAACGGAACTGTTGTTGCAGACGATCAAACTCTCTTTAAAAAGGATGATAAGGATAGATGGCTTGCATATGGCACCCCATGGACCACCTTTACTCCGCATCCAGCTCCAACTCTTCCCCGTGCCTTTTTTCTTTTAGAAAAAGCAGATTCTTTCAGTCTCAAGCCACTTGCTTCTCGAGAGTTACTGGCAAGCCTTTGGAATGAGCACTCCACATTAAGCTTTATATTGCCTGGCTGCAAGAGGGAAGCTATGTTCGATATATACCGCAACCTAGCAACTTCAGTGCCTGCTTACCTGATGAAGTTTCCTAAAGACTATATTGACCAGGAGGCTATCCTGAAATGCCTGAATCAGTAGAGGTTTCTTCTCTTTCGTTCCGATTTTATCACGGGCGCAGTATGAGGCATACTTTTCGGAGTGGAGATTGTATCTACTTTAAAAGCGTTCCTCTGGAATCTCTCAGGGCAGGGGATGTGATAGTTTATTCAGGCGAGGATTCGGGTAGTGAAGATGTAATTCACAGGATACTCAAGGTAGGTTCTTCCTTTTTGCTTACTCGTGGAGACAATAATTCTTATGATGAAATTGAAAAGATCTGCCTTACCAGGATACTCGGCAAGGCCATTTATTATGAGCGCTCCGGTTCAAGAAGAAAAGTAACAGGTGGGTTTGCTGGGGAATTTCGTGCTCGACTTCTAAACAGAGCGGGAGTTATTCGCCTTTCTGTTCGCAAGGTTTATTCCCTTCTTCGCAAATCAGGCATCGTTCGACTGTTCTGGAAACCAAAGATAACAACGATATCCATTTCAACAGATCCCGCTTCTGTTGTACGTCTTCTACACCGGGGCAAAACGATAGGCAAGTTCTGCCGTGACCAAAGAAAACTTTCTCTTAGAAAGCCCTATGATCTTGTTATAAAAATGAAGGACTTGTCATCTTAACTCCCCTATTGACTCAATCACTGGATTTCCTGATTATAGATTCAAGTGTTTGTTAGTTTCTGTAATTTGGAAGTAGGGTATTATGAGAGGCATTCTATCAATCTTTATAGTCCTGTCGGTTACTTCTGTTATTCTAGCTAATCCCGTTGCTCTTGATCTTAATCCTGACCTTACATCACACGATTCGCAGTGGTTACAGTACAACAACGGAACTGCACAATGGTTTGACTGGAATGGGACCTGCAAGGCAGTTTGGTTTGATGTACAAGACTTCATTCCAACTGCTGATTTAGGTTACATAGAGCAAACTGAAGTGTGGTTCTACCACAAAACCGAATATCCATGGGATACGTCTGATGTCTATATTGAGATATGGAACGGTAATGAAAGTGGTCCGGTTACGCAGCTTGACAAGACTATGGCAACCGCATTGCACAACATGCCAACATATGTCTATTATGACCCTCCTCTGGAAGTAGGGCCTGACTACTGGTGCATTGTAAACAGCGAGCTGAGTGGAGGTGGATGGCCCTCAATCCTGGCAGACTATAGCCTGGGTATCAACCACAGTTTCATCGGCGATGCTACTGCGTGGGAAATTTACACATGGGGTGAATACTTCATTGCTGTCTACTGGGATCAGCTCACATCTCTCAACCGTACCAGCTGGGGACAACTAAAAACAATCTTTTGATCTTAGCGGAAGTGATAGTTGTTTTCTAACATGTCTGACCTAATGTTTGCCTTGCAAAACCATGAATTGTCATATCTGATCTCCACTGGTAGTAGTATATTTAAATTTGTAAAACAGTTAGCAGATAACTAAGAAGCACCCATCTTCCTATATACTAGTGGAAGTTTGTGAAATCTTCGCTCTTACAATTCACGAGGAAAACAAATGTTAATTCTGGCAAGTGATATAGGTAGCACCACTACAAAAGTTGTAGTGTTTGAGCTTAAGGATGGGTCTTTTACCGCTGTTGGTGCCGTGCAGGAACCAACAACTGTCGAGCCGCCGTTCTCAGACGTGACGGTGGGGCTCTTCCGTGCTGTTCGCAGGCTTGCCGATAGTACCGGGCTTGATCTGATAGATGGTGATTTTCTCCTTGTTCCCTACTTCACAACCAGTTCGGCTGGTGGTGGGTTGCAGATGATGGTGGTCGGCTATACTCTGGCTGACTCTCTGCGGATGGCCGAGTCTACGGCCTATGGAGCCGGGGCAGTTATCTCCGGTGCATTTGCCATGGATAGTAAGGGAAGCAGACTCGAACACATAGAAAAGATGAGCCGGCTGAACCCTGATCTGGTGCTGATGGCAGGGGGAACCGACGGTGGGGCAATCTCCGGTGTCGTGAGTATGGCGCATCTGCTAAGTTTAGCCCGACCACAACCCAAGTATGGCTCAGGTGCAATGCCACTGTTGTTCTGCGGTAATGTAGAGGCTCGCGAGTATGTAAGGGAAACTCTCGGAAACCACTTTGCTATGCAGGTAACCGAGAATATTGCGCCTGCTAATCGGGTCACAAATCCCAGACCGGCGATTGCGGCGGTGCAGGGTCTGTTCATGGAGCATGTGATGAAGAAGGCTCCGGGGTATCCGTCTGTGCTTGAGTTGGTCTCTGCTCCGGTTATGCCTACACCTGTTGGAGTGGCTGAAATACTCTCTGCAATGGGAACCGGAGCAATACTGGTTGATATGGGTGGTGCCACTACCGACATATTTACAGTTACAGATGAAGTGCAGGAACGAACCGTAGCCGCCAACATCGGCATGTCTTACAGCATGACAAACACACTGTCTGAAGCCGGTCTGCCTGCTGTAATGCGCCACCTGGGCGATATTAGTACCGAAACCGTGCGAAGCTGGGCAATGGGAAAGAGCCTCTTCCCTGCGACAGTACCGGATTGTCCTACCTCATCCCTCATTGAAGCCGCTATTGCTGTAGAGGGTCTTCGCGTTGCATGGAGCCATCACAAAGAAGTGGCATACTACCCAGGTAATCTCACATGGAAAGAAAAACTCGGGATAAACAGACCATCTGCAATAAACCCGCCTCTGGGAACGCTTTGTGGAAAGCGATTCCATCTGAACGAGCTAGAAATGGTAACTGGTGCCGGAGGGATTTTCTCCCATTCTACACCGGTACGTGCGGCGTGGATGCTTGCTGAAGCATTCCGGCCACCGGGGCTGACCACTCTTTATGTTGACACACACTTTCGAAGCCCACACATGGGAACACTATCGCAGAAGTATCCAAATGAAGCACTTCAATGCTACAAGGACGATTGCATTAAAGCAGTTTGCAGAGTTCTTGCTCCTGCCAGGAAAGCAGTGGGGCCATTTGCCCGGGTTACAGGTAGTGACGGTGAGAAAACTGTGTGGCCGGGAAGCTGGCTCTACATAGAAGACACAACAGATATCACTGTTCATTTATTCGGTCCCTCCATGGATGGCCTTGAATCAGTTGGAGACGGGCTGCCTCTGCTGATCGACTGCAGAAAGCCGGGAGAGCCGCTACCGGTTGATTTCCAGAGGGAATTTGCTTTGCCTCAGGGTTCAGTTGAATTGCCATTTCGAAATATTGAACAGCCGAAACCGGGGCTGGTCCAGTATTCCATGTCTCTGCCCTGTCCGGGAAACATCTCCGCAGTCCCAGGAGATGAGGTGGTCCCGGGAGACTGCCTGGGCCGTGTGGAGGAAGTACCCCCAAGACACTTCATTATCAATATCAGAGGATCTCTGCTTTGCTCACCTTTACTCTCTGATAAGGAAGTCAGAGAGTGTATCACCGTTGAACCGGGGGATTCAGTTAAGACCGGAGAGAGCATCTTCCGACATGAGCAGAAGTCACACATCTCTGAATTCGGAAGCCCGGTAAACGGCATTGTGACAAAAATACTTCCGCCTGGGATTGTATTCATGGAAGAAGATATGGGCCATGATGACCTGCCCCATGTGGTTCAGGTAGCGAATGAAATGTCTGTGCCTCCTTCGGAGATGGCGAAATTTCTTCGAGTGGAGATAGGTGATTTTGTCTACAGAGGACACTTGATTGGAAACGACAATCCGGTGTGCATGTCTGTGTCACCTGCGCCAGGTTTTATAACAGAAATTGATCACACACTCGGCACGGTTACAGTGCAGTACAACATGACACCGATACTGATAGAAAGTCCTCTGACAGGTAAAGTCATTGCTACAGACAACACAAAAACGGTTGCAATGGAATGCACCGGGTCAAAGATTCAGGCAGTACTGGGTTTCGGAAAAACAGTTCCTGGTCCTCTGCGTTTGCTTACAGAATCATCTGCGGGTGATATCGCCTTTACAGGGTCCATGGTAGATTCCTCTGTGCTAAAGAAGGCACAGGAGCGGGGAGTTGCAGGGCTGGTGTGTAACTCAATAACAGGCGATGCCCTTGTCGACTGGCTTGGCCGGGAACCCGGGATATTTATCACAGGCCAGGAAGAAGTGCCTTTCTCTCTGCTGATTTTGTGCGGTATTGGCAGCAATAATGCTAATGCAACCATTTCCCCTGAACAGTGTACGGGAATTCACACAGCCATCTTCCCGGAAACCAAGATCCGCGCTGGAATTCAAAGACCATTCATGGTAATCTCACCCTACTGACTTCCTAAGGGCGAGTTCTATTCCACTGACTCTTGACCTCATAAGGATATCTTTCTATCATCTTTAACAATCTTCATACATTTTCTTGATTACAGGGGGGCACGCCCGTATTGGGAATTCCATCATTGTCCGAACTCGGTAGGGTTCAGAAAACCCTAATCTTCATTGCTCTCGCACTGCTGGTTTTTCATGTTATCGTAATGCTAAGCACCAGAGAAGGTTCTCCCAAAACAGAAAATGCCATTCTTACCCCGGGGGAAAGATTGTGGCTGGATGAGAATGCGGAAAAGCTAACCCTTTATTACAACCCGGATTTCCCACCAATAGAGTTTGCTGATGAAAACGGTGAGTTCATAGGCTTGGGGGCCGATGTAACAGCAGCTGTCGAGCAACGACTGGGAATAACATTCATAAAGCAACCCTGCAGCGATTGGAATTTGCATCTACAGTCTCTTGCAAAAGGTGATTGCTCCGTTGCACCCACTATTGTAAGAACTGATGAACGAGAAAGCTACGCATTCTTCACTGTTCCCTATGCCAGGGTACCTGTGGTCATTATTACTACGAGCAATCGAACAGAAGCCATGAATCTGGATGAGCTGGGCGGGATGAAGATAGCCGTTGTCTCGGGATTTGCTTCAGAAAACTACGTAAGAGAATCCGACAATGGCAGTTATGACATCCACACAATGCAAAATGTACCGGATGCTCTCAAGGCTGTAGCATTTGGTGAAATGGATGTTTTTGTGGGAAACCTTGCAGTTGCAGCTTACTATTCAAACCTTGAAGGATTGTCCAATCTCCGTGTGGCCAGTACAACAGATTACTCTTTTGAGTGGAGTATCGGAGTAAGCCGTGATTATCCCATGCTATTCAGTGCTGTTCAGAAAGCTCTAAATCTAATTTCAGAAGATGAATTGACTTCCCTCCGCAGTTCGTGGATATCGATGCAGCCGAGTCGGAAATTGAACCCGCGTTTAGCTCAGATATTACGGCTCGGGGCTCTCTTTGCTGTGGCTCTAGTAGTTTCTCTCTTAATTGCCACTCTCTACCTGAAAAAGCGACTAAATGAGAAAATGAAGACTCTTGAAAGTGCACAGGAAACTCTCTTGGAGCAATCTTACAGGTTGCAGCACTCTGAAAAAATGGAAGCTCTCGGTACACTTTCGGGGGGAATTGCTCACGATTTCAACAACATTCTTCAGGTGATTGAAGGTTACGCCATTCTTCTGCTTGAAAGAAACGTCGGCACTGAGGTAGACCTCAGCGAACTTGAGCATATAGTTGGTGCCAGTAAAAGAGCAGCGGCTTTGATTACAAAACTAATGGCTTTCAGCAGAAATATCGAGTTTGTTAAGGTTGCTACCAACATCAACGCAGAAGTAACCAACGCTGCAAACATTCTTACACACACTATACCCAGAATGGTCGAGATTAAACTGGATCTTGCAGAAAATCTCGACCCCGTAATGGCGGACCCGATTCACCTGGAACAGATCATATTCAATCTCTCGAATAATGCTGTAGATGCAATGCCCCAGGGCGGGACTCTTCTCATTTCAACATCACTGTCTGTGTTGGAGAGCGAAATCTCACCGGAAACAGGGGAGAGATTGCTTGGACCCTTTGTAGTTCTTTCCTTAAAGGATACAGGATGTGGAATGAGTGAAGAGCTTCAAGCTAAAATATTCGATCCGTTTTTTACAACCAAAGAACAGGGCAAGGGCACAGGCCTTGGACTGGCTTCCGTTTACGGAATCGTTAAGAGTCTTGGAGGGATTGTTAAGTGTACCAGTGAAGAGGGAGTTGGAACCACTTTCCATATTGTACTTCCGACAGCTGCGAGTGTTGATTCACCACTCCCTGTTCAGCAGGATTTAACTAGAGAGACTGCAGGAAAGGGTGAAACTGTTCTGCTGGTCGATGACGAACCGCACATCATTCAACTCTCGCAGGAATTCCTTGAGATGACAGGATACACTGTACACACTGCTGAAAACGGCGAGATGGCTCTGGAGAAATTTGCATCACTTGCAAAAGTAGATATTGTACTACTCGATCTTAATATGCCTGGAATGGGGGGCTACAGGTGCCTGCAGGAACTGTTGAAGCTTGACCCTGCAGTTAAGGTGCTGATTGTCAGCGGCCACTCCGAATTCGATGTTAACAGAGACAAGCTTGCAGAGAGCGCGATGGGAATTGTGCGCAAGCCCTATCACCTTATTGATCTGGCACAAAAAATCAGAGAAGTTCTCTCCCGGTAAGCCTCTTAAATGATTCTTTCCTTTGCAGGAATTCATCTACTGTTAATGATAGTGATATTAAGAGATTTGCTTCCGCTTCAGTATCCATTCCATATCAGCCATGAGCCGAAGAATGGATTTGCCAGCCTGTATGTGCCCTCGTATTTGTAGATGATCTTCAGCTTCACAAGGCGTTTAAGAGCCGCCTGTACAGAAGAGGCTGTTCGGATTCCCGATGCTTCCAGGAACTCTTTGGAAAGCAACCCTATTAAACTGTTCGCCGCCAGGTATGTTCCCTGAAATCCCAACAGCTCGCACAATGAGGGCCTTTGATGCTTTTCTGCCTCCTGATGAAAATTTTCCTCTGGAAAAATGCTGTATTCTCAAGCCTCACAATAGCTGTTATCATCCTCCTGCACAAATGCATTCTGCCCCGACTCTGCGAAAGCTGTAAGCTGTAAGCTGTTCAATCATAAGCGGTCTCGGGCAGAAATCTTCGCTGGTAAGTATCTGGCCGTACCTGAATAGATTCATGATTATCCTTTCTTATTACCTTAATCAACGTAACCCTATTTAGCGTTACGTCAAGTTACGTAATGTCATCGGGTTGACCTTCCCATAAATATATATTAGATATTACGCATATACTAATATGATTGGAGCCCGGTGAAGTCTACTGATATGGTAAAAGTTTTTAAGGCACTTGCTTGTGAGAAAAGGCTGGCGATTGTAAAGCTACTGCTTACGAAGAGGCAGTGTGTAGGGCTAATCGCTTCAACTCTTGGTGCCTCGCAGTCTTCGATATCTCAGCATCTGCGCGTGCTACGTGATGCCGGAATCGTACAGGATAACAGATGTGGTTACCACATTCACTATACAGTTAAGAGGGAACTGCTTGAGCAGATGGGGGAAGAAGTATCCTCCATGCTGGATAGCATTGAAAACGGGGCTGCGTGCCCCAAAGAGGGGAAATTATGTGCGGAAACGAAAAGTGTTGCGAACAGCCGGACAAACTGAAGACCACTCCGGAAGAATGTACCGATGAGCAGCAGTGTGAATGTCATGGTGAAGCTCCCGTTAAGAAAGAAAAAGAAGATCACTGCGGTTGCGGCTGCAAACACTAAAAAATCGGAGATATTTTAATGAAACTGCTTACACTTGGTATGATGGTGCTACTGCTTGCAGGATTTGCCCTTGGAGGCGACTGCGATCATGAGGATTGCGATGGAGTTACCCCATGTGATAACTGTACCTGTGAAGACATCGATGAGACCGTTACAGATGACTGCACATGCGAGGGCACAATTGAAGACTGCACTGGAGATTGCTGCAACTGTGAATCTGAGATGTGTGACGAGGAATGCACATGTGGGTGCGAGGACTGCGATGCAGTTGAAGAAGCAGTTGAAGTAGAAGAATCTCACTGCGGTGGCGGTGGATGTGGCGGCGGCGGTTGCCAGTAATTTGAGTTTTTTGCCCCCGGTTCTGCTGGGGGCTTTTTTTGTTGTTTTTTTGTGCTAGTGCTCTTCGAATCTGGATCCGGTCCAGAAGAAATCGGATGTTTGCTCACTAGTTAGCATCCAGGCCTGTGTTTCCCTGTTAAAAGTCTCGATTCTCTCACGAAGGGATATTCTATCTGCCTCTCCTCCCGGAGTTGAGGGAAGAATAAACACAGTTGTCTGCCTTGAATCTTCATCCTCAGATAAAGAAATGGCCTGTGGACCCTCAACCAGTCGCCCGTCATCTGTCCACAGGAAAAGATCTTCTCTGCACTGCACACCGGAAACATCCAGGCCGGAGTAAAAGACGATAAGCTTTCTAACATTTGTAAGATTCTGAGGATTTGCAGCTGAAGCCGTAACATCGTAGTCGAACATCCTGCCGTATGGTGTCCAGTTGGGCCTGTAGTCTTCTGAGAAAAGTATTTGCCCGTCTGATATTATCGAGATCGCGCCCTCGAATGCATTATCGGTTGCATTGAAACCGGAGAGGCTGAAAACAAACAGCGTGTCTAGCCCTAACGGGAGATGTGCAAATGCCAGATTCCGGTCCCGGACAAAACCATCGTACTCTCTATTTTCAACCCGGTACCTTGCCCGGTACCAGCCCCAACTGCAGGAGTCTGCCATAAAGGTTTCACCGGTAAACTCCTTAATCTCAAGGAGCTCACCCGCAGGGATTACAATGACAGTTTCTGATGTGTCAGCTGCGAATGAGAAGAGTCTGGTTTCTATAGCCGAATAGGTAAATCCCTCGTCGAACCTTGAGGGGTAGTATTCAGCATTAGCTATAAATGCGCAGGTAAGTAGTAGAAATATTATTCGCTTCAAAACTGCCTTTCTTCTATCCAGCGGTGCAAATCCACTTTCATCAATCTTCTGAGCAAACTCTGTAAGGAGATTATAAAGAAACAAGCCCCCGGGGGAGAACCGGGGGCTTGCAAACCTGCTGATGCTGTTGGGAGCAGGTTTATTATTTTTTCTCTTTCAGCTTTTCATCAGCTGATCTCAGGGAGGGGTCAAGTTTCTCTTCAATCCATCCATACATCGCCGGAATTACAAAGAGCGTGAGCAGAGTTGATGTGCTGAGTCCAAAAACAACAACTGTTGCAAGCGGTCGTTGCACCTCAGAACCCATTCCGTTTGAAAGCAGCAGAGGAAGAAGTCCAAGAACTGTTGTTACTGCAGTCATCATTACAGGCTGAAGCCTGAGCAATGATCCCTCGACCAGAGCGGCATCAAGGTCTACACCCTTCCGCCTGTGGTGATTGAAATAACTGACAAGCACTACCCCGTTCTGAACAGCAATACCGAACAGTGCTATAAAGCCGACTGCGGCCGGAACGGAGAGGTATTCACCGGTTATTAGAAGTCCCATGATTCCACCAATAAGTGCCAGCGGAATATTGAGAATGATTACTATGGCGTGGCGGAAAACCCCGAAAGACATCCACAAAAGAATAAGAACCGCTGCAATAACCAGAGGAACAATGATTGAAAGCCTCTTCATAGCACGCTGCTGGTTGGCAAACTGTCCACCGTATTCAATGAAGTAGCCGGGAGGAAGCTCAATATTGCTCTCTATCTGCTCCTGTACATCAGCAACAACACTTCCCAGCGCGCGGCCGTCGATGTTACCCTGAACTGTCCAATAGCGCTGATTCTTCTCGCGGTTAATCTGTATGGGCCCGATAACCTCCCGAATTTCCGCTACCATGGATAGGGCAATCAGGGAGCTGTCTGAAGTGTGAACAAGAAGATTGCTCAACACATCCGGATTATCTCTGAACTCCTCCTGCAGCCGAAGATGTATTCCATATCTGCGAACATTAAGGTACATATCATCTATGACCTCTCCACCAACGGAGAGTTCTACCAGTTCAAGTACCTCTGCAACCGAAACTCCATACCGGGCACATGCAGCCCTGTCTGGTATGATTTGAATCTGAGGCTGCCCGAAACCCTGTTCTGTTGCAATATCAACAAGCCCGGGTACAACGCTAATTACCGAAGAAATCTCCAGGGATTTTTCACGAAGCACCTCAAGATCTTCTCCGTACAGCTTGATTGCAAGCTCTGCACGGGTTCCGGAAAGAAGCTCATCAAAGGAGTTCTGTATCGGTTGTGTGAAGTTGAGTTGCACTCCGGGATACCCCGAAAGGTCGTTTCTGAGTGCCTCAATAACCTCTTCCTTCGAGCCTGCGTCACCCCACTGGTCTGTAGGGAAAAGCTCTATATGTATCTCAGCGTAATTAACAGGATGGGGGTGACTACCTGCTTCAGGACGACCTATTCGAGACACTGTTTCTTCTGTGGCAGGGTGCTCAAGAATTCTTCTTTCCAGCGTCATTACAGTTGCCGTAGCCTCTTCAAGTGATATTGAGGGTGCCATTGCAACCCCAATAAAAATAGATCCCTCTTCAAGTGTGGGTAAAAATTCTGTTCCTATAAACGGGAAGATTGCTATACTCACTACGAATGCAGCGAGTGAAATAAGAACAACCTTCTTCTTGTGCTTAATTGCCCACTCGAGAGCAGGGCGGTAGGCTTCTTTAAGTTTAGTAACAACGATAAATTCTTTGTGCTTACCGGTTTTCAGAAGAAATGAAGCGAGGGCAGGTGTAACAACAAGTGCCATCACGATAGACCCCAGGAGGGCAAAGGATATTGTCATCGCCATCGGTGTAAACATCTTGCCTTCCACGCCCTGGAGGGTCATGAGAGGAAGAAACACCAGAATAATGATAAATATGGAAAATGCTATTGGCCTGCCGACTTCCTTGGCGGAATCAAGGATAATCTTCGTTTTATCATACCCGTAATTCGCAGGAATATTGAGGTGGCGATATATGTTTTCCACCATAACAATTGCCCCGTCGCCAAGCATTCCTATGGCAACTGCTATTCCACCGAGGGACATCAGATTTGCAGAAACTCCGAAAATTTTCATCAGGATGAATGCTGTAAGAGCGGAAAATGGAAGAGCCAGTGCTACTGCAAATGATGTGCGAAGGTTTCCAAGGAAAAAAGCCAGAGTTACAAGAACCAGAAGAGCACCGAGAAGAAGTGCTTTGTTTACCGTTCCGGTAGCATTCCTGACGAGCTCTGCCTGTTCATAGTAAGGGATAAGCTGTACCCCTTCAGGGAGGCTCGCCCGAACTTCATCCACTTTGGCATACAAGCGCTCAATAACCTCGGAGGTATTCTCACCGTACAGTTTAAGAACTATACCTGAGACAACCTCCATCTCACCGTTTCTGCTTACGGCTCCGCGCCTTATCTCGCTGCCGAGTTCCACCGTAGCAACATCAGAGATTCTTACCGGTATTCCATCTGTTGTCGCAAGTGGAAGATCACTTATATCCTGAATGCTTGTAAGCAGGCCGATTGCCCGAACGAGATGCTCTTCTGAGCCTATTACAAGGAATTGCCCACCGGCATTTCTGTTGTTGCTGTTAACGGTTTCTACAATGTCTTCCATTGATAGACCGTATTCAAGCATAGCTCCAGGATTAACCTTTATCTGATATTGAATAACATTCCCTCCCATGGAGAGAACTTCAGTTACGCCCGAAACCGTTTGAAGCTGGTATTTTACAACCTTATCATTCAGATCACGGAGATACATATCAAGAGGAAGACCACCCGTATCGACTGATTCATCTGCACTGAGATAATAGATGAATATCTGACCGAGACCGGTGGAAATCGGACCCAGACCGGGTGGTTCATCCATCTCCGGAAGATCAGCCATTGCCGCTGTCAAACGCTCTGAGACAAGCTGTCTGGCGAAATAAATATCAATGTTTTCCTCGAAGTAGACGTAAACGACTGCAAGACCGAAAGCCGAAGTTGACTTAACCCTGGTTACCCCCGGCAACCCGTTCATAGACGATTCTATCGGGTAGGATATCAGTCTTTCGACTTCCTCGGGAGACATTCCATGAGCCTCGGCGAAAACGGGAACCATAACCGGAGATATATCGGGAAATGCATCCACTGGAATTGAATTGTAAACAACAATTCCGGTAACAATCACTGCAATCATCCCCAGAATTACCAGGGTTCTGTTAACAAGAGATGCTTCTATAATTCTATTCAGCATCAGTGACCGTGCCCGGCATGGCTGTCGAGTCCGCTTGTAACTATTTCAGCTTTAAGCGCGAATGCTCCTCCGGAAACATATCTATCACCCTGCTCAAGGCCATGCTTTATCTCAACATGTGTTCCATTGGATTGACCCAGCTCAACAGGAACAGTTTCGAAAGAATCTTCGTGTTGAATGAAAACCACATGCTCGCCCTCCAGCGACTGAACGGCGTCTCTGTTTATAACAACAGGATAGATAGATTCAGCTGTCGCAACATGTGCAGTTATAAAAAGACCGGGCATCCAATAACCATGAGGATTGGAGAGCTCTGCTCTTGCAGAAGCTGTACGGGTAGATCTGTCTATAACCGGAGAGACATAATCAAGCACTGTAGAGGCTTCCGGTATATCGCTTTCAGAAGCTGACACTGTAAGAGTCTGTCCTGCCCGGACTGAACCGACATCCGTCTGAAGCACCGCAAGATCTACCCAGACTGAACTCAGATCCGCCACTGTCAGAACACTGTTTTCATCTCCGACAATCTCACCGGGCTCCAGGTTCAAGGCAACAACAGTTCCCTCTATCGGAGACCTCAGTTCCTGACGGGTCAGGAGACTTCCACTGCTTGTCGTGTTTATCTCATATTCACTTAGACCAAGATTGAGAAGAGACTGCCTTGCTGTCTGGTATTCGATTCGGGCCTCTGTGTATTGCTGCCTAGAAACAAGAAAATCCTGCTCGGAAACAAAGTCTGCGTCAAAGAGCTCCTGTTGGTTACTGTGAACCGTTTGTGCCAGGCTGTAACTGCTCCCTGCACTGAGATACGCTCCACGGGCATCTGCGAGGTCACGGCTGGAAAGAACTGCCAGAACCGCTCCGGCTTCAACCCTGTCTCCTATCTGTACTCTGATTTCCTCCACTGTGCCTGTAACGGGTGGCACTATATGGAACATCTGATCGCTGTTCATCGATATCTCACCAAGAAGCTGGGTGTGATAATCTATGCTTCCCGAAGAGGCAATAGAGAACTGAATACCGGCATCTTCAATGTTACGCTCTGAAAGAACAAGCCCATCTTCCTCTTCAGAAGCTTCATGGTCATCAGATTCTTCAGATTCATGATCATCATGTTCATCAATGTCTTCATCGTGGTCATCATGCTCTTCCTCGGAATGAACCTCTTCCATAGCGTGATCGTGACCAGAGTGATCCTCTTCACTTTCAACATCATGGTTGTCTTCTGCATGCGCATCCTGGCAGCCGTAGAAAGAAAATGATACCAGCAGCATCAAAGAGAGTAATGAGAGTACTCGGAGAGGGTTGAAAGTGGCTCGCTTCATTCTGTCTGCCTCCGCTATTCATTTTTTGCAGGAAATCTTTTTTTGAAACTGGGTTAGATCAAGAGAATAATATACCAAACTGGTCGGGATTAGTTCCCGAAGTAGAATCTGCAACCATTTGCCTGTCATTTTGCATGTAATCTGTTGAGGAAGAGCACTGGGTTAACGGGATGGCTTCCCTATGTGTGATCATATTAATATATTTAAGCTTATTGGACTATTTACAGCTGAGATAGGCTGTTCTTGTTCCCATAAACTCCAAGGGGGTGTTTGAAATGCGTACCACAGGAATTGTTTTGATTTTGCTCGCTGTTGTTTCTTATGGTGACTCTTCTTTTCTAAAGAAGACTTCTGAAAGAATAGAAACAGGTTACGAACCTCCTTTACCCGAGGGTGAAGTTCTCTTTGGCCAGGCTTATGACGGAGTCATGGACGGCGGTTCAAATTGCGGGGGGGCATATGTAGTCGCGGATGATTTTGTTCTGACCGAAGCCGGCAGGGTTGAAAGCATCGAATGGTGGGGTGTGTTTTTTGCAGGACAGAGCGGCTCATTTCATCTGCGCATCTGTAGCAACGATAGCAACTATCAAGATGTTCCAGGTACTCCCGGTGATGTTCTCTGGGAAGTACCGGCAGCTTCAGTAGTAAACACCGACACTGGAGACGATTTTTCTGGTTATAACATTTATCACAGTGAGATTGCTCTTGATCCCTCAGATTATTTTGAAGCCGAGGCGTCTGTAATTTACTGGTTCACTGTACACTACAACGGATCTCTTTATTTCTGGGGTGTTCTCACAAGTGGCGGCAACATGTGCTACTCTCACCATGGTGGAGACTGGTCCCAGCAAACTTGTGTTTGCTTCTTCCGCTTGAACGGAACTTCCTACCAAGCTCTTGAGGCAACGACATGGGCTGCTATTAAGAGTGGATATTAGAAATCCAGGCTTACTTGTAGGTCTCAATGCAACTGTGTCTACTGCTCCCTATATGTTATAACTTTAGTAGTATATTTTCTTTTCAAAGGCTGTTTTAAGTTGTTTAAGGGGTACTATATTTTCCCATAAACTATAAAGGGAGGGTTGAAATGCGTATCACAGTAATTGTTTTGATTCTACTTGCTGTTGTTTCTTATTCGGATTCTTCACTTTCACAGATTGCTTCCGATAGAATAGAAACAGGGTATGTGCCTCCGGTATCCGACCTGGAAGTGCTCTTTGACCAGTCTTATTTGGGTACCATGGATGGCGGTGTAGAATGCTATGGTCAGAGCATTAACGCGGAAGATTTTCTTCTGACCGAAGCCGGCCGGATTGAAAGTATTGAGTGGTGGGGTTTGTTTTTTACCGGAGAGAGCGACTCATTTTATCTTCGCATCTACAGCAACGATAGCTACTATCAAGATGTTCCAGGTACACCCGGCGAGCTTCTCTGGGAAGTACCAGCAGCTGTAGTTAAAAACACCCCTTCGGGTGGACCCTATCGTACCAAAACTGATCTTGATTCCTCAGATTATTTTGAAGCCGAGGCGAATACAGTTTACTGGTTTTCCCCACACTACAACGGAACAGCCTATTTCTGGGCTTCCCTTTTAGAAGGAGGCAATATGTGCATCTCTATAGCTGGAGGAGACTGGGTACACGAAAGTTATGTTGGCTTCTTCCGCTTGAACGGAACTTCCTACCTGCCTCTTGAGGCAACCACATGGGCTGCTATTAAGAGTGGATATTAAAATCTCTGTTGTCCAGGTAGAACAGGAATAGATATTGGTTGTACTCGCAAGTGATATTGGCAGCACCACCACAAAGGTTATTGCCTTTGATTTTACAGGAGGGGTTCTTTCTGTACTGGGATCACTACAGGAACCCACTACTGTTGAACCGCCATTCTCCGACGTAACTGTCGGTCTCTTCAGGGCCATTCGAAGACTTGCTATTCAGACGGGGCTTAAGCTGTTTAAGGACAATTCTGTTTGTGTACCCTACTACACAACCAGTTCCGCCGGGGGTGGCCTGCAGGTACTTGTTGTTGGTTATACAACTGCCGATTCATGTCGAATCGCCAAGACAACAGCCTTCGCAGCCGGTGCTGTAATATCAGGGGCGTTCTCCATAAACAGCGAAAAAAACAGATTAGCTCTTATCGACAGGATGAGCAGGTTGAACCCTGATCTGGTGCTGATGGCAGGCGGCACTGATGGAGGCGCATTGTCCGGTGTGGTCACAATGGCCTACCTGCTTAATCATGCAAGGCCGGAACCAAAATACGGCTCAAAAATGCCACTGCTCTACTGCGGGAATGTTAGCGCAAGAGAATTCGTACGGGAGACTCTGAACAACTATTTTGTCATGAGTTCAACTGAGAATGTCATTCCGGGGAACAACGAAATAAACCTGCGCCCTGCAATTAACTCGGTTCAGAATATCTTCCTGGAACATGTGATGAGGAAGGCCCCCGGTTACAATTGCGTTACTGATATTGTTTCTGCGCCTGTGATTCCCACACCGGTCGGAGTTTCGGGAATTCTTGCAGCACTGGCCTCAGAAACCGGATCAGATGTGCTGATGGCAGACATGGGTGGTGCAACCACTGATATTTTCTCATCACTTTCAGGCGAAATGAGAAGAACTGTAGCCGCCAACACAGGAATGTCTTACAGTATGTCCAACACTCTTTCTGAAACAGGAATTGAATCTGTTAGCCGGCATCTGCCGGGACTGCCGGAAGAAGCAATCCGCAGATGGTGCTACGGGAAAAGTCTTTTCCCCACAACAATACCCGGATGCGAAGACAGTGAATTGCTTGAAGTTGCGGTTGCAGTAGAAGGGTTAAGGCTGGCATGGAAGCATCACCAGGAAGTGGGTTACAACCCAGGCAGACCCTCTATAGGTGATTTTGTAAAACTGCGCAGACCAGCATCCGGAAACCGAAGACTGGAAACCCTCTCCGGAAAGCAGTTCTACATGCATTCCTACAGCAGACTCATCGGAGCAGGGGGGGTATTCTCACATTCTTCTACCACAAGAGCGGCATGGCTACTTGCAGAAGCGTTTAGACCACCGGGCATCACAATGCTCTATGTAGATACACACTTCAGAAGCCCTCACTTAGGTGCGATGCTCGAAACCTATCCTGAAGAAGCTCTCAGCTGCTACATAGCCGACTGCCTCAAACCCGTATGCAGAGTACTGAGTCCGGTATGGAGTCTAACCGGAATTTTCGCAGAGGTAAAAGGGCCGCATGGGAAAAAAACCATATGGACAGGCAGCTGGCTATATCTGCCCGACACAAAAGATTGCAGTGTGCGAGTATTCGGTCATGCAATCGCAGGGGTTGATAAAATTTGCGACGGGATGCCCCTTCTTATCGACTGTAGAAGGGACAGCACTCCTCTGCCGATAGATTTCAGAAAAGGTTCTGATATTACAGGCAAAAACATCAGGTTTCCGGTGAGAGAAACCTCTCCACCGGTATTGGAAGAGGTGAAGTTTTCCATGGCTCTGCCTTTTTCGGGAGAGATTTGTGTTGAACTCGGAGAGCATGTAAATCCGGGAGACTGTCTGGGGACAATTACAGAAATACCCCCAAGGCACTTTGCTCTTGATGTGTACAATGCAAGAAGCAGCTCCACAGAAATACCAGCTGAAAAGATTACTGCCTCCATCTCAGTAAAGCCCGGTCAGAAAGTATCATACGGAGAAATCATCATGGATTGCAGTTACGGAAATTACCGTACTTACTACGAAGCTCCTGTTGGGGGAACTGTTACAAGAGTTGTTCCACCAGGTGTTGTTATGATGGTGGAAGACATGCAGCACGATACCTTAGCCCATGTCATGCAGGTTGCCCGGAAGATGAGCATCAAACCTAAACAACTGAAGCAATATCTGAGAGTAGCTGTTGGGGATTGGCTTTACCGAGGTGCAATCATTGCCATCGATCCCCATGTGTCAATATTTCAGGCTCCCAGTCCGGGATACATTACAGACATTGATCATTCTCTGGGTACTGTTACCATCCACTACAACCTGAGCCCTATCACGATAAACAGTCCTCTTGCAGGAACGGTTACCGGCACAGACGGAAGAAGAGAAGTCAACGTTTCAAGTCTTTGTTTCAAACTGCAAGGTGTGCTGGGTTTTGGAAAAATAGTCAGAGGAAGGTTGTCTGCATTCAACAGTACTACCCGTAAAAGCGATATAGTTTTTCTGAACTCAGCTCCGGGCAAAAAAGAGTTGGACAAGATTGCAGAAATAGGGGCCGCCGGTCTGGTCTGTCCATCAATACAGGGAAATATCTTGCATTCCTGGTTAGGCCGTGAGCCGGGGCTCTTCATTACAGGTAACGAGGACCTTCCATTCTCTCTGTTAATACTTCAGGGAATAGGAGACTCAACGTTAACAGACATAGTCTGTGAGGAAATTTCCCTCCGGTTCGGATCCTCATCTGCACTCCTGCCTGTTACAAAAGTGCGAGCTGGAGTTACCCGCCCCTTCCTAGCAATATCACCCCATGACAGTGAATAACTTCAAGGTAAATTAGCTAAAACTCCTTTACACATACATCCCAGAGACCATTGCTTTGGTCATCACTCTGTCTGCTCCAGCTGCTGCCTCCGTCTGCTGTATAAAGAATAATTCCTTCGTTTACGCCAAATCCGGAATGTCCGCTTACCCAGGCTGTTGAAGTATCCAAAGCTGATATTCTCAGAAGAAAGAAGCCCCCATAACCGGGGTCCTGAAATACCCAATTCTCCCCGCCATCAGAAGTTTTCCAAATGTTACCGTAATCCAGAGCTACCCAAGCATCATCTGAAGAAAGAAGAGTGATACCATTGGCATCATTAGGACTGTACTGCAGTGAATCTGGAGTAACTATATGCCAGTTGTCACCACCGTCAGTTGTGTTCAATATGAGGTATCCGTGACCAACTGCCCAGGCATTATTTTCATCCCAGGCTTTGATTGTTATCATGTACCACCCACCGACAAGAAGGGAATCCCCCTCCGACTGCCATGATACACCACCATCCGTACTGTGTATTATTTTTCCGTCACTGTTGGAGGAGTTAGCGCCACATACCCAGATGTTCGATGATCCGACCAACTGCACACCACTCCAGTTGAACTCGGAAAACAGGGGATCGGCCATGTCATACCATGTTATCCCACCGTCAGCAGTTCGCAAAATAGAATTATCGGGGCCCACAACCCATCCTGTCGTTGAACTGACTGCTGCGACTGCAGATGTTTCTCCCGGTATGGAAATTTCAGATCCCATCCGCAACCAGGAATTCCCACCATCTGTTGTTTTCAAAACGATACCGAACCCTTCAAAGACCCCGCCGGCAACCCATACTATGCTGCTGTCTACAACTGAAACCGAACTCAATACACCTTCGGGGACGGTTTCCGGAGTGCCTTGTCTCTCCCAGTTTTTTCCATCTGAAGTGCTCAGAATTGTGCCATATCCGTCACTACTTTCTCCAACTGCCCAGCCGTGTAAAGTATCATTTGAGGAGGGGTTTGTTTCATCACTGCAGGCTGTAAGGATGCCTATTAGAATAGCACAAATAGCTGATATTGTTCTCACTTTTCCTCCTGAGGTTATACATAGTCGTGCAACAGCAAACTAGCTTTCAGTTATGAATATAGCAATATTGCACAAACTCACTGCAGTAATCTATATTTAAAATTACTGTCTCAACTTGGGAGGTTGCTAATGGATTTAGGTGTATTTTTTCTAGCGGCAGGGTTTGTTTCTGCACTTTTCGGAGTGTACTGCATGATTAGAATTGTAAACTATTTGTCTTCAAAAGGTGAGAAAGTAAACTTCTTTCTCCTGAGACTGAAGTGGTTCGGCTACATGTCTAAATACCGGGAACTCACCACATCGGAAACAGGGGAAGTCGGTCCATACCACAAACTCTACATTATCAGCATGCTCAGCTCGCTGATACTTGTTATTGCTGGGGCATCCCTTCTGAATCAATAACTGCGTTTAAGAGGCTGATCGCTTTAGGCAGACTGCTAAGAATTTCTGCAAGCATGCTTTCAGCATCATCTCCTGCATCCCGGTAGGCCCGGAGGTCTACTGACACCTTCTTCAGTTGCTCGACCGCACCATCCAATCGATCGCTGGAATCGGTAAGCTCTTCAGCTATAAGTCTATCTCTGAAAAGAGATAGTGTTCGAATAGCTTCACTGACCTTTTCGACACTGTCAGATTCTGACTCACTTTCTACAAGACCCATTTCAACTCTACGGAGTTTTGAGATTGTACTGAAAAGAGAATAGAGCATTATTTCTCTCATTTTCCGTCCTCTCTTATCTCGTTCATTCTTTCAGCTAGAACTCTTAGTGTAACAGAAACCGAGGCTTCGGAAAGAGAAGTTCGCAACTCCTCATGAATTGCAGGAATGCTCAACCAGGATTCCTGCAGCATTTCAAGGTTTCGGAGAAGGGTTGTGACTTCTCGGTTAAGAACAAAAAGCTCCTCCACGTTTTCAAGAGAGCTATCATTCACTGTGATGTTCATCTGCCTTCTTGCGGCCATGTCAGCATAAGATGCCTGCACTGTATTTGCCACACACTGCGTTACCGCAGCCATAGAAAGACAAATTGAATCGACAGCAGGAGCAGCTGCCATCATAGCAGTGTTCAGCGTTTCTGCATCACGCTCTGCAGTTCCTTGTTCAACCAGCGCTGCAATTGCGCCGGCAAGCAGGGCAGTCTCCGAAGAAGAAATGGAGTTGAGCTGGATTCCTGCGCCCTCGGGTCGCGTGATCTCGGCCAGAAGAAGCGTGTAATCTGCGAAGGCATGCATGGCCTCTTTTGATTTGCTTTCAGCAGTAATCAACCCCGATACTATCGAGAGAGAATCTGCTCTCAGCATGAATGGTCCATTTCTTTGGAGAATTGAATGCTCAAGCAACAGGGAGTTACCGTCTGCAATCGCTTCCATAAGATTTAACTCGGCAAGTAAATGGGCAGATCTGATGGTGAAATTAGTTTCTTCGACAAGAATAGCTGTTTGAACAGTAAAAAGCTGGAAGTCTGTATTGTCTCTGGTGGCACAACCAGTATACATGATGAGATGAAATGCACATAAGAGTAGTATTTTTTTGATTCTCATTGAATAAATATGGTATAGACCAACCAATAGTGCAAGTATCTCCCGTCTTGCTATTATACAGAGGTAACACTTTTCTTATATATATATTATCTTACCCCCTTAACAGGAGGCATAACGAAAGGGGTCCGGTTGAAATCTTCGCTGCTCGGTCAGCAGGCACAAGAGTGTCTTGTTGGCTTGAAGAGTGCTGTCACAGACATTCTCATGGCACTGCCCGGCAACCTCGAGCAACCCCGTGACGTTTACAAAACTCTCGGTATAGACCGAATGATCGGCTGGAACATCTACAAGCTTCATGAAATTGAAGACTGCTTCCTTTCTGTGCGTCATATTCCGAGGAAAGCTGCCTTCAAAGGTTTTCTTCGCGCAGCATCCAGAAAAGGTGTTTGCGATGATCTGCTTTCAGTAGCCGATGAAAACTTCGTTCTTTTTGAAAACCTTGTTGACATGCATGCCGGTGACAGACCCAGTATGGAAATGATGCTTCTTGCTTACTCCTGTGAAGGTACCTGCCAGGCATCTATCGATCACAGAAAACTTGCATTTACGGGAAACAGATTCCTCTACGGTCTCGAGGCATCTACCCGTCTTACTGTTTCACTCTTTGAGCCTACAGATTCTCCCACAGACTGGAAGCTTATTCTGCTTAAGGGCTCTTTCGGTCTTAGACGGAACAGACCCGATATTCCCTGGTTCTACATCCATCCAAGAGTATTCACTGAGTTTGAGGGAAATCCGCATTCCCCTGCCAGCATTCCATTGATCGAGCCTCTTGAAATTAACGCTCTGCCCTACTACATCGAATACTGCAACTGCTCACTTCCAAGCGTAACTTCCAGCAGCGGTTTTGTTCAGAGTGTTAAAGAGATTTTCCCGCTTGAAACGGGAAATGCAGGGCTTATGGACCTTGTTTTCGCAGAGGTGCTTGATCTTCAAAAGTTTGTCATTGATGAACAGAGCTCTACCTCATCGAAAGTTATTACTCCCTGCAAATTTGCAGCAATGGATGTTATTATGCCCACATCAGTCGTGGAGAATTCGGTGTTCAAACCCAGAGTTGTCTCTTCAATTCTTGATGAATCTGATGCTTACAATGAAGAACTCATCGATCTTGCACGCTCCATACTACCTGTTGAGCCTGGGTTTGAGATACTACCGACCGCAGAGCTCAATTCCCTCGAGGGTGTAGACAACTACGGAGAAATCATTCAGGATCTTTTCAAGAGACGCGATCTTAACCCCCTCAACTACTCCACTGTAAGGATTAGTGTCCCTTTCCCTGTCGTCCCTTCAAATCTCGATATTACATGGGAACCTATCACAAACAAATAGTTCATAATCAATCTCTTGTTTGCCCAGTAGAAAGCGCTTTGCGTTGTTATATATATACGGGTTGACATTCCAGGAACGTATATGTATACTACTTTCCGTCAAAGAGTTTCGTAATGGCGTGCGGGGAAAAAAGAACTCTTTGGCACCTTCCTTCCTTATCAACGCCCGTCACTTCGGTGGCGGGCGTTGTACGTTATGGGTATTTTCCCGGTTCGAACAGAATGGAGGAAAATGCTTTTCACAAAAGATACGGGAGTGCTGCTTCATCCCACATCCCTACCGGGTGAATGGGGTATTGGAACCCTGGGCCGGGAGGCTTTCAGGTTTGCCGAATGGATGACCCATTCGGGTTTCAATGTATGGCAGGTACTTCCCCTTTCTCCACCGGTCTATGCTAATTCCCCCTACCAGGCCCTCTCTTCAGTTGCGGGAAACCCACTTCTTATCTCCCCTTATGAATTGTACAAGCAGGGATACATATCTTCAACTGAGCTTGCTTCAGCAAAATCTGAAAATAAGTCAACAGTTTGCTGGGAATCTCTTTTAGGACGAACCGAGCTACTAAAACTGGCAGCAGCGCGTGCTGTAAAAAATGGGGTCCCGGGGTTTCAGGAATTCCGCGAACAGCAATGGGTCAAGGAATGGGAATGGTTCGCGGCAAAGAAGGAAATGAACAACGGTTTACCCTGGACTCTCTGGACAAATACCAATCCCCCAAGTGAAAGCAGATCTGCAGTTCATGCCATGATTCAGTTTTTCTTCTTCCAGCAGTGGTCAAAACTCAAGGATCACTGTAATTCTCTGGGAATTCGTATTCTCGGAGACATCCCTATTTACACGGCTCACGACTCTGTTGATGTTTTCTTCAACAGAGATCTCTTCAAATTAGACGAGGAGGGGCTGCCTACTTTTGTAGCAGGCGTACCCCCGGACTATTTCAGCACAACAGGACAGTTGTGGGGTAACCCTGTCTACAATTGGGACGCTTGTGCAGCATCAGAATACAGTTGGTGGACAGAGCGCATTAAGGCAGCTCTCAAAATGTACGATGCCGTTCGCATAGATCACTTCAGGGCTTTTGATGAATACTGGGAAATACCGAGCGGAGCTAACACAGCAGTTGACGGGAAATGGGTAAAGGGACCCGGCATTGATCTTTTCAACCAACTACAAAAATCAATCGGGAAACTCCCGTTGATCGCGGAAGATCTGGGTTTAATAACCTCTTCTGTGCACGAGCTTCGAAAACTCTGTGGTTTCCCCGGTATGGTGGTTTTGCAATTTGCGCTTCAAAATCCTGAATTCGTAGCAGCAGAAGTTGATTCTTCCAGTGTCATCTATACAGGCACTCACGACAATGACACAACTGTCGGGTGGATTGATTCAACAGGTAAGAATCTTGGTTACAATTCCGTAGGTAGTCTGATTGAAATGGCTCTTGATTCTCCCTCTGGATTGGCGGTAATTCCCATGCAGGATATCCTGCAGCTGGATTCCTCGGCAAGGATGAATACTCCATCGAAAGACTCGGGTAACTGGAGCTGGAGAATGAAGGAGTTCACTGAAACTGTACCTGTTATAAGAGGCAATTGACATTTTTTTTAATTTTAGCATTTTACTGCCATGAGAGGCATAAACTTCACTCCGAACAGTTCTGTACTCTTCAGCGCATTCGCATGGTGCTGTTGGGCGGGTTCTTCCGTCCATAATTAATACTCTGTAGTTCTATACATCACAGTTTTCAGAATACTAAAAATTCTTAATATTAACAATACAGGAGTACGTCATGCGTAGATTTTCATCGCGTTGTAGCGATTTCATTCCAACAGAATACACGAATATAAAACCCTTCCTTCCATCTCTTCCTCCTCCTCCAGTAGGTCCGGATGGAACCCCTGTAGGACCCGAGGCTCTTTCTGTTCTCTTCCCATCTGGGATGATAGAGCACGAAGTAACTCTGGAGCCGAGAGTTCCCATTCCAGAAAAAGTTCTGGATGCATACAAGGTCTACAGACCCTCACCCCTTATCAGAGCTGTTGAGCTGGAGCGCTTTCTGGACACACCGGCACACATCTACTACAAATACGAGGGAACTAATCCTGCGGGAAGCCACAAGAGCAACACGGCACTTCCTCAGGCCTATTTTGCCGCTCAGGACGGGATAACGAGAATTACAACTGAAACAGGTGCGGGGCAGTGGGGAAGTGCTCTTTCTCAGGCATGCAATATGTTTGACCTGGATCTCGACGTATTCATGGTAAGATCGAGTTATCTGCAGAAACCTCTTCGCAAAACATTCATTAACATGCATGGAGGAAGAGTTTGTGCCAGCCCAAGTGACAGGACAGAATCCGGCAGAAAATTTCTCTCCGAAGATTCTGAACACCCGGGAAGTCTTGGTATAGCAATAAGTGAGGCTGTCGAAGTCGTTCTCACTGAAAGCAAATCCTGCTACAGTCTGGGCAGCGTTTCAGATGCTGTCTGCCTTCACCAATCAATCATCGGGCAGGAATCGATACTTCAAATGGAAGAAATGGGTGAGTACCCCACAGAAATTATTGGATGCGTCGGTGGAGGCTCTAATTTCGCAGGGATTGCATTCCCCTTCATAGAAAAAATGCTGACAGGTGGCGGACACATTGATTTCACCGCAGTGGAACCAACGGTTTGCCCAACTCTTACTGAAGGAAAACTCAAATACGATTTTGGGGATGCTTCAGGGCTCACTCCAAAATACATGATGTACACACTTGGAGCCGGCTTTGTACCTCCCCCTATCCATGCTGGTGGATTGCGCTATCACGGAATGGCCCCACTGGTGAGTCACCTGGTAAAACTTGGGCTTGTGAACCCGGTTGCATACGAGCAGAAGAGAGTGCTGGCTGCCGGAAAAGAATTTACCCAAATAGAAGGAATTCTTCCCGCACCTGAATCAACCCACGCAATAACGGCGGCAATTGACTCTGCACTGGCCGCAAAGGAGACAGGAGAGAATAAAGTAATTCTTTTCAATCTTAGCGGACATGGATACCTGGATCTGGCAGCGTATGTTAACGCCTGAATAGAGTTTTCAAGCGGTAGTCCCTTACGAGGGACTGCCGTTTTTTTGATTTATTGACCGCTTATTTTGTTCATTGTTTGTTGGCACTTGACCTCGGGTCATTTCTTTTCTATTCTAAGAAACGTGTAAGAAGAAAGGGGGAGTCTATGATATTGCTTCTTACTGTGCTTATGGTGACAAACGGAGTGGCACCTATCGGTGGAGTTACCGATGGAGGAGGCCTTGTTATAAATGAAATCATGATTGATCCTATTGCATCATCTTCTACTGAAATGGGTCAATGGATAGAGCTGTACAACAACAGCTCCGACTGGGTAGATATTTCTGAATGGTCGATAAAGAATCAGAGAGACCAGGTCATTCTTTTTTCCTCTCATGTTATTCCACCGGATGGATATTTCGTTGTTGGTTCAAGCAGTATCGCATTTGAGAATGGGAACTACTCTCCCGATGTGGTATGGGGAACCTTCTCACTGTCTCAAACCGGAAGCCTGCTTCTAAGCGATAGTGACAGTGATATTCAGGAGTTTTTCAGCTGGGACAATAGCTGGGACATAGAGCCGGGATCATCTCTGGAAAGACTGAATCCAGGCTGGGCTGCATCTGACAGGGAAAGCTGGCTGCACAGTACAATTTCCTACGGAGATGGAGACAAAGGCACACCCGGTCATCAGAACAGTGTTTTCTCAAACGGATTCGGCCAGAATACATGGGCATTCATTAAAGCCTTCGTACGCTAATACCTTTCACTGATTCTGTATTCTACTATCGGCTACAATTCAGAATTTCTTAGCACTGGAATAACCATCCAGATCATAGGATATCTCCTGCTCAGGAATAGGCTGCCTGTCGAGCCTAACGTCTGCATTCTTGAAAAACGTTTCTGCATGAGTAGAATGGTAATTGCTGAAAACAACAACTCTCTTTATACCCGCTCCTATAAGGGCCTTCGCACATGTTGTGCAGGGCATGTTGGTTACATAGGCAGTTCCACCATCGATAGAAACACCGTTCTTGGCCGCCTGCATAAGGGCGTTCATCTCTGCATGGTTCGTGCGAATACAATGATTGTCCACTATAAGGCATCCAACATCTTCACAATGCGGCAGCCCGGGAAGTGAACCATTGTAACCTGTTGCAAGCACATGCTTGTCTTTTACCAGAACACACCCGCAATGCATGCGGGGACAAGTTGCTCTTTCACTCGCCAGCATGGCAAGTTTGAGAAAATACTGATCCCACGATGGTCTCATTTGTTCTCCTTCAATTGTTAGAAACTCCAGTCCAGCTGCATCCCGGCGGATGTTCTGGATGAACCCTCTGTTTCACTGCTGCCACTGCCCAGTGACTCTGCTCCCTCCATTGCAAGGAAAGAAGCCTTTAGCCGAAGAGCTGTGCTTTCCGAAATATGCAGAGAAATTGCTCCCTGGAGAAGAGCAGACGAATTGTAAAGAGCACGAGAGCCGAATTCTCCGGGGAATGAAAGAGAATATGCATAGATTCTGCTGTTCCATCCATCTGTTCCGGCTGCTGCGGCAGAAACCGTGATATCCATCAATGCCATCGGAATGTGGTGCTTTAAGCGGATCTCTATCCCGGCACCGTTTTCGTCTTCTCCTGAATCGTCCAAATTTTGAAATAGTGTAAGAGGAAGCTTTATGGTAAATGTGAGATCGCGATACGGGCTCCATGAGGTAGAAGCCTGCAAGCGATATGTTCTTCCCTGCTCTGAGGCAGTCAGCTTAAAGCGCTGAGTAAGTGATGTTCTTGTGGCAATTCTTTCAGACACCTGAAATCCTAGTTTCCATTGATTAACATCATAGGTGTCCAGAAGCTGCAGCCCGGCATCCAGGGTGACACGACCGGATGGCTTCCACCTAACCCCGTAACCCGCACCTATTCTGTGATTTGCACCTGAATCTGCACCGCTTCTGGGCCACTCTCCAGTTAGCCTGCTTACAGAAATGGCATGGCGAAAGTCACTTTGCCCCCTGCTGCAGGAGAGAAGAAAATTGAATGTGGAATCAAAGTCTGCTGCAACCTCACCGGTCAGCACGGCATCTTCAGCCTGCAGTTGAAAATCAGCGCTGATCCTTGTTACGGATTCAGTCACATTATCCTCTTCAGATACTATATGGGCCGCTGATATTCCTGCAGGGCCATAACCAACCCTAAAAGCGGCTAGTTTTTCTTCAATAGCACGCCTGTTCAGAAGCTCGCTCTCTGTTCTGTGAAGTCCCGAGGAGCCTGTATCTGTTTTTGACCAACCCAGTACTGTTGAAATGGTAAAGGAATCAAAATTGTATTCAGCAGCAGCCCCGGTGAGGGGTTCGGCATCATTACCTCCGGGACTTTCTGAAAGATCCACGCGAACCCTGAATGCCGGTGTTTTTGAAAGGTTGAGAGGATCGCTTCCCGACCAGGGGCCGGGATGGTTCAGAACCAGACCGTGTGCAAACTGCACCCTGAGAGCGCCGGCTACCACCTTGAAACTAGTCGAAGCATTCCAGGCAAGACCACCGGTAATAAGGTCTCCCAGCTCCTCTCCCGGGTCTTTCTCCATAAAAATAACCCCGGACCATTTTTCGAAGTCGAGACGTAGCCTTTGGTAAAAAGAGAGAGAGCTTCCCTCCCACAGATTTTCCATAATTCCGGCTGGATCAGGCCAGCTGTGCTCTGCCCTGACCCTAAAATCACCGGAAGAAGTACTGATAATGGCGAGTATTGCAACTAGTGTAATCATTATACTGTAAGATAAGGCCTTAGATTCTCAAGGGTAGTGCTACCTATACCTGGAATTTCAATCATTTGGTCTATAGATTCAAGAGGACCAGAAGACTCTATATAATTTCTTATTGTTGAGGCTTTTGAGGGGCCTATACCCGGAATCTGAATCAACTCTTCTTCTGTGGCTGTGTTTATGTTGAGGGGAAAGCTTACGATTTCTTCGACTTCTTCATCTTCCGAGTGCGAGAACGGGTCAGGGTGAAAATCGGAAGAGCCGTATGCCAAGCAGATGGAATGACTGCTCTCGAGTTCGGGATGTGTTGCATATCCGTACTGCATAGACAGAGATGAAATGCAAACATTCAATCCCATTCCCATCCGGATAGGCGGGGAAAGGAAAGAAAATGAGAGAGAAACTCCGGGATAGGGCTCAACTGAAGTGACGAAGGAATATTCTTCCCCGGAATATTGGTGCATTGAAGCCCCCGCAGAAACAAGAACACCGTTCACCGGTGATATCCCCACAGCACCGGAAATTGTGCGGGGAACAGCACCCATCCCCGTGGATGTAAGGGATGAGCTGTAAAGGCCGCGAACGGCGCCTCCCAGGTATAGTCCTCTTGCCGGTCGGGCGATTACACCTATGTCAGAAGATACAGCCGTTCCGCTTCCGAAGCCCTCTATCTGCAACCTGTGACATGAAAGAGACAAGCCGGCCACTATTCCCCTGCGCAGCCCGACAGCGGCACCACAATCAGCTGTCATCTCTGAATAGCCATTTCTACCGGAATAATTCAGCAGCCCTGCAAAGGAGTACTTTCCAGCAAGGTGACATCCGGCAATGGCAGTTCTGTCAAGATCTCTGAAGCCGAAAGGCCTTGAAGCCGAAACGGATACTGAGTTTCCACAGAGAAGACCCACGCCGGCGGGATTTACGGAAACAACAAATGGTGTTTTGGGGAAAAGAGCCGCTGCGATTCCTCCGGAAAGCCATGGAGATTCGCTCTGAGGTTCGAATGCAGAAATGAGTATAAACAAGACAGGCCAATTCATGCCTTTTCCCTCCCTCGTTCCTAGGAACCGCCGACCCGCATAAAAAAACAAGAGGGAATTGACTAAAGAGGTATTTGTGTTCATTATAGATATAATGTTTTTGTTCTTTCATGTATCGAAAAGAGGAATAATGCGTTTTCCACTCATAGCGGTGGTTCTTGTTGTGTTACCGCTTGTTTCGTTTGCCGGGGGGTTGCCTTTTGCCCATTACGGGCTTCTGGACACACCATCAGCAGAATTGTTAAAGCACACAGAAATCGCATTTGGCGGAGGAGGCACTGCCTATTCGGTGGAAGACTCTGCTGGTACTTCAAGCATGAATGCAGCTGTAGCAGGATACCTTGAAATAGGGTTGTTTGAGCGGGGACAGATAGGTGCAACCTACCTCGGGCAAGCCGGAATATCCGGAACAGCACGTGGTCTTCTTCTTGCGGAAACAATTTCAAGACCCGGCATTTCGCTGGGAGTTGAAAACATTATCGGTGAAAAGAACTATGAATTCTATAGAGACTCAAATGACAGTCTTTACAACTACCCCAACGACCAGAATTTCAGTATTTACGGTTTGATAAGCAAAGATTTCAGCTACTATGTATCGTTCCCAATCTGTTTGAATCTCGGTTATGGAACCGGTCGCTTCAAGCAGTCCTCCGAGGCTGTAGACGGCCTTGAAAACCCTATTCCGGGTCTGTTTGGCAGCCTGCTTGTGCATCCCAGCATCAGTAGCGAGGTAATGATCGAATGGGATGGCCGTGATCTCAATGCAGGGGCGGTCTACAGGGTGAATAGAAACTTCTCTGTAATGGCAGCAGCATCCGAATTGGAACATCTTTTTCTTGGAGATGATTCAACATCCAACGGGCAGGATGTAATGCAGAGCACCAAGTTCACTGTGGGCTTGCAGATAAATCTGGGACCTTTCCTGAATAGAACGGAACTGGATCCTTATGAAAGACTCAGATACACTGATGACGACGAAGCCCTTGAGCTGCTTTTAGAGTACAGAGCTCGTGCCAGGGAAGAAATACAAGAAATGGAATCAACCATTAACTGATATTTCCGTTGACAGTGACACTTAAGTCTGCAATCTTACACAGTCAGAGTAAAACAGAAGAATAGCATTTATAAATACGGAAAGCGATATAATGGCACGCCTGGGAACATTCGACTGCGAACGAATCATGAAAAGAACCAGGCTGACCCCTCTAGCCAAAGCTGTTCTTAAAAGCAGATTTCCTGACTCAAAAGACCCAGTAAACCAATGGTTACCTTCGAAACCCGACTGGGGAAAACTACTCCCCGACCTTGATATTCTGGAAGAAGAATTAAAAGAACTTAAAAAACGCGGTGGAAAGATTGTCCTCTACGGCCATGATGATATGGATGGCGTGACCGGCATATTTATCGGCTTGCGTATTCTCCGTAATGAGGGCTTTCACGTAGTACCGATCGTTCCGCGCAGAGATATTGAGACCTACGGAATTAGACCAGGCAGGCTCGAGGGAGTTTTAGATCCGGGAGACCTTCTTCTTACGGTCGACTATGGCTGCAGCGCAGTTGTTGGTGTTACCTGGGCCCGCGAGCACGGAGCAAGGATTGTTATCACAGATCACCACACACTCAATCCTCCTCTGCCTCCTGCGCATGGCATGGTCGATCCACAGATTACAGGTGGCGCAGCTGCAGATCTCGCTGGATGCGGTGTGCTTTACGCTGCCCTCTCTCACATATTCCCCAAATGGGATAATGATCCACAGTTACTAGCAGCAGTTGCTCTTGGGACTGTAAGCGACAGGGTACCGTTCACAGAGTGGAACAGATATTTACTTCATTGTTTCTCGCTAATAGATCCAACAAAACTCACCGAAGGGCTGAAACTTCTTCTCAAGAAATGGCCCTGCCGCAAGAATGCATGGACTGGAGCAATGGTCCGCCAGCAGATAACCAGTACAATAGGTAAAGGAGACAGCTCCGGTATTTCCTCTATGATAGATTTCATGTTCAGCTATGACGCCACATGGTGCCAGAATCTCTGGGATTCTATGCAGAGAAGCAGCGAGGAGAGAGGACATCTTCTTGGTGAAGTCGTAACCAAAGCAATAAAGAAAAAAGACCCTGAAGCAGATGCCCTTGGAATGATTCTGGTTTACCTCGATGATATTCCAGGCGGCATGGGTGGAACACTCGCCAGCAGACTCTGCAAGATTTACCGCAGAGGAGCTATCATTGTTACCCGCCGTGAAGATGGTAAACTCTCTGGAGACACCAGATCCATAGGCGACTGGAACATGGCAGGCTTTCTTGTAAGCATGAGAGATATTTTCTCCAGCGCCGGTGGACATTACAGAGCAGCCGGCTTTGCATATGAGGGAACCGAGTGGCTTGAATTGCGTGAGCATTTGATTGCACACATGGCTGAGTACCCTACCAACCCTGTACCGGCACCTCACATCGATCTATTTTTAGAAAAACTCCCTAAACCGGGGCAGTTCACAAGTCTTGCTCCTTTCGGCCCGGGCTTTCTTCCGGTTGCCGTTAAGGTTGGGTCTATGCGCTACCTCCTGCACCTCAACAACAAAGGGCAGGCTAATTGGTGCATAACAGAAGATAGTGGAGAGTAAAAATCAAAAAGTACATTGTTACAGGCTGTGCAGGTTTCATAGGAAGCACACTTACAGACCAGCTTCTTTCAGAGGGTGCTTCTGTAACCGGGATAGACATATTCAGAGATTACTATGATGTAAAAATCAAAAGAAACAATCTATCTGCAGCCCTTAAAAATCCATCTTTTACCCTTATCGAGAAGGATCTCTCTTCAGATGTATCTTTTCTGAATGACCTTTTTCAAGAATCAGATGAGATTGTAATCTACCATCTTGCTGCACAGGCAGGTGTAAGAAAATCCTGGGGTGCTGATTTTCGGATTTACACCCGCGACAACATAGATGCTACGCAGAATCTTCTTGAATGGGCACATTCGAGAGGAGGAATCAAGAATTTTGTCTTCGCATCTTCTTCCTCCATCTACGGTGTTCCTGAAATTCTTCCTATGACTGAAGATCAGACAGTTCCGATGCCGCACTCCCCCTACGGAGTTACAAAACTTGCAGCGGAGAATCTCGTAAGGCTTTACACGGCAAATATGGGGCTTCCGTCAGCCAGCCTCCGTTTCTTCACGGTTTACGGGCCGCGCCAGCGTCCCGACATGGCTTTCAACCGATTCATAAAAGCTGCTTTGGCAGGTAAGGCTATTGGAGTATTCGGTAACGGGGAACAGACGAGAGACTTCACCTACATCGATGACATTGTTCATGGTCTCAGGCTTGCAGAGCACTCTACCGGAGGCCTTGCAATGAATCTGGGTGGAGGTAATCGAGTCACCCTCCTGCATACTATTGAAACTCTTGCTGCTGTAATGAAAACTAAAATCGCTATTGATTTTTCGAATAGCAAACTCGGAGATGTTCCTGATACCTGGGCATCGGCTGGGCTGGCCTCCCGCGAACTTGGTTGGAAACCGGCTGTTTCACTTGAAGTCGGTCTCTCCCGCGAAGTCGCATGGCTCTCCTGATACTGTAAACAACCAACGAACTGGAGAATACTCATGAAATCGTCACTGATTCCAATTATATTGATTTTCATAGCGATCCTTGCTCTGGCACCGGGCTGCGACCAGGCAGAACAAGCCCCTGCAATTGAGGAAGAAATAAGTGATACTGAAGTCGAAACTGTTGATGCAGACATGGATGATGATCATCATGGCCATGATCATAGTAATCACCATGCTGATACTGATGTAGAAGTAGATTGTGAAAACGATGCTCCTGAAGAGCTGGACACTGAAGAAGCTCTTTCCACGCTCTACCTTATGGACAATCAGGCAGCTGGACTCTTCTTTATTGGAGCTTCTGTCTCTGAAGTTGAAGAACTCGCGGCTCAGTATCCCGAAGTACAGCTTGAACATGTTGAATTTATGGCTGAAGGTATGGCCTATCCTGCCATAGAGCTTGTGTTTGACAACAGTGGCAAAGTTGAACTGGAGTTGTCTTATGATACAGTTTCAAGAATAACTGTTGACTCATACCTGTTTGAAACAGAGAGTGGAATCGGAGTCGGTTCACATTACGATGAACTTTCACAGGCCTACGACTTTGATGGACTCTCATGGGGAGACGGCGGCAATCCCATTGCTGTTGTTGAGGATGCCGGTATGTCTTTCATCATTGAACCGGGCGAGTGGTGGCAGGGTGCAGATGTTGAGGGAGATATTCCTCCGGAAACTGAAGTTACAGCCATTATCGTCTGGTAAGATTCGGATATTGAATTCAGCAGCACTGCAGGAA
>JADGDO010000014.1:0-64563 GCA_016744855.1 Candidatus Fermentibacteraceae bacterium | reverse complement strand
AACGTAGGCTTCATTGCTCCAGCTGGTGCCACCGGGCTCGTTTGAGACCTTAAGAGCGTAGTACCATGCAGAGCCGGGTTGAAGGTTTTCATCAAGATATGAGGTTGAACCTCTCTCTGTGATTACTGCAAGAACAGTAGCTGCACCGGAATTGCTTTGTATTCCGGGTGTTGATGAGCGGTAGAGAGTATAGCTGGCAAAGTCTGAATCGGGACATGCATTCCAAGCGAGCTTGGCTGTTGTTGAATCCTGTGCCGTGCCGGTTATAGCAGAAGCGGAAGGGTTATCGGGTTCAAAGGGGTTGTCAGGTCCACAAGCTGAAATCAAAGCTAATGCAACTATCAAAATCGCAAGTCGTTTCATGACAACCCCCTTTGTAATCAATTACTGAGTAATATCGTTTTCATCTCTAGCGTTTATCATGTAGTTACTATAGGAGTATAACACAACACCAATAATCTCGCTGTAGGTATCTCCTGTCGAGGTTGAGAACTGGTAAAGCTTGATCATGCCTTCACCTGAACCATCGTCAACGTTGAATTCACCGTAAGAGGTCGGATCAGTAGTTACAGTAACATCGTGTACAGCAGTGAACACTCCCTCCCACTTCTCTTCAGAGATGTCAAGTGTACTGATAGATTCAGGTCCGGGAATCGCGTGTCCCTTGTCAACGAAGTCAACTGAATTAACCACAACTTCTGTGAATTCGTAGTACTCACTGACATAACCGGAGACAACGACGCTGTCGCCTCTCTCAAGACTGTTCATGATGCCGTCGTACCCGAACAGTACCACGCCTGACCATTCTCCACCCTGAGGATCCATGATAGAGACAAAATCACCCGCACTACCGGCATACAACTCGCCAGCTTCGGAGGTTACAATACCTGTGACAGTTACGTCGTCACCATCATATGGGGAGGCATCGGCCTGACCCTGGATTTCGTAGCATGTAAGTGCATTACCGCCGCCGCCGCCACCGGAGGAATCCGGTGTGGTTACGGTAGCTTCATTGCTCCATGCAGTGAGCTGTGAACTGTCTACTGTATTAACTGCGTAGTAGTAAGGTGTATTCCAGGAAAGACCTGCGTCATCAAATGTAATTGTTGCTTTTGTTGTGATTGTTGCAACAATGGTAGCTGCTGCTGGGTTAGCTGCAATACCGGAGGATTCTGAGCGGTAAACAACATACGAGGCAAAATCATCATCCGGACACTCGGTCCAACTAAGAGTAGCTGTATTGTAAGAAACACTCGCAGTGAGAGTAGAAGCAGTAGGATTTGTTCCCCCACCCTGCGGGTTGTTCTCGCTGTCGCCACAGGCTGCAACAAGAAGGATAGCCATCGTAATTACAAGAAAAGAATTCCTGAGAGTCACCGTATCTCCTTTCGTTCCTGGTTTAGTATCATGCATCATGGGCATTTTTCAGTAACTGTTAATTATAATCGAACACCCTGCAAAATGAAACGGAGAGAAAATGACTGCTCTTGTATTTCTTATCTTTGGACTTCTTCCACCGGTTGCCGCTGAAATACCGCACGAGACCACAACTCACGGGCACACACGCGCCGATGATTACTACTGGTTAAACAATATTGATGATCCTGCAGTTTTCGCCTACCTCGCTGCTGAGAATGAATATGCAGACTCCATGATGGCTGGTTCGGAAGAACTGATTGAAACCATCGTAATGGAACTGATGGAGCGAATGCCTGCTGATGAGGCATCTGTTCCCTACTTCAGGAACGGATACTGGTACTGGTATGAGTACAGACCGGATCAGGATTACAGCGTCAACATGCGCCGTCGTCACCCGGACGGGGAGGCTGAGGTACTGCTGGATGAAAACATCTATGCAGAGATGCATGATTATTTCAGTGTCGAACTTCTCAGCGTAAGCCCGGATAACAAAACAATGGCCTGGGCATATGACACAACGGGAGGCCACTGGAATACTCTTGTATTTTCAGACATAGAAACGGGAGACACCCTCGGAATAGTTACAAACGCCTCGGGAGACCTGGCCTGGGCTGCAAATTCAAGAATGGTCTTCTACGGGCTCAATGATGCCACTGGCAGAACAGACAAAATAATGAGGCAGACAATCGGTTGCGACGATCAGATGTGCGTCTACACCGAGGAAGACCTTACCTTCTGGCCATGGGTATCGAACTCACCCGACAGGAACTGGATTCTTCTCGGTTCTGCCAGCTCGGAAGAGTCCGAGTACCGGGTGCTTTCTGCGGCAACCCCGACAGACTCAATGACTCTTGTTCACCCCAGAACAGATGGTCATGAATACTATATTTATGCCGCTGATTCACTCTTCTTCATCGAAACGAATCTTGATGGTGAGAATTTCTCTGTTGTGAGAGCTCCAGCAGACAATCCCGGCATAGAGAACTGGGAAACAGTTATTGCTCACGATGAAAATACTCTAATCGAAGACGTCGATATTTTTCAGGATTTTCTTGCCGTTACGGTTAGAACCGATGGTCTTAAGAAACTCTTCCTTGCAGACAGAATGACCGGGGACGGGCATTTTGCCAACCTGGGAGAGGAAGCTGCAACTTTTTACACATCAGCCAATTATTCACCCGATGCTGACTCGATTCGATTGATCTACACATCACTTACAACTCCATGGTCTACCATTTCTTATCAGACATCCACTGAAGTTGTTAATGTGCTTAAGACTCAGTTTGCCGGAGAAAATTTCGATCAGAGCCTTTACGAGAGCAGAAGAGTAATGGCGACGGCTGAGGACGGCTCACAGATTCCTATCGGTATGGTTTATCGCAGGGATTTGTTTTCAGAGGGAGTAAACCCCCTGATCCTTTACGGTTACGGAGCTTATGGAATGAGTCTTGATCCCATGTTCAGTTCCAGTATTCTTTCCATGCTCGACAGAGGCTTTGTCTATGCTGATGCCCACATCAGGGGTGGAAGCGAGATGGGCAGAAAATGGTACGATCAGGGTAGGCTCATGAACAAAATGAATACTTTCACAGATTTCATTGCCTGCGCTGAATACCTGAAGGAAAACAACTACTGTGACCCCGAAATGATTTTCGCTATGGGAGAAAGTGCTGGAGGATTGCTGGTTGGTGCTGTTACAAACATGCGCCCCGACCTCTGGAGAGGAGTAGTTGCCGGTGTTCCTTTTGTGGATGCACTTACAACAATGCTTGATCCATCAATTCCTCTGACAACCGGAGAGTACGGAGAGTGGGGAAATCCCACCGAAAGCCAGGAGGCTTTTGAGTACATCCAGTCTTATTCACCTGTAGACAACGTTGCTGAAGTTGAATTTCCAGCGATGTATGTTTTCTCGGGGGTAAATGATTCTCAGGTTGGGTACTGGGAACCGGCCAAGTGGGTAGCAGGCATTCGCCGGGCCAACACTGGCGATGCTCCAGTAATCTTCAGGATTAACATGGGATCAGGCCACGGTGGTGCATCCGGTCGCTACGGATGGCTGGGAGATACTGCATCTAAATTCGCATTCCTGCTTAATCAGGCGGGTATAAGCGAATAGAATCTTTGTTTGTTCAGCCTGGATACCAGCTAGTGGTGTTCAGGCTGTAACTACCCGGTTTCTTCCCATTTCTTTAGCTTTATAAAGGGCATTATCTGCTATATGAAGAACGGATTCGCTGGAAGTCCCATGCTCGGGAAAAGTAGCAACACCAACCGAAAGAGTTGCGGACAGATTTACTCCGCCGACTGATATATTCATTTTTTCAAAACCACTTCTGAACTGCTCTGCACGTACTGCAGCATGGCAGAGTGTTGTATCGGTCAAAACAATTACAAATTCTTCCCCACCGTATCTGCAGGCAATATCTCCCTGGCTTCGGGTTTTTGATCGCATTAGTTCACCAAGCCCCTTGAGCACCGCGTCTCCCGCCCTGTGCCCGTGCGTATCATTGAATGATTTAAAGTGATCGATATCGAGCATCAGAATACTCAGTGGTGTCCCCTCACGCTCTGCTCTGGCAACCTCCTCCTCAAGAAATTCCTCAAGATATCGGCGATTGTAGAGATCGGTAAGAGGATCTCTGATAGCCTGCCTCCGCAGTTCGGTCTGAAGCAGCTTGATTTCGTACAGTTGCTCCTGCAGAAGCTTGTTTGCTTTCTGGATTTCTATCTCGCCGATTTTTCTCTCGGTTATATCCCTGAAAATAAAGAGCCGACCGGTACGCTGCTTTCGGTTGTCATAGAGAGGAACGATTTGCATGTGGAGATGTCGCTGTCCGTAGAACTCGGTAAAGAACTCAAAATCTCCTTCCTCTCTGGAACGGTATAGCCTTACAAGATCCGGAGTATTCCTGAACAGATACTCTGCATTTTTACCTATAGAAGCCTTTGAAATACCAAGGAATTTCTGGGCAGCCAGATTAATATCCACCACACAGTTTCTAAGATCTACAACGAAAAAGCCATCACTCATTATCTCAACCAGAGCATCCCTGGCTACCGGTACGATGTTAAGAAGATTCAATCGGAATAAAGCATAGGCAAATGCAATACCGGTAAGGGTAAAGCCGAAGGGAGTTAGATCAAGATCTGAAACAGGGCTAATGTCCATAACGCTGACAATGCTGCTTAGCCATGGAATCATAGCACCAAAAAGTATGATCGCTGCCTGTTTCCTGTACACTCCTCTTGTATTGAATGCGAATCTGATAATGATAACTACTGCTACGAAAATAAGGGAATAAGAGTATAGCGCGTTTACCCAGAACCAGGGGCCACCGCAGAGAATAGAGGTGCTGTTTTCCATTCTCATTCCTGCGAAAAACAGGTTGTGTAAATTATCAGTCCAGAGAATTATGAGGGTAGCTACAGGTTCAATGGCAAGCAAAATTAGTTTCTTTTTTGTGATCCAGTCTCCAGCCCCAGTAAACCGGATAGCAAAGACAAGGAATGTTGCAGGAACAAGAACTACACCTAGATACGAGGCATCCAGCCAAAAAAGATAATCAAGCCCGGGAATGTTGAACCAGTGAATAGCATAGGTAAGACCCCACCAGGACGTTGCAAACATGAATAAAGCAGTGGTAGATGCTAAGGGACCCTTCTTGCGCCGTTTCCAGGCAACCAAAGCAATAGATGCACACGCAGTGGCCGAGGCCAGCAGTAAGAAGGAGTAGAAATAATTATGAGAATGCTCGGTGTGTAGAACACTGTTTAGCAGCTGAAGAACACTCCCGGCCATTCTATCCTTCCCTGCAAGTGCGGTTTCGGCCGGAGTTCTTTGCTTTATACATTGCCGTGTCTGCTCTTTTCACTATTAATTCCGCGGTGTCTCCCTCTCTTATCTCAGCTATCCCAAGTGATACAGTCACTGAAGGAAGATTCATTCCATCCTGGGTGACCAGTACTTCCGATTCGATTGACTTTCTGAGTCTTTCAGCAACAATCCAGGCAAGATCCATATCTATTCCTGCCAGCATCACAACAAATTCCTCTCCACCGAATCTTGCGCTGAGATCAGTCGGGCGCAAGCTAAAAAGGGTTGTTCTTGCTACATGCATTAGCACATCATCACCGGCATCATGCCCGTATTTATCGTTGAATGATTTAAAATTATCTACATCGAACATTATCAGGCTCAGAGGTTTATCGTTCCGCAGGTGCCTGTTGATAAGCCTAGGGAGCTGAAGATCGAGCCACCTTCGGTTATGCATACCGGTGAGTGCATCTACCATTGCATCCCTCTCGAATCTTCTTCTCAAGCGGATGTTTTTCAGGATAATTTCATCAGAGGATCGCATTCTGTCCGAGAGCAGAAGCAGCATGTTGCATGCAAACGCGTGTGACACTGAAGTTAGTCGCCAGAAAGAAGTCTCATCGATTTCAAGAACTCTTGATTCTTCTCTAGCTACAACATAAGCGGAGGTGGGACTGTCATCTATGACAGAGAGTTCTCCAACAGTTTCTCCCTGATCAAGCATGGCAACAGGGTCGCTTCCGGGATACTCCAGATATACGGAAAGTGAACCAGCGAGGATGAGGTAGAGACTCTGATTCAATTGCTTCTCCCGCAATAGAATCTCTCCCTTTTTAAGATTAAGAACAGGGCAGTTACCCAAAACATCGCTTACCGCTTCAGCAGAAACATTTCTTAATATGGAAAGATTTTCCATGTCATGTTCTGAAAGCCTGTTCACAATTTGTCCCCCGTTCATACTCAAGATAGTGATAAACTCTGCTGCCAACCAGCCTCCCGGCTATAGTCTGCAATTGAAGAGCGGTTAACCAGAACTAGCTGGATGTCTAAAGGATAAATGCATGACCAATTGACGTTAAGGTGCAAATTTATAATAGATAAAGGTGGCTGAAATTAATCAGTTCCACAGTTAAGGGGGAAATGGTCTTATGAAATATCTATTTTTACTGTTGATTACAGTATCACTGGCTTTCGCCAGCGGGAATCATGGTTGTACTGAGACCAGTACGACTATCAACCCACATGAATCCGGTTCTGACGCTGTTACACTCACCATTGTTAACGATTGGACACTGGCTGATCAGATTCTTGGTATTGATTTTTTCGATGGAGCAGGAGACTACGTTCTTGCTGTCAACAACACTGATGACATCATTCAGGCTTATGACCCTGCAACAGGTGCTCCTACAGGCACCATGACTCTTGATGCTGCCAACACCTCCGCATTCGGTCTTGCCTGGAACAACGATCCGGATACCGACACATACTACGTGAACGATTTCCAGCAGACTGTTCTTTACTACACAGAGGACTTCGGTACCAGCTGGACTACAACACCAGCACCAGGTGGCAGTAATTCCAGAGGTATGGCATTTGATGGAACAGACTACTGGACAACAAATGGTACCGGTGGCGGCCTTCTGCGCTTCCAGCCGGGTGTCGGAACAGCGACCGTCACAATTCCAGAAGTTGCAGACCAGCCAAGCGGACTAACAGTATTCCCACACGAAAGCAACCTCGGCATTGCTGTAACTTGCTACAATACCCACAGCATCTACTTCTACGATTGGGACGGCTCCGCAATGACATTTTTAGGCTCTGCTGCTTGCCCTGCAAGCGGTATCGGCTATTCAATGGGTCTTGCTTATGGTGCAAACGGCAACCTCTTCTGGAGCTACTGGGTAGGCACCAGTGAATATCACCTTGCTGAACTCTCTTTCGAAATCACCTCTCTCACACGTTCAAGCTGGGCTTCAATCAAAACCAGCTTCTAAAGCTTTTCTGATATCGGAGGGAGGGGTATTGCCCCTCCCCCTTTCTGCAATTGTACACCCACACTGAAAGAGGGATGCAGACAGAACTCTACAAATATTTGACTTTGTCAATGAAATATTAAATAGTCAAAGGTTGCAGAAATAGTTCTGCTCATAAAAGGGGAGTGTTATGAGATATTTGTTTTTAATTCTTGTTGTTGTGGCTTTTGCCTTTGCAAACAATGACGGAGACTTCGGCACAAGCATCAGCGTTGATCCTCATGGTTCTGGCAGTGATGCGATAACTCTTACAATCGTTAATGACTGGACACTCGCTGAAAAAGCTCTGGGTCTTGATGTTTTCGAAGATGGTTCCGAAGTATACATTCTTGGTGCTGATAACAATCTGGATGTTATTCAGGCCTACGATCAAGCAGGTGGAGTTCAGTCTTCAATTCCTCTTGACGCTGCAAACACTAACTGTTTCGGCCTCGCATGGAACAACGATCCGGATACCGACACCTACTACACAAACTGCTGGTCAACGACCAATCTTTACTACACCGAAGATTTCGGCGCAAGCTGGACAACAGCGACCAACCCATCTGGAAATTCTGCTAGAGGAATGGATTTTGATGGAACAGACTACTGGTGCACGAATGGTCAAGGCGGCGGCGTATGGCGTTTCCAGCCGGGCGTAGGACAGTCCAACATCGCGACTCCTGAAGTTACCGGTAATCCAAGCGGCCTCACCGTATTCCCTTACGGTGGCAATCTTGGTCTTGCTGTAGCCTGTTATACTCCCCTCCAGATTTACTTCTACGAGTGGGATGGATCTTCCATGACATTTATCGGTAACGCAGCTTGCCCTGCTTCAACTGTCAGTTCATCCTACGGACTTGCATACTGCGAACAGAACGGCAACATCTACTGGTCATACAATGACGGCTCCAGCTATCATCTCGCTGAATTCTCCTTCGACCTCACCTCTCTGTCGCGTTCAAGCTGGGGTTCAATCAAAACCAGCTTCTAGATTTCAAGAATTATCAGGGGGGGGCTATGCCCCTCCCTTTTTTTGTACTGCTATATTTACGGGAACAATAAATAGCAATCTCTCTGAGGAAAGGCCGTGAATGAAGCAGTTGTTTATTTTTTTATTTGTGACATCACTAGCTTACGCTGCTGGTAGAACAGAAATTTCTCTGGTTGTAGTAAATGACTGGATCACTAAAGATCAAGTCCTCGGAGTGGATTATTCTCAGTCGGGTTCTTCTTCGCGTCTTCTGGCAGTATGCGGTCAGAGTTCTCTTATCAGAGTATACGATCCAGTTACAGGTCAACCGACAGGAGAAACTTTTCCTCTTGATTCTGATAACGAGTATCCATGGGGTGTAGTCTGGAATGAATCAACAGATGGTGAAGTTCTCTATACCGATGATATGGTCCTGGGAAACTTATACTGTTCAGTTGATTCAGGAACAACCTGGACTACTTCCATTAACCCCTCTGGAGGTACCGGAAGAGGTCTCGATTTTGATGGAGTCGACTATTGGAGTAATGAGAGTGGAGGGTTGTGGCGTTTCCAGCCAGGTGAAAGTCAGCAGCTCTATAACACCGAAGAGATCCCCACTCCTCCAAGCGGTTTGACAGTGTTTCCTTACGAAAGCAATCTTGGAATTGCCGTAACCGCCTACACTACTCATCAGCTCTACTTCTACCAGTGGGATGGGTCAAGTGTGAGTTTTCTTGGATCAGCAGACTGCCCAGTAACAGATATTACTACATCATTCGGTCTGGCCGCTGCTGACAATGGAAACATCTTCTGGACATACAAAAGAGGATCCAACGAGTATCATCTGGCTGAGATTTCCTTTTCCGTTCAATCTCTCCAGCAATTCAGCTGGGGCAGTATAAAAGCGAGTTTCTGAATTTATTACTGCTTACGGCAGGAAGAGGGCGAGGAATAATCCTCCCCTCTTTTTTTTCGCTCTGTAAATGAATATCTTGCACGTAACATCAATAGAGGAGTTTGAAATGAAAACATATCCTGCCGTAAGAGATCCCGGATCAATTGAATTGCTTTTCCGTAACGTTCGATCGAAAGAAGAGCCTGACAAAATTACCTCTGACTACCTGGCTTCTATTGGTTTCAGAAGGCAGACTGATGTTAAGCTTCTGGAACTTCTCTTCTTTCTGGGATTCATAGACAATAACCTCTCTCCTACTGCTCAATGGAAGGCAATCAGGGATGTTGCCGATGAGAAATTCAAAGAGATTCTTTCTCCTTCAATAGAGAAAGCTTATGCGAGTGCATTCCAATATCAGGAAGAGCAGGGATCAACAGACAGCAAGCTACTTATGGCTTTCTTCAAAAAAGAAACCGGTGTTACCGAAACAGAATCAGCCTATATGGTTCTGACCCTTCAGGTACTCACCGATTTGGCAGATTTTCACAGGAACGACAAGCAGACAAAAGCTACTCCCGCTATACCGGCACCTGACACTAATGATATACCCGCAGCTCCAAAGGCTGAACTTCCCGATGTGTCAGAGGAACCGGCACCCGGAATAAGCGGCCTTTCCGGTGAGCTTTCTCTGAACATCACTATACCAGCTTCTGCAATGGATGCTGAAATGCTTGCTATGATTAAAACTATTCTGAAAAAGACTATGTAGAGGCAGAGGCAGAGGAAAACAGGAATGGAATGGGAGCCTCTCTTACTTCTCTTGGGTATGGCATTTTTCTGCGAACTGGTTGATTCCACTCTTGGAATGGGCTACGGAACAACACTTACCCCTGTACTTCTTTTTATGGGATACGAGCCAATGCAGGTTGTTCCCGCAATACTGCTTTCTGAATTGATTACCGGTGCATTCTCCGCTTTCGCTCACCACAGAGCAGGGAATGCATTTTTTAATTTTCATAATGACAGAGAGCACCGTATCGTGAAGAAAATGGGGAAGCTAGGTTACCTGCCCAAATCCAACGACTCCAAGATTGCTTTTGTTCTGGGGATATGCAGCCTTCTCGGAGCTGTAGGTGCTGCTGTTTTTGCTGTTAATCTGCAGAATTATCTGAAACCAATAATCGGAGTAATTGTTTTTGCAATGGGACTTATCATTCTCTTCAAACACAAGAGTCGCTCTAAGTTCAGCTGGTACAAAGTAACCACTCTCGGGGTTGTGGCAGCATTCAACAAAGGACTTTCGGGTGGGGGATACGGTCCTCTGGTAACAAGCGGGCAGATTCTTTCAGGAGTTAAAGGGAAAAGCGCTATTGCCATTACCAGCATGGCGGAAAGCTTCACCTGTTTTATTGGTGTAACGACATACCTGATAATGGGAGCAGAAATAGATTGGAGCATAGCCCCACCCCTTTTGATAGGCGCATTTGCCGGGGTCCCTATCAGTGCTGCTCTAGTAAAGAAAATCAATCCTGAAAAATTTACTCTGATAATTGGCATTGCCACAACTCTTCTGGGTTGTCTTACTCTTTACAAGGTATTCTTTTAAGACGAGCGGGGCGGGGAATGTTAGTTTTGACATAGGTGCTAAATCGGTTATGTTAAATGTTAGCTGAAATTCTTCAGTTAAAAAAGGGGGAGAAATAATGAAATTTCTTATGCTTGTCTTTGTTATTGCATCGATGGCTTTTGCCACCGATATTGACGGTTGCACTGAAATACGTAGCGCAGTAAATCCTGTCCAGGCAAATGATCTGGATATGACTCTTGCTATTGTCAATGACTGGACCGTTCCTAACGCTTCTCTTGGAATCGATATCTTTGAATCGACTACAGGGAATTACATTCTGACTGTAGAGAAAACTGAAATGCAGATTCAGGCTTATGACCTTACCGGTGCACCACTTGGAACTCTTACTCTTGACACTGAGAATGCATCCTGCTTCGGTATGGCCTGGAACAACGACCCAGATACTGACACCTACTACACCAACGACTGGCAGGATGCCAATCTTTACTACACGGAAGATTTCGGAGCTTCCTGGAGCACCAGCACTCCAAATCCTGCAGGTACTAGCGCAAGAGGTATGGACTTTGATGGTACAAACTACTGGGCAACAAATGCAACCAACGGTGGTCTCTGGCGCTTCAGCCCCGGTGTTGGTCAGGAGAACGTAGCAATTCCAGAAGTAACAGATCAGCCAAGTGGTCTCGCTGTATTCCCATACAATGGAAACACAGGCGTTGCTGTTACAACCTACAACACTCACAATATCTATTTCTACGAGTGGGATGGAAGCACAATGAGCTACATAGGCTCAGCTCCCTGCCCAGTCTCAGGAATCGGTGCTTCTTACGGTCTTTCTTACAGCAATGTAACAGACACCATGTTCTGGACATACCAGGATGCCAGCAACGCCTACCATCTTGCCGAATTCAGCTTTGAGCTTACATCACTTAGCCGTACAAGCTGGGGTTCCATCAAGACATCTTTCTAGATCATTGAGTTAAAGAGAAAGGGGAGGAGCATTTGCTCCTCCCCTTTTTCTTGCCTTTGGGCATCCGATGCTATAATCTAAACGGTGTATGTAACCTTTTCCGCTCTTGTAACAGCCATCAGGTCAGCTTCAAAAGGTCTGAGCTCTTCTGAGACCTCAATGGAATCCATTGAAGTAGCCATACTGAGGCTGTTTTCGCTCTTCCACCTTCTGGCTTCTTCTATAACAAGCAGAGCTTTGTTACCGAGCTTCAGAGCTTCCTCGTCCATGAAATCTCTTTCTGGCCAGGGAGCTATGTGTATGCTCTCATGGTTCTCAAATGGCTTGAAAATCTCCAGATACAGCTCTTCGGTTATGTGAACCATGATGGGGGCAAAGAGCCTCATCACGGTATACAGTGCCGTGTAAAGAGTGTGCTGGGCAGCTGCCTTGGCTTCAGGGTCGTCACCATAAAGCCTGTTTTTAGCTATCTCAAGATAGTTGTCGCAGAGAGCTTTCCAGAAGAAGGTCTCAGCCTCGCGCATGCAGACCGAGTACTCGTACTGCTGCATACCTGATGTGGCCTTCTGCACGGTCTCCGTAAGCCGACTAAGAAGCCACTTGTCGAAGGGATGGAGCTCTACTTTTCGGTCGGGGTTGTAGCCCTCAAGCCTGGTTTCTGCGAACTTAGATGCATTCCAGAGTTTAGTTACGAGCCTTCTTCCCTCTCCCAGCACATCCTTGCTGAACACAACATCTGTACCGAGCTTTGATGAGCAGGCCCAGAAACGAAGCTCATCAGCAGAGAACTGCTGGAGGGCAGCTATAGGGTCACCGGCAACATTGCCTTTGCTCTTGGACATCTTCTGACGGTCAGGATTAAGGGAATGCCCTGAGATCATGACATCCTGCCAGGGAATAGTGTTCTCGTGTAACATTGATTTCGCTATGGTGTAGAACGCCCATGTTCTGATGATATCGTGTGCCTGTGGCCTGAGCGCCATTGGGAAAACATTCTCTCTCTGGTCTTCTTCTCCCCACTTCATGTTGATCTGAGGAGTGAGTGAACTGGTGGCCCAGGTGTCCATGACATCGCTCTCGGGTTTGAATTCCGTTGAACCGCACTTGGGGCATGGCTTCCCGGGAGAATCCACGAGAGGATCAACCGGAAGGCTGGCTTCGTCGGCGAAAATTGGAGTTTCACACTTGCTGCAGAACCACACAGGGAAGGGAACTCCGTAGAACCGTTGTCTGGAGATACACCAATCCCATTTCAGGTTTTCAACCCAGTGATTGTATCTTACCTTGAAGTGAGGGGGATACCAGTTAATCTCGTTTCCCTTATCAAGAAGCTCCTGCTTCTTATCGAGAACCCGAATGAACCACTGCCTGTTAACAAGGTACTCCAGAGGTGTACCGCACCTCTCATGGACATTAACGGCGTGCGAAATATCTCTGCCACCCTTGCGGTAACCCTCTTCATCAAGTTTCGCTACGATAGCCTTGCGTGCTTTCTTCCAGTACATACCCTCAAGGAAGCCGGTATCAGCATTCATGTGTCCGCGGTCATCAAGAATGATTCTGAGGTCGAGATTGTGCTCGCTCCACCACTCGATATCGGTAGTATCTCCGAAGGTGCAGCACATCACAGCACCGGAACCCTTTTCAGGGTCTACCTTTGGGTCAGCAAAAATAGTTACTTCTCTGTCGTAAAGAGGAACCGATACCTTCTGCCCTACAAGGTTATTCCAACGCGAGTCAGTGGGATTTACAAAAACAGCAACACATGCCGGAACAAGCTCGGGGCGTGTTGTGGCTACCGGAACGACTCCACTGCCATCTGCAAGCTTAAACTCCAGGTCGTGGAAATGACTTGGGAATTCCTTGTCTTCGGTTTCAGCCTGGGCAACTGCGGTCTGACACTCGGGGCACCACAGAGTCGGAGCTTCTTTCCTGTAAACTCTATCCTTCACGACAAGGTCAAGGAATGAGCGCTGACTTACACGCTGTACCCATGGATCAATCGTGGTATACATAAGAGACCAGTCGCAGCTGAAACCAAAGCTGTTCCACAATTCACGGAACTGCTTCTCGGCATCTTTTGCTACTTCGAGGCAGAGTTTAACAAACTCACCTCTGGTCATGTCCTGAGCTTTGACTTTTTTTACTTTTTCTGTAAAACGCTCGCTTGGAAGACCGTTATCGTCAAAGCAGAACGGATAGAAAACTTCTTTTCCCGTCATTCTCTGGTAACGGGCAAGAACTTCTGCCTGTACATAACTGAAAATATGTCCCATATGAATCATACCGCTAACCGTAGGTGGCGGTGTATCTATGGAGTAAACTTCCTTACCGGAATCCGGATTGTATTTGTAGATACCTTCGTCAGCCCATTTCTGTTGCAGACGGGGTTCTGATTCTTTTGCTTTGTATCTTTTTGGCAGTGCCATTAACTCTACTCCTGTCTTTCCCAGCCAATAGTAATAAGCCGGGACATCACCTCTACGAGGTTATCTATATCGACCCTGATCTGCTCAAGTGTGTCTCTGTCCCGGATAGTTACCTTCCGGTCTTCCAGACTATCGAAGTCAAATGTGATGCAGTAGGGTGTTCCTATCTCATCATTTCTTCTGTAACGCTTGCCAATTGATCCTGTAACATCGAAGAGGACTGGCCAGTGAGGACGAAGGAGATCCTCCACCTCACGCGCCTGCTCCGTAAGTTTTTTCGACAGTGGAAGTATTGCAGCCTTTATTGGGGCAAGCTTCCTGTCGAGTCCGAGAACCACTCTGGTCTTTCCGTCAATTTCTTCCTCGCGGTATGCATCAAGAAGAACCATAAGGAATGTTCTTCCGAGCCCGCCTGACGTTTCAATAACGTATGGAGTGATCTTCTTACCGGTTTCCTTGTCCAGTATTTTCAGATCCTTTCCACTGCCTTCCATCTGAGCGGAGAGATCGTAGTCTGTTCTGCTGGCGATTCCTTCAAGTTCTCCGTAACCGTCTCCGCCGGCAAAAGGAAAGCGGTACTCAATATCGGTACAACCGGATGCGTAGTGGGCAAGTTCTTTTTCCTCATGAGGTCTGAGTCTGAGGTTTTCCTCTTTTATACCAAGAACATTTGTATACCAGTCGAGTCTCTTCTGGACCCAGTATTTGTACCACTTATCCATTTCGTCAGGATGGACGAAATACTCCATTTCCATCTGCTCGAACTCTCGGCTTCTGAATATGAAATTGCGTACTGTTATCTCGTTTCTGAATGCCTTTCCTGTCTGGGCTATTCCAAAGGGAAGGCTTTTTCTGCTTGAAGTAACAATGTTCTGGAATTGAGCAAAGATGGGCTGGCAGGTTTCAGGTCTGAGGTATACGATGGAACCTTCATCTTCCAGAGGACCCATATATGTTTTGAACATCAATCCGAAATTACGGGGCTCTGTCAGCTCGCCACCACAATTCGGGCACTTGTCTCCCTCAACATGATCCTCACGAAATCTGGCATGGCACTTCTTACAGTCAACCAATGGATCATGGAAGTTTTTCAGGTGACCGGACGATCTCCATACATCGGTGTGAGTGATTATGGCGGTATCCACACCAACAACGTCGCCTCTCGAGCGGACCATCTCGTGCCACCAAAGCTCTGTGATGTTCTTCTTCAGTTCTACGCCGAGAGGACCGTAATCCCATGCGGCCTGAAGTCCTCCGTGTATCTCTCCGGACTGGTAAACAAATCCAAGTCTCTTGGAGAGAGAAACTATTTTTTTCATCAGGTCGTTAGTGGCCTGCATCTAATATCTCCTTCATAACTTTTTCCGACTTCAAAAGAAGGCGGCGCTCAAGATGAACCTGTGCATATTCTTTGAGTAGCGAATGGCACTGAATATAACCACCCGGCCAAAGCCTGACCCTTGCAAGCGATTCCAGGCTTGAATTTCCCGCTCTTGACAGAAAACTGACGATACCCGATTTAACTGGAAAACCAGTCTCCCCGCACTTACCACAAACCACTCCACCGCCGGAATGAGACCAGCAGACTGATCCATCAATATTATCTCCACACGAAACACAGATATCGGTAGATAAACCGTGTCCTGACAAGTGAAGAAGCCTGACAACACCTCCACAGACAACAGGCCACGGAGGTGCCCCAGTTTCAAGGAGGGAAAACACCTCTTCAATAAGCCTGAAAACTGGTCCTGACGGTTCATTGCTGTAGCTGATTACCGATAGAAGCCATTCCGTAAAAAGACCGGCACCCGAGAAAGCCCTGAACTCACTTCTAAGCTTCTCCCCATGTATAAGAATGCTTGCCTCTGTAGCTGTATCCAGCTCTCTTCCTTCACGCCGGAGAAGCTGGAAGTCGCTCTGACTGAACAGTTCTATTCGGCCCAGAAACTTGCTTTTCGGCCTCAGTGCCCCTCTGACCATAGCAGAAATTCTGCCATAATCGTAAGAATAAAGTGTCAGTATTAATGAAGAGTCACTCCATCGTACTCGCCTGAGAACAAAAGCGGGTGTGGTAACTCTCAATCGTTCTCAACTTTTCCAGGACTCACCTTCACAAACAAAATCCTCTGTCCGCTGACTTTTTCAACTGTAAAGCACCAGTTGTCTATCTCGACCGATTCTGAAGCTTCAGGTATGTGCCCCAGCTGGTGGTAGACAAGACCCCCCACTGATTCATAATCTTCATCTTCTTCGAAATCTGTCTCAAGAAGGTCGTTGAGATCATCGATCGGCAGTCTTGCATCAACCCGGTACGAACCGCCGCCAACAGATCTAACCATCGGTGGTTCTGAATCAAATTCATCACGGATTTCTCCGAAAACTTCCTCTACAATATCTTCCATAGTTACAATACCCGCAGTGCCGCCATACTCATCAACAACAACTGCCATATGAATTCGGTTTGTCTGAAACTCTGTAAAAAGTTCATCAATTCTTTTGAACTCAGGAACAAAGTAGGCTTCTCTGATAAAATCCTCTACCTTGAATTCGCCTTCCGATGCATTAAGGGGAACACCGAGAAGATCCTTAGCATAAAGAACACCGGCAATGTCATCTATAATCTTCCTGTAAACTGGAATTCTGGAGTGACCTGCCTTTTTTACCTGGGCAACAATGCTGCCGATATCATCGCAAAGCTCGATACTGTCCATATCTATTCTGGGAACCATGACTTCACGCACAATTTTATCGGAAAATTCAAGTATGGAATCGACAAGCTCCTGTTCCTTTTCAAGCTCTTCCTGATCGCCCTTTTCACGGCGTTGCTCCAACCAGAGAGTGTCAGGTGGCGTATAGGCCCAGTCGTCTGTTGCTATATCTTCTCTACCGAGAAGAATTCTAGCAGGAAGTCTGAAGAGAAAAGTCAGTATACCCATTGGTAAAGCGAACAACTTGTTAGCACGACCCTCGGTAAGACGCTGCACGAAAATAGGAGGGATTACCTCCGAAAAAAGGAAAGCTAAAAGTGCAATACCGCTTACCGAAATCCAGCGCGGATACGACATATGTGCTGAGACTAAAGTGGAACTCACACCGATTAGAAGCAAGCCGGCAACCCGGGCAAGCCAAATAGTTCTCAAGCGTGCAGCTGCCTCCCGCCGCCTGTCAGAAGGGTCTCTTCCCTTGTCGTTGACCAGTTCAGGTATCGCAGTTCTAGCTCCGTTTGCAGCAGCAGTACAGAGAATACTTCCAGCAAGAAGAATCAGTTCTCCAGACAGATTCATACTTTTTCCACCGCCATCAATCCCTTCTGCACCAATTCAGCAGTTAGGTGGTTCATCTCTCTTGTCTCCTCTTCGGTATTGTGGGTGTAACCACTAAGGTGCAACCAACCGTGATAAAGTCTTTCAAGTACTTCCACCAGCGGTGGTGCCATTCTTCCATCAATGTAGACAACCCCTTCGGGGTAGTCACTTTCCGGTGATGAAAGATCAAATGTAAGCACATCGGTAGGTTTGTTAATCTTGCGCCAGTTGTAGTTCAGGAAACGCATAACACCCGGATCACAAATTACAAATTCAACCGGACCGGTAATAGTGCTGTCAATCACAGAAGCAAGTAACTCCAGCTCAGGCGAGGGATTCTCGAGAATAATGCTCAGAGATGGGCCTTCTGTGGGGGCTTCATTCGAGGTTTCTTTACTTTCCATGAGGATAGTTCTTTACCCTTTCATAATCGTTCTGGCTGAGTACATCCATAAACACATGTGCGGCTCTGGTTCTCATAGACTCTGTCAAATTGCATTCATCAAACTGGCCTTCACTGGTTTTTTCCCTGATAATCCTGAAAACAACGGCTAACTTTTCTTCGTAGGATGAAGAGTTTCCAAGACCCTTTACAGCTGATGAAACTGAATCCGCAAGCAAAACCAGTGCAGCTTCAACAGATTTCGGCTTCGGGCCATCGTAATGAAACAATGCTTCATCAAATTCTCCACCGGGTGGGACTTCCTTTCTGGCTTTCTCCAGAAAGAAGCGTGCGCTGGTGTCTCCATGATGCTGTTTGATAATATCACAGATGTCAGCTGGTAGCAGATGCTTCTCTGCCAGCTCCACGCCATTGTTCACATGGTCGACAATGAATTTTGCACTCTCCTCGGGTGACATGTGACGGTGAGGATTATTTTCGTCAGGATTTGCAATATTTTCAATAAACATCTCAGGATTTTTCAATTTGCCTATATCGTGAAAGACTCCTCCAAGTTTTGCTAACTTTCCATCAAATCCTAGTTCCTCTGCCGCAGCTGACGCAAGTTCTCCTACAATCAGCGAGTGAGCGTAGGTGCCACGTGCTTTTCTTCGAAGCAGATCACGCAATGGGTGATCATCGTTGGATAGTCTTTCATAGGTTCTGGAAGTAGCTACATGGAAAATCGATTCCAGAGGATGGCTGATAACCTTGACAATACCGACAATTACAACCGGAAGTCCTATGAGTGCGAGCCATACAGGAGAACTGAAGTGCATGGAACCGGAACTGCCTGCAGCAGCCAGTAACCAGTAAACCAGAATGGAAAAGGTGATTCCAATAACTATAGAGGAAGAAGTGCGTTTGTCGCTGAGATCTCTTATCGCTGAGGAAACAAAACAGGCGGGAATAAATCCTATCATAAAAGATGCTACCGGGTGGGGAGAAACAAGAGCGAATATTGATGAAAATATTCCAGCAAAGAACCATGAATAATTCATATTTTTTCTTCTTGATCGGCTGTCAAAGAATACCGAAGTCAGGCTTGCTCCCAGCATGGAAAAAGAAAAAACTGAGAGTTCGCGGATTCCGGAATGAAAAAGAATAATTGTCAGCCCCATGCTGAGAGCCCAGATCGTAAAGAGAAGAAACATATCAGAGAGAGATAAAACCAAAAAGTTTTGCTCTTTCCAGACAAACAATAATCCGATAATCAGAAGCAAAGCTGCTAGAGCTGTTTTAGCGATATTGTGTTCTACAACACCCTGTGAACTTGCTGGAGAAAGAACCATGGCATCCCAGGAAAGACTGATTTCTTCGGTAAACAAGCCTCCCGGAGGAAGAATTTCCTCTCCTGTTACAAATTCCTTTTTAATGGAAGGCAGGTTCTCGCTCTGCTCTTGTACAGCAGCTTCTCTAGCTGCGTAATCTATTTCAAGGTCTGGAACTATCAGTGCGAGTATCTGTGGGATTTCCTCGTGAAGCACTCCTCTTCTTTCGATATCCAGGCGAATACCATCCCTCGCTTCAGCAAGAGTGAAGAGTTCAGAAATATTCACAACAGGTCCATTATCTGCGATGGCTCTGCTTCCATCATAAATCGCACGCAATGCTTGTATGTCTATAATGCCAGTTACGTAAAGTGAACTTACCCTTTGCGCAAAATACAGAGCAAGTTCATCATTTCCCGTAGAAAGCTGTATCAGCTCCTTGATTTGTTCAGATGAATTCAGCCCGGTCTGTGCAGTCCGATGAAGATAAACTGGCGTGGAAGCTTCCACTTCATCAGCTTTTTCCTGAAGTTCACTTGCAGTAAAAGGAAGTGAGAAATCGTGTACTGCAATAATACCCTCAGCTACAGGTTCACCAATAATATGATTTCTGTCGGAGAGAGCTCCTCTGGCATCAAATCCAAAATAGAAACCTGCGAGTAGAATCAATGAGAAGAGGGTTCCAGCAAGTAGATTCAAAGAAATTTTCTTTTTAAGAAAACTCAAACTTCATCCTTTCGTCCGAAGGACTCGATTATCCGCTGTACCAGAGGATGCCTCAGCACATCACTCTGGTCAAGATAAGCAAATCCTATTCCGGGAATCTGCTTCAACATCTTCGACACGCTTATTAAACCGGAAATTGTTGGTGGTTTTAGATCAATTTGAGTCACATCCCCGGTTACTACCATTCTGGATCCATATCCCATTCTGGTAAGGAACATCTTTAATTGGGTAAGTGTTGTGTTCTGAGCTTCATCAAGGATAACAAAGGCATTATTGAGTGTTCTTCCACGCATGTAAGCTAGAGGGGCAACCTCAATCAGACCGCTTTCCATGTATTTCTGAACCCTGGGCGCAGTGAGAGTATCATTTAGAGCATCGTATATGGGTCTTAGGTATGGATCAATTTTCTGCTGAAGATCACCTGGAAGAAAACCGAGTTTTTCACCCGCTTCAACTGCTGGTCTTGTAAGAATGATTCTCTCTACCCTTTTGTCCTGAAGAGCACTGACTGCAGCGGCTACTGCAAGAAATGTTTTACCTGTGCCGGCAGGGCCTATAGAAAAAACAAGTTCATTATTCATGACCGAGCGCATATAGCTTTCCTGCCCGGGCGTGCGGGGGATAATGTTTCCCGCCCTTCCGGGTACGCTATAAACAAGGCCAACCGATTTCAATTCAGGAAACTCAAGAGCCTTATTGAATGCACTTCCGGACAGACGGCCACTTGACCTGATTTCAGTGACAAGTCGTTCCGTGACCAATTGAGCTCTATCCAGAGCGGGTCTTTCTCCGGTATAAACAAGACTTGCGTCACGGTAGACAGCAGCGACACCGAGAATACGGCAGATTTCTCTCAGATTCCTATCGCCAGGCCCCAGAAGTTTCTGCGCATCTTCCGGCGAAACTGGAATTCTTCTTCTATCTGGTTTTTTCATAAGTATGCTAATATAAAGAATCTCCCCACCCGAATGGGCAGGGAGATTCTATTGTATCCGTAAGTCGCCTGTTACTACTGGCGTCCGCCGCGAACTCCGCCGCGAGGGATAGAAAGCATCTGTCCGGGATAAATCAGGTTAGGATCACTGATTTTGTCGCGGTTACCCTCATAAAGCTGAGGCCATTCGCCTCTGCTGTTGTAAACAATACCGTATCCGGCGATCTTGCCGAGGTAGTCGCCGCCAACTACTGTGTAGGAGCTTGCCATTGGTACTGGTACAACAATGGTGTCACCTGCATAGATCATGTTGGGGTCGTTGATATGGGCGCTGTTGCGCTCATAAATACGAGGCCACTCGGAACCGTTGCCGAAGTAGTAGTGGTAACTGGCAATGAGCCAGAGACTCTCGCCTTCAACGATTGTGTGGTTAACACCGCTGTTGCGAAGTCTGTTGATCTCACCACGAAGCCAGGAGATATCCTGGTTAAGCTGGTTGATCTGTGCCTGAAGCTCTGCTTTTACAGCGCGAAGAGGAAGAACCTGTGCTTCCCACTCTGCTACTACTGGATCTGCTTCGCTTTTTACCCATTCCCAATAAGCGATCTGAAGCTGAATGTTCTTGTCGCCCATAGCCTCGATCTCATCACGATTGTAATCCTGAAGATCCTCAACAGTATAGCTCTTTGCAAATGAAAGAGTTGCGAAGAGGACCAGTACGAAAATCATTGTATAGCGCATACTTTACCCCTTCCTATCTTCCGGTTCCACCGAGAGCATCGTACTCGGCCTGAAGTTCTGCCTTCTCTGCCTGAAGCTGCACAATCTGTGCCTCCAGCTGAGGAATTTCCTCATTGAGATTACCAAATTCGTTCTCAAGACTAATCGCTCTTGCTTCCGCGGCCAATGCTGCTGCTCTTGCTGTGTCACGCGCACGAAGCTGTTCTTCGCTAGGACCGCATGCTGCTACAAGCAGAACCATGGCCAGGAGTGCAAGAAAGAACATTGAAGTTCTTGTTCTGAGCATCTCCGAAACCTCCTCTAGGTTACTCTGTCGTTATTCTCGTAACTATGGAATCGTGAATACATTATGTCCTCATGACCCCCCCACCCCGACTGGGGCACAAATTTACAACCCTTGAAGACTATTACTAACCACAACACACTGTTCTGTCAAGACGCAATCAAAGGGGGCGGAAAAAGCAATCACTGCAATCTACGGAATCTGGGGTGAAGAGACCCTTCTGCCCACTTTAGTACACATATAACTAAATAACATCACAGCAATGAGAAGGCCGGCAATGTCGGCAAAAACATCCTGTAAAGAGCAATCTCTACCCGGTACAAAAGACTGGTGCAACTCATCAAGAAGGGCCCAGATAACCCCAGCAGAAATCATTCTAATTCTCTGGGTTTTCTTACCGAACAGATCCGAATTGAAAACAAGAGCAAGGCCGAGTCCGCCGAATTCCAGCATATGAAAAAGCTTATCCTGATGGGGAAACAGCTCGAGAGGGGGCTTCAATGAGGGTTGGTGACTGAGGTAGACTACAAGAAGGGCAACAGTAATCAAAAAGATTCTTCTGGGAATGGTATATCTACTCATGAGATTCAAGTACAGCCTTTCATTTAGACCCGTAGAATTGTCCCACGTCCACGATAGCCGAGAAACCCGGCCTGGAGGAAATTCCCTCAACTGTAGTTTTCGCTATTTCAGGAAGTTTCTTTATCATTCTGTCAACGTGCGAAACGGCTCCTCCTATACAGACTCGAATACTGACTTCTCTTCCAAACACCTCTATAGGTTTGTAAGCAAATTCCTCATGAATTCTTGCTGCAAAGGCCTCTGCCGATACCCTGTCAACTCCTGCCAGACAGACATAATAACTGTCTGGGCCATATCTGCTCAGAATCGCCTTTTCTCCTAAAACACCTTTCATTCGTTCTGCTGTTTTACGAAGAACTAAATCTCCTGCTTTGTAACCCATCTCTTCATTAATCCCTTTGAATCCATCAATATCTATGGCGAGCACGGCGATGGTTAATGCCCTGCTCCTTACACCTCTGATGAGATCAGCAAGCTGCTCGTGGAAAGAAGAAAGTAGAGGCAAACCTGTCAATCGGTCAACATCTCTGAGCTTCCGCATCGAGCTTTGAAGCTGATTCCTGCTAACTGCGAGGCTGAACACCGTTGCATAGGCCTTAAAAATGGAAAGATCATCAGTAGAAAAATACTGTTCTTTAAGGCTTTCTACAGCAAGAACCCCCAGCACGGCAGAGTTGTTCTCAAGCGGAACAACGCAACAGGAGCCAACTATTCTATCGGGATCATCACTTTCACCGAATGTTCTTACCTCACCCATCCGCAGTCTTCGTATAGGCTGCCTTCTGGAAACGGCAAGACCTGCCACGCCATCATTAATATGAAATTCTCTTCCAGCTCTCCCGTCACCTACAACTCCCCTGGACTCAAAAATGGCCAGAGTATCTGCTTTATTAACTATTGCAACTGTTGCAGTTGTCCCGGGATATGAGAGTACAATTCTCCCTATGAGTTTATGCACAGCGTTTCGCACATCTGTGGAGGCTTCCATCTCCTCGCAGAGAGCAAGAAATCCCGTGTCGCTGTCTTCTCTACCCAGGGCCCAGGAGAGAGATAAAAGAAATGTAGAATCTGAAAGAAGAGAAAAACTCTCTTTTCTCTTTACTTCTGAATCAAAATCAAGAACCATAAATCCGTTCAGTACACCATCTCTGCGAAATTGAACCAGAGATACCAGTGAATTCCTACCGCCATTAATGTACCATGGAAGCGAAGTGCTTCCACCAATAAATAATTTATCTGCTGTAACCTGAACGACTTCTCCAGAACTTCCATTCAGAATCTGAATCACAGGATCATCTGGTCCAACCATATACCTCACTGAAACCCCACCAGAATCAGCGACAAATTCATTAAGAGTCCAGACTTCCCTTTCATCTCGAACGAAAAGAAAAATGCCGTGAGCTCCTGTGCTTTTCTTAAGAATAGGAATAAGACTTCTGGCTACATCGTCAGGGAACTGCAGCTTCTTACTGTTTACAGCCTCTTCATCTTCTTCTGAACTGTCAGATGCTCCGACCGGCTTATCCCCTTTGAGATATTCGACAGCCAGCATTGATGCCAATGGAATTATACCGGCTATTAGTGCTCCCACCAGAACACCAAGAAATGTACTCAGATCAAAATTACCACTCTTTATCCCGGTGCTGGAAACGATTGGAGCGATAAATTCAACAGCTCCAAGAACTCCTGCAACTGCAACGGCTGGACCACCGATAGATTCCCTCTTCATCCAGAGGAAAAGCAGAGGGTAGAGAAAAGCTGCCGGCCCGAGCGCCCCGCCCCAAAGCTGAACAGTTGTGTTAACTGCCGCTGCTGCAATCAGGATAATGCCAGTATGGGGTGTGCTGTCTCTTTTTAAAAGAAAAACTGCAATGATGGCTGCAATAGTGAGAGAAACAAAACCATACAGGAAGCGATCCGGCAGATTCTCGGAAACAGCTGCTGCATTAACCAGCACGATGAGTGCTGAAAGAGTGAAAAGCGCATTCCCAATGATTTTATCTCTAGACACCGACTTCTCCTTCGTCATTATTGTCTGCTGTTTCAGCTTACCGAATATAGTGTACAAATCCCTGACAGGAAGTAAAACTGAGGAGAGCAAAAACAAGCGGAAAGCCAAGAAAAATATGCCACTTGACGACAGGGGCATAGTTTAATGATTTTTAGGGGCACTTGAAAGTGTGACTAAAATCAAGCCAACACAGAATCTGATAGACCGAAAATCCATTTTTCTACTTCCTTTTGTGGAAGACTACATAAAAAACAGCTACCGGTAACAAACCTTCTGCCAGCCGGCAGAGCATCATGGAGATATTCATTGCAGAAAACCAATAGACAGAAAAGAACACCGTATAACAAGCGCCGCCAAATCATTTCCGGGCCTTCGGCTTCTGACCTTGAAGCAAAAACCCTCACGGAACTCCAGGAAATGGCCAAAGAGGCAGGGATTACAAAAGTCACCAACATCCGCAAAGCAAACCTGATAACTACTATTCTTGAGAAAAAAGCCGAAAAAAATGGACTCGGATTTGCACAGGGTGTTCTTGAAACCCTCAATGAGGGATACGGATTTCTTAGAAATGCCACATCCAATTACCTTCCCGGCCCGGACGATGTCTACATTTCTCCAAGTCAGATAAAAAGATTCAACCTAAAAACAGGTGATTCCATCTCCGGACATGCAAGAAAACCGAGAGATGGCGAAAAATACGCAGCTTTGATCAGATTGGAAAAAATCAACGGCATTAGTCCGGAAGAAATTTCCTCTCGTAGAAGATTCGAAAAACTGACTCCATACTATCCGGAAGAAGCCTTTACTCTTGAAACAGGTGCAGATGAATTTTCCGGAAGGGTAATGGATCTTCTTGTTCCTATCGGAAAAGGGCAGAGAGCTCTCATTGTTTCTCCTCCGAGGGCAGGTAAAACAATTCTTCTTCAGCACATTGCTAATTCAATAACACAGAACCATCCGGAAGTAATCCTTATAGTTCTTCTTATCGACGAGAGACCTGAAGAGGTTACCGATATGAAGCGTCGAGTTCAGGGCGAGGTCGTCAGTTCCACTTTCGATGAACCCCCCAAGAGACACGTTCATATTGCAGACATGATTTTAGAGAAAGCAAAAAGACTTGTTGAGGCTGGCAAAGATGTAGTTATTCTTTTGGACAGTATTACCAGGCTTGCAAGGGCAAACAATCAGGTAATTCCCCACTCCGGCAAAATTCTCTCGGGTGGAGTCGACTCAAATGCACTCCAGCGCCCCAAAAGATTTTTCGGCGCGGCCAGAAATATTGTTGAGGGAGGAAGTCTCACCATCATCGGTACAGCTCTGGTGGATACAGGTAGCAGAATGGATGAGGTTATCTTCGAAGAGTTCAAGGGAACGGGAAACTGCGAAATTGTCCTCGACAGAAGACTTGCCGACAGAAGAGTCTATCCTGCAATAGATATCACCAAATCCGGAACCAGACGTGAAGACCTTCTGATGTCAGAGGAAATGATCAGCAGAGTATGGGTAATGAGAAAAATATTGGTTGAAATGAGTCCAGTTGAAGCAATGGAGACTTTAAAGAAGCAGTTGTCAAAGCACAAATCCAATAGAAGGTTCCTTGACAACATGCAGAATTACGAGTAGTATACGGCGATTTTGAGCATGGAGGAAAAATTATGCAAAAAGATATACATCCTAAGTATGGGGAAGCTGTTTTCTCCTGCGCGTGCGGTAATGAAGTTCGTACAAAGTCCACAAAGGGCGACCACAGATTTGATATCTGTTCGGCCTGCCATCCGTTTTATACCGGCAAGCAGAAGCTTATTGATTCTGCTGGTAGAGTGGACAAGTACCTTAGAAAATACGGTCTTCAGAAGGACGAGCAGGAAGGGTAACAACCCCGATGCGACAATGGAACGGGAGGCATATTGCCTCCCGTTTTGCACATATGGAGAATCATGACAAAAAAGAGACCTAGTATAGGCGGACAAGCCCTTATAGAGGGTGTTTTTATGCGTGCTCCGGAAGGTGCGGCAGCAGCAGTTCGAAGAGCTGACGGCACTATAGTGGCAAAAAACATGAACTACCTCGTCCCCGCCAAAAGAACCGGCATTCTTAGTAAGCCCATTTTCAGAGGCGCTATCAGCCTCATTGACACAATGAAAATGGGATTTTCCGCGTTGAACTGGTCTGCGGAAGCAGCGGAAACTTCGGAAGCCAGTGAAGAAGGCAAGGAATCCGAAGGAAAGAAAACAGCTAAAATCGGCATGTGGCTGGCGAACATAGGTGCAGTTGCTCTTGCAATGCTTCTTTTTGCATGGCTTCCACTTCGTCTTGCCTCATGGATAGTCTCCGGTCTGGGTAACGTTAGTGGCGGCATGGAACAGTTTTACATTCACATCGTAGCCGGTACATTTAGAATCTTTGCCTTTGTTCTCTACATAATGGCAATTTCGCTGATGCCCGACATTCGAAGAGTCTTCATGTATCATGGTTCAGAACACCAGGTAATTCATGCCTGGGAAGATGGTTCTGATGATCTCGCCCATGATGCAGCAAAAGAATCACCTCTTCATGCAAGGTGCGGTACAAGTTTTCTGATGTATGTCATGATCGTAACAATTCTCTGTTACACTATTATTGATTCTCTGGTTTATCTTGCCACAGGAGTCTCTCCTGCAGCCCACTGGAGAGTCCTCTATCACCTTCCTCTTATTCCTCTGGTGATGGGAATTTCTTATGAAGTACTGAAAACTGCAGACAAGCACCTCGACTCCTCGGCCTTCGCAAGGGGTCTTTCCAAGCCCGGGCTCTGGCTTCAGAGACTGACTACAAAACCGGCAACACCCGAAATGCTTGAAGTCGCAGAAACTGCTGCAAAAATGGCCCTTGGGTTTGATCTGCCAGCCAATGTTGAAATTGCAGAGGAGAAAACAGGATGACAGCACACGAGGAACAAAAAAAAATAGAGCAACGACTCGGCGAAATTGACGAAGCTCTCTGTAAACCGGAGACTCTGAGAAGCCGGGTGCTCATGAAATCTCTCAACACCGAGAGATACAGCCTTGTAAGAATTAACGAAACCTTAGTTGACATAATCGATACAGAATCTCTACTTGAAGAAATGGAGACAGCTTCTTCCGGAGATGACCCCGAGCTCTCCGAAATGGCATCAGAGGAAATTCCCGGATTAACCAAAAGGCTCAAGAAGCTTAATCATAATCTTAAAGTTCTGCTTATTCCGCCCGATCCGAATGATGATCGCGGTGTAGTTATGGAAATCAGAGCAGGCACCGGCGGTGACGAAGCAGCTCTTTTTGCAGGAAGTATTTACAAGATGTACAGCTACTACGCTCAGAAACAGGGTTGGAAATCCGAAGTAATGAGTGCACGGGAAAGCGACAGAGGCGGATACAAGGAGATAATTGTAAACCTTACCGGTAATGGAGTTTACAGCAGGCTCAAATACGAATCCGGTGTCCACAGAGTTCAAAGAGTTCCGGAAACTGAAACAAGCGGCAGGATTCACACATCCGCCTGCACAGTTGCTGTACTCCCTGAAGCTGAAGAAATTGATGTTGAAATCAAGAGTGACGAGCTTCGTGTGGATGTCTACCGTTCAAGTGGGCCAGGTGGACAAAGTGTTAATACAACGGATTCAGCCGTGCGTATTACCCACCTTCCAACAGGAACAGTAGTGTCCTGCCAGGATGAGAAGAGCCAGATCAAGAACAAAGCGAAAGCGATGAAGGTTCTCCGCTCAAGATTGCTTATTGTCAAACAGGACGAAGAAAATGCCAAGAGGTCTGAAAGCAGAAAAAGCATGGTCGGCTCCGGTGACAGATCCGCCAAAATACGCACCTATAATTTCCCTCAGGGGCGGTTCACAGATCACAGAATCCATCTTACTCTGCATAGCCTTAACGATATCCTTGCAGGAAGTCTCGATCCTGTTATAGATGCTCTCATAAAAGCGGATCAGGAGAAAATTCTAGCCGCAAGGTCAAAAGGATAAATGACTTTTGCCGATGCTGTTCGAAAGACTTCCAGAATTCTGGAAGCCTCTGGCCTTTCCGATTCCACCGGACAGGCAAAAATACTGGTAGCACACGCAGCTTCAATAAAGGTCAATCAGCTTTATATAAGAAGTGACAACCCATTCGATACCGAACTCTACAAAGATTTGCTTGAACTTACAGCAAGGAGAGTTTCCGGTGTCCCCCTCCAGCATGTTATCGGGGAATGGGATTTCTTCGGAAGAACTTTCAAAGTTGATGAAAGAGCTTTGATACCAAGGCCGGAAACCGAACTTCTGGTAGAATTCATAGTCTCAACAAAGCTCGCACCCTCCCCCAGCATACTTGAAGTGGGCACAGGTTCCGGAATAATAGGCATTTCCCTTGCCCTTGAGTTACCGGGGGCTACAGTAGTCGCCACCGACATTTCTGCCGACGCAATCGCTCTCGCAACTGAGAACAAGCATCTTCAAAAAGCAAACAATTTCAGTACGATAAACTGCAATCTCGCTGAAGGTGTCAACGGTTGTTTTGACTTAATTGTTGCCAATCTCCCTTACATTCCTTCAGAAGTTATCTCCACTCTGGATTCAGAGGTTAGAGATCATGACCCCCGATTAGCTCTTGATGGGGGAACGGACGGAACTTTTCTTATATTGGAGCTAATTCGAAGTATTCCTGGTAAACTGAAATCAGGAGGGCTGATTGTGCTAGAAACCGGCTTCGACCAGAGAATTTCTGTTCCATCTTGTTTCTCTACTGAACTCTGGACAAATGTTAGAACATTTAATGATCTTGCTGGCAATCACAGAATGGTAACCGCTAGGAGGAAATAGTTTTGGCTTCCATGACAAGTGTTAAAATAGGCAATGTGACAATTGGTGCAGGTGCACCTGTTGCGGTTCAATCCATGACAACCACTGCAACATCAGACCACATAGCCACACTTGCTCAGATTGATAAACTAGCCATTCTTGGTGCAGAAATAATCAGAGTTTCTGTTCCTGATGATTCTTCAGCGGCAGCACTACAAAGCATTGTTGAGAAATCACCGGTACCTGTAGTAGCCGACATTCACTTCAGAGCCGATCTTGCAATTAAGTCAATTCAGGCTGGTGTTCACAAGCTCAGGCTCAACCCCGGCAACATCAGAAGAACGGCAGATGTTTACAAAATTGCAGAACTAGCAGGCAAGCTCAACATTCCTATAAGAATCGGGGTAAACTCCGGTAGTATTCCCGGAGATCTCCGTGAAAAATACCAGGGAGTTAACGAGAACTCTATGTGGGAAGCTGCGGAAAGACACATATCTCTTCTTACAGATACAGGTTTTACAGACATCGTGCTTTCTCTCAAGGCTTCTGATCCAATGCTTACAGTCAGAGTGAACAGGCTCGCTGCAGCAGAATGCCCTTATCCACTCCATCTTGGAGTAACTGAGGCCGGTCCCAGAGGAACAGCCGGCATCAGAAGTGCTGTTGCCATGGGCATCCTTCTGAATGAGGGAATAGGAGACACCATTAGAGTCTCCATCTCCGGTTCACCAGAACCAGAGCCGGGAGCAGGCTGGGAGATTCTCTCTTCTCTTGATCTTAGACGCAGATTCGTTAGAATTGTGAGTTGTCCTACCTGTGCAAGAGCCAGACTTGATGTGGCCACCCTCGCCCTGAGGGTTCAGAAATTGGTAGAGGGTCTCTGCCTGCCGGTTACGGTTGCAGTAATGGGCTGTGAAGTAAACGGACCTGGCGAGGCCAGAGATGCAGATATTGCAGTTATCGGTACACCCACCGGGTTCCTTCTCTGGAGAAACGGAGAATCTCTCGGTGCAATACAGGAAAATGAACTAGAGAAACGATTGATAGAAGAATTAAACAACCTCTGAAAGGAGGCATCAAATTGAGCAGCGGAATCATCGAAGCGGTTCAGAAAAAACTGAAGGAAAAAGGCATAGAGGAAATCGATATCCGATTTACCGATCTCCTTGGATACTGGCGTCATGTTACAATTCCTGTTGCTTCAGCACCAAGTGATCTTTTTTTAAGGGGCGTAGGATTTGACGGTTCCACCCTCGACGGCATGAGCAAGGTTGAGGCAGGGGACTTGGCCCTCGTTCCAGATCCAAGAAGACTCTACTTTGATCCCTTTCCAAAGAAAAAAACCGTTGCCCTTTTTGGAGATATTGTAGACTGCGTAACGGGTCACCCTTATTCCAGGGATCCCAGAGGAGTCGCAAGAAAAGCAGACAACCTTCTCAAATTCTCCGGTATTGCTACGGATAGTTTCTGGGCACCTGAGTTTGAATTCAATCTCTTTGACAAAGCCAGATTCTGGAACAAGCCGGGAGAAATGGGTTACGAATTCGACAGTATTGAGAATCCGGAGGCCTCGATTAATCCCGACTCGCGCGGTCTAGTTCATCCGACACACAGTGGGTACCATGCCATGTTCCCTGTTGATAGCCTCCACAACGTTCGTGGAGACATGGTCTCCAATCTGCAGGATGCTGGCATTAAGGTTAAATACCACCATCACGAAGTTGGTAGATGGGGTCAGTCTGAGATTGAAGTAAATTTCTCACCTATGCTCATCAGTGCAGATAATGTAATGCTAACCAAGCATATTGTTCGTAATGTTGCTCTTGAAAACGATCTCGCAGCTACATTCATGCCCAAGCCTATGCCCGGTGAACCCGGAAACGGTATGCATTTTCATCTTTACTTCGACAAAGCAGGAGAAAGAGTTTTCTTCCAGAAGGAAGGCTACTGCAACCTCAGCCCCACAGCCAGAAGTGCTATTGCAGGAATTCTCCACCATGCCCGGGCTCTGTGTGCATTCACAAACCCCAGCGTAAACAGCTATCAGAGATTGGTTCCAAATCAGGAAGCACCCGTATACCGATTCTTCAGCGGACCAAACAGATCAGCGGCAATAAGAGTGCCGGCCTATGCTAGAACACCTAAGAAAATGCGTTTTGAATACAGAGTCGGCGATGGTACTTGCAATCCGTACCTTGCAATGGGCGCTTTGACCATGGCAGCTATTGATGGAATTAAAAAGGAAATGGTACCCGAGGACATGGGCTTCGGTCCAATCGATGAGAATGTATTCGCCAAAGGATACGACACTTCCGGACTCTCAATTCTTCCAGGCAGCCTAGATGAAGCTCTCGATGCACTCGGAGAAGACAGAGAATTCCTCGAACAGGACGATGTGTTCACACCGGATCTGATCGATGCATTCATCGAAGTCAAAAGGGCAGAAACCAGTCTTTTCAAGGGAAATCCGCATCCCCTTGAGCACAGACTCTATTTCTCCCTGTAAGGAGTATTATGAGAAAGAAGCTAACAGTACTTTCGGCTGTAGGATTTGCTCTGCTTCTCATAATTTCAGCCTGTGGGGACGCTCCAGACTCTGATTCCTCGTCCTCGGATCCACAGTCTGAAAGTGATACAGCCGCTTTAGAAATGCCGGAAATTGATCACTGGCTTGCTATTACGGATTCTATCGGTGTTGAAATGGGAGACTCCAATTTTGTTTTCGGACAGATTGCGGGTGTTCAATTTCTTCCTGACGGTAACATCGCGATAGCAGACATGCTCAAGACCAGAGTAAGTGTTTATACACGGGGTGGAGAATTTGTTAGCACTGTGGGTCATGATGGAAGCGGACCTGGTGAGTTTCTCATGCTCTCCACTTTTGCAGTACGTGACGATGGGTCATTCATGATTCCCGATGCAATGGGCGGTAAATTAAACTTCTACGATCCAGACTACGTTTTTACCGATGCAATGACAGGTTTCTTTCCGACACCTCCGATTATGATTTCGCCGGTTGTTGGTGGCTTTGTGGGTCTTAAACCTGAGTTCGAACAGACTGAAGAAGAGATGAATATTGGAATGGGTATCTATCTCTGGACAGACTCGGCTGCCCATGAAATGGAGTACGAGAGAAACATGATTCTCTTCGACATGAACGATCTTGGAGCATCGGTGAAAACCATGGTTTTCTTCGATACAGATAAAAATGATAATGTGATTACCACTCCCTACTCCACCGAGCATTTCGTGATTACTTCACGGTCTCTGGATGGTGACCAGATTTGGCAGATAGAGGAAGACTATCCCCGGATCAAAAAGACAGAAGAGGAAATAGTCGAGGAGCGCGAACTAATCAGATCAAGGATGGCTGCAACCGGCACTCCACCTGACATGGTTGATAGCTTCCAGCTCGAAGATTACAAGACTTTCATAGCTCTTATTGAAGTAGACAATCTCAACAGACTCTGGGTTCTGATGGGTTTCTACGATACTCCTGTGTACAGAGTGTATGACTGTGAGACAGGTGATTTCCTTTTCACCGCAGCACTCCGTACAGATGAAGCACACGAGAATGTGGTTCCTTCGATAAACAGCTACGGTGTAACTGGTTTCAATCCACAGACAGAAACCTGGCCCAGGGCCTACATCATCACTCCTGAAGATGAAGATCTGTTTCTCGCAGAATAGATCATAATGTGATATGACCAACGGGGATTTGTTCAATAGGGATCAGATCCCCGTTATTTTTTCCCTTTTTCAGGAATCGAAACGCGCAGGTACACTGAAGATGGCGTTACGGGATATTCGATTGTAAGCCTGAAAAGGTGCATATCCTCGGCTTTCCAGCCAGTTTTATCATAAACTCTCTTTACCATTGAAGCATAATCAGGAACAATAGCTGATGTCAGAGAATCTATACCCGTTCCTGAGTATCTGATGTGAGCATGGCATGGAATCAGTGTTTCAGGTGCCCGTTTTGAGATGGGCATTACAACATTTGTTACTGTAATATCCTGACATATATCGGAAAGAGGACCGTTCTCTGTAAGAAGAGATCTGTGAACAAGAAGGTCATTAACGGTAACCTCTGCCGGTGTGCGAATGCATGTTTGGAATTCCCAGAACTTTTCATCAGGTGTTGCCCATCTCTTCTCAAGCTCCGGGTAGACCTCTGCTGAAACAATAGAAAACTGGCTGGTTTTTCCTATTGGAGCATCGGCAAGCTTTACTTTCCACTGTTTACTGTGCTCCTCGATGTCTAGAACATCAGGAAGTGGCTTCGAGCAAAAATCTCTAAGAAAACCGCAGCTTTGAATAACTGGGTTCTCGGAATTCTCTACAGGTATCGTCCTGACAGATTCCGTTTTCTCTCCATCCACATCCCCGTGATAAATGCTGTGTATTACAAAAGGAGCTTTTGGTCTGTTCCTTCTTAAGTCAATCACTCCACGGAGTATTGCTGAATCCACTTGATCAGGGTTTTCAGAGGGATGAAAGAAGCAGGTTGAGAACTGTGCTCTAGACTGAATACCGAGGAGATAACTGTTGGCTGAGAATTGGACCTTCTGCTGAGCGCGATAAGCCTGCAAAAGACCGCTCTCCGAGAGAGAAAGCATCATCATATCGAAAGAAGATCTGTCCTCAGCATGCTTCAGAACAAGGCTGTTGAACTTCTCTGAACTACGAAGAAGCTCTGCTGTTAGCTTTACGTCTACTCCAGATTTCCTCAGCAGCTTGACAAAGTTTGTCAGAGCAGCTTTCCCGGGAAATTGAACAGCAGCCTGGAAATGATCATCCTCGGAAAGAAATTTCGAGAGCTTCCAAGCAAGCTTTCTGTCTATTTTCAGCTCCCTGTGTATCTCAGGAGCTGATCTTCCAGAAACGGAAATTGATGTAAAAGCTCGATCCAGCAATGTGCGCAGAGACATAACAGATTCCAGAACATCACTGTAAGCACTTCGGGTTTTTTCCACGAGAATTTCCTCCCTCTGAGAAACCAAGGCTACTCAATTATGAACGGGATGTCAATCAATGCGCTGAGCGCATTTCTTGACTCGGTAGGAATTCTACTTTATAATTCCTCCGCACCAAAAACATTGAAAAGGAGTTTGTTATGAGGCTTGCAGTTACGATTGTTCTTCTACTGGGTGTAGCAGCATTCTGCGACATACCGGTTTTCCAAGATCCGGTCCAGATTAATTGTGCAGGTGAACCCATCACCCAGATTTTCGGTCACCTGAACCCCTGGATGGGTGACTGGAATGCAGATGGGAAACCTGATTTGATTCTTGGTTGCTTTGTTGGTTATGCCAATAGTGAGTTTGCCAATGTGGCTCTCTACGAAAACGAAAGCGATACTGATATCCCGGTTTTCAATACTTTTGAATGGATGCAGGGTGATGGAGAGTACATAGCGATGGAAGCTGGTTGATGCACAGGTGCTACAAGTCCACAGGTTGTGGATTTCAACAACGACGGAATGCTTGATCTTATCATGGGAGAAAGACTGGGCCTCGTTCACTTCTTTCCGAGAACATCAGAAGATCCCATCACTCTCGGTGCAGATTCTGTTATCAGAATGTCCAACGGTGACTCTTTATGGGTTGGTCAGAACTCGGCTCCATTTGTAACTGACTGGAACAATGACGGTCTTCTTGACCTGATAGTATGCAACGAGGGACATCCGGAGGTATCACCAAAGCGGGTACGTTTATTTATCAACACGGGTACTCCAGAGGCATACTTGTTTGAAACTGAAGACTACATAAGTTACGACCCGGGCACAGGCCCGGTTCCCATTGAAATGTGGAGAACTCAGCCATGTGTTTATGATCTAAATAACGATGGCAAGAAGGATCTAATCCTTGGAGAAGGTCTTTCCGTAGATCCTCAAGGTTTCTGGTACTTCGAAAACACAGGAACAGATGATAACCCTGAATTCGGTTCACCGGAGATGCTTCAAAGAGAAGGTGGAGGTGACCTTCTTATGATAGATCCCGACACAAAACCTTTCCTTTTCGATTGGAATAATGACGGCGTGGTTGATATTCTTTCAGGAGACTATTCCGAGTACGTTTACTACTGCCTGGGAGTTGACGACAACGGTTTTGAAGAGGAAAGCGGTCAGGGATATACCCCCATCAGACACAGAGTCGGAATTCTTCAGAACCCGGCTTCTTCCTCCCTTTCTTTCTTCCTGTCATCAGGCTTCCCGGTTCAGGCGGAAGTCTCAATCATCAGTCTCGATGGAAGAACAGTAAAGAAAATATGGTCCGGCAATGCACCTCAGGGTCTGCTTGAGTGCACAGCAGATATCTCTGAACTGCCTCAGGGAGTTTATCTGCTCAAGGCAGACTTCAACGGAGAAATATCGAGTACACGGGTAACTGTGGTTCGCTGATACTTCTCTTCTTCCGAGCCGGTATCCCCCCGATGCCGGCTCTGCTCTATCTCTACGATTTCGGGAGTTTTCTTTCAAGCCACCAGCTGTACACAACCGGTACAATCAGCATGCTGAGAAATTCAAGAATCATACCACCAAACACCGGAATAGCCATCGGCCGGGCGAGAGTACTGCCCCTGCCTGAGGCAAGAAGGACTGGTATAAGAGCCATGATGGTGGTAACTGTTGTCATGACTGCAGGTCTTATTCGCATCGTCCCCGCACTTAGCACAAGGGATCGAAGCTCTCTGACTGTTCCAGGCTTCTCTTTCCTTACGAGGCGGGTGATGTTAGATGCCATCAGCACACCGTCATCTACACAGATACCTAGCAGGGCAATGAAGCCTACAACAACTGCAACTGTAATGTTAATCTGATTGGGGGCAGCAGCACCGGTAAGACCTGCACTTTCCAGCATTCTGTGAAGCACCGGCCAGAAACGCAGACCGATCAGTCCCCCTGAAACTGCAACGGGGATGCTACCAGCAAAGATGATTGCCGGAACTGAGAAAGTCTTGAATTCCATATACATGAGTAGGAAAATCGAAAAAAGACACACAGGAAGAAGCAGTGCAAATCTCTTCCTTGCTTCCTGCTGATTCTGCCAGTCTCCTACCCACCTGTACCAGTATCCCTCAGGCATATTCAGTGTTCTATCCTCTTCGGGCATAGATCTCTCTCTACTGATCAACTCTTCTATAGCCAAATCCGCTTCTTCAATTAGACCACCCTGATCCCGGCCCGAAGAATTAAGCATCAGATATGCAACTGGATCTCCATCAACAGACCGTATTGAAGCAGCTCCGGTTTCCGTTGTAAGAGAAGCAATCATGGACAGCGGGTATTGAACACCGTCAATTGAGCTTACAAGAACATTTTCGATATCACCCGGTTTATCGCGGAAGTCTTTAGAGTACCTGACCCGTATTGTATTTGATGAGTAACCGTCAACAATTTCTCCCGCTGCCACCCCTCCAATAGCTCCCCTCAGAGAAAGGTTCACTGTGGCCATAGAAATTCCAAGAAGAGCTGCTCTTTCCCTGTCAATGACAACCCTTGCATAGGGTTTTCTTCCCGTGCGAAGAGCACTGATATCTCGGGTACCAGGAATTCCCTCAAGAACCTCTTCAAGGGCAATTGCGATTCTTTCGGCTTCAAGAGGATCTTCGCCGTGAATTTCAATGCCCATTGAAGTTTTTATTCCGGATTGAAGCATCACAACCCTGGTCTCAATTGGTTGTAACCAGGAGGGAGCAATACCAGGCATCTCCACTGAAGCTCTCAGAGAATCAAGAATGTCCTGCTCTGTTATTCCCTCTCGCCAAGTGTTTCTCGGGTTCAGGGTGATAAGCGTTTCTATCATTCCTACGGGTGCTGGGTCCAGAGGTGAATCTGCTCTGCCAGCTTTACCCACGACTCTGTTTACCTCTGGAAGGAGCGAAAGAGCGGCGTTCTGGTTAACCATCACCCGACCGGTCTCGGTCAACGAGCCTGCTGGAAGAAGAGATGGCATAAAGAGAAAGCTACCCTCATCCAATGGAGGCATAAACTGAGTTCCCAGTCCCGAAAATGCGGTATACCCAAGCAGAACAATCAGAACAGGTAATGCTATAAAAACGCTTCGGTGGTTCATACACCATGAGAGCAGCGGCTTGTATTTTCTCTCGAGAAACCTGATTCCGGAACGGGGCTTTCTACTCTCTTTTACAGACCACCAGCCAAGAAGAGAGAGACTGACTGCCATTACAACCGATGCAACAGGTCCAGCACGAGAGGCAACCCAACCTCCGAGAAGGCCGAGACCGATTGACCCGGCCAAAGCAAGTGGAACTTTGCCTTTTGGTTTGAGAAGAAAGAACTTCGCAGCAGCAGGTATTAGAGTAAAAGCTGTAACACCGGCACCGGCAAGAACAAGCGTTTTGGTCCATGCAAGTGGCTGGAATAGCTTAGCACTCTGGCCGGTCAGGAAAAAAACGGGGATAAAACTGATTATGGTTGTTCCAAGACTGGTAAGGATTGGCCCTGCTACAGAGTAGGCAGCATCTACAATGCTTCCTTTTCTGCTGTGAATCGCTTCAACCATAACAATGCCCATATCGACAAGAGTGCCTATTGCAACTGCGATTCCAGCATAACTCATAATATTTGCAGGTACACCGATGACTTTCATTGCTATAAAGCAGAGAAGAATTGCAAACGGAAGGCTTGCAGCAACAAGAAGGGCTTCCCTCGCTCTGCGAAGGAAAAAGAAAACAACTCCAATAGTGATAAATATTTCCCATATAATGGAATCGGTGAGCGTTTTTGTTGTTTCTTCAATCAGCGTTCTTCTGTCGTAGTAGGGGTTAACTGATACACCTGCTGGCAGCGCTGTTTTTAAGAGCTTGAGCTGTTCTTCCAATCCCTCAATAACTTCCACTGGGTTTGAACCCATACGCATTGTGACTATGCCGCCGACTGTTTCCCCGTTTTCATCAGCAAGTATGCCGCGTCTGGGGCCCGGGCCCCAATAGACTTCTGCAACGTCACCGAGAAGAATCGACACGCCATCTCTAACGGTAACAATTGTCTGACGAAGTTCTTCCGGAGAGGAGGGCTCTACCAGTCCTTCAACAACAATCTCCATCCCTGAAGATTCTAATGCTCCGGCTGCAAAGTCTACTCCTGAATTTCTTACCGAAGTTAAGAGGGTATTGAAATCAATCCCGAATTGCCAGAGCTGAGCAGGATCGGCTTCGACAATTAGCTCTCTGCTAAAACCACCCACTCCGGCGACTTCTGCAACACCGGGAACCATCAGAAGCCTGCGGGCGATTACATCATCGTGCAGATCACGAAGAACTCCTGCATTATGCGGACCATCTACTGTGTACCAGAATATCTGACCCAGGGCAGTAGCATCTGGCCCAAAAGTGATATCTGCCTGGTCGGGAAGAGAAGCGACAACTTCGTCCACTTTTTCCATTACCCTGGTTCTTGCTGTGTAGAAATCTATATCATCGCTAAACACTGCATAAAGCTGTGAGTACCCGAACGCTGAGACAGCTCGAACACTTGTCATTCCCTCAAGCCCAGACACCGCTCCGGTCAGTGGAAGGGTAATTTGTTCATAAACCTCTTCTGGACTTCTGCCATTCCAGGAAACTGCAATGATTACCTGATTCTCTGTCACATCAGGAAGAGCATCAACCGGAACCGTTGCAACAGAATGGATGCCGATCAGCCCTATAAGCACTGAAGCAAGCAGAACAGGAACCGGGTGCAGAACAGTCCAGTTTAGAAAGTGTTTCACAAACTATCTCCAGCAGAGCTGTTCATCAAGGATGTTATGCCGGTTAACTCAGCCTGAGAATCCAGAAGGAAAGCGGCATCGAGGACAACTCTTTCTCCCGGGGAAAGTCCTTCCAGGACTGGAAAGAAGGGTTCAAAGTTATCGTTGTAAGAAAGCTCTCCCTTTCTGATAAGACGAGGAACATATCTACCCTCAAGTAAATCGATGTAGACAATACTGCGGTCGCCAAGAACAAGAACCGCTCTTTCCGGAACTGCAACTACAGAGATTTGTGAGCTGGTCAACTGAACATCAACCATCAGAGGAGAACCCGCAGTAAGCACCAGTTGCGCTGGCAAGGAAGCAAAAACAGGGAGAGTTAAGCTTTCTCTGTTCAGTTCGGCGTTTATCCGTGTAACTGAAGAATTGAAGCGCTGCTCTGAATATTCAAAAGAAAGCTGAAGCCCCTCTTCCATCAAGAGAGCCTGGTTCTGAGGTATATCGATCCGGAGTTCCCTGCCATCTTCTTCGACTACAGTAGCAAACGAAGTTCCTCTCGTCAGCCAGCTACCGGAGTTTAAAAATACCTCTCCAATTCTACCTGACACAGGGGAGTATATGTATGCCACAGCTGTGGGTTCTGAAAAACTTCCCGGTTGAACCCCGAGTTCCAGAAGCCTATCCTCTGCTGCTTCTCTAAGAAATAGATCTCCCGACGTGAGTGCTGATACATAATCAGTTCGTGCACTCTGAAGCTGAGGTGAATGTAAAACAGCAAGGACCTGACCTCTCTCCACCGACTCTCCGGGGCCGACAATACGAACATCAGATATTCGACCGTCTACCCAGCTGCTAGCTTCAACCACAGTCTCACTGCTAAAAACAACTGTTGCCGGGAACCGCCCCATAGTAGAGAGGCGTTGTTCAGAAACCTCAACAGAAGCAATACCCGCAAGTGCGCTTCCTGTATCGCTTACAAGCAGGGTATCTCCCGTTTCCAGAAGTTGCTCCAGTTCCATCCCACAGACTGGGCAATTTCCTGGGTTTTCAAGAACAACACAGAGCATCGGGCAGGCATAGCTGCCCGAGCTTTCATGCGTGTCCATCCCACCGAATATCAGAAAAACAGCAATACCGACAGACGCAGCAGTAGCAACAGGCAGATACCTGCTAACTATTCTGTGTGACATGCCGCTGGAGCATCAGCAGTTTCGCAGGCTTCGCATAATTCTTCATCTGTGCAATCAGGGCATTCTTCAGAAACCATGTTACAGGAACCAGATGCACACCCTCCGATGCCTTCCTCAGGCAGAAAAGCTGAGAGGTCTGCAGATACAGAAGGATCTTCTGCGAGAATTCCCATGTACTTTTCCGGATCGGAAAGGAATGTTTCATCACATCCGGGACAGCATAGGTTAATTCTGTACCCTTCCCACTCCAGGAACTCACCATCCATAACTTCCAGCCCCATAACAGGACAGGTAGTATTTGCAAGTGCGACAACACCAGGAGTTGCCGGTGCGCTGGCTTCCACTTCCGTTTCAGCTGAATCGCATGCCGAAACAAGCAGTAACCCAAGAGCAAGGATTGCTGTAATTTTTTTCACAAAAAATCTCCTTCATCTGTATCAGCCCCGGCAAGCTCCAGCCATTCGGCTGCACTTACCACAAGTAGGGCTTCCTTTTCAATAATTGTCTTGTGTATTTCAAGATTGTTTTCCAGAGTTGAAACAAGAGTGCTGTATGATCCTCCTCCCGCAATCCAGGCTTGCGAAGCTGAGAGAACAGCCGATTCAGAGAGCGGCAGCAGTTCGAAAAGCAGATCCAACTCATAAACACAGTTCACAAGGATGGTTGCTTTCGCATCCAGCTCTGCCGTGATTTCTTCTTCCAATCGGGAGTAGTGAGCCATGGTTTGAGCAAGGTGAAATTCTGCAGCCTGTCGAGTGGCTTCATCCCCGGAATAACCCAGAGGAAGTGATATTCCGAGAGAAACCGTCCAGCTGTCACGCCCCTCATCTGAAACTGCTCCACTATAGTTTTTAGGAATACCGATAGCTGTGTATGAAGCTCCAACCGTGAAGTCCGGCATTCCCGCTGATTTGATCCTAGAGAGCTCGGCTTCAGCCAAAGCCACCGAACCCAGAGCAATTCTAAGCGCATAAGGCTCTGCGCTTGTTGAAGCAATCTTCTCTAAAAACCATTCTACCGGAGGTAACTCATCTACAACAGCAAAGCTGGTTCCGGTAAGAGCTTGTAACTCCCCATGTGCTGCAACAAGAAGATTGTGTTCAATCAAAGGCCTCTGCTCCGAAAGAGCTACTCTTATCCGTAGATCAACAAGTGCAGAGTGTTCCATTGCCAGGGTGGAGGATGAACCGGCAGCAGATACAAGCAGGGAAGCGAGGTACTCAGCCCTCTCGACTGCTAAAAGCCCCAGTTGCTCCCGCTTGTATACCTCGGCCCAGCCTTTGGAAATAGAAGTTCTCATCTGTAAACCGAGATGGAAAATTTCATCTTCCGCAACGGCAAGCTTGGCATTGGCTTTTCTTTCCGAAGATGAAAGAAGGCCGGGCCATGGAATTCTCTGCTGCAAACCGATACTTCCGAGCAAGGGGCCATTCCTGGTTTCAATGGGAGACCCTGAGTAAGACAACTGAAGAAGCGGATTGGGAAGAACTCCATAGGATGACACCATGGCCTGTTCTTCCTGGAGTTGAAAGGAGTGTTCCTCTGACCAGTGAGTTTGAGAGCTCGCATCCAGCCACAACCCTCCCGGTCCATAGCAAATTAGAATCAGCAGAATCATATTCTCCCAATCAAATTAGTATTTCATACCTACTTGGTAGGAATTTCTACTAATATACACCCGGCTTAGCTGTTATGTTCCCAAAATACAAAAAGGAGGATTTCATGATAGCAGAAAGAATAGAAAACGATTTCATCAATTTCAGATTTCCCGAAGAAGAGGGCTTCAGGTACGGATTCAATCTATATGCTCTTATCAACGAGGGAAGCGTTCTTCTAATTGATTCCGGTTTTAGAACACAGGCAAAAGCTGTAAAGAACTACCTTGAAAAGCAGGGTCTGAAGCTGACGCATGTTCTTCTGACCCACTTTCACCCGGATCATGTGAATGGTCTTCTTGCTCTTGATGCTAACCTTACTGTAATGGGTAGCCCGGAGTATAGAAAAACACTTGCAAAAGAGATCCAGCAGACCGTATCTCCTGTAACATTTTCAGAAACCTTCAACTTCGGGAACTACGAACTGTCCTTCACGAAAGCTCCCGGACACTCAGCTTGCAGCATTCTGATAGACATAAACGGGAAATACCTCCATGTCGGAGATAATCTTATGAGCAGATATGATGGCAAGGCACTGGTGCCCTGGGTTGAATTCGATCAACTTGGTAATCACATATCTTCACTTGAATTGCTTAACAAAATGAACAGGGACCGTTTGATTCTTGGGCACGGCCCCGAGCTCAAGGGCAAAGAAATTATTGAGCAGGCAATTGACGACAGACTTTGCTACCTTAAAAAAATACTGAAAACCAACGGGAAATGCAGCTGGGAAGAGGCAATTTCCGGTAGCTCGTGTACATACACAGGCAGAGAATTCTTCGAGCAACTGAAGCCCGTGTCAACTGATTGAGGCTAACTCACCAAGCAGGTATTCCTTGTTACCGGCATCCTCAATCTTTTCTGAGGCAGCCTTTGTCATTTCGATGAAGATATCCTTCTTTATGGTGTTCCCCATGATGCTGTGCGCTCTTGCCATTGCTTCACACGCAAAAGCCATATCGAAATCACCGATTCCGTTTTTTGTACAGATGTCGTGACAAATCTCAGCGTGAAAAAGCGCTGCATCTCCCTGAGATAGAACCGAGTAGACTCTTGATATCTGCCACTCTCCGCGCTGAAATTCTAGCGGAGTTCCGATTTCTCCCCAGTGGTATCTTGAAGCATGAGCAGTGTGAATCATCTTTGCATCATCTTCCGGAGAACGATCTTTCTTATCGAGAAGGTCCCAGGTTGCATTAAAGCAATCTACAGCAAGCTTGTGGTGTGTTTTTTTTGATTCTTCATTCATTGTTCAAACCTTTCATTATTGCAGAATATCAGATGCCTTTTCTGCAAGTAATACCCTTACTGGAGATCCGTCTGCCCCGGCAAACTTTAAGGGAAATGCCATCAGGATATACTCACCAGGAGCGACTTCACCAAGCTCAAGATTCTCGATAACAGGAATGCCGCCGCCAAGTATTGCCTTGTGCGCATCTTCGGATCCGTCATGATCGATTGATATCGAGGATGTTCCCACAAGAACAGCACCAGAATCAACAAGCTTCTGTGCCACAGCTCCGCTTACGGGGCCATCAAGAAGAACGGCTTTCCCCAGAGGATTGCCGTTTAAAAAGACAAGAGCTGGTACAATAAATGGAGGAATCTGATCAATTGTTTTAGCGCCGGGAAACATGTGAGATGGAGCATCCATGTGAGTTCCGGTGTGCAGAGACATGGTTACCCTAGAGGAGGTGAAGCTTCCATTACTAATTACTGATCTATCAAACGGCGTATCTCCGGGCCAAACAGGAATTCCATTGTACATCGACTTAGTTACATCAATCAGCATAACTACACCATCCTTTGAAAGGGCAGGATGAGCAAAGCGGCCCTAACGGAAGACACTGCCTCTGCCCGAATCTTACAAAAACATGATTGAGCGGTATCCAGAGTTCCTTTGGGAAAAATAGTTTCAGCGCTTCTTCAGACTCTGAAGGAGTACCGGTATGGATCAATCCCAGTCTGTTGCTGATTCTGTGAACATGAACATCAACACAGATTGCAGGAATTCCAAAAGCCATAGAAAGAACATATGCAGCGGTTTTACCCCCTACGCCCGGCAATGCCTCAAGCTCAGACCTATCAGATGGAACAGAGCCCTTGTGCTTATCAAGAAGAATACCGGCTATTTTTTTCAGTTGTACTGCTTTTCTGTTAAAAAAACCTGCCGGTCTCAGTAGAGAAGCCAGTTCTGCCTCTGAAGCAACACTCATTTTATCTGGATTGGGAAGAGATGAGAGTACACGTTCGGTTACGACTTCAGTAACAGCATCACGAGTTCGAAGGCTGATTACGGTTCCGACTAAAACATTGAAAGGATCAGTCCCTGTTACCAGCGGAGAGGGTATACCGGCCTCCCCGACGCTTTGAGACATTGTCTCCAGCAGTTTTCGGGGAGTCAGATTGCCGGTCATTTTACTTTTACGAATTTCAGCGAGTTGCCTTTTTTAAGTGCCATCGCCAGCTTACCGGTAAGAAGATCTACAAGCTCCGGTCCGAGGGCTTCTTTGCGCCATTCAGTAAGATCTTTTCTGGTCATCAGTTGATCGATATTTTTTGGAGGGTTTTCCAGAATAGATTCAAAACTCTCCTTGGGGAGAAGTAGTGCCGGAGAGAGCTCGAGAGATTTGGATTTCATTTTCAGGAAGATTCGAAGAATGTCTTTCCTGGCAGCATATCCCCAATCGTGTCTGGGTAGTCTAAGTCTTGGGACATCAGAGGGGGGGGTTTCTATGCACTTGTTCACTTCGGCGACCACTGCGTCGCCATACTTTTCGACAAAACCACCGGGAAGACCCCTGAGGCTGCGAATAGTATCCGGCTTCTTCGGGGCCAGAACAGCCAGTCGACAGAGAAGGTGATCTCTTGCAGTATAGATTCTGGGGCGATTCATCTCAATTGCGGTTTCTTCCCGCCAGTTAACAAGTCTCCAAAGCAAAGGAAAGTTAGCCTTTTTAACTTTGCCGGCAGACCTGGCTTTGCTGAAAAGACGCTCTCTGGAAATCGAGTATGTAGAAGCATCAGAGAGAGATTTGGATTCTCCTCTGAACCAGTGTACTCTTCCCTTTTTCTCTAATTCTGAAGACAACTTCTCGTATACTTGAACTAGATGTCTAACATCATCAAGGGCGTAATCAAGCTGGCCCTCTGCGAGCGGTCTGGCTGACCAGTCGCTCATAGAGTATTTCTTTCTGGCCTTAACTCCGCATACAGAATGAACAAGATTTACAAGGCTGATCTGTTCTCCATACCCGAGAAAAGCGGCAGCAATTTGGGAATCAAAGAGGTTATTCACGGAAAAGTCAGGGATATCATTAAACAATATTGCCAGATCATTTCTTGCACTGTGAAGAACTTTTACAACATCTTCCGCCGCAAATAGTCGAGCGAGAGGTGCAAGGTCTTTGACTGCCAAAGGATCAACAGCTACCGGTCCGATACCATCTGCTGCAAGCTGCATCAAATAGAGGTCCGGCCAGTATCTTTTCTCACAGTGAAATTCAGTATCCAGTGCAACTACCGGTTTTTTCAGGAGATCCTCAATAAGCTTGTTAAACGTCTCCTGATCATCAATGAGACTCGGGTATTCAATCACTGATTCACCACTGCCTCGGAACATTGTTCGTGGAATGGACAATAGATTGCTCCATTTCGAAGTTCGTAGTACTTGTAACCATTGTCGGGACATCTATAGCCGCCTCTTCTTCCAAATTCTTCATCGCTGAGAACAAACATTTCCTCAATTGTATCCGGGAATGGGTACCCGGCTTCAATGTATCCGGTAAGTTCAATAAGCACAGAATCTCTTCTTAGTGCGCATGCATCTGAACTAATTACCATCCCCTCACCCAAATGCCCTTCAGGGCAGGTAACATTTCCGGTATCCGGATTATACTCGTAGGCTCTTCCTGAAACGGGGCAAAAACCCTCCGGATCGGCAAGAGCACTTTCTCTGCAGAGCAGAACAGCCGAACCAAGGATATTATCCAATGCTGTATCATGAGTCACCAAGATTCCATTTTCAGTTGAAAACCAGATTACCCTGCTGCCGGCATCACCGAGAGAACCAGTCATCCTGATCCCTTTGTCGTCTCTTCCATCATATCTGAAATTATCTGGAACAGGCTCTCCCGACAACCGACCGAGAAATTCAGGAGACAGACCAGCCGCTGCCGCTTCTGTCATCATTGACAGAGCAATTTCCGGTTGGTCGTTTCCAAGCGCTTGAGAATAATCATCTGCATTCTGCTCCAGTTTGATTCCGAGACTGTACGGTCTGGCTAGCAGAGCAAAAACAACGGCAAGGACCGGAATAGAGAGTAAAAGGAGGGATCTCCTCATTACACTCTGCCCCCAGAACTCGATCCTGAGTCTGAAGATGATCTTCCGCTGGTACCTGCACTGAACAGATCACCCATGTCAAAACCAATTCCACTGACAATAACTCCCCATTCCTTGCTTACATTCTGACCGTTGAGACGGTAGAATACATCCACATCTAACTCAAGCTGAGAGTTATCCAGCTCAATCCCGGTGCGGAAATCAACATGGGAAACCTCACTGCCGGAAATCTCATCAGAGTCTATTTCCGTCTCTCCTCTTGTCGCCATATCAAGACCGGCATGAAAGTTCAACTCTTGATTGACAGGAAGAATAATACGAGCAGTAGCGCGAAGTTCAGTAGCCGGAGAAGTATCTGCAGAGTCTCCCGGTGCACCCGGCACCTGATCCCAGGCAGTGAAGTAGTGGCGTAATCCTCCTGATAATTGCAATCTCGGCCCCGTAAGGGGTCCTGATATAGGGAAAAGAAGTGTTGCTGAAACTTCAGCTGCAACATGCCTGTCACTTTCGGTGTAGTCTCCGGTGTCGAGAGTTCCCTTCAGCGTAGGGCGAATTGCACCACGAAGAATGAACTGAGGGTCTCTGGACATCCATCCATCAAGACATATCCAGGGATCTGCAATTCCTACACCTATTGTGTCACCGGGACCGGCAAGTTGAAGAAAAGCAGGAACGATCAGGCTGATTGTATGACTTGATGTAAGTCCGTAGCGTCCCGCCCACTGAAATCTTACCACTCCGAAATTGTCCCGGTAATCGTAAAGGCTGTCAAAGCCAAGACTATCTGTTTCCCAGTATTGGCTGAAACCGAAAAAACCGAAAGCAAAATCGCTTGAGGTTCCCGTAACAGGAAGTACATGATCCAGGTAGTTGTAGGAAAGAGGGTCCCATGCAAGGGACAATGCTGTAAATAATGATAGAATTAACACGGCCTTTTTCATTTATCAATTCCTCTCTAGTTCATCGTAGAATCCTGAAACCATCCGGACAGACCGTAGCAGGCTCTCTATTGATAATTAGTACTTCATTAACTTTACTGTAATTCGGACCCACTTTGCAAAGCTGGATCATCTCATTAACGGCGTCAACTCTGCCGCATAGTACAGCATCCACCGAACCGTCAGGTGCGTTGGATACCACACCACCTATATTCAGATGCTCTGCCGCCCGAAGAGTCCAGAATCGGAAACCAACTCCCTGCACTCTTCCAGTGACTTTCAAACACACTCTAATATAACTATCTGTCATTTTCATAATATCTGTTTTTATAGGGTCTTGTTTTGGTCGGGTCAAGCAGAGGAATCCTATCGGTTGACCCCAAAGCTGATTATTCGCATGCTTCATGCAATGTTGAATAATTTTTTCTTTTCAAAAAGGAGGGGTTCAATTGAAAAGAGTTATCCCGGTTCTTCTTGCTATCCTGGTTTCCAGTTCTCTGGCAGCACCATCTATCTGGGGTGTTCCCGGCTTGCACAGAGTTAACAGTGCAATGCCTCTGGGCATGAATGACATGTCCTTCAGCCTGAGAACTTCTTACTGGACAGCGGCAAACGAATACAAAAATTACATCTATCACAGTCATTATCTTCCTCAAACTCTTCTCTTCCCTGAGTTGACAGAGACCGAACACACCGGGCGGGGAATTCTTAGCCTTGCATACGGAGTTTGGGACTACGTAGACCTGGCAGCAACAGCATCCTACGTGGGTACCAGTTATGAACGCGATCTTTATGAAGAACGTTCTACCGGGCATTGGGAAGAAATCCAGGGATTTGAAGGCGTCAACATGGTTGTTCATGGCGGTTACAATCCGATTCCCACACTAGAGGATGTTATCTGGTTGGGTGGAGACTTCTCTCTGGGATTCGCACCGGCAGATACAGCATTCCTTCGCAACGTTGATGACCCTGACGGTACATGGCATCAGGGCCAGATGATGAGTACTATCCGCAGACCATTCACAAGCACAGGAAACAGCAACTACTCAATGGATTTCCTGATTACCGGTGATTTCGGTCGCTGGTTGCCAATGGTTCCTGCAAAAGCACATCTGAACTTCGGTTATGCGAAGTACAAGCAGAATTATTACTTCACCGATTTCGTTGTCAATCCTGACACAGTTGGATGGTCATATTCCGATTCAACCAGCCTTGCTCTTGAAGTTTCAGATGGCATCTTCAATTTCGGCTTTGGTGTTGAAATCCCTACTCCATACGCTGATATTTTCTTCGAGTACACCAATCAGAAATTGCTTGATCGTGAAAATGCAAGCGTATCCTACTTCACACCTGGAATCAGATTTAAGAACAGCTCCGGAACATTTATTGATGTCTCTTTCGACCTCAGCACCAGCACCTTTGACCCCACTTACTACGACCTTGGTCACAGGATGTACCAGACAGACAGCCTGGTTACTGAAGCAGATCGCGCCGAAAGAGCTCCACTTCCAATAGGTGGAGTATTCGATTGGGGTGTAAGCCTCGGTATCGGATTTTCTTCAGACATGATGGGTAAAGAAGAAACATCCAACATGGCTATTCTCAGTGGTGTTGTTACAGACTCTCTTACGGGTGAGGCAATTTTCGCAACTATCACCTTCCCGGGAGTTCCAATTGCAAACGTAACAAGTGATGAGCTTACCGGTTTCTATACTCATAATATCCCATCAGGGGAAGTTCCTGTTACTGTAGTCGCCGCAGGATATCGTGATGCAAGCGCTATAGTTGCCCTAAGTCGCAATGAGTCACTCAACTTGGACTTTGCAATGGCCCCTAATCTCGGGACCGTCAGCGGCTCCGTAAGAGATGGCGAAGGCAGACCTATTGCAAATGCAACTGTAACTATTGGCAGCACAAACCCTGTATCCGTGACAACAAGCACCGTTGGTGTTTACACTGCACGGGCAGAAGCTGGCACATGGCCTATATCAGTACAGGCCGACGGTTATATCGCTGATAATCAGACAACAACAATCAGCCCTAACCAGACTGTATCTCTCTCCTTCACCCTTCGCGCTGCACTTAGAGCCGGAGAGGTAATGAGTTTTGACAACATCTACTTTGCCTCAGGAAGTTCAAATCTCAAGCCGGAGAGTTATCCGATTCTTGACAGTGTTGCCATTCTTCTCAGAGACAACCCAAATGCCAGAATACAGATTGCAGGCCATACAGACAGTGATGGAGGAGAAGGCTCTAACCAGACACTTAGTGAAGGTCGTGCCCAGTCCGTATATGCCTACCTTGTAAGCAAGGGCATTGCCGGGAACAGACTGACCACAGTTGGTCATGGCGAGTCTAACCCGATAGTACCCAACAATTCTGCTGCCAACAAAGCAAGAAACCGCAGAATTGAGTTTACCGTTCTCAGTATCTAGAACCGTCTAATAACAGAAGAGCCCGGCTAAATGCCGGGCTCTTTTTTTCTGCAAATAGGATTCAATCCTGAAACTGGAGTTTTCACAGGGAGTGCTCCCGTTCCTTATTTTACTTGAATACTGTTCTTCTGCATATATGAGCGAATACGCACAGAATGATCTTTATCTTCACGATTTAGTTTTCTGAATATTTGGACTATTTTCATATCGGAATCTTTTTCATCCTCGATAAACCCCTGGTAATGGAGCTCTCCAGCAGATTCCTCAATTTCAAGAGCAGTATTAAATGCGGTCTCCCTGTCCGGAGGCTCTGCTTCAAATTTCTCAATCAGAGAACGCAACATACTGTTTGTCTTCTCAAGTTCGATCATGGAGGAGGAAAACAAACTCTCTTGGAATTCCTCAAGTTGTTCTGGAAATTCACCCAGGCTCCGAATCAGTGCAGCATGGTTTTTCTCTTCGAGGGCAATCTTCCACCAAAACCCTTTATCCAAGGGGAAGCAATTAAAGAAAAGAAGATAAAGCTCTGAAACCTGTAACTCGATTCTGATGGATTCTTCTATCATGTTCAGATATTCTTCTTTCATTCATCCTCCCTTTCAATTGCTTCTCTTACCTTCTCCGCTAATTCCAGTATTGAAAATGGCTTTTGGAGAAAAAGCAATCCTGCTTTGGAAACATCATGGCCCGCAATGATATCAGCAGAGTATCCTGACATATACAGGTATTTCATCTCAGGTTTGATTCTTGCAAGAAGAGCTCCTAGCTCGCGTCCGTTCATTTCCGGCATGATAAGGTCGGTAAGAAGCAAGTGAACTTCTTCATCGAAGCCTTTTAAAAAACGGATAGCGTCTCTCGGCAAGCCAGCAGTAAAAACTCTGTAACCCAATTTCTCGAGGAGTATTCTTGTGGTTTCCAAAACAACGTTTTCATCCTCTACAAGCATTATCGTTTCCCCGCGTCCGCGAGGCATTTCAACAGGTGATTTCAATTCTTTCTCCACTTCCTGTTCCACCGAGCGGGGAAGGTAAACATTTAAACAGGTCCCTTGACCAACTGTACTTGTCAGGTCGGCAAATCCACTGTTCTGCTTAGCGATACCGTAAACTGTGGCCAGGCCGAGCCCTGTGCCGAAGCCGGAATCTTTTGTAGTGAAAAAGGGCTCGAAAACATGTTCAAGATTCTGTTCCTCGATTCCACATCCATTATCTGCGACAGACAGTGCAACATAATCTCCGGGGATACCAAAACCATGAGTATTGCAAAAGTCAGTATCCATCACCAGGTTTTTGGTCTCAATTGTGATTTTGCCAACTCCAGTAATTGAATCTTTTGAATTCACACACAGGTTTGCAAGTATCTGATCAATTTGTCTAGGATCAACCCTGGAAGACCACAAATCAAGACTGGGCTTCCAGAGAAGTTCAATGCATTCACCAATCAGTCTTGTCAGCATTTTCAACATACTTTCAACTGTATCATTCAGATTAAGAACCCTCGACTGTACAACCTGCTTCCTTGCGAATCCCAGTAGCTGATGAGTAAGGCTCGCGGAATCAGCTGCAGCTTTATGAATCTGCTCAAATGGGTGATAGTAGTGCTCATCAGGCGATAACTCCTGAAGTGCAATTTCGGAATGACCCTGGATCACAGTTAGAAGATTGTTGAAGTCATGGGCAACTCCGCCTGCCAGGCGGCCGAGAGATTCCATTTTCTGTGCAATTGCAAGTCTGTCCTGAAGAACTCTTTTATCTTCCTCTGCCATTTTACGCTGGGAGATATCCCTCGAAACTCCAAACATCCCCACAATTTCTTCAGACCCATCTCTCATAGGTTTAATCTTACACTCTATCCATTTGAGGGTGCCATCTTTGCAGTGTTCCTGTATCTCGACAACAACAGATTGATCACTCTTCAATCCAAGAGCCCGCTCGCTGGCTATTCTCTCAGTAAGCAGATTCCTTAAATACAGAAGAGAGTCTTTCTCTATCAATTTCTCAGGAGGTATCTTCTTAATCTCTTCGGGGGTATAGCCAAGAATATTCTGAATAGAATTACTTATATAGTTTATGGTAAAATCAAGATCGACGGTCCAAACAGCATCAGTCATGTTTTCAACAAGAAATTTGTATTTCTCTTTACCTTGGACATTGCCCTTTTCAATAACTTTTCGCCTGAAAATTTCCTCCTCCAGAAGCAGAGTTTTCTTCTTCAGGCTAAGATTACTGTATCCTTGTTCAGAGATATTTCTTGCAATTTCTCCTAGGAAATCTGTTATTTTTCTAAGATAGTCCTCAGAAACTACAGGGATGCTTCTGATTTCTGCAAGGTATTCCCTCTCGTTAAACCCGAATGCCTTTGACTGCTTGCGGAATTTCTTAATATCAGGTTTTTTAAGGAAAAGCTGCCCGGTAAAGAGGCTCGCAATGTGCCTTCCATCGACAATTACCGGGATAGCACAATCGACAAGACCGTTCTTACAAGTTTCAACAATCACTTTGGAGGGATCCTCTAACTGATCCAAAAAGATTCTGTTTTTTCTCAGGCAGTTTGCTAAAGAATCTGGATTAGAACTATGAGTATAGGCACAGACTTCACGACAACCTGTTGAAATCAGATTATTCATCTCGGGATGATCCAACAATCCAATTGTAAACCCTGTGGCATCTGTGAATTTTTCAAAGATTCTGCGGAGTGATTCCAGATCCACAAGATCCTGAATTTTGTACAACTCTTCTACAACATTCGACTGGTCCGCTTTTTCCATACTCAGAAATCTCCATCCAGTTTGAAGAGAAGACCCACCCTGAAAAGACGATTAGTACTTATAGCTTATTGATTAAAGGATAATTACTTATTGAGAAGAGGTCAATCATCGGGAATCAGTCTTTTGCCGAGACTCAATGCATCATCTACACGAAATCCCAACCTCTTATAAAACTCAATTACTTCTTTGTTTGATGTTCGAACTTGAAGATTGATTTTGGGGCAGCCTGCTTCACGAAGAATTCCTTCCGCCCGATTCATCAGTTGAACTGCAATTCCATTCCCCTGAAATTCCGGGTGAACAGCCAGGTAGTTGATCCAGCCCCGGTGCCCGTCATAGCCAGCCATAACAGAACCGACAACCCTTTCATCAATACAGGCGACAAGAAACATCTCAGGTTGAACCTTCAGTTTCCGCTGAATATCTGAATGTGGATTGTTCCATGAGACGACCAGACCGCAATCTTTCCAAAGCTGAGTCACTGAATCCTCGTCAAGTATTTCGAAAGCCCTGATGTGCATATCACCCTCCAAAACTATTTCAAAATGAAATTGCCGTTATAGTTTCTTAAGTCTTCAAGAGTTTCGGCATATACCTCGTGAAGGTCTGGAAGATTGTCTGTAGAAAAGAATTCTGCACCAATTGTTTCATCAGTTTTCTGAACAAGTTCTCCATCCCAGCGATCTACCCGGAAAGCAAGTGCAAACATCTGCACCCTGTCCCCGTTAGGATACTCAAATGAGTAACGAGAGTGGGAGTAGAGCGCAAAAGGCGTAGCATCAAGAACGTTCAATCCGGTTTCTTCCTTCACTTCCCGTTTCAGTGAATCCAGGGCAGAATCCCCAATCTCTACCGCTCCGGCTGGCATGCCCCACCTGCCAGTGTCCCTGCGGTGGATAAGAAGAACTCTCCCTTGCTTGTCCCTGATAACAGCACGCACACCGGGTACAATAATTCTCTTCTGGCCAACAATCTTCCGGAGCTGACCCAGGTACGATTCTTCAAAGGAGCTACTCATTTCTGATGCCAATCCCTTCTGCATAGTGTTTCTCTGTATAGAGATAGGAGACATTCTCGACCGGAGTAGATCTTCCGTCCAGTAGAATTACCAAACTCTTCAACCAGCGAAGAGGGAGAGTGGTGGCACAGTACTTTCAACCCCGGTACCTCATTGTTTTCGAACCTTCGAATAATGGTTTTGACTGAATCCTTCTTTAAATTCCCCAGACACCACCATGGCTCAAGCGTTCCAATATTGGAAAAAACATCCCAGTTGCTGCAAACAAAGAACCAGAGTTGCTCAGGCATTGTCTCCACAGCATCCGGGGAAGAGAGAATGCTTGAATAAAGCTCTCCTTCTGTTCTCCATAAAACACTTTCTCCAATATGCTTTCTGCTTTTCTCCAGCAATGAAACAGGAAGAGCAGAGATCTGATCGATCGTAGGTCTCAGCTCTTCTATCTTCTCAGCTTCTCCATCCGGGCCGGGAAGATTCAGAAAGATCTTGAACTCATCATAAGATCCAGTAATTTTGTCCTGCAAGGCCAGCAGATCGTCCAGTTCAGACAATAGTTTTGTGGTTAGAAAAACCTGCCAGCGCGGTTTCATACCCAGGTCCAGCAGTCGCTCTGTTGCAGTTAAGGCATCTGCGAAAGCACCACTTCTTCTGCAAAACCAGTCTGTTGTTTCCTGCATACCGAAAAATGTGATCTGACAGGTATCAGGACCAACAGATTTAGCCCAGGGAAGGTAATTTTTGTCTCTGGCTACCCGCCATAGGCTCAGTAGTTCAAACCGTTTCGGTTTACCGTCTCCCAGCTCTACCTCAAGATCATACAAATCCCTGTAATTGTCTCTGAAGTCCGGCTCGCGGAAGTGAGTTGAAACTGCAAGTGTTCTGATGGGTGTATCCACATCTTGAATGAATTCACGAAATTGAGTAACTCCCCACCGAACATCAGTCTCTGAGAGAGTACGGTTGTTTCCTATACCCAACCAGCAGTGGCGGCATCTATTTGGGCATCCTGCCATATCAAAAGCAACACCAATTTCATCTTTATCAATCTTCGGCATTGTTTCTCCTCCATGATCCTGCAGCACAACAATGGACCACCATTCCTGTTGAAGATTTCTAGTAAGGGTACACTACCCTAACCAGACGTGGTGGTCCAACCATTGTGTCTTGAAGCGCTATAGCTTATCCCATTAACCTCTGGATTCCGTGGAAAGGAAGAATCTTAGGTTAACTGTTATCTTAATTGGTTATTCGTAGTGAGTCCACATACGAATAATATTAACTGCATGCTCCTTCTCAATCACTTGGCATACAAGCCTGTATAGATATGGCGAAGAATGTTGATAACGTGCTAAGCATTACTGATTATGGATGAGGCTGGAAACCGGGAGGTGCTGCACATCCATTGCTTACTACTCCGTCAGGGAATATCTTCAGGGTTAGTTTTAAGGGGGGGGGTAAATGACAACTAAAGACAAACTGGATCACCTAACCGGTCTTCATACCCGTGGCATCATGGATGAACTGGATTACCGGTTCTCGAACAAAGTAGATGAGGCCGGGACATGGTCCATTGCAATCATAGACATTGATCATTTCAAGCTTGTTAATGATGTGTTCGGACACCTCGAAGGTGACAGTGTTATTAGAAGAGTTGCCAATATTCTTTCAAGAAACAAAAGAAGCACAGATAGTCTTATCCGCTACGGTGGTGATGAATTTGTGTTTGTCATGCCGGACACAGAACAGCTTAAAGCAGTAAACCAGGGTGAGCGAATTCTGCAGGCTCTTCAGCGTGAAGTATTCCCTGAAGGAATGGAAATTGGCCTTTCCATAGGAGTAGCAGGAAGCAAATCCGAGGACAACCATCTTGCAGACATCCTGAAACGGGCAGATAAGGCCCTGTACCAGGCAAAGAAAGGTGGTCGTGGGAGAGTTTCATTCTACGAAGATCACAAAGAAGAGAAGACGAAGAAAAGCATAACATTCGAACACTTTGTGGGTCGAAACGAAGAACTCACAGAGCTTCGTAATACTCTTAACGATACAGTTACCGGAAGGGGAAACTTTGTAGTTATTGCCGGTGAGCCGGGAGTAGGTAAGACCAGGCTTGCTAATGAACTTGAACACTACTCCAGCTTCAAGAACTGCAAAATATTGAGCACGAGATGTGATGAACTTGGTACAAACAGACCGTACCTGCTTATAACTGATCCCCTTACTGAATATCTCTGCACACTTTCGGAAGATGAACTGTTCGATCTTCGGAGCTCTCTGCCGGATCTGCTGCCGGAAACAGCTGAGTTGTTTCAGAACCTCACTCTGAGCACCTCACCGGCACCAAAAACAGATAAAGACAGTGTACTCAGACTGAGAATGTTTTCAGAAATCACACAGATCATTAAATGGATAGCATCCAGACAACCTGTAATTTTCACCGCAGACAACCTCCACTGGATTTCAGAAAATGACTTCGATCTGCTTGCATACCTCGCTAGAGCAACAGTAAATGTGCCAATTCTCTGCCTTGCCACCATGAGAGCTCCAACAGAGAGCTTCCCGGAAATTGAAAAAAAGTTAAGAGACCTGTCCGGCATTGTCAGATACAAGTTAATCTCTCTCAAAGCTCTTGATGAAGAATACACCAGACACATGGTTATGTTTGCCCTCCGGGATCCGAAGATTCCCAAAGACATTCTGCAACGACTGGTTAAAAAGTGCAGTGGTAATCCACTCTATCTCAAAGAGCTTTTACTCTCTCTCAGGAACAGCGGAGCAATTGAGCTGGCAGTAGACGGAGGATGGGCATATCAGATTCCTGATGACATGTCTTTACCTGCTTCAATATCTGCGCTGATGGAAGAAAGACTAAAAGACCTAACCGGCGACGAAAAAGAGGTACTCTGCGTTGGTTCAATGATGCCAGGGGGAGCCTTCTCGCTGGAACCTATCAGTGCAGTTCTCCGTAGAGACCAGCTGGAGATCGCAAGAACTCTGGAGAAGCCTCTGAAAAATGGACTAGTTCAGGAAAAGCTACTGGGCTCATCCCTGAAGTACCACTTCATCCACGACACCATGCGTACCTTTCTTTACCATGAGCTCTCTCATGGAATCCGTAAATCGCTCCAGTCAAGATTCGGCCAGTATTATGAAGAGATGGTCGACGGTGGAAACGAAATAGTGATTCCATTAACTGCACACCACTACTGCGACAGCCTGAACTCAGAAAAAGCCAGGCACTTTGCTCTCAAGACCGCAAAACAGGCAAAAGCAAAGGGGGCAATTATGGAAGCTAACCACTGGCTCAATAAGTACATGCTCTTTGCCGAGATTTCTAAAGAGAACAAAGATGAAGCTTACCTGGCAAGATTAGAGCTGGGAACTTTAAGCAGCCTTTTTACAGACTATGACAAAGCATTACTTGTTCTAAAAGAAGCCGAAACATTAGCCGTAAACGATGAAGAGATTGGGAATGCTCGTTTCCAGGAGGCACTGCTCCATGCTAAAAAAGGTGACTATAGCACTGCCCTCAGCCTTTATGACGAAGCCATGCAACTTCTTCCGCTAGGCAAAAAAACTGTGCAATCGGTCATTCAAAGAGCCTACATGCAGGACCTGCTGGACCCGGGAGATAAAGCCCTCAAACTAATGGATGAAGCGTTTTCAATGATACAGGCGATTGAGGAAAGCAATACAAGAAGAGAGCTGCTGGCAGATTACTATATGATGTATGGCATCATCGCTCAGGAAAAAAGACCTCAGTCGGAGAACACAGAAATGTGTTTAAAAGCTATTGCCCTATTCAGAGAGCTTTCCGATAAGGTCGGAGAGGGAAGGGCTCTGCTTAACACTGCCGTATCCTTGCGCTTAACCAGTAAGTATGAAACTAGGATCAACCTCCTGAATGATGGCCTGAAAATTGTAACAGAGGTAGGTGATACTCATTCAATAATGGTTGCATACTTGAACCTTTGTGAAACGCACTACTCAGCTATGCAGTACAGCCTTGCCAGAGACTATTGTCAACAAGTTCTCAAAATGGTGGAAACCACCGGTATCAAAGTGTTCTCCGTATGGGCATACTACTATCTAGCAGTGCTGGATGTCGAAGATAAAAATCACAGCAATGCTAAAAGCAGCTTCATAAAATCAATTGATCTTGCTGAGGAACTGGGTATTATCAATATGGCCATGACCACAAGAATAGACCTTATCGGTATGCTAATCGATATTGAGGAGTTCGAAGAAGCGGATATGAAGCTGAGTCAGCTTGAAGCCGATGAAAATATAAAAGACCTGAGCGCTTCAAAAATGAGATTACTGCAAGGCTTCAGAGGTGTGGAGCGACTAAAAAACCCCTCTATAGACAGAGAAACAGCCCTAAAAGAAGCCGAAGAGAAGCTGCAAACTGCGGCTTCCACAATAGATGAAAACCCGTCAATTCAGGAAATGGAAATACTGACCTACCTGGCAAAATGCCTGCACCAGCAGAACAAAAAAGCAGAAAGCATTGATATCTTCGAAAAAGCTGAAAAACTGTTCCAAAACCACATCAACAGCATTGAAAACAACCACCACAAAGAAGCTATTCTCAACTCACCAATAATCCAAATCTTCGAAGACCTGAAAAAACTCCTCTCATAATGCGCACAGCCACAAAACAGGCGTTGTTGGGAGTTCCCCAGAGAAGAGTTCTGGTATCATTGCTATTCTCCCGATATACATTATTGGTATAAACATCGGAGGAGGAATGATCCCACCTGAGTCGAATGGCACCTGTTGTGTCATCAATCTGGTTAAACTCATCAACATAGAATGAAGAAGGAGCTGCGGGGATATCCACATATCCTCTTTCTATGCCGAATCTGCCTATGTAGGCTTCATAATCATTTATCGGTGTGGCAGATGTGAAATTGATAGCACCTACTCTAGAACCACGAGTTTTGTAGTCTGTTTTATGTTTGTGTTGGTAGTGAGCTGCAGGAGATATGTGGAAGCAGGTAAATCGGTTAGGATAATATTCCTGTTGCCCGGGACTAGATGTTGAGTTAAAACAGCTCTTCCATTAAGATCGAAAATAATGGCTTCTATGATGTTTTGTTCAGTTCCAGGCCATGTAAGCAGGGCATTGCTGTTTGATCTTGCTGGATTTGGCCCTAGATATGCAGTACTGACACCCCCCGGGGGCAGAATAGGGGATTCAATACCTAGAAGAATATTACCGCATAGAATGTGGTGGTATGGATCGAAAGTAACTGAATCAGGCTCAAAGGAGATCGTATATGTTTCACTCTGAGTCTGCTGGTCATTCCACACAACAACAACAGTATCCGAAGCAACACCATGAACCAGGAATTCAAGTGGCATTTCAAAAATTGTTTCAGTTGTTTGAATCTGAGAAAGATCTATTGTCAGCTCCCAGGTAGCTCCGGCCTGGGCTATCGAATGCTCAATTTCATATATCGGGTAACCCCATCCGTGTATCCACTTGTCGAAGAACCAATCTATATCAGTGCCTAGGTAGCTCTCCAGATCATCACGGAAATCATCAGTCCAGACAAGACCAAACATGTGGTTGTCGAAGTAATAGTTAACTGCACCAAAGAAGTCCTCATCTCCCAGTACATAACGAAGCATATGAAGCACAGCTCCAGCCTTGTCATAGGTTGTTGCACTGAACACTTCAGCAGGAGTTTGAGGATTGGATATAGGGAAAATCTCACCACTTTGCAGGTAAGGTTTCATAATATTGTTAATCATGTAATCGTCATATGATTCCTGGCCGTAAGTCTCCATCCAAAGGGCTTCCCCTATGGTTGCGAAGCCTTCTTTCAACCAGATGTGCTGCCAGTCTGCCATTGTAACACAACAGCCCCACCAATGGTGTGTCATCTCGTGTGCAATAAGCCAGTCGTAGTTAGTATTACCGTTTACAGCTGCAGCTGTATGGGTCACATGAGAAACATGCTCCATATCTCCCTTGGGAGTCTCCACTAAACTGAACCGAGTATCCCAGGGATAGGGTCCGAATATGCTTTCCAGGTTTGCCATCATTTCATCCACATTAACGAAACTCGCAAGGGCATCATCGACATCCCATGAATAGACATAGTAGTAAATTCGGGCATCAGTGGAGTCGTGAAGCACTTCATAGTCTCCGACATTCAGAGCAACAAGATAGGTGGGCATCTGCTGATCTATTGTCCAGTTGTATGTTGCCTTTCCACCGCTGAAACTTACCCCGGCTGAATCTCCGTTTGCAACCGCATACATGTCCTCATCACAGGTGATATGGAAATCAAAGGTTGCTTTGTCGTTCTGGTGATCCCAGCAGGGAAACATACACTTCCCCATTGTCTGCCCCTCTGTGCTGACCCCAACACCAATATGATAAGCTAGAACATTGCCGGCAAACCAGAATCCACCCCAGCCCTCGTGGTAGGGAGCTCCTCCATATGCGATGCTTACATGTGTTGTATCGCCGGGATTTAGAGCTTCACCGAGTGTTATGAATATTGAGTCATCCTGCTGAAAGTAAGATAAATCTCCAGTGGAATCCCAGACTGAATCAGCAGTAAGCTGCCGCAGGTCCAGCCGAATATCTGTAATAGACGTCGTGGGAGCAGTCATCTCAATTTCAGTTATCCCCGAGATCTCATGCAACTGCAGAAAAACCTCCAGCGAAATATCATAATTGAGAATATCCACAGGGTTCTCGGGGTGATCGAACTCCGTAATAAGAAATGTTGGAATCATCTCTCTCGTCAATGAGGTAAAGTCAAGATACACTTCAGGATCTGCAGAGCAAAGTGCAAGCACCAGTAAAAATGTCCCAGTCATTCTATCCCCCCGAGTTGAATTCTTTCACTTACTTGTCAAAAGGCACTTAATTCTTGTGTGAATTCTACACCTCACATCTATCACTGCAATTCTATGAATTCCGCAGTCGTATCCACCCGCTGCATCATCTAGATGCTCAATCAAGTTACAATATAACAAGTTAGAATCAACTCAGCTTCAGCACTGTTTCAGCCTACTTTCCTCATTTCTGAGTTTTCACAAGGGTGGAAAATGTTTGCTCTCTACCGGACAGTATTCGCACATTTAATGGATTGCATTCCCAGATTTGCATTTGATCAATGTGTGTTAAGGTATTCAGGTAATGCAGGTAAGTACTTTTCATGTAGGAGCAAGTTGATCGCAAGGCCTTTTGTCGGCGCACTCATCGGAACGGGCCCAGAGATACTATTACCTGCTAGCGAACCAACAAGAGCAAGCTGTATTTGAATTTAACTCAATATCCATCTGAAGAAGCGCCGCTTTGCCAGCCAATACCTCTCAGACAAGCATATCCAAAGGACTTCTGGTAACCGGCTTCAACTCTTTCATTACATGCAGATATACTCTTGTAGTCTCCAGATTTTTGTGCCCCAGTAACTCCTGTATCTCACACAAGTCTGTTCCGGCCATAAGAAGGTGCGTTGCGAAACTGTGACGCAATGTGTGAACAGTGGCTCTTCGGGATATCCCGACTGCATTTACGGCTCTTTTCATTTCCCTTTGAACAGCACTGGGATGCAAATGGTATCGAACTGATCTTCCGGTGTCAGGATCGTTGCAGACTCCTGTACCGGGAAAAACAAACTGCCACCTCCACTGTAGCCCTGCACCAGGATATTTTCTGGCAATTGCTCCAGGCAGAAACACCGGGATCTTCTCCTTACTCAAACGATTCTTCAGCTTGCTAATATGAGCTTTCAAGTCAGGTAGCAGTGTTCTCGCCAGCAGTGTTACTCTGTCTTTATTGCCCTTCCCCTGCCGCACAACAACGGAAGAGCCTTCAAGGTTGCAGTCCTGCACCCTCAAAGACAAAGCTTCACTAAGTCGCATACCCCCGGAGTATATCATTTGCACGACAAGCCCAGTTACACCCTGTACTTCTTTCAATACATCGCGAACTTCCTCTCGAGAGAGAACTGCAGGCAATCGCTTAGGTATTTTGGCCCGAACACCATTAATCTCAGACGGTTCAAGATTCCATACATTTCTAAATAGAAACAATACAGCATTAAACGACTGATTCTGTGTTGACGCAGCTACTTTCCGATTTAATGCAAGGTATGTCATGTAGTCCCGAAAAGCCCCATCTGCCCTGTTATCTAACTTCCTCAGGGAACAAAATGCCAGATACCTCTTGCACCAGTTACAGTAGCTCTTTACGGTTTTCTCTGAATAATGTTTAACCCTCAGCCTTCTCCTAACTACCTCCACAGGACCTTCCATGACAGAGCAATCTTCTGCCACTTCCCCCTGTGAAAAATATTTATACAATTTTACAGCATCCAGAGCCTGTCTTATCTGCCAGCCTTCCCTTGCATCAGCATCTAGAGCTCTACAAAAATCAGCCTCCCCCGGTGAATCTTGTAACAGGTATTGCCGGACCCAGAAAACAAAATACTTCACACTTTTCCCAGGAATTATCTGCTTTTTCTTCAGCTCATCCTTAAATTCATTCAATTCCCCATACATCTCCAACCTCCAAGTTTTGCAGACTCAGGTAAACAACGAGAACCACAATGCTATGTATACATCCGTTTACCTTTTATTGCAACCAGCGACCATTGACATGTCATAAATCTTTTGTCATCATACATAATTGACCCATTTAAGCTGAGTTTACCTGAGTCAGTACAATCATTGTTAGGTGTATAAACGTAATTTGAATGGGCAAAGGTGCAAACAACAAAAAAGTTCGAATGAATTGTGCTATCTATTTAAAGGAATACAGAATTTGGGAGCAAAGATGAATAGATTTATAACAGTTGTAGTAATATTAGCCCTTGTTTCAAGCTGCAGTTCCACAGGCCCTTCGCAGACAATACGTGACGAGTTAATAGTGATTAATACCTTGACAGGTGGGATTCATGAAGCAGTGAGTCTCAATCTTGGGGGAGCTTGTGATCTAAAAGTGAGTTCTGAGGGTGATTTCTTGTATCTCTTACGCAGCACTTCTAGCCATCATCTTTTAAGAAAAATGAATCTTGATAACATGTCTATTGTAAATGAGTTAGCTATCAATGGAAATGATGTTTGTAAAGCGTCCTTTGATGTAACGGATAATGATTTTCTTCTGCTCGTATCTTACTACGATGAACAAGGGATATTTTACAAGATTAACACTACTGACATGTCTATAGTCGACTCATTGAGCTTTAGCGACTACTTGGAATTTGGTATTTCTGCAAGACCAAATACAAATCTTGCGTACATTTCTTGGTATGACTCCCCAATTCTTGTTCTCGATTGGGAGCAGATGCTTTTTACTGATACTCTATCTATTCCTCATTACAAAAATACGGTTTATTTCTCTGATTCTGGAGATGAGATGTACCTTCAGACCGAGTGCTGTTTGTTCGCATATGACCCCGATACCGGAGAGCAGTTACGGAGCCAAGTATTCGACGACTTAATAAACAGAGTGGAAGTACCAAGGGGAAGCAATAGCATGTTCATCTCTAGCATGACTATGCCCGCTCCCTACCAGTTCAGAGTATATGAGGTAGATAGAGCCAGTTTCAGTATTATCAATAGTCGCCAACTTACCACCAGTGCTTCTGGTCTTCGCTATGCTGAGTCTGTTTCAAGATTATTTCTTTATCCCAATTCAACTGGTGATATAAGAGTATATGATATGCCGGGATTCAACCAGGCTGGTGTTGTAGATGTAGAGAATTATGTAGTCTCCATGGTGATGTCTCCAATCTCAGACAGGCTTTTCTGTCACATATACTCCAACTATGATCAGGATATTGGTTTTTGATTTTATCTATCCAGTGGCAATGTAACCGGGTTGATTTAGAATTAAGTTCGGTGTGCAAAAAGAAGATAACCTAACCACAGCATGAACCAGACGCCTGCTAGTGAGTAGGATTGAAGATAACGGCGCTGGTTACGCTGAATGTTAAACTTGGAAAAGAAAAGGGAAATGCAAGATATTCAGAAATTTGAAATCTCTCTGTCAACTGTTCTGAAGAAAAAAGAGAAGGCATGCAACATTCATTCGCTCTTCAGTTATCAGTACACTGTTGGCATTGGTGTATCAGAAAAATTACATGTTTTTGAGGAGCGATCAAAAAGATATCAATACAAAACTTGCATTTTGCTTTCTAATGAGATTCGTGAAGGAACAAAAGCTGCTTACCCTGTAGATGAGCTAGAGGATTGCTGTTGTATCATCACTCCAAGTTGTCTAGAAGAAGCAAATTTCTATGCGACTGTGCTTCACGAATTTGTCCATTGCTATCAATCTAGAACATCTGAATCGGATATAAAAGAAGTGCTGGAGATATATCAGCACGCATTCAACTCACAAGACTATATGTGGGAGATTAATCACGATTTTCCATATACTAATCCAGATTTCTTAAAACTAATCCAAAATATATCGAGGTCGAATTTTCATGACATTCAGGAAGCACTCGCAAGCCTTAAATCAACACTTAGAAATGTTGATTATGAGTATATGATATGGCAAATCTGGAAGGAAGGCTTCGCGCGATTCATAGAAAACAAAATCCTTCGGATGAATAAAATCCCGGAAAATAATGTAGGGAGCGATTTTGAATCCTCTAACAGGACTTCCTTTTATTTCGTTGGTGACCACATATGGAGGCAACTTGAGCTTTGGGATATAAGTTTGATAGAAAATATTGAAAAAGTATTTACTGTCTTGGAAGGCAAAGGCAACTAAAGTTTAACAACTGAATGAACCCGCCACAAGCGCTTGGTTGTGGGCTTCAGTGATACTTGTGCAGGTTATTCAGAGCGTTGAAATACGAACAAAATCAAAACAAACCGGAGGGGGCGAATCTCACGGCGCTTATCATCAGTAGAATTGCCGACTCCAAATCTTGATGATAATCTTCTGCAAAGTTGAATCCCCAGCATAACAGTTTTTATATGCCCGGCTGATTCACTAGAATTTACACGGATCTACTACCGAAACAATTCAGAATGAGATCCTGTTCTTTCAAGTATTATTTCCGTGGGGGTGGTCCTGTATATCAACAACCAATCTGGAGCAACGTGACACTCTCGATGATGATTGTAGATTCCTGTCAATTTGTGATCTCTTTTCCCAATGGGAAGGTCAATCTCGTTCGCAAGCAGTGAAATGATTTCTTTTAGCTTCTCAGTTTTCTTGCCTTGTTTCTTAATCCTTTTGATATCCTTGTGAAATTGTCTAGAAGTAACCAGACTCAACATTATATCTCTAGACTTTTGTACATATCCTCAATG
>JADGDO010000013.1 GCA_016744855.1 Candidatus Fermentibacteraceae bacterium | reverse complement strand
ATCCCTACAAGATCGATATCACCATCAGAATCCAAGTCAACAGGGCGCGAATATATAGGCCAAGGAAGATATGATTCCACGACATGTTTCTCCCACTGCTCACCGGATCCATCAAGGTTTTCCCACCAACATATCTCTCCGAACTCGCTCAATGCTGCTGTTATATCGCAATCACCGTCTCCGTCAATATCATCAGCGTAGGCACCATGCAAAGTACCTGTAGCAGCATCAATGATGTGAGAGTCCCAGAAGAGCCCCCAGCCTCCAACATTTTCATACCAGATCAAGCATTCCGAGAACCAGGCGGTCACCAGAAGATCAATATCTCCATCTCCATCAACATCGCATGATTGGCAGACACTTGGTGCTTCCAGCTGAGAATCAATTACTTGCTCGTGTGTAAGATTAAGAGTAAGTGACTGTGGTACTGACCAGAACACACCTTCACTCTGTAAGAATGTATCGCCGAAGAATTGAGCTGGCCCGAAATATTCTGGTCCTCCTGACCAATCACTCTGGATAGCTGAATCCGCTATTATCCTGCTCGAACATATCATCAATACTACTACACTGCGAAACATTTGCTACCTCCATTCACAGCTGTATCAGTCAATCTTTCTCATTCCCTCTGCATACAGTTAGCTCCTGAAAATTCGAAGAGCTCTCAGCTACATCTATTCTGACTATTGCTTAAGAAGCACTATTTTTTTGTTTGCACTCTGATCTCCTGTGGAGAGCACAAGGAAATACACACCAGAGGGAGCACCTACACCACTTTCATCTATTCCGTGCCAAACTACTAACTGTTCTCCACCGGTTTGTGTTTCATTAACCAGTGTGTTTATCACCCTTCCGGAAATGTCATAGACCACTAGATTAATAAAACCCGCACTCTCCAGCTGGTAATTGATCTCAGTGGATTCGGAAAAGGGGCTGGGCTCACAGCAATCGATTGAGACAAGATACTCTCCCCCACTTTCTTCTATTGACAGCTCGTTCATCACTATGTCGAGTTCAGTTTCAGTACCAGCTATAACTTCCACATCCTCATAGACCTGAGTAGTGTAGCCCTCCAGTGAAGCTGTTACATCATAGAAACCCGGATCAAGCTGAATTCCGTAATAGCCGATTTCGCAAGGATTGTCTGTAGTACCATTTACGGAAACAAGAACATCCTCGGCTTCACCGGATCCACCACCGATGGCTACGAACCCGAGAAGATGAGAAATCTCAGAATCCTGTTCTATCTCGAAATAGTCAATCTCCTGATTGTCCAGTGTGACACTTGAGAGTGAGAGGATATTCAGATCAATCTCAATCTTGCAGAAATGATAATCTTTATAGGTATAAATCATGTTTGGATAGTTATCTCCAGGTGTATATAGAGGAGCTCCCCCACCAGCTGTTGTGACGTGATACACACCATTCTTGCAGGCAACACTGTAATAGTGATTGTGTGCTGAGAATACAATTTGAACACCGTATTCCTCACATAAGGGTTGCAGGAGATTTTGGACATCGGGGTTGTTTTCCGGGAAATATGGAGAACCAGCTGACCAACCGGGTTCATGGAGCAATATGATTTTCCACGGTCGATCAGTTGAGCTAAGGTCACTTTCAATCCAGGCTAACTGAGCCGGACTTATCATCCCTACATCTGTACTCTGGTAGTAATCAGGATATTGATCAACAACGGTTATGTGCACAGGGCCGTAGTCCAGTGACCAGTAACGCCTTTCCACAAACGGATACGGAAAGTACCTTCCGAAAAGAGGTGTGTCCACATCAAGACCAGTATATCCATAATAGTACAGTTCATGATTTCCCAGGCAGGCAACATACGGCAGCTCCAGCATTCTCTGCTTAAGATGGGCCATTGTGTCACTGAAAAATTCGTTCTGCCAAATCGAATCGGTCGCACCAAATTCAACCATGTCGCCTAAAGTAAACACAATTGACTGATAATCCGGATTTGCCATGTAAGTGGATATCATCTGTTCCGCAAGGAGATCGTGGGTCATATAGTTAGTTCGGCAATCTCCGTAAACCATGAATTTGGTTTCAGTTGCGGATTCAGCAGGTGCTGATAGAAATGATCCTTGAAATGATGTGCCTCCGCTACTGACCTGGTAGAAATGCATCATGCCTGTAACAAGTCCTGTCATCGTGAATGAATGCTGATGATCATCACCGTACTCGCTGGTCTGAACATTCCCAAGACCATATGAAATGTCTGTACCCCACTCGAATGTGCAGTTCTGCATCACATCTAATTGCCAGATGGCCATCATTTCTGAATTTGCACCTGTGTAAAGCAGATATGGTGCTTTGAGAAAAGGTGCATCCATACACAAAGCAGTGCTTGATAAAGAGTTGAATGCAAACACTGTGAGAACTACTAACGCTATTCTATACATTTTAGCCTCCTCCTGCTCCTTGAGCCCGGAGGAGAATGTGATTGCAGTACGCCAGTGAAATTTAAATGGCGCGTATCAGGTTACCCCATACCAGGCCTACAAGATTACTAGCAACACGAAGCCCTATAATGCAAGGCGGTATATATGTCAATAGCATGAAGATACCGACTAGTAAGGTAGGAATAATATTTTCAGGACGAATCTTAAATATTGGTATCCCCGCCGGGATTTGAACCCAGGCTTCCGGCTTCGGAGGCCGGCACTCTATCCAACTGAGCTACGGGGACACCGCTTTGTTGTGAGCAGGAAGATAGTCAATTGTGACTGGTAATCCAAGTCAGAAAGCTATTTTTTCAATCTGTGGGGTTTTGCCCTTTTCAAGGGTAAGAAAAGCCATTGATCGATCTCCTGGAAGGTTGGAAACAGCCCCCGGGCAGAGGAAGTGAACTCCGTGCTCTTTCTTCCAATGGTAAATGTGGGTGTGGCCGTGAATGATGATGTCCGGCTTTTGTTGTTTAAATGCCTTGAAGAGTCTCTGTCTGACATTGTGATAAGGACCTGAGCCATGAGCAATACAAACTTTAAAGCCATTGAGGTCAAGGGATAGCATTTCAGGGAGTTGCTCCAGATCAGTATTACCGCGCACAGCCTTTACCGGGGCAAATCTAAGAAGGTCGTTAATTACTGAACGCTCTTCGAGATCTCCTGCGTGTAGAATGAGGTCGACGTCAGAACAGGCCTCATAAACAAGACCCGGCAAAGCATCGAGCCTTGCCGGGATATGCGTATCTGAAAGAACAGCTATCTTCAACTACTAGCGGATTTTCTTTTTATGCCTGTTGGCACGACGTCTTTTTTTCCGTTTGTGGGTAGCAATTTTTTTCCGCTTGCGTTTTTTTCCGTTTGGCATCTACTTCTCCGCCTTTGCGACCTCTGTCTTCACAGTCTTAGAAAACTTGAAGAAAGGTACATGTCTGCGAGGAACCGCTACTGGCTCTTTTGTATGGGGGTTACGTGCCATTCTGGGGTTTCTCTCGACAACCTTGAATGTTCCGAAACCACGGATTTCAATGTGTTCGTGATTATAAAGAGCGCCTCTAACCTCTTCGAAAAACTCGTTTACAACGGACGCAACTTCTTTTTTGGTGAGACCGGTCTCATCTGAAATGTTGGCAACTATATCTGCCTTGGTCATTTCTTCCTCCTGTTTCTTATGCGTTACTTCTTGCAACACTTACATCTATAACCGATTTTAGTCCTAAATTCCTGTCTCTTGGAGCAGGTAAGATAGACAATAGTAGAACAGTGTGCAACCCCTTGCCGCACTGCCTGAAAAGCGAACCGCCACTTGTTAAAGTGGCGGTTCATCTGGTGGAGCTGGCGGGGATCGAACCCGCGACCCCTTGACTGCCAGTCAAGTGCTCATACCAACTGAGCTACAGCCCCAAAGCAAAGCGACCGTATAATAATAAGTACACCGCTCGCGTCAAGTGATTAGCTATCCATCTGCCAGAAAACACCGCCCATGGGACGTCTTACAAGACCGGGAGACATAGGAGCAACAACAAGTTCAATAGTCATGGAAACTGTACCGTTGAACAAATGTCCTCCTATTGCTCTGAAATTGTGATCTGCAAATGAGACATGAAGGTGGACAAAGGGTGCTCCTTCCTTCATTGAGACACTGCCCTGCAGAGACAGAATTTCGCAGGACTCACTCTCTGTCATTCTCGTGTATTCAGTTCCATTGTAACGGCCGATCTCCATCTGCTCAAGCATTCCGATTCCACACAAAATACTGGCGGACTGAACATCATTATCGACGCACCAGCCGGAAAGACTTCCCATGAAGTCTTCCCCCTTATCAAATCTGAGAACAACCAGGCCATTCTCTCTTTTCAACTCTTTCACTTAACTAACCTTTCGTTCAGCGAACAACCACCATGCGTTTTTTAAGCTCACATCCGTCTGAGGTTGTCATTCTAACAAAGTAAATTCCGGCAGGATTATCATCAGCCTGCCAGGTGAAAATACCCTCTATCCCTTCAATAGCTCGTACATCAACAGTTCTACCGGCAAGATCAATTATTGCTATCTCGCCTGTTACAGCTCCTGGTAATGACCAACTGATGGAAGCTGTTCCTCTTACAGGGTTGGGAGAAGTCATGGAGAGAGTGGGAAGCGTATGACTGCTCTCCCCTTCAGCACCGAGATTACCGACTATGTGCATACCTGTGAGAAGAATATGATTCCTTGCCCATACAGTAACTCTTGCCTCACCGGGAGCTCCAGGGAGCCCATCAGGCCATGAAAGAGTAACATTGCCTGAAGCGTCTGTTATACCTACTGCGTAGGAATCAAGGTCATCCCACTCCCCCTGCATAACACAGACCCTGGCATTCTCAAGAGGTGTTCCGTCTGAAACCACATTTACAGTAAGATTCTGTTGGCCTTCAAACAGATAAATAGTGTTTGTTTCAAGTTCGCCTGGAACGCATGTGTACATGGGCAGTTCCGGGTCACCGAAGAGAGTGTTGCTCTTTGCAATCCAGTCATAGTGAGTGTCTGATGGAACAAGAGCAATGAAGTCATCCTTGGCCATCATAAAAGCAACTCCCAGATGATACATTTCATCAACAAAAAAGTTGGCAAAAAATTCCTGATCAACAAGGTCACTCCACTGGCCGCCGGGCTCTGCAGGCTCTCCCCAGCCGTAACGAGTGTTCATGATACAGAATCCTCCGCCATTGGGGGATCTTATCCATGCTTCTGCAAGACAAGTGCCTGTATCAAATGAACCGGAGAGACAAGCTATAGTATTCCAGATTGTTGGACGGCCATTCTGAGAAATATTGGTAAGACCCATAAAGTCGGATGAACCGAGGTATCCACCTGGCCCTATTGAAACACTGCTTTCGCTACCATGCCCAGCATGATTAACGAGCTGCATTCCTCTGTTAAGCATTTCCATTGTAGCTGCATAGCTTTGTGTACCTGTGTCTTCGTATAGCTTTGTAACTGTCCAGTCAGCAGGTTTGTATAGATTATCAACGTTTTCTTTTCCGGCGCTGCCGGGGCAGTATGGGCTACTCCAGAGAACACTTGTTGTGAACCCCATGGATGTATACCAGTCATCGGTATCAGGGCTATCCTCCCATGCGAGAACCTTGCTAACAAATATTCCCGCTTCCGGTACAGATTCCACTGAAGCACGTCCCAAGACATAGTCAGGATGGTAATCAAGGTTATCCACACCCTCAAGCTCACCCCAAACAGAATTACCATTAATGTTCCAGGCATCAACCCCTGGAGCAGTGTCATTCATGTCTTGATAGTAAAGATCAGAGGAAGGCTCGGCCTCATACCCTTCAGCCGTGGCGTAGCAATTACGGTGAGGTACACCGGGGGTATCCCCGGCAAGAAGGATGTAGGTTGGTGGAGAATCCTGGTAAATGTCATGAAGGAAGAATCTCAGTTTTTGGGCATCATCTACACCAGCATAAGCATCTGTTATGTAGGACATTTCTACAATCACAGTTGGTATTCCCTTTTGGGTTTTCCACTCGGCCAGTGGCTCGAAAGCCTCTGCAAGGTCATCGTCTGCGATAATTAGATATTCTCCCCACGGTAAATCTGTTGTGGGTGTGGAACCGAGTGAGGGAATTGAGGAAACTGAAGAAGGATTGATAACTGATGTTGCAACAATGGCTGCAGCAAGCATATCCCCGTCTATACCCCTGGAGGGTACTGCATTGTAGCTGGGTTCAAAATGATAGTGGAGTTGAAGTTCCACACTCTCTGCCCAGACGAGATCTTTGGAATCGGGGTCCCATGATACGGGATTAATCACAATGTCAGCAACGGGATACCCCATCAAGGTACCCTGGCTTACAAGAGCTGCTGAAATCTCAACAGGTCTTGAAAAAGCCATTCCATCAGCAGGAGTTACAGTGAAATCTCCAGGTCTTGAAATCGGAACACCGCTCTGAGCCGGCATAGGATTGTAGTCATAGGACAGTGGGATTGTGTTTGATTGAACTATTACTACCTTATCAGCAACAGCACCTTCTGGAAGAGCTACAGTCAGCGGAACAGCAGGAAAAAGAGGAGCTCCAGGCTCAGCGTTGGGAGAAGCACCAACCATGGTAATTCTCTCACCCAAAGGCGTTTGAAGAATAACAGGGGCGTTCTCACCAGACCACTGAAGATTGAGAATGCTGCTGGTAACAGCAATCATTAGAAGTAATGGACCCATGTTAAACCTCCATAAATACTACGAGTGAATTTCGTCCAATTGAATGCTCTAACAAAACCTTTATGATGATGGTTAACGGAACTGCTAGGAAAACACCCAGAAGCCCCCAAATGTATCCCCAGATGATAACACAGAGCAGAATAGTAACCTTACCTATCGGAAGGACATCACCAAAATAATTTGGTTCAATAACATTTGAAACAAGGTTGTTTATCAGAAGAACTACCCCGGCTGCTATAAAACCATGCTGTATTCCCTGAACAGACATACTGTAAAGGGCTATCATTATACCTGCTGCGAGTGACCCGAAGAACGGTATGAAATTGAAAACCATTGCAGTAGTGCCCCAGATGATCGCCTCTTCAATCTGAAACCCCATGACAATCAGAGCAACACCGATTAACAGACCGGTTAGACCGCTTGTAACAAGCTTTGCTAGTAGATACTTCCTCGGTATTCTCTCGACTCCACTAACCATCTCCTGATATCGCAAATGTGTGCCTGAATCCATCTTCTTAATTTTGTCCGAGAATATTCTTCTTCCATTAACCATGAAAACGGTAAGCATGATAATTATTACGCTATTGAAAAGACCACTGGAGACTGAGCCCACAAACCCTGCTGCAGTTGGTGCCAGAGAAGTGAGTGAGAAGGAAGACTCTTCAACCGGTGCTGCGGCTTTGTCGCTAAGCTGTACCGAATCCGTTAGAGCAATCTCAGGTTGGATAGGTTCCAATCCCAAATGACTGTATGCATTCGGTATCCAGGTATTTTGAGCAGTTTCCACAAAGTCTACAACAGGAGTTAACACGTTGCTGATCATGTCATCTTTTCTGTCGGCCATCATGCTCATTGTACCGTATATGAGAAAGAAAAATAGCGATATTATGGCTAGGGCCATTACGAGCACTAAGGATGTGCCTATGACATCAGCCAGTCCTGATTGGCTTTTATCACTTCTTCTGCGGTACTTCTTAAACAGTCTTCTTAAAATACCATCAACCCACCTCGTTGTTATCTTAACTGTTGGAGAGATGAGAAGAGCAAAGAAACTGGCAATTGCGATTTTAACAAATATTGAAGCACCCATCTTCATTATCACGGCAATGATAAGTACTGCTACAATACCCAGGGCAGTTTTGAATAAGTCAACTTTTTTCTCAACCATTGTTAAACTCCGTAGATTTCAGGCCTTCTGTCCTCAAGACAGGAAATACGTTCTCTTACTCTGTCTACCTCATCAATATCAATATCGAAATCTCTCACATATTCACTAACGTCTTTCCAGGGCATCAATTCACCACCAGGAGAGGAAACTCCTCCACCTCCTCTAAATTTTACCCCGAGATGATCTCCGCCTAGATTGCATCCTACAACGAAGACTTGAGCCTCACCGGCCCTTGCCATGAGATAGCTGCGGAAAAGATCAATTCTCTCTTCAGGCCACTGTGCAGGAAGGAAGATAATCCTTGCACCATTAAGGGTGTGGTTTCTGAAAAGCTCCGGAAATCTCAGATCATAACAGACAGAAGCTCCAGATATCACTCCGTTGATAGCAAACACACCTGAGGGAGTACCTGGTTCAAATACTCTGTTCTCACCCATGTTTTTAAACAAGTGTGCTTTCTCAGTGGTATGAACAAGAACACCTTCTGCGTTATAAACAGGAAGAGTGTTAACAATTCCACGGCTGGTTTTCACAGGAAAGGACCCTGCAACCAGAGAAACTCCAGCTTCTGCGGCAGCACATGCCAGAGGTGAACGTTTAAGATCATCTATTGTAACTGCTTGTTCTGCAATTTTGTCGAGTTCAAACCCAATAGTAAACAGCTCTGGTAGCAGCATTACATCTGGAAGAGGAGTCATCTTTAGAGCAGAAACAGCTCTTTCAATACAATTGTTCCAGTCTCCTGTGATTGGAAGCTCGGCAACTCTGATAATCATAAAGAATCTCCATTCGTATGAATATCGAATATAGATATTGTTTAAAAATTTTGCATCACACCATTGAGCCGTTCAACAGTTGATAGATTTATACAATTCAGTTGGTGCTGAAAAGTCCTTCCCTTTGTATAATTCCCATGTGAGCCAGACACGTTTATCAATAGATTTTTTGAAAGGTAGAAGAATGACTGCAATCAGCAAAAGATGTTCAGCAATGCAGGCTTCCCCGATAAGGAAACTTGTTCCCCTCGCCAACGAAGCAAAAGCAAGGGGCATCTCCGTATACCATCTTAATATCGGTCAGCCGGATATTCCAACTCCTGTCGGTTACTGGAATGCAATGAAAGACAGTCTGCCGGATGTTCTATGTTATGGTCCCAGTCAAGGGCTACTGATTCTCAGAGAAGCTATTTCGAAATACTATTCCCGTGATGGAATTACAATCGACACAGATGAAATTATTATAACAACAGGAGGTTCTGAGGCTGTTTTCTTTGCATTCATGACCACCTGTGACCCGGGGGATGAAGTTATCTGCTTCGAACCTTTCTATACAAACTACAACGGATTTGCTACCATGGCGGGGATCACACTTGTTCCAGTTACGAGCAATGTGGAAAATGGGTTTCATCTTCCATCAGCAGCAACTATAGAATCGAAAATTACAGACAAAACCAGAGCTATTCTAATATGCAGCCCTAACAATCCCACTGGGACTGTTCTTTCAGCTTCCGAACTTGATACTCTCTCTTCCATTGTTCAGAAACATGATCTCTACCTTCTCTCAGACGAAGTCTATCGTGATTTTGTTTTCGATGGTGGTTCTCACTTCTCAACATTGCAATTACCCGGCATTGAAGACAGAGTTGTTGTGATGGACTCAATAAGCAAAAGATTCAGTTCATGCGGGGCAAGACTGGGTAACATGATAAGCAGAAACAAGAAACTTATGGAAGCAGCTCTAAAACTTGGACAGGCAAGGTTATGCCCTCCAACAATGGCTCAGTACGGAGCTGCCTGGATTTATCATCACCTTACTGCAGACTACTATACGAACATACAGACGACATATCAGAACAGAAGAGATCTTCTCATCAGAGAACTCTCCGATGTTGAAGGCACTTTCTTCCTGAAACCCGAAGGTGCATTTTATGCGACAATCAAACTTCCGGTAAAAGATGCAGACAAATTTGCGTCCTGGATGTTGACAGATTTCGATCTGAATGGTGAAACAACTATGGTTGCACCAGCTGCAGGCTTTTATGCTACCCCCGGGTTGGGACTGGATCAGATCAGAATTGCCTATGTTCTTTCAGATGAGAAGATGAAAAAAGCGCTTATGGTTCTTAAAGAAGGGCTTAAAGTTTATATGGAAACTGTAAATTGAAAACTCTAAAACTGAATGATGCTCCCATCTTCCCCGGTGCTGGAAGCTTGAACGCAAAGTCTTTTACAGACTCTGATTCCTTCGGTATGGTGCATTTCACCCTACCCCCCGGAGGATTTATCCCACAGCACAACATGCCTTTTCATGTTAGTTTCCTCATTCTTCATGGTAAGGGAACTCTTGGAGTTAACAGTTGTAATTACCAACTGACAGAAAGGGATATTGCAGCCTGCTCACCTGAAACCAGAAGAAGCTGGCTCAATTTATCCACGGAGAAGAACCTTGTAGTTTTGGCTCTGAAAATGAAAATGGACATAATAAAGGGAGGTAACGACTTGGAAATCAGAAAGATATCCGAAGTAGCACCGGCAAAGAATCCTCATGGTGTTGATGTAAGACGAGTTTATGAAAGTGAACATGCACTTTCCAGCATCATTACTATGAAGCCGGGGGAAAAGCTAATCCGTCACATAACTCCCGTAGATGTTTTCTTCTACGTGCTAGAAGGTACCGGTATTGTTGAAGTTGGAGATGAAAAGAATACAGTAACTGCAGACACGGTTATAGACAGTCCCAAAGACATCCCTCATTGCTGGTACAATGAAAGTGATGAACTTCTTCGTGTTCTTGTAGTGAAGGTCCCAAAACCTACCAGTTCATCTCAATTGCTCTAAGCAGCAAACACAAACGAGCTCCCGCTTCACGGCGGGAGCTTTTTTTGTAGCTGTGGTTAATATCGTATCGGGAATTGCAGTTTTGCTTTCTGCAATCAATATAGAATATGTTTGAACGGTTGCTCTTAATCGGGTAATTCTGCAAATGATCTGTTTGGAATCGGAGGTTTCAGTGATAGGTAAATATTTGCTTGTTATCAATACCGGCTCTACAACAACAAAATGCTCAATATATCTTGTTAATGATAACACCCAACTTGAGCTATGCTCTTCTGAAACAATAGAGCATCCGGATAATCTGTTCAGCCGCTTCCCCACCATTTCCGACCAGATCGATTACAGAGAAAAACTGGTTAAAAGTTTTTTCACCAACTCTCTGCCAAGCGGTGCTGTAGTCCTTGCTGCCGGGGCGCTGGGCGGAATGCTTCCACCAGTTCCCAGTGGTGTTATTGAGTTAAACCAGGAGCTTTCTGATTTCAGCCTCAATACTCCTGTTTACGAGCACGCTTCAAATCTGGGTGCCCCACTTGCCTTTAGGATCGCGTCTTCAATGAAAGCTCTCCCTTTCATTGCTGACCCGGTTGGAGTAGATGAGATCACCTCTGTTTCAAGAATTTCAGGAGTACCTGAACTGCCGAGGTTCTCCTATGTACACGCCCTGAACATAAGATCCACCGTTCGGCAGTTTTCAGAAGAAATATCAATTGATTTCAACGAGATCAGATGTGTAGCTTGCCATCTCGGGGGTGGATACTCAATAGCACCTTTTGCAGGTGGAAAAATAATTGACAGTGATAACAGAATGGAAAGCGCTCCCTTCACTCCGGAAAGAGCCGGGGGAGTTCCTCCTATCCCGCTTTTTGAGGCCTGTTTTTCCGGAAAGTATACGAAAGAGGATTTGTATAAAAAATTATACGGTGCTGGAGGACTCTACGCTTATCTTGGGACAAAGGATGTTCGCGAAGTCGCTCTGCGAGCGGAAAAGGGAGATACATTTGCTGCTTTCATCTTTGACGCAATGATCTACCAGATCTGCAAGGAAATCGGCTCCATGGCATCTGTTCTTGAGTTCAATCTTGATGGGATTCTGCTCACTGGAGGGGTTGCCAACTCAAAATATCTTACAGATGAAATCACACGAAAGTGTAGCAATCTTGCAGAAGTTTTTGTTTATCCCGGTGGGAACGAGAATGAAGCCATTGCTTCAGCAATGCTCAGAGTGCTGAAAAATAAAGAAATGCCGCTGAAGTGGCCCGGTTGCATTCTTTCAAAAAGAGATGTGGATCCTCTTCACGATTTTCGGGATGAGAACGGAGTATTCAAAGCTGTTCCTTTTGCAATCAGGAGTGGACTATGACAATAAAATCTTTTGATACCTTGATCAAAGCCGTTTCTGATCTTTCCCCGGTAAATGTATCTGTAGCAGGTGGAGCAAACGCTCAAGTAGTAAATAGTTTAAAACGAGGCCATGAATTGGGCTTCATCGGAGAGTGCTATCTCACCGGCCAGGAGAATTTACTGAAGCAGGTTATTGCTGAATCCGGTGATGATCCGAGTTTCTATCATATTTTACCCTCGGAGACGGAAATAGAAATGAATCGGGATGCAGTAGGTGCAATAAGAAACAACAATGCACAAATTCTTGTTAAGGGCAGTGTTAAATCCAGAGGATACATCAAGGCAATATTGGATTCTGAAACGGGACTCAAGAAGTCTTCTGTATTGTCAAATCTTACGCTTTTTGAAATGCCTTCTCTTCCCCGATTTATCGCTGTCACAGATAATGCTATCATCATAAATCCAACCCTTGAAGAAAAAGCCGCGATTATTAAAAACTCTTCTCCAATCTGGGAAACTCTCGGAATCAATCCGGTAAGGGTAGCTGCTCTTTCTGCAGTAGAAACAGTCAATCCAAAGATACAATCAACTGTTGATGCAGCTGCCTTGCAGGAAATGTCAGCCTCCAAGCAGTTTCCAGGCTTCATAGTTGAGGGGCCTCTGGGTTATGATGCTGCTATTTCAGCTGAATCCGCTAAAACAAAAAAACTAACCGATTCTAGGGTTTGCGGAAGAGTTGATATGATACTTGCGCCGAATATTGAAACAGCAAACATCTTGGGAAAAAGTTATAAATTTCACGGAAATGCAAAATGGGGTGGTCTTGTTTTTGGAGCAACTGTTCCAGCTGTTTTGAACTCCCGTTCCGATTACGGTGAGAACAGACTGAACTCAATGGCAATGGCCCGGGCTATTGTTCACGGCAAATCACTGTTTAAACCACTTTAAACCCTTGAATCCAAGAACTCGGCAGGTATCAATCGATACCAGCCGAGTTTTCGTTCACAGACTCTTAAATTATTTATTTTCGGGGTTTATCTTCTTCCTGTGCCATCCATCAAGCATGACGTAAAGAACCGGAAGAACAACGAGGGTCAGAGGTGTTGCAACAAGCATTCCTCCGATAACAGTTCTGGCCATCGCTGCCCAGAGAGCAGCACTGCTGCTGCCACCCATGGAGAGCGGAACCAGAGCAAGGATTGTTGTGCTTGCGGTCATCAGAATTGGCTTGAGCCTTACGCGCCCAGCCTCTGTTATTGCCTGTGCTGCAGTCATAGTGCCGTTACTGGAACGCCTTAAATTGTTTGCAAAATCAACAAGAACAATACCGTTGTTCACAACAATACCTATAAGCATCAGTATACCAACAAGTGCCGTCATCCCCATCGTACTTCCAGTGAGAAAAAGCATCCACACAACACCAATAAGAGCGAGGGGAATCTCGAAAATCAGCATGAACGGTTCAAGCAGAGATTCGAATTGGGCTGCCATAACCATGTAAACAAGAAGAATAGCAACAAGAATTGCAAGACCCATACTACCGAAGGATTCCTTCTGGTCGGTGATATCACCGGTGATCTCCCATCTGGATTCACCCATATCCAGAGAATCCATCATGGTCTGTACATCTGCTGCAACCGCTCCCAAAGGTCTTCCATCAAGCCGGCAGAAAATGCTTACGACTCGGCTACGGTCAAGCCGTCCGATTTTGTTGGGTGTCTGTGTTGTAGTGAATGAACCCCAGAAATCAAGAGGTGCACCGAGCACAGGTATCGCAGCAACAGATTCTAGAGATGAACGGTACCTTTCAGCATACCGAAGGTTAATATCAATATCTCTATCACCATCATTCATTGTTGTAACATTGAGACCAAGCATTCCGAGGGTTATCTCAGAAGACAGCTGTGCTCTGGAGACTCCACGAAGAGAAAGAGCACCATCATCAGGTATGTAGTCAATCTGTGAGAACCAGTCCTCCATAGATGAAATTGCGTCAGTAGTGCCGGGAATCTCTTCCAGGTTGTCTCTAACAAAGTCACCCATAAAACGAAGAGAATCAAGATTGTCTCCGTAAACATTTATTTGAACAGGGTATTCGTTGCCAATAGGTGCACCGGTTTTTATGGAGTAGCGTACACCTGGTATCTGTGAGATAGAGCTACGCAGGGATAATGCGTATTCATCTACACTGGTATTTCTCTCCTCTTCTGGTGAAAGATAGAAGGACATCGTAATACGGCAGGTTGCGTCAGAGCCGAACATTGCCCCCATCCCCTCTGATCTGCCAGCATCCACAAGGAGATGACTCAAGTCTCCAGGGGCAAACATAGGAACAAGAGAGTCTGCCATGGCCTGAGCAAAACTGTCTGTGTAAGCCAGATTGGTTCCTGTGGGAAGGCTCATGGTTACATCAATAATTCCTTCTTCTATATCGGGGAGAAATGACGTCGGAATGAATTGGAACATGTACATTGATAAAATGAATAGAATGACCACCGGTGTGAGTGCTTTCAGCCGATGCTTTGTACAGAAGCCGAGAAAACGCTCATATCTAACATCGAGTTTTCCGAGTGCCGTATCGATCTTAACCGCAACGGATCCGGCACTGTGTGCTTTTATCAGATTTTTTGATCTGGATGCAAGAAGAGGGATAAGCGTCAGTGCCATGAAAAGGGATATGAAAAGTGCACTTGCTATCGTAATACTAAGATCTCTGAAAATCTGCCCAGTCATCCCCTTCACAAAAAGCATCGGAACAAAAACAGCAACTGTAGTAAGAGTCGAAGCCGCCACAGCCATACCTACCTGTGATGCACCCTGTACCGCTCCTTCTACCTGCGACGCTCCGTCTCGTCGTCGTCTGTGAATATTTTCCAGGACAACCACAGAGTTATCTACAATCATCCCAATAGAGATACTAAGACCAGCTAGGCTCATTATGTTGAGGTTTACTCCGAACATATACATCGCTGCGAAAGTTGTAATAAAGGATAGTGGCATCGTTATGCTTACGATACCTGCATTTACCACTGAACCAAGAAAGAACATCAGCACAGCTGCAGCAAGTAAAATCGCCTGAATTCCAGTTAGCAACAGACTTTTTGTTGAGTCAAGAACAAAGTCCTTCTGGGAATAGACTACTTCCATATTCAGTGTGCTGTGGAAATCTGCAGATGTCTGCAGAATCTGATCCTCGAGTCTGGTGCAGGTGTTAACTGTGTTAGCGTCACCGCTCTTTCGGAGAATAAGTACAACGGAGTTCTCCCCGTCAAGACTGCTTGTATTGCTCTGATCCTGAGTTGCGTCTCTTACCTCTGCAACATCACGAAGTCTTACCGGTATTCCTCCATGAAAGCCGATTACGACCTCGCCTATCTGTTCAAGAGAGGAAAACCCGGACTTCACACTGATAAACATCTCGGTATCCTCGGAATCGATATCTCCTCCCGGCTGATTTCCCTGGACTGCATTCAGAGCTCCGTAAACTGTGGAGAGACTAATATTCCTCTCCCACAAAAGAACAGGATTAACAGAAACTCTGATCTGCCGGACCTCACCGCCGGAAATGTTACAGGAAGCAACACCGTTTACTCTACTTAAAACAGGAACAATCTCATCCGAAACCAGCTGTCTTAACTCACCGCTGTTGAGTTTATCACTGCTCACCCCTACAATAACCAGAGGTTTCATACTGGAAGAAAGAGCCATAATGATGGGGTCTCTAGCCTGATCTGGAAGCTCGCTTTTTACAGTTTCTATAGCCTCTCGAACATCTTTTTCAACTTCATCGATATCTGAAGAAGAAGAAACTTCAATAGTTACACCACTTGTTGAATTACCGGAAGAGGACTCTACAGAGGTAACCCCTTCTACCCCTGAAACTGCATCTTCAATAACTTTGGTTACCAGATTTTCAACCTCAGAGGGTGCTCCCCCGGGAAGAATGGTAACTATCATTATCTCACCGACATCAACCTTAGGAAAATAGTCAAGACCCAACTGGGTCAAAGCGAACAGACCGGCGCCTCCCATTAAAAGGAAAATCATCAGGAAGGTAATTTTTCTCTTTACTACAAGTTCTGGAAGATTCATTACTGCACCACCCTTACTGCAGAGCCTTCAGAAAGAAGTGTATGCCCAAGGTTAATAACGGAATCGCCAACAGCAAGTCCATCAATGATTTGATAGCGGTTTCCATTTCTTATTCCGCTATGAACCACTCTTCTGGAGGCAAGGCCGTCCTCCAGAACAAAGATTTCCCATGTTGACTCATCAATTGGTGCCATCATGCTTGAAGGTAGCACTATGGAGTCATCGAAGGTAGAAAGCAGAAGCATTGCCACTCCAGATAATCCCGGAATCAGAGAGTGGGTAGAATCACTGAACTGAACAGTCATTGCTACAAGACCAGAAACGGCATCTGCTGTTTCTGAAACAGAGACAACCGAACCTGGAAACACAATCCCCGGGAAATGATCTGTTGTAAACACAGAAGGTAAACCGGCCCTCAATTTGTGAATGTGTCTGGGAGCTACAAGCAGCTCAGCTTGAATTACCCCAGTGCTGTAAACGCTCATAAGAGGTCCATATGCGGGGTTTCCCTCTGTTGCTATAACTCGACCAATTACCCCGGAGAATGGGGCTAGAACGAAACCGTTTCTCGCAGCAGTAGATGATGCATTATATCCTGCAAGAGCTTGATTATAAGTTGCTTGGGCAGCTGCCTCTTCGGTCTCTATTCTATCGAATTCTCCCGGACTAATTGCTCCGGTTTCTAGCAAGTCAGTAGCTCTTTGAAGGTTCCCATCTGCATACTCAGCTGAGGCACGGGCAGCTGTCAGCATAGCAGCGGCATCAGATACCATCGCCCTCTGCAAATCATCGGTACGAAGAACCAGAAGCCGCTGGCCGGCAAGCACTGTATCTCCGGGAGCAACAAGAACCTCTTCAACCACACTTGGTACTGAAACAGAAACAACTGCTTCTGAAGCTCCCTCCAAGCGGCAAGGAGCATTAACTGTCTCAGAAATCATTGAAGTCTCTACTACATATACAGTAACAGAAGTTTCAGTATTTTCTCTTGAATCTTCGCCAGTACAAGCAACCAATGCAAGAAGAAAGAGAATCAGAGTTGCTTTTAAGGGATTAACTGGCATTGTTACCACCTTCACGGGCCTCGAAAAAAGCTTTCATTGTCGACTGAATAACTTTATCTACTTTATCTCTCGTTTCTGCAACGGAGTAATCTATGTTCATCATCGGATTATCATTTCTGCCACGAAGAATGAGATACTGCAATCCACAAAGCATTATTACAGTAAGAATTTTTACATCTTCTTCAGGTACAATTCCCTTGTCTGCAAGTGCTTTTAGTTCACGCTTCTCCATCTCTTTGCCAAAAAGAATCGATAGTGGATTCTGCTCCGTAAGCTCCCAGCAGAGAAGTTCCTGGGCGAGAGGGCTTCTCTGGAGGGCCATTCCATGAGAAACAACAATTCGCGCTGCGATTTCGGGCAGGGAAGCTCCGTCAGTAATGTTTTCTAAAAGAGCTGCTGCGCCGGGACAAAGATCTTTTTCATCTGCAAAAGATTGCAAAAGCCCTTCCATAGATCCAAAGTATCTGTAAATAAGAACTTTGTCTACAGCAGCTTCACGAGCAACAGCATTAACACCGACACCAGTAAAACCTTCTCTTGTTATAAGAATCTCGAGAGCATCAAGTATTTTCTTCTTTGTCTGCTCAGAACTTCTACTCATTTTACATCTCCTCATATGGAATGTCACCACTCAGTGTCACTGTGCGGTGATATAAGCAGAATAGTATTCTTTGTCAAACTGGAGAATAAATTTGTGATTCTTGAAGTAGCAGTTTACTCAGAAGCGCTATACAGCGGCTTGGACCGAATCGCCTTTCTCATCATCTGTAAATAATCCGGGAAAAAGTTTTCCAGTTTCAGCAAAGTGATTCATTGAAAATGGATCCCCTATGCGTGAAGCTCCTGAAGCAAGATAAAGAATCGTTCTTGCGAATAGAGGAAGTTTTGCAAATGCGGAAATCAGTGATTCGATCTCTCTTTCATTGAATTCATTTATCATCTGTTTTTCTCCTATACAGTTCACTGTGTACCGGTCAATACTATAAGGACAGACACGGATCGCATTCTGTTACAGAATTGTGAACAAAGAGGGGATCTGGAAATCGAAAAGCAATGAAGGCTTCCCGGACTATCCGGTGTAACCCAGCACCAACAACACCCTGATAAATGCCACTGCTGCGATTTCCTTGATCCCCTTTGGAACAGACAGCCCGAAGGCTCAGGGGTGAACGGAAAGCAAATTCGACTAAGAAATCGGTAGGTTTCTGATAACTCGAAAGAACTGTTGCCATTGTGTTTACCCCTTTCTTCCTGGGCTCACAGCTACTATAGTACTATTAGATGCATTGTCAAGATAGGTTTTCACAAGTGATAGCAGTATATTAGTTTCCGTGTCCAGAATAAGCAAACACCGAAAGGGTCATAATGCAGGACAAAGAGCTTAAATACACGCAATCCATATATGGGATTCTTGCAATTCTCAGCATGGGTCCACAGTCCGGTTATGAAATAAGAAAATCCTTGGATCAGCCCGAAATGTTCTATTGGAGGGAATCTTACGGCAACATCTACCCTATGTTGAAAAAGCTATACCAGGATGGTCTAATAGACAAGGTGGATTCTTCTGTGAAGAAGAAGAAAAGACTTATTTACAACCTTAATAGCAATGGATGGTCTGAGTTTCAGAAATGGCTTGAAAAACCTGCAGATCTAAACAGATTCAGAATTGAACTGCTTATGAAGCTTCGTTTCGGAGAAAGCAGCAGCGTAGAAAACATGATCTCTCTTGTCTCACACTATCGCAATCAGAGTCTTGAGCAATTGAATGAAGCAGAAAAGCTGCTTGAAGATTTTGAGTCTCTTAAAAGCACACTGACTAATGATCTTCGAAAAATAACTATCAACCTGTTTGCAGAAAGAAAAAAATCAACTCTCGCATGGTGTGATGACTCTGAGGAGATTCTCAGTAAGTGGAAAGCTAGAGAAAACAACAGTGGTGATACAGCTAAAAGCAGATTTGAGGTCTCAGTCAACACAAACATGGAGTCTCCAGACAGAGCAATTGCAATACCGCACAACCAGAGAATCATTCCTCTGATGGAGTAGGTGGTCTGTGATCATATTCTGTTCGGAGAGATATCCCATCTGTTACCAATATCAAATAAGATGAAAGCTCTGTTGGTTCCAGATAACTACTTTCATCACCTTCAATAGTGCAATATCCTCCCATAAATGCGGTCCACTCAAGCCGGAAAAACAATTCATTACTCGCAGAAACAAATGGATGAAAGACAGAAAATACTATTCGATTTCTAGCGAAAAAACTTGTAAACTCATCCAGAAATAGATAGCCCTGCTCCGTCTTCCTGAAAACTGCAAGTACTGCTCCATTTCCTTCATTCGAAAAAACAGAAATGTAAACTGAATCTCCACCTAAAGAAAACATATCGAGCGATGATATCACCCAGCCGGACTCTGAAAACAGATCTGAAGAGATGCTCTCCGTATAGCCGCCTTTTTCTACTGTAAAAAGCCAGTCGCAGTCTTCACGGATTTCCTCTTCATAACCGGTTGATAAAAGAATTAACATTGTAACGGCTAAAAACATGTTCAGATCTGCCCCGCTCCCCAGACCCAGGGTCTGGCCTGCTTTATTACAAGATCACCTTCTGAAGTAATCTTGAATTCAACCTCCATTGCAAAATCATTGTCCAGATCACTTACACCGTTAAGATAACTGTAGTGATTATGAATTCTCTCCAGATAATCAGTTAACTGATCTATTTGAGTCTCTGACAGAACTCTTTGGTTGGACAGGGTTCTGTTCGAATAGCGAATGTACTGAATTTCCCTTGAAATAACACCTGTAATATTCTGTTCTGTAACAATGAATTCCTCCGGCACAGACTCATCATCAGGGTTGGTTACCATGTCCTCACCCAGCTGAACATTTACATAGTATCCAGTTATGAAGGGGTTGAATATGTTCCTCGTTACCGCAACACCGTTGGCCTGTTCGTCTCTGTAACTCGGGTGTACAATTACCCCCATAGCACAGGAGTTATGCTCTATTCTGTGAAATTCTCTCTCTTCGAAAGCCCTGTACGTCCACATCCCTGCCCAAACCTGCTTGATTGTGCCGGAGATATCTCCTTCTTCAGGGTGATGGGTGTAAGAGCTGTACAAGCCCGCTCCGCTCCAGCCGGGCTTGTCCTCGTTGTTGGTGCTTGATCTGCATCTAAGCGACACATCAGGCTCGAATTGCGTACTCACTGCAGAGAGGGAATCCATCATCCAGGGTGGAATATCAGATTCTCTGATTCTTCTGCGGAACTCCCGAAGCATCATCTCTCTTTTACCGGCAGAGTCTGTGAATTCAGATATGGCAATAAGAGAATCAGCAGCCTCATACAGATTATTGTAAATCATGAATTTGTGATAATAATAGAATGGTATAGAGCATCCCCGCGGAACAGCGTGTGACGGAAGACACCATGTAAGTTCACCAAGACTGGCGGCTTTAGAGCCGTAGGATGTAGAGTTTATCAGTCTGATCTCATCCAGGTCAGCAATTCTGGTCTCTGTCAGGTTTCTGTCGAGAACAGTTACAGTGTCCGGTCTACTGGCCTCCAGCCACTCCATCGCAGTAGACAAAGGAACTTCTTCAATGGTGTATCCCCCTGTCGATGCTGTAAGACGTACATACTTTCCAAGAAGAGATCTATACTGATCTGTTTCAGTGAATCCCGGAATGTAAACATTTGGAGTTCCATTCTGGACAGCTTTCAAATTGATATGAGAAAGAGGGGTCTGGGGTATAGTGGTAATAATTCCTGCGACGTGGCTGATGTCATTGGGGATGGATTGGAATACAGGTATATCCCTCGAGCTGAATGCGCCTCCAGAATTACCATCTCGGAGAATACCGAGAGCTTCTCCTGTGTTCAGTGCTGCATAATCGAGTCCTCCATACAATTCTTCTGTAAGCAGCACTTCGATTCCTGCAGAGTCAAAAGAGTCGATTTCCTCATTGTAAATCAAAACCTGTGTCTCACCTGTTGGATGGTATACAATGTTACCGTCCAGAAAATACATCGCTTCATTAATCAACTCGTAGGCCAGCATTACATCATTAAAGTGAATAGGATCACTTGGCCAGAATTCAATAGTATAGAGACCTTCAGCGTAATCAGAAGGTGAGTACCTGTCATGAGCGACAACACTTCCTGCAAGAATCCTTCTATTGAAATCGGTGTATGTCCTAGTGTTGAAATCAAGAAGACTTAGATTCCAGCCCAGAGCTTCGTTAAAAAATTTCCAGTGGTACTCGAAAGAATTTGAATTGATAAAATACAATGAAGGAGAGTCTGACCGAACATCAGACACAAGAAATTTAACCTCTGAAAGCACAAGGGAAGTCGTAAGCTGATTTGTAGAAGCAAATTCGTCAAATTGAGAGCGATTTTCTAAAATACGTATACCATCAACCTCTGCTACGGAATCTCCATGTATGCTATGAGAATTACTGACTTCTGAAAAGAGTTCAATCAGATCGCCTGATGCCTCTTGGGAAAACGTAAGGGCGAAAACAAAGAGTACAGGTAAGTAAGGTCTGATATTTTCTCCTTTCTTCAAAAGGTATATACAACAGATATACCCGTACCGGGATAAAATATTCCAGTAACAGCAGGGAAATACAACAGTGCTCTGATTGATTTGACTATATCCAATTTGCAAATTGCGTTATATTTTTGAATCACAAAAAACAATCAGGGAGAACCATTGAAATATTCCATAGAGTTGCTTTTCCTTCTCAATGTATGCCTCTTTGCTCATCCACACATGTTTATAGACACAGAGATGGAAGTTCGACTGAGTAATGACAACCTTGAGGGCATTGAGATTACCTGGCACTTCGATCCAATGTTTACAGCAGCAATTTGCGCTGACTTTGATACGAACGGTAACGATCACTTCAATAACGAAGAGACCGCAAGTGTTTTCTCAAATGCATTTTCCAACCTGCAATCCTCCGAATACTTCACGTTTGTAAATATTGATGGTCAGGTCTATTCACCTGAACGTATAGAGGAATTCTCTGTATTTGTGGAGGATGGGGCCTTGGCCTATCGCTTCTTCTGTCCCTTTAACATCGCGATTCCCGAGGGTGTATTCCGGGTAGCAATTTATGACAGCACTTTCTACTGTGACATTCTTTACAAAGAGGGTCTGCCGATTACAATAACCGGCCCGGGAAATGAAACCGCCCAATTTGAGATAGAACAGAATAGCGATATCAGTATCTCATATGGTGGTAATGTTTCTGTTTCTCGCGATGGTGGCAGCTACTCTGGTACAGCATTCCCGCAACAGCTTGTTGTTTATCTGAACTGCAACTGATATGCGAAAATTTTCAGGAATCCTTCTTGCCGTTCTTCTCTTTCCGGCTTTTCAATGCTTTGCTCAATCTAATCCCTTTTTGTCAGGAAACTCCACTTCAGAAACACAATCTGAAAATGAAGTAGTCCACCACCCAACCCTCCATTCATTGCCTGTAATCGGATCATTAATCATAAAAAGCATTGCAACTCAGAGGACTCTACAAACCTCAATTGCACGGATGACAACTAATGTGAATGATACCGGCAATATGAAAAACTTCTGGGTTCTTCTTGGAATTTCATTTGTTTTCGGAATGCTTCATGCAATCGGCCCCGGCCACAGGAAAATGGTTATTGTTGCCTACTTTGTCGGAGAGAAAAGCAGCCCATTGAAAGGGATCTTAACTGGTTTTCTTCTAGCAGCAGTTCATGCAGCAAGTGCGATTCTGCTGGTAGGTGGATTCTACCTCTTTACAACGAAATCTCTTCTGATTTCTGTAGACAAAGCTCAAATCTTTCTTCTCCCACTAACTTATGCAATAATTCTCTTCCTGGGAATCTGGATGATTCTTCAAGGGTACAAAGATTACAGATCAGAAACCCGTTCACAAAAGAGCAAAACGGGAATGGGAGGACTAATACTATCAGGTCTGCTTCCCTGCCCGGCTGCGTCAGCCATAATGATAATGGCAGTTGCAGGAAATGCGGCGAAAATCGGTATTCTTTCTGTATTGTCGATGTCTCTAGGGATGGGCATGCTTCTTGCAGCAGTAGGATTACTTGCAATCCTCATGAGAAATAGAATGACAGCCCTGCTTCAGAATTCAGATAAAGCTGGAAAATTCGAGTTCACTCTTCAACTGGTTTCAGGTTTTGGAATAGCTCTTTTTTCTGTTTTCATGCTTCTCGGTTCTATACAGTTCTGATTACCAGTATCATTGGGGATTCACTTTCTTTTATCTATAGTTAAGCAATACTTGTTGTGATTTTCTTGGTCTCTATGTGAAATAACGTTTGGAGATAGAAATGTCTAGGAAAAATCGGCTCGAAATGATAGTCGCGATACTCGAAGATGAGGCAACAGGAAGCCAGTTAAAACTTCGGGAATTGCTTGCCAAGAGAGGAATCGAAGTTTCGCAGTCAAGCCTTTCCAGGGATCTTAACTATCTTGGAGCCTACAGAAAACCCATACATGACGGTTCTTTTGTTTATAAAGTTTCTGATGAAGAGCAAAGAAGGGAAACATCTCTAGGACTCCATAGAAGATTCCAGATTTCAGTCACAGGAGTCGCTTCGAGTGGTAATATCGTTGTTGTTTACACCAACCCGGCAGAAGCTCAGGCAATTGCCCGAGTTATCGACTGCGCAGGTTTGGATGGCCTTCTGGGATCTGTTGGTGGAGACAACACGGTAATCTGTATAACTACTAATGAAAAAACTGCGAATGATTTAAGAAAGACATTCAGCAATCTTCTAAATTAGGAGAAATCATCTTGTGCTCACCAATTACCGGCTCGGGATGTTTCCTAGGAACTCTCAACACTATCGCAAACAGACTGTTTGCTGTTGGACAAATCTTGCGCCTGCGGAAACATCACCGAGAAACCCAGAATAATGAAAGTTGAATACTACCAGCCTTCTACCTTCACTCCAGCCCAGCTATAAGGTTCGAGAGCAAGTGCAGGAATTTCAATCTGAGCAGATGCCGTAACCGAATGAGGTGCTGTAAAATTGTCCTCTCCGTTTGCACTCCTTGCGAAAATCACGGTGTATGTATTCCCAATCATCAATTCACGGTCATAAGAGTCACCTGAGTTAAGTGGAATCGTGAACTGTATCTCTGTTTCACCTGCAGCTTCACTACCACCGTCGACTGTAAGATCGTGTGTTCCACCCAGAAGGGTATCTGCCCTGTGCGAAGTCATCTGCCAGCCAAAGTCATCTCTCAGAACAGCAGTTGAAGACTCTACATAACCGATAATAATGTTTGCATCGAGCATTGCCTGGCTGGGATCGAAACCCACGGAGAGCCATCCTGTTGTGGGAGCACTCAGTTTAACTGAAAGTAGGTCTCCCGGCACTGTTGCCCAGTTTAAAGTAAATCCGTCAACAACAATTTCCTGCCAATCCTGTGCAAAAGCAAACGAAGCAGCGAGCAGTACAATACTGACGAGTAGCATTTTCATAACATCCCCTCCTCTGGTGTAATCTGGAAATTCCAATTCAAATTGGCTATTTACTTCCGTACTGTTTTTTTACCCACCCCCAATTCAAGGACAAGTGAATAAGAGCAAACAAAAGTAGCAAACCACCTGCTATAGGATGAACAGCCTTGAAATGTGAATACATCTGTTCTCTGAAAAATCCTGTAACCCCCTGATAAAAAACCAGAATAAACATTATCGGATTAACGATTCTCAAAGCTCTCTGCTTGTTGATGATACCCTCCCCCGATTCGGCAAACACCTGTAAATATTTGCCCTTTCATTACTTCACCCCATTAATCATAATACATACTAAAGGTGTAAAGAGTTCCCCAATGCTACACAAGTTCATTCAGAAGGAAAGGAAGGAAATAATGGAAGGTCCAAATCCTCGAATTGGAATACACTTGTCTGTTCTCTGTTTAACTATTGCTCTCGGGTGCGGCTCGCCGGCTCACGGAGAAGAGCCTGTTCAATCCTCAGAATCAGGAAATACATATGTATCCGAAGGAGTCGAGTTCTCCTGGGCGGCAAACGCCACAAATCTTGAAATAGACATAACAGCACCAACAACTGGCTGGGTAGCTGTCGGTTTTGAACCAACCAGAGCAATGAAGGATGCAGATATGGTTATAGGCTACATCGAAAATGGAGATGTTTTTCTGAGAGATGATTTTGGTGATGGTTTTACAAGCCATAAATCAGACATCGAGCTCGGTGGAACTGATGATGTAACAATAATATCGGGAGAGGAAAACGCTGGGAGTACCCATATTCTCTTTTCCATCCCACTTGGCTCAACTGATGAATACGACAAATTTCTGGAAGTAGGAGGAACTGTCAAAGTTCTTCTTGCCTATGGACCTGATGATGCCGACAACTACAGTGGATATCATTCCTGGGCAGAGACCCTTGAAATTACGATAGATTAAAAGAAAGGAGCTATGGATGAAGACAATGTCTTACACTCTCGTAAGCCTCTTATTTCTCCTTATAGTGACTTCAATAACAGGATGTGGAGATGATACAACCGGCCCCACCGAGGGAGACGATGGCTGGTCAGAATACATGGTCGGAGACTTATTCTTTTTTGAATGGAAAACTGAAGACTCCACCAGCACTTTAAGAGTAATAGTTACTGCAGAGACTAGCGGTTGGATAGCAATAGGGTTCGATCCAACCTCATACATGGAAGGTGCCAATCTACTTATAGGGTATGTCGAAAATGACACCGTATTCCTCAGGGATGATTTCGGTACAGGGCAGGTAACACATGACGCAGACACAAATCTTGGTGGAACTTCTGACATTGAAATAATCTCCGGACGAGAATCAGCAGGTGAAACAAAGATAGAATTCAGAATTCCTCTGGATTCCGGAGATCAGTACGACAAAGTACTTGTAGACGGAAACACCTATTCGATGATTTTCGCTTATGGACAGAATGGCGCAGATGATTTCACTTCAGGCCATGAATGGGCAGGAGTTGTATCAATAGAACTCTAGCATATTTTTCCTAAGGAGTTTCAAATGAAATGTATTACCTTGTTAATTGCTGTAGTTCTCTGTGGTGTTGCTTCAGGCTACAGCAGCAGTTTTTTCAATCTCTACTCCCCCGTACCGGAAATTGAAGCCGGCAGCATAGAATTCTCAATGAACCATCGCTTCTTTGGAAATGCGCTGAAAGATGATCCCCTGAATTCACTCTTCGGAATGGATGATGGTGCCAACGTTCGCTTTGGTACAAGTTACTTCATTACTGATGGAATCAACTTGGGATTAAGCCATACAAGAATAGGTCACACAAATACCATCTATTCCTCATGGAATGAGAGCGTTTCAACGACTGGAGTCAAACTCGGTGCGCTACTCGGATACAGCAGCGTAAAACCAGGAAGCCTTTCTGACAGAGAGGGTGATTTGTTCGCAACACTCAGCGTATCCGCAATCTCCCCATGCAAAATGTTTAAACCTGCAGTTAACTACATTTTTGATGGCTACGAAGATGAATCCGGTTTTGGCTTTGGAATGGAAATCCAAACAGCTGAGAGAATCAGTCTGATTGGTGAATACTTCCCCTATCCAGGAGAAGAAGAGATGAATGATACCTTTGCATTCGGAGGGCGCTATAACACCTGGGGTCATCAATTTCTTCTCGGCTTTACTAACAGTTCAGGAATTGGCCCTCAAGCTCAGCTACAGGGAGCCAACGATAATGACCTTTCTGTAACTCTCTCAATACGCAGGTTGTTTTAGAACAAGAATAATACGGAAGAAAACCTTGGACACTTATTAACGCTTTTTTTCTGAACCGGGGGGTCTACTTCATCAGTAGACTCCCCGATTCAGATGAATTAATGTAATAACATTATCTTATCTCAGTATCACGATATTCTGTGTGAAATTACCCCATTCGCTTGAAGCATGCACAGTGTATACTCCAGCAGGAAGCTCTGCTGTCGACAATTCTCCTGTTTCGTGGTGTGTCATCGCAATTCTTCCTGAAATATCAAAGAAATCTATACGAATTGGTTCCTGCTCAATAGTGTTCAATTGGACATTAACAAAGCTGGATGCAGGGTTCGGGTAGACAATTCCAGTAAGAGGGGTATCATTTGATTCGATATTAATTCCTGTCCAATCCACAAAGACTGAATCAATGTTAGAAAGTTCGGTTTCTTCTGAATCAGAATCAATTGCGGAAACTGCAAAGTAATTCCAGCCGGTTGGCAGTGCCCAAATAGAAGCCTGCCGCTCCGGGGTAAGAAGAAGTGGGGTCAACTGAGTAGGATCTGTGCTCTGCCAAATTCTGTACATGTCGTACTGGTTGTCGCCGAACACATTGTAGGTAAGTATTGCAGTGCTGTTCACAATATCAACTTCGGCAATAAGATAGGGCACGACAGCCTGCCCTTCCCACTGGTACTTGTAGGCTCTGTAGCTTTCCATAATCGTGTCAACGAATCGCATGGAGTGTTCTTCGGTTCCGTCAGGATTAACCTCTGTTAGATCGGAGAAAGTGTTTGTGCCTTCAAGATCACCCCACCCAATTACGTAGTTTCCCCCCGGGATTCTTTGTACGGAACCCAGGTGCGTTCCAAACAATCCCGTTTCCTGATAACTCCAGACAAGAGTCGCTGTCATATCATTTGTATCAAGCTGGTATTCAAGGCCCCGCGATATCTGAGGATTATGGGTTTTGCCGTTATCGAACAGAGTGTAGAGGCCGTTTCCTGAAGACTGAAAATCGTGATGTGCGCTGAAGCCGCCCAATGGGTCACCCACGATAGTGAAACTGCTCGAATCTGCGTCGACACCACCCAACCTCCAAATAACATCTCCGGTTGATCTGTCTATTTTTACACACTGATTCATTGCCAGGCATGATACCAGTATGTTGCCATCTGCGTCTGCAGAGAGCGAATTACAGTGTACATAATCTATAGTAGCGGCGGTAAGATCTACCAGATATGTAGCATCGGTAACTTCAAAGTGATCGAAACTGGTCCATTCAAAGACGGTATTGTGATCCTCGTCCTGTTCCTGTATCAACAAGCCCAGAACAGTAGCATTGGGGTTCCCCCCTGGAACAACCAGTGACATGTCTACGGTTCGTGATTCAACACCCATAAGGAGAGAATGACCGTTTTCCAGCATGGTAAAATCATGGATGTCTGTTGTATAGTCATTTACTGTGAACGTATCTATAAAGGCGTAAGTACTGTCCATGACGAGCCAGGAGATTGTGTTTCCAGGTAACCTTGTTCCAAATGAAAGTAGATTGTTCGGTTGAATTTTTACACAAAAGATACCCTTTGTCCAATGCCAGTAGAACAAAGGTTGTGCATCGTTGTCTACTATGATGAGATATGAGCTGCTGGTTGCGTCACTTGCAGTAAGAGACCCGAGAAAATAGTTACCGTCTTCAGGAGACCCCGCTGTGTTCAATACAAGTTCCGGAAAGTCAGAAGGTAAGGCTACTTCAGATGTCAAATTACTGAAACCGGAAGAAACACTCGACAGCATGAAGCATAGAGCTACAAATATGCATTTTTTCATTTAGTCTCCATTCAGTGCTGTATCAGTGAGGTGATACCAGGAAACAAGCAGATTAAAAGGCAATATCAGATTATGTATCAACTACGGTAATGAAACAAGTGTGTATGAGAGATTTTCTGACAAGGCAAGCATTTAGTATCCGCACCGATAGACCACCAATGCTATTTGCACCCTAAAAGTTAGCTCTCCCCTCTTTGTAGCAAGTGGAATAATCTTGTTTATTTGCTGATGTTATCCTATTTTAGCATAATCAAGTTACTTATCTTCTGTTTCTCCTCATTTGAAAGGCTGGTTTTCATGGGTAGATTGATGCTTGTACTGATTGCTGTTTGTGTTTCTTCAGCGATTTCAGATGAACCTCTTGTAACTGTGCTTGATAACGGGCTCACGGTGATAACACAGGAATTGCACTACGCTCCTGTTGTGGCGTCAGTTATAACCTATGGTGCCGGTTCCAGAAATGAGTCAGGTGCCAACCTGGGAATCAGCCATTTTTGCGAGCACATGATGTTCAAGGGCACACCGGATATGCCCTACGGCCGTTTCTGGCAAATAGTTCAGAGAGACGGTGGTTACAGCAATGCAATGGAAGGTAAGGATGTTACCTACTACTACCTCATGCTGCCATCCAGTAGAGTGGAAGATGCATTGATGATAGAAAGTGACAGAATGGTTAACTGCCTGATGGACTCAGCTGAAGTTGTCTCAGAGATCAATGTAGTGCATGAAGAACGGCGTATGAACAACATCGACAGTGCAGACGGCGCTTTGCAGGAAGCTTTATGGGGAATGGCATACAAAGAGCACCCTTACGGAAAGCCTGTGCTCGGGTATGACGAAAACATTCTGGGATATGATCACAACATGGTCAGAGACTTTTATGACCGTTATTACTGTCCTTCTAATGCTGTGCTTTCCCTTGTGGGTGATTTCAATACAGCAGAGCTTCTTCCAATGGTTGAATATTACTTTGGGGATATAGCAGCGGGAAGTGTTCCTGATGAAGAAATAGCTCCTGAACCTGTGCAGACAGAGCCGGGTTTCGTGCAGATTGAGCACGCTTCAAACCTGCCCAGATTCGCCATGTCTTTTCACTCCCCATCCGGTTTTCACCCTGTGAACCCAGTCATGACCCTGATTGCTGTTCATCTCTCCAACGGAAGATCAGCCAGACTAAGAGAGTTGCTTATTGATACAGAACTTGCACATGGGGTCTGGTCATGGAATGAAAGCAACATGGATTCCGGCCTATTCACTATTTATGTAACCATGAACCCTCCTGAAGATGGAGGAGCAACCATTGATGACATTACTTCCATAATCTGGAATGAACTGGAAGATATTACTGACAACGGGATTCCTGTGGAAACTCTGAATGGTCTGCGTAACAGGTACCGAGCAGCAGAAATACTGGGGAATTCCAACCCACTGGGACTTGCATTGAATTACTCTCTCTCTTACGCAAAATTCAATGACCCTCTTTTTAAACAAAAGCAGATGGCTCAGATAGAACATCTAACTAATTCTGATATCAGAGAGGCGGCCTCTACATACTTTGAGAGAGACCTTGTGAATATTGCTGTTCTTGTTCCATCTGAAATTGGTGGAGCTGGAGGTATTGCAGGCCAGGACCTGCCAACGGGTGTTGCTGAGCCTTCATCCATGAACTTTGAAGGCCTGGAGATACCTGATGAATTCCTTACCCCTCCTGTTGCATCAGTTGCTGAAGGTGTTGTTGAATATCAGTTTGATAACGGTTTGCAACTCCTCGTGCGTGAAGATCATACATTTCCAGTTGTCTCTTTGTGTGTTTCAGTTCCTTTGGGCACAAATATGCACCCCGATGAGTTGAGTGGACTTGCTACTGTAACCAGTGAGACAATGATGCAGGGAACCATGGAACTTGAATACGCTGACTTTCACAACAGGCTTGAGATTGAGGGAGCATATCTGCGTTTCTTTACCAGTTGGAACAACTCCGTCGCGATGTCAACCATGCTGTCAGAAGATATCGAAACGGGATTTGTAACGGCAGCGGACCTTTTGCTAAGACCGGCTTTTAGAGAATCTGATTTTGACAGAGTTATGAATGGTCAGTATTCAAGACTGGCTCAATCTGCTGAGAACATATTCAACACAGCTTATGAAAGCCTGAGAGTAATCAGTGCAGAGTCTCCTGATTATTCTCCCAATGTTACAGCCGAAACTCTGGAAAGAATCACCCATGCGGACGCTGTGAACTTTTACAATCTATGCTGTAGACCGGAAGGGTCTGTTATAACAGTTGTGGGTGATGTGAACCCTGAAGAGGTCTTGCTGCTGACTGAAAGATATTTCGGAGAGTGGACAAATCCCCAGGAACCTTTGCCCCAAATTACTCTTCCCCGGTTTTCTCAGCTACCGGGAGACACTGTGGTAACCTATATGGCAGGAAGAACTCAAGCAGCCATACTGGTGTCCAGGCCCTCCCCAGGAGCAGATCATCCAGAGTATCCTGCTTTCTCCACAATGAACAAAATACTTGGAGGAGGTCTGGGCTCCAGGCTGGGGCACAGTATCCGTGATGAGCAAGGTCTTGCATACGGAGTCGGAAGCTGGGAGATAGAAATGGGTAGCTCGGGTTACTTCATTGCGTATCTCACTACTCTTGCAGACTATGCTCCCCAAGCCCTTGTTTCGGTTTTAAACGAGTTGAATAAAATATCGACAGAGAATGTACTCGATATTGAATTACGTCTTGCACAGGCAAACATTGCAGGGGAACAGGCTCTTTCTGCCATGACCTACTCTGATCTAGCATACACTCTTACAGCCCTTCAGGCCCGAGGAAAGCCCCTGGACTGGCACCAGACCTATCTAAAAAGTGTATTGGAGTTGACCCCGTGCGACATCCGCTCTGCTGCTGAGGAGCACCTTGTTTCGAATGAATGGTTCATATCTATCGCAGGCACCCTCACCGAAGAGGATATGTTCGCGGAGTAGAGCTTAATTTGATATCTCAAATGTAAGAGCCCGGGATTTTTATCCCGGGCCCTTACTTCTGAACTGTTGGATCAACTGTTAACTATTGCGAGTTACTGGTGAAAAGAGTCAGTCCAAGATCATTCGTCTGGTACTCGTATGAGAAACTGATCATGGTTCCATGGTTTGTGGTAGGGTCTGGAGTAACAGAGAGCCCGTAGATCTTTGCGTATGCATTTGTTCCGCTCATGAAGGGCATCTGTACAAAAACAACCGAGTCAGAGGTATAAAGCGGATATGAAGTAGAAAACCAGGTTCCATCGGGGTCACAGTTACCATATTCTCCAGCACTTGGCTCCTGAAAAGAACTCTGATTGCCGTTTCCAAATGGTCCGAAGTTGCCGCTGTAAAGAGACACATCATTATCCCCTTTTGAATCATCATAGGCATAAATATCCTGGACAAAGTCCGCACTTGGTGCCATTCCAGTCTGCCCGCCCGACTCTCCGAAAATAAATGCGCTATGGCGATCTGCAGGGGAGTAATTGTCGTAAATACTGTAAGTGACGGATACGATGGAGGGCATAGTATCAACTTCATTAGAGTAACCGGAAGAGTAGTTCTCACCTTTATAGGCCTTCACAGCGTAAGACCCCGCATTTGTAGCATTGTGGGTAAAAGTTGCTGTTGTGCTTTCACCAATAACAACCCATGAACCTGTTGCGTCAGCCTTGAAATAAACCAGGTATCCATCAACTTCACAGGCCAGTGGCTCCCAGGCCAGATTGACTGTTCTGCCGGTTGACGTAGGCTCCAGAGTAAGATATAGCACCCAGGGAAGATCACCGACTACAGATACTTGCTCTTCATTGCTCCAACTGGAGAATCCAGAGGTATTAGTAGTCAAGAGAGCATAGTAGTAGTCGAAACCAGTGTTTACATCTGAATCTGTGAAGATGGTATCAGAGCTATTTGTTCCAGTATAAAGATTTTCTGCAAATGTAGTATCACTCTGAATATTAGGGTCAAGAGAACGGTATAGCCTGTAAGAGTAGAAGTTTGAATCCGGACATCCGGTCCACTCAAGAACTACATTACCCTGGGACAAATCCCCGGTGAGAACCGAAGGGGTTGGGAGCGTGCCAGGAGTTGTTATTGATGGCTCGTTGCTCCAGACCCCATTGTCATCTTCATCCTGTGTTCGAAGAGCATAGAAATACTCTTTACCCCATTCAACACCAGTATCAATGTACTGGTTGCTATTGGCATCTGAAAAGACTCCCAGCACCAATCCGGTGGAAGGATCTGCAGCTATTCCTGCAGTTTCAGACCTGTATAGAACGTAGTTCTCAAAGACACTCTCCGGGCAGATTGTCCATGTCACTGTTAGTTCACAAGCGCCCCTTATCCCGCTTAAAACATTCCGTTCAGAAAACGCTTTTGATGAATCTCCTGTGAAAGCAAGAGACAAAACAGAAGGCGTAAGATCAGGCTCAGACGGCCCGGTACTGTCTCCACAAGCTAGTAACAGTAGAATAATCAATGTACTAATAACAAAACCCAATCCATATTTCATGAGAGCTTCCCTTCTCTGTAGTTGATAATTGTTTTAGTTATTGTTTACTGCAAAGTTCCAGATGGCAAGGCGAATCATCATTAATCAGAGTAACACAACGAGATTTGTTTGCTCAGCTGATCCAGCACTAACTTAAACATGTACCATGTCGGGTGGCGGATATCCGCCACGCAGCATTGAGAAGAAGTCAGACCTATCTCTCGCGCGGGACAGACTATCCGATGCGCCGCGCTCCATATCATTCACATTGATGTAACCCTTAAAATTGAAATAAATTATCAATCACGCCAACAGTTAGTCTACAAAAGACTCGCTTATTTCTCCACTTTCAAGATTGTATTCCAAATAGAATGAACCTAAGCCTTCAATGTATTCTGCAAATAGTGCTTGTACCCATGTAATCCGAAGAGAGTTGTTATCGTCCTGAAGGTGGATAACGCATACCGGAAGAAACTTGTAGGGATCATTGCCATAAAGTCGAGGTTGCCAAGAGTATATCAATTCCCAGTTGTAACTGCACTCTTCGGGAGTGCCGCTAAACAGTTCAACTGTTCCCTGGTCTTCGTCATTAAAAAGCCTCAGGTAGAGAACTTCTCCATTAAGGGCAGATACGTCTCTGAAATAAGCCCTGTCGATTATCTCAACTCCAGTTGGATCATCAGGGAAACCGTTATCAATAGCTCCTGCAACTGAAACTAGAGAAACAACGATAGCAATAAACGATCTCATTAGTACTCCGTGATTATTTCTGCGTACAACCAGCCCATAAGTAATGTTTCAATTCGACCCAAAGTAAAGGAGAAAACCGGGGATTACTTGTTAACGTTGTCAGTTGCTCTTACTTGAATCAGGGGGGTCGAATTCATCAACCTCACGCTGCAAAGAATGGCTGATTACCGTTCTTATAACAACAATGCTTCCCAGAAGAGCCATATCATTCAGAGTTGGATGGGAAATCGTACCAATGATATCTGCTGCGATCATGTATTCAAGCCCGAGCAATAAGTGGGATCCGAGCTGATGACGAAGAACTTCTCTTTCCTTGAAAATATACTTCTGAGTGCTCCTCTTTAGTTCCAGACGAAAAAGTCGATATGTGATCAAGAGAACACCCCGAACAATAACTGCAACACCTAATATGGCAATAATTTGCGAAATCAAATGCAATATGTCATTAATTTCATCACCTCTCATTTCCACTTATCTTCACTGTTTAAAGGCCTGAAGCCTCAAGACGGTAAAGAATGAAGAGAATAAGTAAAGCTACCGGAATAACAACAAACCAGCTATTTACCCGTAGCAATTCCGGAAGAGTAAGTGTGCCGAAGTATCCTTTTTTAAGAATACCCCGGGAAAGTTTCGGATAAAGAGCGGCAAAAAGACCGGACCCGATGATGATACCAGCGACGCCTCCTATTGCAGCATCAAGATGCCCGTCACCCACAGCTCCGGATATGGTTCCAGGGCAATAGCCAAGAAGTGCAAAACCGACTCCGAACAACAGTCCTCCGATAACACTCATACCGAATGAACCCGGTTTTGGGGTAAGGGTCACCATTCCCATCCCTTTGAGTACGTAGACTCCAAGCATTCCTGTGACCACGGCTGATAACATTATCTTAACCACAGTAAAATCAGTCAGAAGAAGCTGTCCGAGAATAACATCGTAACTTGTAGCTCCTCCTTTCTGAAGAAGAAAACCGAAAATGATCCCAAAAAACAAACCAGCTAACAGCTGCTTATTTTTGCTTGTTTTTTTGTTTATCTCATTCATCAGAGTGCACCTCCGATGATGTTGTATATCAGGTATGCTGTTGCAATGCCTCCTATGAAGAAGCATATCGCCGCAATCCAGCTCGAAACTGCAAGCTGCATTGTCCCGCTTATACCATGACCGCTAGTGCATCCCCCAGCCCACCTGGCACCGAAACCGAGAAAAATACCTCCGATAACAGCGAAAGCAATTCGCAGGTATGGGTTTGAACCGAATGTTTCAGCCCACACCGGTGGAATCATCTGCCAATCGAAACCACCAGACAATATGGACGAGATAAATGAACCGATAACAACTCCCACAACCAGCATCCACTGCCATTCAACGACCGGTTTAATGTTCTGATAGTAAAGCTTTTTTTCTACTTTTGTCCCTCTGAATAGCTTCTCTATCATTCCGCTGGTTCTTGCAAATGCTGTTGAACATCCAATAGCCTTTTTAGAAATAAGGAATGTGAACCAGCTAAGAATTCCTATCCCCATGCCTACCAGATACGGCGACCAGCGTAACTCTGTAATAAATCCCATTTCACTGCCTCCTGAGAGTGCTTGTCATCAATTCTCAGTACTATTTCGAAAAATACCTCGAGCCATGAGGAATCTCACATACCCTGCACTGTCTCGCATATCCGGCTTTACTGTACCCGGTCATACCTCCGGATACATTGAAAATATCTTCGAATCCATGCTGTTTCAGAATACTTGTTCCCAGGCTCGACCGGTGTCCGGTGCTGCATATAAGCACGATTGTTTTTTTCGGATCAAGTTCCTCGTATCTGCTACGAAGCTCGGGTGCCGGTATGTTTACGGCCCCTTCTATGTGTGTGTGCTCAAATTCACCCGGGGCGCGTACATCAACAAGAATCAGATTAAGTGACCCGGTTACCATATTGTGAAGAGTTTCTGAAGAAAGCTGGCGTACTTCAGCTGTAGGAAACCCCTGAAGCACCCAGGAGAACATGCCTCCATCAAGAAAACCTGTAATCCCGTCAACTCCTGACCTTCTGGCCCAAATCAACGCTTCTGCCGCCTCTTGAGCACTTGAAGCAACCAGAAGAATCTTCTTGTCTGTTGGCATTACCCATCCGGCAAATGTTGGGAAGTTTCCTCTGAATGAAATGTTCCAAGATCCGGGAATGTGCTGGCTGCCGAATGAATCATAGTCTCTGATGTCCAGTACGATTGTATCAGGATCATCCATTTTTGATCTGAAATCAACAGCAGATAACTCTTCGAGTGGTGGAAGAGCTGAGGCAAGAGCCGGTCCGGTCTTGTTAATGCTGCTGCATCTGCTGAAGTGATCCGGTGCCGGTGGCATGTTTGAAGTGAGGGAACTAACAAAATCTGATTCATCTTTGATCTGAACTGCAGTGTTGAAATTCCTTTCGAATCCGATAGTTGTTCGCCACTTTGCTCCCATAGCTCGGCCACAGAGCGAACCCGCCCCATGCGAAGGGTAAACTTCGCAGTAATCGGGAAGCTTCATAAGTTTTTCGTGTAGGCTGTGATACAGCTTTACTGCAAGTTCCTCTGCCCTGTCAGGAAACAAATCTGGCCTTCCAACATCACCGACAAAAAGGGTATCACCGGTAAAAACTCCGAGAGGCTCTTGAGAACGTGATGTATCCGCTACAACATAACTTACGTGCTCCGGAGTGTGGCCCGGGGTCTCGAGAACCCTAAGCTCCATATCCTCGAGTTTAATCACGTCACCCTCTGAAACTCCTACATGGTCGAACAGGCATTTTCCTGATTCCGGGGCATAGATTACAGCTCCAGTTCTCGCGGCAAGTTCAATATGACCGGACACAAAATCAGCATGAAGATGAGTTTCAAGAATGTGAGTTATCTCCACCCCAAGCTGTTTCGCCTCGTTTATGTAAAGCTCCACGTCTCGTTTGGGATCAATAACTGCACAGTAATTCTTTCCCGCAAGAATGTAAGAACTATGGGCAATCTTACTTACAAAGTAGTGTTTTAAAAGCATTTTCACTCACTCCCTGAATTGGTGATATTGCAAATTACTGTCTGATCTATTCTTAAACAAGCCATCATTCTTCTACAAGTACACAAGGTAAAAGACAGCAACAACAGCCGCTATAAAAATAAGGGTCATTCCTCCTCCAGCTTTAAAATAGTCTCTGTTTCTATAACCACCGGGCGTTATCAGCATTGCATTGACCTGGTGGGTGGGTAAAACAAATGAATTTGCAGCGCATACGGCAACAAGAAGAACCAGAGGTCTGGGGTCCAGACCTCCAATCTTTGCCATACCGACTACAAGTGGTGCAAGAACCACTGTCGCGGCAACATTCGACATAAAAAGAGAAAAGACGGTAGAAAGAAGGGCAATCGCCGTAAGCAGAACCAGTGGGTGCCCTCCCTGAACAACCGACATTATACCCTTCGCAAGAAACTCGGCTGCGCCTGTTTTCTGCATTGCAGTTCCAAGAGGTATCAATCCGGCAATAAGGAAGACTACCTTCCACTCAACAGAATGGTAAAATTCATCCATTCTGATAACTCCCGTCAGAACCATTGCGACTGCACCAGAAAAGAGAGAGATTGAGATTGGAAACCCAGTGATTGTGAGGCAGATTGCACCGAGAAAACAACTGGCAGCTTTCCAGGCTTTTTTCATATCCTGCTTCTCCACCTCAAAAGGGGTGATAACAACGAAGTCAGTGTTTTCCTTAAGCCTGGACAGGTTTTCCCACATCCCGTGCACAATGAGCGTATCTCCGGTTTTTATCTTTCTATCCGAAAAATCACCCTCTATCTGCTTGTCACCGGTAAAAAACACAACCGGCTCTAAAGCAAAACTTTTTCTGAATGAAATATCTCTTATTGTGCTGCCAATAACTGAAGAACGCGGTGGAACCAGAACTTCGGCAAAGCCTGCTGAACCGGAATCATTAAGCTGCTGAAACACATTGAGTTCTTCATGGAAAGTCAGCTGATAATCCTCTGCAAATCGTTGAATGTTATCGAGATTACCAAGCAGCGCAATTTCCTGATCGGATTTGAAACTCGTGTTTCTCCAGGGAGCGTACTCAACCTCCCCGGTATGAGAAACAGCAAGGATGTGAAGACCATAGATTTTCCAGAGCCCTGACACCTCTGGAGTTAAGCCTACAAGGGGACTAGTGTCGGCAATGGCGTACCTGTGAATTATAAAAGGAAGGTGCCATGTATCAATTAGTATTTTCTGCTCATTTGGCTTTTCCGATTGGGAATCTCTTCCCGGTAATACCCATTTCCCGAATAGAAGGAAATAAAGAATACCCAGTGTAAGAAGCACTAGACCGACCGGCGTAACACTAAAGAGGCCGTATGGCTCGAGATCAGCACTTTTCAGAAGATCATTAAGGAGTATCAACGGGCCTGAAGCAACCATAGTAAGAGTTCCACCTAGAATAGCAGCAAAACCCAGTGGCATGATCAGTCTTGAGGCAGGTATTTTCTCCTTCTTCGAGATATTGAGAACTGCCGGAAGAAAAAGAGCTGCAGCTCCAACGTTCTGCATAAAGGCAGAGAGCAGGCCCACAGAAAGAGAAACAATACCCAAAATCTTCTGCCTGCTGGCACCGGCTATTCGAACAATCAATCTGGAGAACGAATTCATAACCCCTGTTCCTGCAATGCCCGTTCCCATCACCATAACAGAAATCATTGCAAGCACTGCGTTACTGGAAAAACCGGAAAGTGTTTCAGAAGGCGTAAGGATGCCAGACCAGCCAAGAGCAAGCATGCAGAGTACTGCCACAAGGTCAATTCTAAAAACCTCGAAGACAAGAAGAAGTATTGTCAGAAGCATTATTATGAGAACTGTAAGTATCTCTACGCTCATGTTCCCTCCAGCTGTTTCAATATGAATATATACAAATTTGCACCCGAAAATGCATTTTTTCAGACTGCTATTGTCATCATGCTAGAAGTATGGAATAATGGAATGAATGTGAGCGTATCTTGCTCGTGTCGCAAACAGATTGGAGATACAAGATGCTGAACATATTTACAGTTGGTCTTACCATTTTGGGCCTTCTTACGCTTCCTGCTGAAGCAAATCCGGGAACAGAAATATCCTCTCCCCTCCAGGTCATTCAGGATGAAAGCCAGCTTGCTTTCACAGATAACTCTTCTGTTTTTCAATTTTTGGATGACGGAAGCTTCTTCATGGAACCACTTGGAATGTCTGGGAGGGCTATTGAGGGGACTTGGATATATCTCGACTCAAACAGGTTTGAGATTACTGGCTTATGGGGTTGGAACAACGGCATCTCCCTTATTAATGACAAGCGGAAAATGACAATTTACCTTAATCTGAGGTCTATGGATACTGTGAATTCTCAATCGATCTGGCGCTCTTCCGATACAAGACTTTACGATGTCTACTTCGTAATTGAGGAGGTTACAAAGGTGATTTAGGATAACTCACTAAAATCACTCTAATCCTATTTCTTTACATTCTGTTACAAAACGTTAATTGAGAGTTGATTTTCCCTTCAGATGTATTTGTAAACAACTGGGGGAAATATGAAAACAACTTTCATGCTGCTTGTAGTCATCCTTACATTTATTCCGGAAGGGGCAATCGCTTCCCTTGTACCGGTGGATCATCCTTTGTTTGAAGAGAATCAAGTTCAGGAAATCAGATTGTATTTCGAGCAAGAAAATTTCTGGGATACCCTAACTGAAAACTATGAGGATGAAATTTATCTGGAAGCATCTTTCGCTTGGGAAGAATACAGTTTTGATGCCGTTGGTGTAAGATTCAAGGGGGGTTCTAGCTACGACAGCAACAACACGATGAAGAAATCTTTCAAAATTGACCTAAATGAATTCACGGACAACCAGAATATCGACGGGCTCTACAAACTCAATTTAAACTGTAACTTCAATGATCCGAGTTTTGTCAGAGAAAGGGCCTCATACGAAATCGCCATTGCAGCTGGGCTCCCCTGCCCTAGAACCACTTTTGCTGCACTCTACATAAACGACACTTACTGGGGTTTGTACACGCTTACGGAGCAGTATGACAAGCACTTCATAGAGGAAAGATTCGGTGAATCAGAAGACGGAAACCTCTGGAAAGGTGATGACTACGGAACACTCGAATTCGTTGGGTGGGATCAGTATTATTACTATGACTGCTATGAGTTAAAGACCAATGAAACTGCAAATGACTGGTCTTCACTTATCGAGCTTACTTACCTTTTAAGCAACACACCAGTTGAACAGCTGCCCGATACACTTTCTGAAGTTATTGATGTGAACACAGCTCTCGCACTTCTTGCCGTTGACAACCTGACAGTAAATCTGGACAGCTACTCAGGAAGAGGTGTCAACTACTACCTTTACTGCGCTGACAGAGATGAAAGGTTTGTCATAGGACAATGGGATACAAATGAGTCCTGGGGTTGTTTCAACTGGTGGGGTTACTCCATCACCGGTCTTCAACAGCTTGATCCATACTGGACAAACATTTCGACTGGAGAAGAGAGACCACTCGCAGATGCTTTGTGGAGCGTAGAGGAATACAGAGATATCTATGAGGGTCACATAAAAAAGCTGATGGCTACGACTGCTGACCCTGATGTACTGATACCCAGGATGGAAGAAATGAGAGACTTGATACGGGATTGGGTCTATCTTGAAGAATCTCCAATGCGACTTTTTTCATCCAGTCAGTTTGAATCTGCAATGAACTCAAATGTATCAATAGGTCCTGGTAGGTTTGCTCCTGCACTTGGTACATTCATAGAAAACAGACATGCCTATCTGACGTCCCTGCTCGGTAGCTGGGAACCTGTGGATGATCTCATTTTGAACGAAATTATGGCCGGCAATGATTCAACAATTGCAGACTCTGAAGGAGAGTACGATGATTGGCTTGAAATAACCAACAGCGGCACCTCTGCAATTGATCTTTCAGGATATCATCTTACTGATGACATGGCTTTCCCCGACAAATTCAGTTTTCCGGACACCCTAATACAACCCGGAGAATACATGATTGTGTGGGCCGACAAAGATACCGAGCAGGGTTCTCTTCACACCGAATTCAAACTGGACAAAGACGGTGAAGAGATATATCTGATGCAAGGCTCTGTTATTGTAGACTGGATTACATATCCCGACATTGAAGATGATGTTTCCTGGGGCAGGTGGCCTGATTCAGATGAAAACTGGTCTTTCCAGGATTACCCCACCCCTGGTGCTGAAAATGCAAACACTGAACCGGAAGAGGAGGAAGAGGGTGGTTCACCCTCCCCGGCTGCCCTTGAAATCCTCTCCCCTAATCCAATTTTTTCCGCTACAACAGAGCTGACGCTCACAGGTGGTGAAGGTGCTGCAATCTGCCACATTTATGATATCTGCGGGAGACTTGTTTCGGTACCTTTCGAGGGAATTCTTGCTAATCTTCAAACCATTTATCTTGATACATCGGCGCTGCCTGCCGGGGTATATGCACTCACCCTCACACAGGCTCAAAGTGTTACGTCTGAAATGATTACGATAATTAAGTAAAATCTATAAAAACAGGGAGAAAAATGAATACAAAAAAAATCAGATGGTTCAGGGTTTCAGCCGGTCTTTGTATGCTCTCTCTGCTGGTTGGGGCCGGAAGTGCCCCGGGATACACATACACCCTACCGGACACCGATCAATCTTTGTGCTATGACAGCCTGAACACAATATCCTTCCCTTACGCAGGGGAACCATTCTATGGGCAGGATGCCCAATACAACAGTGAGGCTCCCGACTACACAAACAATGGAGATGGTACTGTCAGCGATTTGAATACAGGTTTAATGTGGCAGCAGGGACTCGACCAGAAAATGACTTGGGATGATGCAGTTGCAGGGGCAAGTATTTGCACAATAGGCGGATACACAGATTGGCGACTTCCCAGTGTCAAAGAACTCTACTCTCTAATACTATTCAGTGGAACAGATCCCAGCGGACCTTCCCCATCCAATCCTGTCCCTTTCATTGATATAGAATACTTTGAGTTTGAATATGGAGATACCCTTTCGGGAGAAAGACTGATTGACGCTCAGTATTGGTCTTCAACCGTCTACCAGGGTCTAACAATGGTAGGAGACTCAACAGCATTCGGAGTAAATTTTGCGGATGGTAGAATAAAGGGGTATCCCAGAGATGTTGTAGGTCAACCAGGAAGAGATTTCCAAATGACATCATTTGTCAGATATGTCCGGGGAAACGGCTATGCTGAAAACCAGTTTAGCGATAACGGCGACGGAACAATTACAGACCTTGCAACAGGTCTTATGTGGCAGCAGTCTGACGACAGTACTGGCAGAAACTGGCAAGAAGCCCTTGAATACGCTGAAACTCTGACCCTTGCTGGGGAGACCGACTGGAGACTACCGAATGTACACGAGCTACAAAGCATTGTTGACTACACCAGATCCCTTCAAGAAACAGACTCTCCATCAATTGACCCTATGTTCAGCTGCTCAGAGATAACTGACGAGGGTGGTACTCTTAACTATGGTTTCTACTGGACAGGAACAACTCACGCGAATGCAAACCTGAATCAAACAGGGCAATTTGCAGCTTATGTAACATTTGGTGAAGCTCTCGGATGGATGATGACACCCGATTCCACCTACACTCTCAGAGATGTTCATGGAGCAGGTGCACAGCGCAGTGACCCAAAAACCGGAGATCCAGATGACTATCCATATGGACACGGACCTCAGGGTGATGTAGTAAGAATTTACAACCTTGTTCGTTGTGTTAGAAATGCAGATGGAACTGGCATCAGCGAAGAGTCGGAAAGCGCTGCAGCTTCAATAGAGATTTCCGGATCAAATCCATTCAGCAATTCAATATCACTAAATTGCATCCTCCCCATAGCGGAACATATCACACTCAATGTGTTTGATTCTTCAGGGAGAATTGCGGAAACTCTTGTAAATAGAACGCTTAGCGAGGGTATACATAGCTTCTGTTGGAATCCATCAGGGAGTAACTTTAAAGCAGGTATTTACTTCTGTAGACTAAGCACTACTTCGGGAAACTCGGTAGTCAAAGTAGTGTATTCTAACTAAAACATTTATAGACTGAATCGTAGAGATTCTCTCCTGGACTTCCAGAATAAGTTGCCATATTCTTAAGGTTTCTTGTCGAAGTGAACAATAGCCTCCTCGTAGATTTCTGGAGTTGGAAGCTTGATTTCAAGTTTTGCTAAACTGCTTCCCCGATACACTCGCGCTCTTGGCTTCAACACCTTCATCGGCCATGCCCTGGTTTCATTCATAGGCAGGTACTTTGATGCAAAGTGCAGGTTAGCAATCTGCCTTAAATACCACAGAAGAGAGAGTTTCTGGAATTTCTCATCTGCTTCATATATCTCTTGCTCCCGGTTAAAAATATTTCCCATAGTTGTATTGTAGTCAACCATTAGTTTCCTTAAAATCCTTACATAGATATCATCAAGACTCCTATATATTTCAAGGTAACTGCCTCGTGTTGTTTCGGTTGCAAGAGTTGTCCCAGCAAGAAACATAGAGAATGCATGCTGCAGGGCGAAGAAACCCGGTTCTATAACATTGAGCAGATTTAATTTTATATCTTCAGCTTTTCTCTTTCCCTCAAAAAACTCAATAGCATTCTTAAGCCTGCTCTTCAATGAAGATGTTTTGAGTTCACTGGTAATTCCTGTTGAAGGTACTACTGCAGAAATTAGATCATAGAATGCTTTTGAGCGAGGTGGGAAATCATCAACCTCATACCAGAAAAGATCCCTGGGAGAGAGACTTTTCACCTGGCCGTAGAAAACTAAACCTATGTTAAATTTACCACTCGCTCCTATGAAATCCCAGCTTAACCTTGTGGAGCCACTGTTGCTGGCAAATTCAGTGATATCAGAGTAGATGATCTCCTTTTTGTTCTTCAGCTTTGAAAATCCACCATTCGACTTGAATTTTAAGAATCGGTCAGAAGTAAATATCTCTCCCGTACCAGCAAACAACTTCTTCTGAATAATCGCAAAAGGCAGATCTCCGATAGGAACCCAAAGATCCAGCAAGGCAGATGTTTTTTCTCCATAACTGTCGATGGCTAATGGGATTTCAGACAAGGTGTTCAAATCAATTTTCATAGAATCCCTCCTTATGCTCTTCAGCACATTAAAGAATGATGATCATAGAATTGCTTTCACCAAGCTGTTTTCTCAAGTACATCTATGAAGCATATCCTAAGAGGGTATCTGCGTCAATAAACAATATATATCTGCTCTTTTGTTCGCGATAAACCATTCATGGCTAACTATTGGATGAAAGGCGTTGCTGTTGGAAAACTCGTTACTTGAATCAGCTTAAAATCCCGATTCGATCTTAGCAGTGTCATTACACGCTCAGAGTGCACCCTGAGGGGATATCTTGCTGTTGACCGTGTTTGATTAACCCCTTATTATCACTCTCAAGTGCACCATAGCTGATGTTGTTCAGTACCAATGTGCTTATCGGATGTATTACTCATCTGATATATAGGGGGGGGAAGAATTTTCTTCTCATAACGATGTAAGGAAGAATAGAAATGGCAAAGAGTTTATTAGTCTTTATCGCTGTCGCATTTATGGTTTTCATGGGCTGCGGGGAAGCACCTGCTGTTGATGAACCGGTAGCTGATCAAACTGAGGATGTAGAAGAAGAAGTAATTGAAGATATTCTTGTTATTCAACCGATTGCAGATCCGGGCAATTTAACAGCTTATCGCGATCAGACCGGTGAAGTGCTTTATATCGAAGTAACAGGCTCCGATTTCGGTTCTGTTTGGGGTACTGACATCTACACAGATGATTCTTACCTTGCCGTCGCTGCTGTCCATGCAGGACTGCTTTCTCTCGGAGAAACTGACATTCTCGAAGTAACTCTTCTTCCCGGTCAGGATTCCTATGAAGGCTCCACCAGCAATGATATTCCAAGCATGGACTATGGGGAATGGAACGGAAGCTACTCTGTTGATTTCATTTATGAAGACTACGAGCTTGCAGCAATGATAGATCCCGGGAATCTCACTACATATCGTGAGAATGTTGGAGAAACCTTCTTTTTTGAAGTAACGGGCGACGCAGAGCTCATGGTGTGGGGCACCGACATCTACACAGACGATTCCAATCTCGCCGCAGCTGCTGTGCATGCAGGAGTTCTTGAAGATGGTGAAACAGGTATCGTTGAAGTAACAATCCTACCAGGAGAGGATGCATACAGCGGTTCTGAGCAGAACGATGTATCCAGCTGGGATTACGGTTCATGGAGTGGTAGCTACTCAGTAGAGTAACAATAGCTCCTTGCATTTTTTTTGAAGGTCGATCAACTGATCGGCCTTCTTCGTAAAATTATTATCTGACCAATTGAATCTTTCAGAAGGGATAAAAACACAATGCCAAAACTATTCGTAAGTGATATAGAGTCAGATGCTGACATGAAAGTGTTTGTTACAGATATCAGATCTGAGGCTCACCTTGTTATTTATGAGACAACAAGCGAATGGGAAGCAACAGTTCCTCAGATATGGTCCTACTCGGATATCCGCAGCGATGCTGATAAGGCAGTATTTTTCGTAGACGGAGCCTGGAACGCAGACATCGTTGTCTTTAAAACAGATATTCAATCTGATGCCTGCTGGCAGGATTCTTCAAAAGAAGATGTATTACAGTAACTCTCGATTTACAGCTAGGTTTTAAGAAGAGCAACAGTATAACTGAGTGCGTCTGTATCTACAGGATAATCCGGAGATACTGGCCCGGGTATTTCACTGCCGTTCGGACGCACAAAAAACTTGTGCGAAACCCTGCACTGAAGAAATGTATTGGGCAGAGAGAAAAGATAGCTGTCCCCGTATGAGGTAGCAAATCCACCGGTGTTTTTCCCCACCGTTTTTCCCAGCCCGTTGTCTTTCAGAATAACAGCCAAATCACTGGCTGATGATGCGGTAAAAGAATCTGTCAGAGCAAAAACATTCCCTGTAAACTGCAGCTCGCTTTGTTCTGGAATTACTTGTTCACTGAATACAGAAACTATCTCACCCACACCTTTTCTCCAGGGTTCACCGTGTATGAAACGTGCAGGGAGCAGGCTCATCGGGAATGAGGCGAGATGCCTGCAGATGGCTGAGTAGTACTTTCTAATCTGCCTGGACACTTTAACATCAATCCGGGCAAAGTGGTTGATAGGTTTATCTGTAAGATAAGAGCATAGATCATTGGCAAGGGATGACTGTCCCCCACTGTTACCCTGTAGGTCAACTATCAGATTTTCAACACCAGTCTCTTTAATCTCTGTGAACATTTTTTTAGAAAGAGATGCGAAAGAAGAGTGGTCAACGCATTGTCTGAAGGAAAGCAGGGCATAATTCTTTTCTCTGTTAATTCGATACTCATACGGAGTGTATTCTGAAGGTGATGATGAAGTTTCAAACTGCTTCTGCTTAACTATGTATCCTGAAGTAACAGCTGGAATTGTGTGAACTTCAGATTTACCATCCCTCATTACCTCAAGATTAAACTCCGATGCTGCACCGTAGAAAAGGAAGAAGTACTGTCTGAAAGAAACGCCAGCCCGGCTCTCCCTGTTTTCCAGGGTCAGCCCACTGATTGTTCTAAGGATTCTCTCAAGAATTTCACTCGAATCAACACCGTTGATTGAAAGTACTTCCACTCCATCCAGATTGGTTGAAAAAGAACTCTTAACTGCTATTCTGCCATTTTCTATTGAAACTTCAAACGGAAATACCGGACCGTTGGTCTCGGCATTCTTCTGGTACCTTTCAGTTGGCAGTTCAATAGCCGTGTGATCGTCAGCAATTCCAGCAACTAAAAATGCTGTGATCTCATAGAATTCTGCACGGTTTATCCCGGAGCGAATCTTCAATTCAGCTTCCTTAAGAAGCGAGTTCACCTTCTGCTGGCTCATTGTGAAATACAGGTCGGGATGTACTTCTTCCATGGTTCTAAGCATGAAATGAAGGTCGGCTATCATCTCTTCGGGAGTGAACTCTTTATCAAGAAGCTTTGAGGGAAGAGGGGGAGCCATTCTGGCTAAGACTTTCATCAGCTTACTGTATTTATCCGAAGCAGTCATAAATTCCTTTCAAACAACAGGCGGATTTCAATTCTGCAGCCAAATCCTTTTGATTCAGACAAGAAGTATATCTTCAGGGTTATCGGGGTTCACCTTCACATTTATCGTATTACCTTTGCTGTACGTTGCAAGAGAGGTAAGTGGAATCACCTGCTTGTGCACCACATCACAGGGTGGGTGAACTGGGGACCTTACTTGCAGTACGAATTTCAACCTTGGCTGGTTATTTATGTAGGTTCCTGTCTCGGATACATCAAGAATTTTCGCTGGGGCATCATACCATGTATTCTCGATGAATGCTCTTTTCCTGTTGGTAAATGTACTGTAGAGAATAATAGAGCCAATGCTGAGTGCAAAAATACCTCCCATTGCCCACATGAATATATCAAGCGGGTATCCGTCATCTGTCTTGGAATTGTCGGGCACCAGAAACCCTGCAATAATAAATCCGATTATAAGAATTCCAAAAATTCCCATCACATTCCAATTGATTACTGATCTCACAATGGCCCCTCCCTGCTATGAGCTCTTACATTCAAGAAGAATATAGAGGATTGTCTGTATAATAATAGTTAAAACTGTACAGAAAAGCACTTCATGAGCATCCAAACAGTGTTTTATTAAAACTGCTCTATTTGGCAGAAACCCCCTCACTTTTAGAGGGGGTTTCAATAGTTCAGATATTAGGTTCTGTGGGTGTATCAGTCGAGGTTTTCAAGAATGTAAATTTTGGGATAGTCTGTTGGGCCAACATCAAAGGCGAGCATACCGTTCTTAAACGAGAAGGAAAGCTGATCAATGCCTGCAAGACTCGGGATAGTAACATGTTGTAAGAATTCACCTTCTGTAGAGTAAACTTCAAAGGTGGGGATATCAGTATAACCCTGTTTTACCCATATGCGATCGTTATCATCAATGTAAATACCATCGATAGCAATGTGATAAGGATTTTGATTTACACGTTCACCTCTGTTTACAGTGGATTCTCCACCGTCAGACCTGGAGAGACCTTCCTGGTAAGACTCTTCCAGCATTTCTTCCTCAGTTTTGGCGACAGGTTGCCAATCTTTCTCGATTGTGAAAATATGACCCCCTTCAGCTGTTACTCCATTCAATGAATAAGTAAGTCCGTCGCTTACTGCATAGAATAAGTTACCACGGCTGTCAGAATCCCATTTAACATCCACATTATCAACATTGACATCTCCATCAGCATCAATGCTTATGTCGAGAGGATGAGATAGAAGAATGGTTTCCGGTTCAAGACCGCCTCGGTAAAGACCGATAAAGCTGCTTCCTGTTGGGAGGCCACCTTCAACCGACATATCAATTGCCATGTTGCCAGCAAAATAAGAACCACCCGGTCCCGCTGCTGGGAACATGGGTGGAACCATCGCAAAACCTGCAAGTCTGTCAACAAATTCGTTTTGAGCGTTGAATTGTGAAATTGTCGCACCAGAGAAATCGGCAACAACAATAGATCCATCAGTGAGTTGAGCAAAGCAATTGGGGTATTGGAATTCGCCCGGGCCAGCACCATGCCTGCCAATGAACTCAACAAATTCTCCAGACGGAGTGAAAATGCTTATCCGGCCCTTCATGGCATCCAGAGCAAGAATATTTCCTTCTTCGTCAAACTCAACATCTGCAAGGCTGCCGAATTCCTGAAGAGAGTCTCCCATAAGAACTCCAATAGTATCTGAAACAGAAAGTGTGAGGGTATCCGGAATGCTTTCTTCGGGCTGTGCATCCGCTGAAGGAGTGCTGTTATCGCAAGCGAAGGTAAGAAGTAGTACCGTGAATATGATTAAATATCTCATAGTCCTCCCTTAAAACTGTTTACTGACTATCCCAAACTCAATTTGAAAGAAATACATTCCGAACTAGATACTATTATCCGCTCAGGGATTTGAAAGAGCTCTTAAGGAAGAGCATAGATGAGAATTCTCAGCCCTGTCCGATCTGTTTGACCCGGTACCACCGGCAATAAAAGAATAAGAAACAGAACAGCAACAAGTAAATTTCTCTCTCTTTTTCCTTTTTAACACTTACACTTTCCTTAATATATTTTTTGTTTACTTTTTGTCAAATTTTACATTAATTTTGTTTCTTCAACGCAGATTCTCTTCAATCAAAAAGTGATCTGGAGCTGCAGTTTTTGACATTTGCTTGTGTTTTGTTAGTTTAGAAGCAGTGCGGGGAAACTCTGATGCCCGGAAGCAAATGAAAGATTCTCTCTCTGCTGAAAGGGGAACTGTGAAGAATGAGCTGAAGGTTTTTCTAAAAAACGCTGGAGCATTTGACGTAGGAATTTCTTCCCCATACAATCCTGGTTACCAAAATGCAGAAGCTGGCTACAAGCCGCTTGAGGTCTGGCCAGACTGCAAATCAATAGTTGTATTTGCTGTCGCCATGTCTCCTGAAAGCAATAACACCTACACCGGACCACTATCTCCTCATGAAAATGATGTGCCCCTTGGGCCGGTCCCCAGGCAATTGCAATCCCAAAAGTACGCAATGAACAGGATGATAAGGCAGATAGCAGCACCAATTGCACTTGCAGCTCTTCAGTTCTTCGAGCATTACAACATTAAAACCAGTCTGAAACCGGTTCAGTGTAAAGTAAGCGGATCCCTTGCAGGAATTGGCGTTTACGGCAAATCGGGTCTTCTTATTAATCCAGTTCTTGGCAACAGGATGACACTCGGACTTGTAATGATAGACTCTGAACTGGAACCCGACCCACCGCTTGAGAATTTCTACCCATGTGAAAACTGTAACCTCTGCATAGAACTCTGTCCCGCTGAAGCATATGATCAAGAAAAAGTGTATCCTGATTCATGGAGCAGAAAAGCATGTATGCAAAAACGCAGGGAAATTGCAGAAACCGGTTCATACTGCCATAACTGTTTTGCGGTATGTCCCGCTGGAACAATTCCTGACAATGAACTGATGATCACAAGAAAAATGATACCGATTACCCCGGACGGAATTGTCTGAGATCTCAGTCAGAGTTGCTTAGATTTTGAATAGCGAAAAATAACCTCATAGATGTTCTTGAGATATTCATCATCCAGTTTATTGCCATAGAGATTGGATAGTATTTTTTTCTCCCTGGCAAGATCTTCGACTGCCAACTTGTTCATCTTCTTATGCTTACTAATATCCAAAACTAGTTCAATTCTTCTATTCAGAAGGCTTACTATATCTCTATCAACCTTGTCGATTTCTTCCCTGAGTTCATCAATCACATTCATTTGACTCCACACTGTCCTCTGTATCTCAGGAAATGATCACAGAGAACAATAGCTGCTAGTGCCTCAACTACTGGTACGGCACGAATTGCAACGCAAACATCATGATCACCCACAATCACGATTTCCTTTTTGTTCCCGGAGTTATCAACAGTGCTTTGTGCCATTGAAATACTCGGTGTTGCCTTGAATGCAGCACGAAACACGATCGGCATCCCGTTTGAAATTCCTCCAAGCACACCCCCCGAGCGATTGGTTACAGTCTGTGTTTCCCCTTGTTCCACTAGAAACTCATCATTGTTTTCCTTGCCGGTTAGCTCTGCAGCATTGAATCCATTTCCTATCTCAAACCCTTTAACAGCATTAAGACCAACAATCGCACTGGCCAGATCGGCATCGAGTTTGTCAAAAAGAGGTTCACCGAAACCGGGAGGAACATTGCTTATCATACACTCCACAACACCGCCAATTGAATTCCCACTTGCTTTTAAGCCTTCAAGCAGAGTAAGAATTTCCCTCTCTTTACTCTCATCAGAAAAGTTGCAATTGCTTTGGGCTCTATGACCGGGTCCATCAATCCCTGATTGAATTCTCCCGATTTGGGTAATGTATGCAAGAATCGTTACTCCGTATTCCCTATGAAGAATTTGCCGTGCAATAGAACCCGCAGCAACAACAGGTGCGGTAAGCCTTGCAGAACTTCTTCCGCCACCGTAAAAGTCTCGTATGCCATACTTTGCCTGATAAGTATAGTCGGCGTGGCCAGGTCTGTATGTATTCTCAAGCTCATCATAACTGCTCTTGTTAAAACCCTGGTTTGGTATCAATATGCTGATAGGAGTTCCAGTGGTTTCTCCCCTATACAAACCGGACAAAATCTTGAATTGATCCTGTTCCAGGCGTGAGCTTACATAAGCACTGCTGCCGGGTTTTCTTCTATTTAATTCTTTCCTAATACCGTCGAGATCAAGCTCAAATCCTGGGGGGCATCCTTCAATAACAACACCGATAGAAGGGCCATGTGATTCACCCCAGACACAAACTTTAAACATCTTTCCTATTGAATCTCCAGGCATTTTTTTCCCTCCCTTGCAATCAATTCCAAGTAGTTCCAGAATTCTGGAAATGATTTCCGGACACAGTCCCGATTCACAATTTCCATGTCTCTATTTTTCAGTTTGATCAAGCCGAGGCACATTGCAAGACGGTGGTCGTTATGGCACTCGGTAGTTGCTGCATGCAGTTGATTCTGCCCGATAATTACTATTGAGTTGGCAGTTGTCCTTATTTCTGCACCTATTTTGCAAAGTTCTTTTTCTACCTGCTTAATTCTATCACTCTCTTTGTAGATCAAATGACCTATGTTTTTAATAACCGTACTGCCTTCCGCGAACAAGGCTAGTGCGATAAGAGTTAAAACAGAATCAGGGCTGTCTTTCATATCTACCTCGATGCCCTTCAAAGTACCCGATTTTTGAATAGAAATATTTCCAGGCAGAACACTGACTCTGCAACCCATTGTTTGAAGTATGGAAGCAAATTCAGACTCACCAGGATTCGAGCTAAGGTCAATCCTGTCAATTCTAATGTCTCTGCCAAGCAACACCGATGCTGCCAAGAGGGAGTTTGCAGAGCTCCAATCCTTTGGGATATCAAGTTTGCAGGGCTGATACCTCTGCCCTGCTTTGATTCTGAAAAGATCATGCTTCTCACAGATTTCTCTTTCTGCTACGACACCGAATCTCTCCATTTCCCGGATAGTTAGGTCTATATAACCCGATGATACAATGGGTTTTAACACTTTTATCTCTACATCGCTCTTTGCGTATGGGGCAACGATCAGCAGTGAACTGACAAACTGGCTGCTAACATCACCACGCAGGACGGTTTTGCCGCCGATCAGGCGTCTTCTAACTTCTATAGGGTAAATGCTCTGAGCGCTGGAATAAGATATCAGAGCCCCAAGATCTCTCAGTGCCTTTATAAGCGGCTCAATAGGTCTTTCTCTGTTCCTGGTCGCTGCTGTTATAAGGGTTTTACCATCTAGCAAACAGGCAAAACCGACTGCAAATCTCAGGAGAGTACCCGATTCACCAACATCAATACTCTTACACCTATTCACTTTGCAGTCCGGTGCGAATATTCCTTGAATAGAAAGAGCAGCCGAGGACGGGTTTTCCTTAACTGAAACCCCTGTTGCCCTGAGTGCCTTCTCAAGAATACTGATGTCCTGATTTTTCGGTACATTTGAAATGTATGACGTACCATTGGTAAGAGCGGATATCACCAGTATTCTGTTGGCGATATACTTGCTACCCGGAATATGAATTTTCTTTTCTTTCACCCAAAGCTCCCGGTGAATTTCACTAATCGTTCCTGGGTTCTATCAGGAAAACTTTGTCATTTCTTCTTACAGCTTCATCCAGCTTAACTGTAGCGTTGAAACCTTTTTGAACAGAGGGAACATCATTACCGTCAGAATCCAGGATTTTCTTAAGAGTTGAATAAACAATTCCAGTGGTAGATCCTGTGAAAGCAATAAGGTCTTCTATCTTTATCTCGCTAGACTCAACTGCAATTTCGGCAACCATAGCTTTCTTGAAGAAATTCACAACTTTGCCGATCTGTATTTTTCTTGTTGTTGCCTGAGAGCCATAACTCCCCGACCATTCACCAAGCTGTTTCCCTAAGTAGTAACCGTTTTCCCAAAAACCTCTGTTGAAAACACTTTTCAGATTTTGCTCAGCATCGTCCTTGAATGCCTCATCGTATTCCCCTGAAGCAATACGATCTAGTGCTTCTTTGTACTGCTTAACAACAACATCAACATACTCAGGGCCTCTTGCTCGGCCTTCAATCTTGAGAACTGTTACCCCGGCATCAATAAGTTTGTCCAGCATTTTTATGGTGCACATATCCGTTGGGGACATTACGAATTTGTTGTCGATAACAAGTTCTTCCCCAGTTTCCTCATCTGTTACTTTATATCGCCTTCTACAGGTCTGAAAGCATCTTCCTCTGTTTGCAGAGCTATTGTACTGAGCAAGACTCATGTAGCATTTTCCTGAGATTGCCACGCACATAGCGCCGTGCACAAACACTTCAATCCGTATCAACTTTCCTGAGGGTCCGCAAATATTCTGCTTTTCAATCTGTGTACAAATGTGCTTTATCTGTTCAAGAGTAAGTTCACGGGCAAGAACGACAACATCAGCATATCTCGAGAAAAAACGAAGTGCATCTAAATTTGAAACATTGAGCTGGGTTGATATGTGAACTTCCAGGTTTATAGATCTTGCATATTCGATTACAGAAATATCTGAGGCTATAACAGCACTTACACCAGAGCTGTATGCACGATCACAAATGTGTTTTGCGTTTTCCAAATCCTCATCATACATGATAGTGTTCAATGTAAGATAGCTTCTGACATTATTTTCTGAGCATATCTTAGCAACTTCTACAAGGTCATCCAGTTCGAAATTGGCAGATTTTGATCTCATATTGAGGTTACCAACGCCAAAGTATATAGATGTTGCACCAGCTTTTACCGCAGCCATCAAGGCTTCATAAGAACCGGCAGGAGCCATTATTTCTATTTTTTTGTCAATTCCCATAATTCCCAATCCTGTAGTTTACATATGCTTCAGTGTGTAGAAGACAAAACAACTTTCGCTAACAAAAGTCTGGCAACAATCATGGAAACTGAAGACTGGTTCTTCACTGATCCATCTCCTTGTATCAAAATCTTGCCTTACCCCATCAATGTTGCAAAGTATAATGAATAAGCATCGAGTTAGTCTTTGAGTGATTTCAAGGCTTTTCAATAATCTAAAGAGGGTTTGTTAAAATCAACACTTTAGGAAAATCAATTGGATCTGTGTTCCAGGCAAACACATTCTCTCCGCTTACAAGAAAATCAAGTTCAAAGAGGGGATCAGACAGTTCACTTGCTTCTAAAGAGGTTACAAACTCACCCGAGGCGTTGTAAACATTGAATAATGGATGAGGCGATGTGCCAAGTCTGACCCAAACGTTACCAGAGCTGTCACAGTGAATTCCAACAACTGCATCTGCATATAGTTTTTCAGAAGAGATTTCTTCACCGTGCATACGAGACTCTGCATTGATTAAATCCATACTCATCGAATTCAGTGGAATTTTCTCCCACTCCTCTTCAATCAAACCAACTTCCTCCCCAGTTGCAGAAAAATGCTGAACAATGAAAGTTGAATCGGTAGACAAAGCAACATACATTTCATAACTCGGGGATGAATCAAAGTAGAGTGTTGGCAGGTTGATAGTAACTTCACCACCCTCTGAAGGTTCAGTCAGAGCTGTTCCCGAGGTAAAGCGGAATGTCTCCGAAACTGAGTCCGACCAGGACGCAAGGAAATACTCTCCTGCAGGTTGTTCATTCTCACTCCAGAAAGTAACACCGAGACCAATAACTGAGTTATCAGCCCCTGTTGCGAGCGAAAGCGGCGACCCGCCAGCCATCGGACCGATAAAATCGCAGTAATCATAGTTTCTGTCGTAGAGATAAATACCCCATGCAGCCCAGTCAGCTATTGCAATTCCACCACCGGAGAGAAGAGCCATCGCCATGGGGTCAATAAGTTCTCCGGGTCCGGAACCGGAACCGGCAAATTCTCCCAGATACTCTCCAGATGGTGAGTATCTGCGAACGTTGCAGGTTATTGCATCAAGAACAATCAAGTTTCCATTGAAATCTGTACTTACAGAGCAGATATCACCGAAGACAAATCTTTCATCGCCGAATTCTATTCCTATTGTATCAACAGCAATTAGCTGAAGCAGTGTTGTTTCTTCTGAAGCCAACTCCATTGGAGGTGTTCTATTACAAGCAGTTAACAGAAACAGAACACTTACTGTGATTAGATACCTATTCATGTTTTGCAAGCATGGTCTTAATCTCGGATATACGCTCTGAAATCACTGTAACTGCACTTTCAATTTCTGTAAGTCTATTAGCAATAGAAGCATGTGTTGAAACGGTCTTTTCATAAACTCCGGAGCCCATTCCGACTTCAATAGAGTCGGTGATTTCAAGTTTGTAGCTGTCACCTTCTTTTTCAACGCTTATCTCGGTTTCAAAAGCTTCAACCTGCTTTTCGACTGCGGTTGAAACAATCTCCTGAATTGAGACATCGTATTCTGCAGCTGCTTTTCGAAGTTCTTTATGTACTTCTCTGTCGAGCCTTATGTGAATCATTCTCTGTTTCTCCTGCGAAGTCATTTCTTCCCCTTTCTAAGCATGTTATAATGTTACTATTATATCGCTGTTATATCCATTGTCAACAAAACTATGCTAGAAAACCTTCTCCAATAAGCCTCTGCTGCTGTAACAAAAGTAAGGCCGCCAGATGAACTGACGGCCTCCTGCGGATCTATGTAGTAGCTATAGACTGAAAATATCATCCTTGTTAGCAGTATGCCCCTGGAAAAAATCAGGCAGAGGTATCTTCCAAAGAGTAAGAATCTTTACAATACTGATATCAACAAGATCAAGCTTAGTAGGTGGAGTATTTGCCCTGATCTCTTTCAAGAAAATATCGACAGCATACTGGGCATCTACTTTAATATCTGTTACACCATTATCGCCCGTTGTTATTGCATTGGGAAAGGATCCGTCAGAGCGGAAGGCCGCTAGAGCGTTAGGAATAACATCAGCATCAACAATCTCACTAAAATCAATGAGCAACTCATTGAGAGCAGCAATGTAGTTTTTCTTGGTGTGCTCTTTCATAAAAAGGTCGAGACCAACTTCAAGATTATCCATTTTCGTCAGGAAGGTATCTACAAGATTTCCTGTAAGAATGCTTCCATGCTGTGGAGCGATAATACTTGGAAGTTTGGGCATATCTCTAATATTCGTGACTGCATGATGCAATGCTACTTTGCTGGGCATATAGATCTGATGGAAAGTTGCTACCCCTTCCCAGGAATCATCTGAGGCGTACAGGTCTTCCTTGTGAGAGAGTCCACCAAGGAAGTCGCCGGAGAAAAGCACTCCTGTTTCCTCATCATATAGCATGCAAGCACCCCTGAAGTGGCAGTAGGGTGTTGAAATGAATCTAATTTTGTGGCCCGTATTCAGTGTTGCTGTCTGGTTCTTGAAGCTTTCAACAGGTTTATACATTTTCTCATTAAGCCCATAAAACTTTACCAGTCTCCAGGAGTCTTCCGAACAAAGAACCACACAATTCGGGTTCAGCTTCTGAATGTGACCAGAGTTGTATGAGACATCCGGGTCCTGATGATTAAGAAACATCACATTGAGGTTTCTGACTCCACCAATCAGAGATGAAAGCTTCTCCACAAGTGAAGTAAGATCCTGAGGTGGTCCCGGATCAATAAGGAGATTAAGAGTTTGGTCGCCATTGCGAAAAACCCTAAGATATATGTTTCTTTCGAGAAGTGTGTCTTCTCTCCGTCCTACCCAGTAGGTGTTAGGTGCAATTTCGACTGGTTTATCTAGATTCGTTACAGGCATTTTTTGTTTTCCCTCTTCATGTGTTTCTTCCAACATAGTCGATTCGTCTGCTAACGCATTCTTAGTTCTTTGTGTCTTTGGTTCTTCTTCTATGACTTTCGGTACTTCACCATCTTTATCTCCCAAAGATTCCGGTTGCTCAATGTCAGGAGTTTCATTCTGCTCCACCATTTCATCCACCGGCTGCTCAATGGTAGAAGATTCACTCTGGTCAGGAGTTGGAGGTTCAGGAATTTCTTGAGGTTCTGCTTTGGGGGGCTCTTCATCATCAACCATTTCACCCGCTGGCTCGTCTGAATCAGGAGCTTCACTTGGGCCAGGAACTGTAGATTCCAGTGTCTCTTTAGGCTCTTCTGACTGAGATTCATTGGCATCAGCTACCTCATCCACAGGTTGTTCCGAAGCAGGAGCTTCGCTTGGGTGCGGTGTTGCAGTTTCCAAGTCAGCTTTTTCAACTTCAATTCCGGTTTCATCATTCTGAGAAAACGCTTGACTGAAAACGGATGTCGATGCCTCTCCATCAAAAACAGACGACTCTGCTCCAGGCATTTCCATCAATACCCTGGCTGCAACAATCCCGATTTCTCCTGTGTATTTTTCAGTGTACTGTTTGATTGCTGCAAGAACATCTGCAACAATATTTTTCTCTTTTGTGTGTGTGCGAAGGTCTGATTTTGAAAGTGAATCCTCTTGAATACTTCTTTTTTCTTCAGTTACCCAAGTACAGATCTTACCGAGAGCTTGAAGAGCTGCTATTCTTACTTCATCTGTTTCACTCTCATTTTTAAATGCAGAGGAAAGTGGATTGATTACAGAAATATCACCGATTGCTCCCAGAGCTTCTGCGGCGGCAGAACGAACATCTGGATCCTTTTTAAAGCCAAGGGCTTTTAACAATTTCTTCTGATCTTTTTCAGCTTTGAGTTTGCTTATATCGGGTTGCTTTGCACGCATCGACTCACACCTCCACTTGATAGTTCAGGGTCTGGTAATAAAGTCTAGCGCATGAAGAGACTGGTACAAATTCAACAGGTACACGTGTTAACTCGCCCCGGTGAAAGGCGGTAACACTCAACCGTATCCGTTTTTTGATCCCCCCCGTGCACATCTACTAACCTTAAATAATACATTCTGATATTTGCAAGTCAAGTTGAAAAAACGAGTTAAGTCAATCCGCTTTATCTGAAGAAATAAAGAGATTTTCAGATGTTTTGCAAATCAGATCATTCTGTAAGTTCTTCAAAGATTCCTTCAGCAGTTTCTCTGTCTGCACAAGAAATCGTCAGCAATGGACCTGGAATTCCTTCCTGTACAACAGGTTCAGAAATAATCTCATCGGCAACAATAATAGAAAGTGTTTCGCCGATGGATTCTAAGGTAATGCTTCTCAATTCATTCGAGAGATCATCAGTCAATGTAATACTGACAGATGTACCATCCTCTAGAATTTCAACTGAAAGAACATCGTCCCTCTCAATTTCCAATTGATTCTTCTCTACTGGTAGGCCACAGGCTGATACTAGAGCAATAAATACTGCTGTAAGAAATAGACAACTCTTCATTCTATCCCCTCTCCACTATTCTTCATTTGGTTTTAAGTTGTATCCTTATTGTCCACAGGTACATGCACGGGATCATATCCACAGTGAGCTCCGGAAGAGATATTGTAAGCTCCCCTAATGTGGAAACAGTCCACAAGAGCTGACCGGAATAACCAACAAGTGATACATCTTCAGGGTTCTCATTCTCGAGCAGGTTGATTTTCAAAGGTTTTCCCCATTGCTCAAAGAAGCAGTAGAGAAATCTGTCTTTTACTGTAAAGCGGTTACCATTTTCGACTGGAGTCAGGCGTTTGGAAGTACCGTAAATTGCTTCACCATTTACTGACAACCAGCTGCCGATATCAAGAAGCCTTTCCTGCATAATCACAGGAATACACCCGTCAGCAGATGGACCGATATTTAGAAGTAAATTGCCACCTCTGCTAACTGTGTCTACAAGCTCAAGTATCAGCTCTCCTGATGTGCTGTAATGTGAAAGGTTTTCTGCTCTATTGTAACCGTACGATTCACCAATTCCTCTGCTCTCTTCCCAGGGACGCTGATCAAGATCTCTTTCCACGTCTCTGTATTCAGTTGAATAATAGTCACCGTGTTTCCCCGGCATATCCTTTGAAAATCTGTCATTTACTACCACCTCATCCCTCACTGATGAGCTACTGTAGAGCCATGCCAGAAATTCCTTTGTCTTCCAGTAATCAGCCATTCCATCCCACTCCCCACCATCTGAAAAAATCAGGGAAGGAGAGTATTCTTTTACAAGCTCACGGAGTTGGAAGTTCATGTGCTCAATGTATTCATTTTCCGGAATACCATATTTTTTTACAATTTCCTCTGGCACAAAGTACCCGGAATCCGTTCGATGCGTTTTGCAGCTTTCCCACTCTATTATGGAGTAATACAACCCCATCCTTAGTCCTTCATTTCTTACAGCTCTGCTTAGTTCTCCCACAAGGTCTCTTCTCGGGCCTATAACCATGGAATTCCAGTCTTTCTTGTACCTGCTTTTTGTTGGCCAGAGGCAATACCCATCGTGGTGTTTTGTGGTAAGAACAGCATATTTTGCCCCTGATTTCCTGAACAGCTCAGCCCACTCTTGAGGATTGAACAGCTCTGCTCTGAATTGAGGTGCAAAATCGCGGTATTCAAAATCTTCACCATAGTTGTCCGCATGAAATTTTCTGCCACCATTCTCTTTGTCGTACATTACGCTTGAGTAGTACCATTCGGCATAGGACGCAAATCTGCCTGGGGCTGGTTTTCGCCATGCAGGGACTGAATAGAGTCCCCAGTGAATAAAAATGCCAAACCTTGCATCCTCAAACCATGAGGGAATCGGTCTTGCGTCCAGAGAATTCCAAGTAGCATCGTATTTGTTTTCCAATTCTATTTCCGCCTTATCAGTATTATCAAGGAATTGCACCTGTGTATTAAAGGGTAAACATATTGATACTCAAACACCCCAGACAGTCTAAAAGAGATTAGTTTGATGAGCAAACTGATTGACATAGCTGCCTCTGAATGAGATAAACCATTATCGGTTTCCCGAACACAGACCCTGTTTACTCTGTTTTTGTTCTACTCGGCAGTCGAGGCAAAGGAGAATAATGATTGGTACTTTTATTCTGGGTTTAGGACTTGTTTCCTTTTTGGTTAGCATTTTGATTGGTCTGACTCTTACACTTATAGGTTTCGTAGTATGTCAAAAAAGAAAGCTCTCCTCCAGTGGAATAAAAGTATGGATGATTACAGTTACTGCTGCAGCTATTCTTATGGTAATAGTGCTGTTGCTTGCTGCTCCAGTGAGCTCCGAGGGAGGGCCAACAGCTGAGAAATATGAAGATATGACCGAAGCAATAATACTCTGGGCTATGGTTCCGGGATTCGCCCTTTCAGTCGGTGGGATTGCACTTTTCATACATCGTTCGAAGGATAACGAGTGATGGCTTCTCTCAGATCTTCCTGCTGGCCTTAATGAAATAGTGCCAGGATCCGTACTCTTCACCTTCTACAATAATATCCTGTGTATGCTTTAAACTCTGAATGTTAAAGCCTGTGAATAGCCTGTCAATAATATCTCTGTCTGCGAAGAAATGAGGGATTCCGTTCTCAGGTCCATCTTCAATTTTCATTACCGAATTTTCATCAATAACTGGAAACCCCGCATCTTTGTAACTCCATGCGTCTTTCGAGCAGAGAGTAATAAAAACTTCGCCTCCCGGTTTCACCACACGCTCAATTTCCCCAATAACTTTTTTCATTCCCGGAGTATCAGTGTGTGAAAGAACATGAAAAGCAAGCAGGCAATCAATCTTCTCATTCTCAAAAGGCATATTCGTCATATCTCCCTTGAATGTTTTTATTGGAAGATGTTCCCCCGAAGCCTTTTTGAATACAAAATCGACAGCCTCATCTGATAGATCCAAAGCAAATACGGCAAATCCTGCCTTTGCAAATTGAAATGAATGTCTCCCGAGACCGCAACCGAGATCTAGAAAGTTCACATATCCTTTTTGCTTCCAGTAGTTAACCAGATAGTGTGAATCTTCAGAGGGAATGTGCCAAATTCCGTCTTCACTCCTACTCCAGTCCCAGGCTTTGTTCTTTACCAAAATCACTCCTCTATAATGAAAAACTGACCAGCGTCCTTACGGAATAGTATGATAACTCAGCCACTACCCGTCCAGCGTTCTTTCAGTGAATCAATGCGTAGTGAAACTGTAACTTTTTCTGTGAAGAATTTCTGATACACTAGCAACCCAAAATACTTTGATCTCCACTCAAGAGTTTGAGGATGGTCTTAGTGTCCTTGATTAATCTCTTTACAATAACGTTATCGTCTAACAGCTCATCATTAGTCTCATTGAAAGAATATTGACCTGTAGTTTGAATACTTTTATCCTAGTGTATTGATTTTGATCTAAACTCGGAGGTTCTATATGAAATTGTTCCTTAACCTAATGATTCTTTCAAGTATTTCGATGGCTTCTTGGCAAACTCAGAATGTTGCTATCATTGATGGTTCATATGTGTCTCTGGCAAAGGATGATTCGGGATTATTCATTTCACACTGTGGTGTGGGCATCAATTTATCTTACACCATTTCCACCGGATGGGCAACATTTGGACTTCAATCAGAGGGTGATAACTACTACACATCTGTTGCTGCCAGCGGTAGTCAAGATGTGCATGTTGCCTGGAGTAACAATTTTGAGCTTAAATACTCTGATTACAGTAGAGCAGGTCAAGTTCTTGATACAAGCTGTCATTCGAACACAAGCATAGCACTATATGATAATGGCTTTCCAGCAATCGCATACTATGGGGATACAGATGTTAAGTTCATCAGCTGGGATGGAAGCGATTGGAATGGTGAAGTTATTGACCCCGAATGCGGCTGTTCAACTGTGGCGCTTGCCATAAACAATTCGAATCAACCATTGATTGCTTACTCTTCTAATAACGGCTTCCTTCGGATTGCTCAGTGGGATGGCAGCCAGTGGGATATTACCACAATTGATTCAGGTAGTGACTTCTTTTCGGATGGTATAGGCCTTGCGCTGGACAGCTCCGGAAATCCGCACATTGCCTCTAGAAGAAACTATGATCTGTACTACTATTATTACGATGGTTCAGATTGGAGCAGCGAGGCAATTGATACAGGATTGTTCTCTTCTCTCGCTTCTGCATCAATAACTGTAGACAACAGTGGCAATCCACACATAGCCTACAATGCTATAGATGGCAGTACTTCAACAATCATCTACCTGCACAATGATGGTTCAGAATGGACACGCGAGGAACTTGAACCCGGCACTTGCCCATCAATCATTATAGACAGTTACGGCGACCCTGGAATAGCTTTCTCTGACAATGAAGACGGCGTGAAATACCTATGCCACAATACCATGAGCGCCTTTGGTGATCCTGTTGCTTCATCGCTTTTACAGGGCATCAGCCCCAATCCGGCCAGCACATCCGCATCCCTGGATATTGCTCTGGCAGTGCCTGGAAACGTTGCTGTTACCGTCTGCGATCTCTCCGGAAGGGTTGTTGAACAGTTGGAGTTCAAAGATCTGCCGCACGGTGCAAGAACACTCGAGCTCGACCTGACTGCTGTTCCCTCTGGAATGTATATCTGCAGAGTAGCCACTAATGAAGGTTCAGCTGCAAGCAGATTGACTGTCCTCAGGTAGCTTCTTCAAGGCTCTACTGCTCTCAATATAATTGCTGGTCTTCCTGACACGGGAATACTCTTTCCGTGCATGCATACCATCCGAAAATCTTCTTCGTCGAAGTTTTTTCTCTTTCATTTGTTGCATTTTCAAACAGCAAATATTTCCCTATGTATTCCATACACCATCCAACTGGATGTTGACAGGATGGTTAGAGTGTGCTATATAACATCCACACACCATCCATACGGATGGAGAAAGGAAATCATCATGGTTGAAAGTGAAAAAATTACTATCAATTTGGGGCCTGTTGACCTCGGCAAGATTGATGTTCTTGTTGAGCAGGGAATCTTCTCTAACAGAAGCGACGCAATACGAACAGCAATAAGAAATCTGCTTGAGCAGAACAAAGAGTTAATCGGGGAGGTAAAGGTTCGCAAGGCGGCAACGGTCGGCGCTTTAATTCTTGACAAGAGCGACCTTGAAAAGAAAAAAGCTCAGGGTAAGAAGGTCAGTCTGAATATCATCGGAATACTCATTCTGAAAGAGGATGTAACGGCTGAACTTGCACTCGAGGTGTTCGAATATGTGAATGTTTACGGAATCTTCCATGCCCCTGAAGCAGTTAAGAAAGCACTGAAGAACTAAAAATGCTGGCTCACGAGAAACTCGGTTACTTAAACCGGGAACCGCTCTTGATTCAAAGGGGTGGTGTAGAGATCCAGAAGCCACCATAGGAACCATTTGCTGTGATGGTCAGTGCAATTCTATCGGATATCTTCAAGTGGTTTATCAAAGTGCTGGTAATCTTTATCAGCCCAGTCTCCTCCCCATCTCCAGCCGAGAATCTTAAACAACTCGACTACAGGATGACCTTGGTATAGAGTTCCCGGTACCTCAGTATCGTAAACAGCACCCGGAGGGGAAGAGTATCCACTTGAGTAGTAAGGATTCTGCACAGGATTAATATCAATTGCAAGGCCGTATGCATGGCGGGAGAGTCTCTCGGTTCCCGCTATGCATCTATAGTTAAAAGATGATGTGTTGTTATGCCGCATCGACTCTGAATCATCCCAATGAAATTGTGATACAGGTACAACAGATTCGAGAGGAAACCCAAGCACAAGCATCTGAAGAAAAACGAGTTTAAGATCAAACGCCACTCTGCTGTCTACAACCAGCTCTCCCCTGTGAAGTTCTCCGTCAAAACCCCAGTACACAACATCAATTAGAATCTGATTGTTCAGTATCCAGCCTGGACAGTTTTCACTGACACCGCTGACTGCCTCGTTGAATGAAGTTTCTCTGTACTGAAACTCTTCCGCATGTAGGGGAAATGCAATCATGAGGAATGCAAGAAACAGTGGTACCTGTCTACAAACTTGAGATTTCATACTTATCTTCGTTTTCCTTTTGGGTAGAGAATGACAATGCTGATAATACAATATAACTCTGTTTCAAGCTGATCCTCGAGCACAATTTCAGCTTTTTTCAAAGTGTTTTAATGTTATGTTTAAGTCTAGTATAGGTCATGCTAGTTATTTGACATACTTTGCCTAACGAATGAAACTTGACTCCGTACCCAGAAAAACATATTTTGCGAATCAATTACATCTTAATCAGAACAATCGGAGGATCCATAATGAAAACAAGTATTATTCTATTTCTATGCTTTCTGCCAGCTACGCTTCTTGCCATAAACTTCTCAGACAATTTTGAATCATTCTCCCCCGGTGAAAACCTGGATACCTCACCATACTGGCTGCGCCCTGGAATTGGTGCCAATCTGTTGATACAAGATGATGGAGGCAACAACATTGTTGAAACTTCATGGGGCAGTGACAGTTTTGCAACCTATTTATGCCTCGGATCTGCGATCTGGTTTGAAGGTTCTGTGAGTACAGATGTAAAATTTACAGGAGCAGAGGCAGTCTTCGGTCTTCTTACCAGACTGACAGGCTCCAACTCGGAGTGTTACATGGCTGGAATTTTTCCTGCAATCCCCCCACTGGGTGCCACGGTAATAGCTTATGTGAACCCGAGTGGTGAGTATACAATACTTTCTCAGGATTTTTTCTACCCTATGAGTGAAAATACCTGGTACAATCTCTCCTTTGAAGTCTCTGGTTCAAATCCTGTACAACTCACGCTATCAGTGGACGGCACTGTTAATTCCAGCACTCAAGACAATACACACATGCTTGGTATTGGCATGGCTGGAGTGGTATGTGGATATGACAGCGAAGAACCAGTATTCAGTATGGACAACTTCGTGGTAGATGACACCGCAACCGCCCTGACAAGAGTGACCTTTGGCAGAATAAAAACACTTTTTACCGAATAGCCGGAACAAGAGGGTTACCCGCTAAATCAGATGCTGTGACTCAATGCAACAACAGGTTGCATTTTTGCTGCCCTGGCCGCTGGATAAAGCCCTGCTAAAGTTCCTGCCAACGTACTAACGAGAACACCGGCCAGTATACCTGCTATGCTAAGACCTGCTGAAAGCCCGGTAAGAGAAGCCATTAGTTGAGCAAGCCCTGCCCCGCAGATTATTCCAAGTACCCCCCCTGTTAGGGAAAGTATGATGGATTCAGTCAGGAACTGACCAAGGATTTTTTTCCTTGTGGCCCCGAGAGCTTGTCTGAGCCCTATCTCTCCTGTACGCTGTGCTACGCTGACAAGCATGATGTTGGCAATTCCTACAGAACCCACAAAAAGGGAAATACTTGAAAGACCGAGAAGTCCTATGAAAAGCCAGGTTGAAACGGTTGAAAAACCTTCTTTCAGGTTGTCGGCAGTCATCATTTCGAAATTGTCATCTTCATCAATGGATAGTCCCCGGAGCTGCCTCATGCAGTTTTGAATCCTGATCATAGTTTGATCCATTGTTGCCGGATCATCCACAGTTACCATCAGCATCATGTGCTCCTCGAGATTTCCCCAGCGATTGAATATGGTGGCCGGTATAAGTATAACGTTGTCCTGATCCTGCCCCATTAACTCTCCTGCTTCATCAAGAACACCTGCCACGGTCAGGTTTCTTCCACCAACCTGAATCTCTGAACCCAGCGGATCACTTTCAGGGAACATCCTGTCGGATACTGTTACTCCCAGAACACACACACTTTTTCTTGAAAGACTTTCGAATTCAGTAAAAAATCTGCCACTGGATAGAGTTCTTCCCGATACATCAGGCCAGTTGAAGGTTGTACCCTGCAGTTTTGCCGAAAGCTCCACACCGTCGAGCGTCTTTACAGAACCCATGGTTGTACTCAGAGGAACAGCTCCTGAAACCCCTTCAACATCAAGAAGCACCGCGATGTATGAAATCTCCATATCGGGCCGAGTGTTCCGGGATCTTCCGGCTCCTCCGGCCATAGAGGGTCCCGCCGAGTTGCTAATGTAAATCGTTGATGTTCCCATCTCCTCGAAAGTCGAGTTCACCTTAGAATTGAATCCCTGCAGCAAGCTTGTAACCGCTGTCATAGCGGCAATTCCTATTACAATACCGAGTATGGTTAAAAGGCTGCGCATTTTTCCGGACCAGAGAGCAACGAAAGCTGTGGAAATGTTCTCCATGATGCTCCATGAGTTATTCATATCGTAATGCCTCCACTGGGCTGAGGCCAGCTGCCTTCCAGGCAGGATACACGCCAAAAACCAGTCCTACTGCCCATGAAAAACCCAGTGCTGCAACAGCAGACCACGGCGAGACAACAGCAGGAACCGGGGTCAGCGCAGAGACAAGACTGATAATGCCTGTACCAAGAGCAAGCCCTGTTATTCCTCCCAGAAGAGAGACGGCTACCGCTTCGGAAAGAAACTGCCTAACCACATCCAATCTGGTTGCACCGAGAGCTCTTCTAGTTCCAACTTCTCTGGTTCTTTCCGCAACACTTACAAGAGTAATGTTCATAATGCCGATTCCTCCGACAAGCAGGGATACCGCTGCTATACCTATTGTTATGGCTCCAACTGCTGAGAGCAGCTCATTGATTGAACTGAGAGAACCCTCCTGTGTTACCGCATAAAAAGTATTCTCGTCATCACTTGTTAATCCTCTGAGATTCCTCATAATGGAAACGCATTCCTCCAGGGCTTCTTCAAGCGTAACTCCATCAAGGGGCATTACGGTAATGACAACTTCACTTCCGGGCCTGCTGAAAAGATTCTGGTATGTTGAGTAGGGAATACGAACATTGCTGTCCATCGAAACACCGAATGCAGAACCCGAAGCTTCTTCTATCCCTGAAATGGTAAAACGGTGCCCGGCGATCTTCACGGCCGAGCCCACATCCGCCTCTGTGATCCCAAGGGTTTCAGCCAGATCTGCTCCGAGAATACAGACTCTTGAACGGGCATCACTTTCTGTTTCTGTAAAAAATCTTCCATATTCTACAACTATTCCGTGAACAATCTCAGACTGGGGTGAACATCCCTGAATGGAAACATCCAGAGCCGTGCTGCTTTGAAAAACAACTGCACCAGAGGAAGTTCCTTCCCAGGCTACCGTGCATATACTGTCTGTGTAGACTGCAAGATCCTCACCGTTTTCCGCTGTTATTGAAGGCCATGACCTGCTTGCATTTCTTCCTTCGGAATCGCCGAAATCGGGATTTCTTCTGGTTATTTCAAAGGCGTTGGAGTTGAGCATTCCTTCAAACTCGTTTTGAACAAAACCTCCAATACCTGACACAAGACCTACCAGAGCCACTACTGCCGTAACACCGGCTGTAACACCGAAGGATGTAAGAAATGACCTTACGGGGTTTGATCTGATGGAATTGTATGCAGTTGCAAGAACATCTAGAGATTTCAATTGCTCACATCTCTTTCAATTAGCCCATCTTTCAGCTGAATGGTTCTCGTGCCCTTTACGGCAACTTCGGGATCATGCGTTACGAGAAGAATGGTCTTCCCCTCATTGTGAACGCTCTGAAACAACTCCATTATTGAGTTACCTGTGGTGCTGTCCAGGTTGCCAGTTGGTTCATCAGCGAGAAGCAGAGCCGGTTCCGTTACCAAAGCTCTTGCAATAGCCACACGCTGCCTTTCACCACCGGAAAGCTGGCTCGGGCGGTGGAAAGCCCTTGATCCCAATCCAACCTTTTCAAGCATTGCCATCGCCTTCTCTCTTCTCTCTCTCCTTCCCTCACCTGCGTAGATAAGAGGTAGCTCAACATTCTGAACCGAAGTTGCCCTTGGCAGCAGATTGAATGTCTGAAAAACAAAGCCTATGAACTGATTTCTTACAGAGGCCAGTTCCGAATCGGACATTATCTCCACATCCCGGTCCATCAGGCTGTAACTTCCAGAGGTTACCCTGTCCAGGCAGCCAATTATGCTCAACACAGTACTTTTCCCTGAACCGGAAGCCCCGGTGACTGTTACGAACTCTCCCCGCTTTATTTTAATATCAACTCCAGCGAGGGCCTCGACCTCAACTTCGCCCATTCGGTACACCTTGCGGAGACCTGTTCCATTAACCACCATGAGGACCACCACCTCCACCGCGACCGCCGGGGGGTGGACCACCTGCTCCAGGGCCCGTTCCAGGCAATCCTACCATAGGGAATCCACTGTCTTCGTCACTGTCTTCATCACTCTCAGAATCTGATTCCGCTCCGAGTATATCGCCATCATTCAGTGTTCTGAGAGCACCAACAGGTCCCGATACCACACGATCCCCTGAAGAAATTCCCTCGACCTGGATTTCCATAATACTGCTTACACCTGTGCTTACCGGTACAGCAGAGATTACACCCTCGTTTACCACAAGAACGCAGGATACCTGCTCTGCAGGATTCTGAGGGTTGTCTCTTTGAACAATGCTCTGCACGGGTACTATCACACAGTTTTCAGCGCCAGATGTAACAATCTCTACGGAAGCAGACATTCCCGATCTCATGGATGCATCCACTGCGTCCAACCTCAGAAGCACCTCGAACTCGGCTGCTGTCTCACCTCCGCCATCGCTTATTGAACTGAGACCTACCTGCTCCACTGTTCCCGAGAAAACCGTATCCGGAAGAGCATCCAGGGTTACTTCTGCAGACATTCCCTGACGGACGAAAACTATTTCACTCTCTACCATGTTCACACGCACGCGGAATGTAGACATGTCCTCGACTGTCATCAGAACTGTTCCTGCATTGTTCATGGTTCCCTGAACTGCAGTTTCTCCTTCTTCAACATTTAGAGCTGTTATAATACCGCTTACAGGTGAGTAATAGGTTGTTTTACTAAGATTGTTATCAGATACTGCGTACGAGGAGTTTGCCCTATACAGTTCCTGCCTTCTCAAGTCAACATTTTCCTGAGCAACCTGATAGTCTTCACTGCTGGTAAGATTTGCATCATAGAGAGCACTCGTACGTTCAAGTTCTCTTTGCGCCTGGTCAAGAGCAATTGAAGAACTTTCAATCTGTGATGCAGCAGAATTCAGGTTTGCCCTCGCCTGAGTTGTTTCCAGACCCAAAAGAAGCTGACCAACAAGCACCGTATCTCCAACCTCAACTGGGATGCTTTCGACCAGACCTCCAGTCTCTGCACTTACATCAACCTTTGTAATACCCTCAAGTGTGCCGGAACCGTCCGACCGTTCCTCAAGGCTTCCCTGCCTTGCAACAGTTATCTGAATACCATCCTCTTCATCAGGTGTACTTCTCAAAACGGGCATCAGCAACAGAGCTGCTGGAATGATCAGCAAAAGTAACCATTTCTTTTTTTTCATCTTTCATCTCCATATCTTATATCCAGCCCTCTAAGAACACAGTAATCCACCTCTGCCTCAAGGTAATCAATCCCTGTTGCAACGAGCTGGTACTACACATAAGTAAGGTTGTTCTGCGCTTCAGGTAACTCATCCAGTTCCAAAATTTCCACTAAAACCGGAAGTTCCTGAACGGTGCTTTCAAATTCTGTTGCTATTCTGATTTCTTACAGAACAACCCCAGAACAGTTTCGAATTCAGCTTGTTTGTTCATTACGACAATTCATGTTTTAGTCCATCTGCTCACAGAAGTATTACAACAGAGTATTTCCATTTTGATATCGAATTGTAACAGAACATTACATCCCGAAAGTGCCTCCGTTTAGTTCTGGTTAAAAAAACAAGCAACTCGTGGTATAATTATTGCAAATTAATCAACTGACACTATTGCTACATATTGAAGTTTAACTATATTAAGTTAATAGTTAGTGTATTTATGGTCATTTTTACAGGGAGGCAGAATGATGCGTATTCTTTGGCAACTAATCTTGGGATTTGGAATGTTTACATCGTTTGCAGAGGTTTCCCTGGCTCAGTGGGATGGCTCTATTGAAAGCTGGGGATCCAACGTTTATGGGGTATGTGATGTACCGGAACCGAATGAAAACTTTGCAGCAATAGCATCTGGAAAGTATCATAGTCTCGGTATAAAGACTGACGGTTCCATTGTTGGCTGGGGATTAAGCACCTCCGGTCAGTGTGATGTACCTGAACCAAATGAGAATTTTGTTGCTGTTTCCTGTGGAAATTATCACAGTATAGCTATGAGAGCTGACAGCACAATAACAGTATGGGGAAGCGACAGCTTCGGGCTGTATGAGGTTCCCGGCCTAAACGAAGGTTTTTTAGCAGTGGCAGCAGGGGAACAACACTGTATGGCTCTGCGCGATAATGGTTCAGTGGTGCTCTGGGGATCCAACGAGTTAAATCAGTCTGACATCCCTGACCCCAATGAAAATTTTGTTGTAATCGCAGCTGGAAGCATGCACAATCTTGCGATAAAAGCAAATGGAAACCTGCAGGTATGGGGAAACAACTCCCTGGGTCAATGTGATATGCCTGATGATCATGATTATGACCCCTTCATAGCAATTGCCGGAGGTTTTGGCCATAGTATCGCTCTCAGAGAGGATGGTACTGTACTATTGTGGGGATTTAACGTCTATGGTCAGAGTAATGAACCCGAACCCAATGAGAGTTTTGCATCAATTGATGCCGGCGATTTTCACAATATCGCAGTAAAGGAAGACGGTTCTATAATAGCCTGGGGACATAACAATGGAGGACAGTGTAACGTACCGGAACCCAATGAAGATTACATGGCAGTAGCAGGAGGACAATTTTTCTCTCTTGGCCTTCATCTGAATACAACCAATATTGAAGATTCAGCTGGAAGCGAATACCTCTCTATCACACGGATTTCTCCAAACCCTGTAACATCTACTGCACAACTCCTCTTTCTGGTACCTGAACCTACAGTTCTGCAATTGGAAATTCACGACCTCTCAGGAAGGCTTGTGGAAAGAAGGAGCTGCGGTGCTCTACCTTCAGGTGAGCAGACAGTTGAAGTAAACTTCTCGGATTTGGCATCTGGCATCTATCTAGTCAGGCTGAGTGGTGGATCGCAATCTGCAACCGCACGAACAGTTCTGGTCAGGTGATTTATATGAGAGCTGATCAGATAAAACCACAGCCATCTCAATGTGATTTTGTTCCATTTTCACTTTTATCTGCTGATGAGTTCCAGATTGATGCCTGGTACACTTTTCAGCGGGATATCCGTCTTGAATCAATTCCTGATGAACCAGTTTTTTCCAAGGAGGAACTCATTCAAAGAACAGAATCAATGGCTATACTCTTTGAAACTGAAAACTGGGCTCTGTGGAACTCTGAAGACAACTCATTAAAAGCATTATGTGGCCTCAAGCACTGGAAACGGGATCAAATCGGCAGTCCTGTGCAATTCCACATAACAGTTGCCCGAGGTCACAGACGAAAAGGAATAGGAACCGCAATGCTCGGCAAAATTGCTGAATGCGCAAGACGAGACAGCCTTGTTAATCTTAACTGCTACACGAATTCCCTCTTTCCATCTGGTGAAGCATTTATTGAAAGGACTGGAGCAGTTAAGAGTCACGAAGATAGCTTCAACAGGCTTCATATCAGGGATGTGAAGAGAGAAATCGTTGACGAATGGCTCAAACTCCCCTGCAACAAACACAACGGAGTAAAAACAGGTAGCTGGACCGGTGCTTTCCCAGAGAATCGCATTGATGAAATCTGTGAGTTTTACCAGGCAGTTCTTGATGCAGAAAACACTGAGCAGAGAAACAAAGGATTCAGATATACACGTGATGTTATTCGCAAACTTGAAAAAGCCTCCCTCGCTGGTAGCAAAAAGCTAACTGTATATGCAGTTGATCCCATAAACGATAAACTTCTGGGATTCACCGAAGTATACTGGAACCTTCTAAGACCCTCAGCTCTCTCACAGAAATACACAGCTGTTCTCCCCTCTGCGAGAAACAGAGGCATCGCAAGAAGGCTGAAAGCAGAAATGCTGACCAGAATAATGCAGGAACTTCCTTCAGATGCATCGATAGGAACCGGCAATGCCAGTTCGAACAAAAGCATACTGAACATCAACACTGAGATGGGATTCAAACTTCACACTGTTCAAAAAACCTGGCTGATAGAAACAGATGATCTTGTTAAGTTTACAGATTTACCACCCGTCCGGCCCTCTTTACTAAAGAACAGTTCCTTCACCAAAAGGGTTTAGCAGTTTAGTTGTTCCAGTTTTCGGAGCTGGTCATTCAATAACTGTTCCGCCTGTATAAGCAGTTTTGGGTCTCCGTCATGCAGAACCTCCAGAAGAGCTTTCTTTTCAGCAAGGTAGATTACTGCGAATTTGGGATCATGCTCGACAATATCTGAAATATTATCGATAACATCAGCAAGCTTTATCGTTTTAATCCGACAGTCTCCCCGACCCACATGAGCAATATTCATCTCTGCAGCTTTTTCTCTGCCAATGGTTGTTCCATCAATAATTTTGGTGACTCCAGCAACCATCGCAGCCACCTCTGAGCCAAACTCAGCAGCAATTTCATCGATGGAGACAGGTGTATCCTCAACCACATCGTGCAACCATGCAGCTGCAATCATCTCAGAGTCGGAAGTCACTGAAGATACAATTCCAGCAACCCTTTTCGGATGAACAATGTAAGGCTCTCCTGTAAATTTGCGAAGCTGCTGTATTTTTCCATGAGCGTCGCGGGCAAGCGCTGCAGCTCTTTCTACAATATCAGTCACTTTTTCTTTCCCTTCATTCATAACATATTATGCCGGAACAATTAACAATGTTGCTTAAAACTACAGCAATTTTCTACCGCCGAATATTGCCTCAGACCCCTTTCATTATTATAAAAGCAGTTCGTTGGAACCGGGAGAGAGGTTCCGGTTCATGTACTGAATTATCACTTTAAAGAGGGACACAAATGAAAAATTTTGCACTTATTCCTGTACTGATTCTTCTGGCAATGGCCTGCGGTGGAAATGAAGCACCTGCAGAAGATCCAGAAGTAACCACAACTGACGAAGTTACAGAAGAAGCAACTGAAGAAGTCGTAGAAGTTGCAGATATCCCAGAAGAGGTTGCAATGTACCCTGAGGGAACTCTCGACCCATCAACCGTAACTCCTGACCAGGTAATCTCAGCAGGAGAGTTAAGTGCAGCATACTTCGCCTGGGAAGAACGCGAAGTAACAATTGCCGGTTATCCTTCAATTTGGTACGGCGACAGCATGGTAGTAGAGGACGAGCTTGGTCTTGTAATGGACCCTGACAGTGACGACGATCTGCTCGTGGGAAACTTCGATCCAAACTCAGATGAGGTAGTTTACAAGGGCGAGATAGTAGCAATTCGCGGTATCCTTGAAGACAGCTGGAGTGGACCTGAACTAAACTCTGCAGTAATTGTCGAAGCACCTGCAAACTTGGAACCGGTTGAGACATCCTGCTGGATCTATGATGGCGAGGCAATTCCAGCGGACCAGTTCATTGACATGTACAATGTATGGATTGGAATGGAAGTAACTGTCGAGGGTTACTACAGCTCCACTACCACATCAACTCTTGATGACAGTGTTGTTATCAGAGTGGACCTCGGTTCAAACGATGACCACTACAATAAAGCAGCGGCATGCGAATTCGCCGGAGAGATCTCTGAAGAGGTAGCAGAGGCTATGAGTGCAAACAGAGACATGGTTCAGATCAGAGGAACAATCAGCGGTGAATCCTTTAACGCTGTTGGACTTGAAAACTGCGTAATTGTAAATAGATAAGATTCCACGATAAATTTGCTCTCCGGTTGAGTGACACACTCTGTTCCAGCCGGAGAGCTCTTTCCTTCATCCTCAGTCTCCTTCTCAAAGCAGAAAAAAGACCTTTGGATACTGAATGATTCTATCTAGTTAATCAAAATGAACTTGCATTCTCTACGAGCCCATCTCTGAAAGATCCACTAAACGCTTCTCAAGCCTCGCCTTCTCCCCTGCAAATGCCATGAGATGAGATTCAAGAGAAACCTTGGGGCCCGATGAGATTAGACCCTGATCTCCTGCCGATACAGCCGCGACAAAGTCTTCCATTATATGGTAATCTCCTCCACCGTGACCGGCCATTGAAGCAGGCTCAAGAGAGGATGTATCAATAACAGTCTCAGTGTCAGTAAGAAAATCAAAAATCTTCAGAATCTTTCCGTCACCCTCAATCTCCCCTGCAGTCCCGAAGATTCTTGTTTTCCGAGATGCAGCTTTTGTGAATGCTGTCATGGTAAATGTCGCTGTAACCTCGTCCTCAAAGAGCAAGTTGACTACCTGATTGTCAACAACATCATTGTCGCAGGCGAATACACAGCGGCCATATGGTCCATTTGCAAGTGCATCCCTAAGCTTTTCTCTGGTTGGTTCGGGAGCAACCACATTCACTGGCCAGCCTGTTTTACCTGAATCAAACAAACCGAAGTAAAGCTTTTTTGCTGAATAGGGGCATTTTTGTTCTATTCCACAGCTCATGCATCTCTCTCCTGCTCCTGCCGGAGCACACTCAGGTTTGAAAAACTTCAATGAACCAAAGGAAGAAACTGAAAGGCACTTTCGGTCTATAATGAAACGAAGCCAGTCCATATCATGGCAAGACTTTGCCAGAAGCATAAAAGATGACTCCTGAGAATTTCTCCAATTTCCCCTTACGAATGAATGAGCCTGATGCCAGTAACCGACAGGCTCCAGATGCTGAACAGAAACAATCTCACCAATCACGCCAGTGTCCAGAAGCTTCATAAGTTTTCTTGTGTATGCGGTGTAACGCAGTACATGACAAACTGCAAATACAACCCCAGCAGACTGAACTGCGGAGACAATAGATGAGCACTCCTCTGCAGTGGGAGCCATTGGTTTCTCCAGCAGAATTGAATAGCCAAGTTCTGCAAATGCAAGAGCGGGTTCTGTGTGCATATTATCTTGAGTAGCAATCACAACAGCATCAGCCAGTTTCTCGCAAGCTGCCATTTCCTCCCATGAGCAGAACACTTTATCGGCTGGAATTGAAAAAAGCTCAGCCATCCGGTTCCTGTGTAATTCTCTGGGCTCGGCTACTGCAGTTATGGTAACCCTTTCAGGGTGCTCAATGGCGTAGGATGCGTAAGTAGCTCCTCTATCGCCAGCACCAGCAACTGCAATGGAAATCCGGTTCAAATCACTCCTCCTCTATTATATGGTTCCTTCATATCGTACAATTCCAAAGAAAATTATTCGGTATAGTCCAGTTGATCAGAAGACAACCAAAATGCATGATTGCTGGAGCAACCACAAGAGCTACTTTCCAGATTTACTATACTAAGTAACCGCATTGCTATAGCTTGTACAGAGAGGGGTTACAGTTTGATTTGTAAAAGTAAGTTCCTAGGTATTCAAGGTTTCCTAGAGGAAGCCCAGGGCCTTCTCTCGACTGTTTCCATGTGCAATTCGATTCCAACTGACAAAGCAGAGGATGGATCCCCTCTGCAGATGAAACGTGAAATCTTTACAAGATATGGGTCTTACTGGCAATCATTCACCAATCCCATAGTTACCGTGAAGAACATAGATTCAACCCATGGAGTGCTTCTTGCTGCGTGGAGGTATCGACTTGAAAAAGCTGGTTTAGTTTCGACCCTGGGAAACCGGTCCAGGATAATTTTGTTGTCAGACGGAATTGAACTTATCCGAAACGGTGACTACAGTACTTTGATAGAATTGCTTGCAGAGGATTTTGTCCTCTCACAGTCACAGGGTATCCTACAATCTCTCGGGGTAAACGAAGATTGGGATTCTCCTTTCAGTGGAGGTGAAGCGTGGTTGCTCAGAAGAGGAGTAGCAATATCCGAGCATGATCTGACGCTATTCAAGCACATCATGAGTCTGAAAAGTACAACATCTCATAAAATCGCAAGTGCCGTTGTTGATGGCTACCTGGGAGGTTTCTATGATGATGGAAAATCACTGGACGGAAAAAAAACTGTCGCAGTTTCCATGTCACCTGGCTTCGCTCCTTTAATGAAAATAGTTGAAGAGAAGCTTTGTCAACATGATCTAAAACTTCTCAGTGGATGTTACAAGAGCACCACCGAGCCAATTCAGCAGCTCCATGACCACAAATATGACTGGGCTCTCTTCCTGAACCCAAATCTTGTCGAAAAAACCCTGGCAGGGATTGAACAAGCCCTGACTGATAAAATTGACAGGGTTCAGGAACACTCAGGAATAATACACATTATGACATTCGGAGAAAGGCAAGCACGGCTGAAGAATTCCTCTTTAACAACGATGCCTTGTACAGAGCAGAACATGATTTACAGAGATTTTCTTCTGAGAAAGCAGGAGCTTGTTAACAGGTTCATTCCACGGAGCTCAACCAGTTACACGGGAATTGCTTTTCCCATGCCTGACATAGGTAGCCATTTTCAGGAAGTATTCAGTGATATGGTAACAGTAAACACTTTGGACTCCCGTGTGTACGGAGAAATTCAGAGTACGATAATCACTGCGCTGGACAAGGCTGAATCTGTGCGAATAATGGGCAGCAACGGCAACCGAACTAACATTACTATCTCAATGCATCATCTACCTGATCCGGCAATTGAAACAAACTTCCTGAACTGCCTGGCTACCATCAATATACCCCTCGGAGAGGTGTTCACCTCACCGGTTCTCAAGGGAACTACCGGTCTTCTGCATGTAAAGGATATTTTTCTGGAAGAAATACAATTCAAGGATCTGGTGCTTACATTTACAGATGGATATGTGACTGACTACTCGTGCTCTAACCTGGGCACAGAGGAAGAAAATCGCAGGCTGGTTTACGAGACCCTGCTTCATCCGCATGAAACTCTCCCCATGGGTGAGTTTGCAATAGGAACCAACACGGCGGCATACAGCATGGCCGAAAAACATGGAATAGCCGATCTGCTCCCTGTTCTCGTTGCAGAGAAGATGGGGCCGCACATTGCTATAGGCGACACCTGCTTCAGTCGCAGGGAGAACACCCCCTGTTACAGCGACGGTAAAGAAATGAAAGCAAGGTTCAATGAAAAAACTGCAAACGCAGCTCAAGACCCGACCAATGCCTACACATCCACTCACAAAGACATCACTCTGCCCTACCACAGCATCATGACTTTAAAATCGATTCATGCTGATGGCAGCGAAACTGAGATTATTTCTTCCGGACATTTCGTTCTTCCGGGAACTGAGCTACTGAACAGCTATCTTGACATGTAGAATTGTATCGCTAAAGGCAAATGCAAAAAGCAGTTCGGATTCCCGGGAATAACCCCGGGAATCCTTCAATCATTTAGTAATAATGTAGCTACAGCACCTTGTTTTCGGAAGCGACCAAGCTGAGATACTCTGCACTCATCTTGGGTGTACGGACCAGTGTTTCAAAGTCTACATGCACAATACCAAACCGGTATGTATACCCGTCAGCCCACTCAAAATTATCCAGAAGACTCCAGCAGAAGTAACCTTTAAGAGGTATCCCTTCTGAAGTTGCACGGGCAGCAGAGAGCAGGTGATTTCGCAGGTAGAATATCCGGTCAGTATCGCAGATTCTGCCTGAATCATCCAACTGATCAGGACAGGCACAACCATTCTCAGTTATGTAAATGTTCTCCACATTCCACAACTCGTGTACAAATCTCGGGGCCCAGTAGGTTATCTCCGGGGAAACCTTTATCCAATGCGCGTGCATATGGGGATAGGAAGCAGAGTGAGGCAATACTCTGTACCCGGATGAAGACGAGGGGTCAGCTTCTATATGATGGGCAAGGTACATGTTATGCCCGACAAAATCCACTGGAGAGGATATCACAGCCATTTCCTCCGCTGTAAACTCCGGTGCATCTGCCCCCTGCTCTTCAAGGTAACAGTCAAGGTATTTCCCTTCCATAATTGCTGTTAGGAAGTGAGCATTCATTTCTCGATATGCCTTCCTTGCAGCATCAATGTGAGGCTTTGTCTCTATTACCGGCACACAGACAAGAGCGTTTTCAGCAAGCCCGACGGAAGCCGAAGGAGCGGCTGCTCTAATGGCCTGCACTCCCATGCCGTGAGCCAGAAGAGCGTTGTGGCGAACCATATTAACACCCTTGCGGTCAAGGTTGCCACCGGGAGCGTAATTTTCTTCACCAGCACCGTATGCCCAGTCGGTGAAACACATGAATTCATTTATTGTCATGAAATTGCTCACGGTGTCGCCAAAGGCTGATGCAACAAACCCGCAATAATCAGCGAAGTACTTAACAGTTTCCCGGGACTGCCAACCTCCGAAATCATCCTGCAGAGATTGAGGCAGGTCCCAGTGAAAGAGGGTAACCCAGGGATCGATCCCAGCCTCACGAAGCCCATCTATGAATCTTCGGTAGTAATCAAGTCCTTTTTGATTAACAGCACCTCTACCTGTTGGGAATATCCGTGACCAGGAGAGTGAGAATCTGTGAGCTCCCAGACCTAGTTTCTTCATCAGGGCTATGTCTTCTGCATGTCTGTTGTACTGATCACAGGCAACATCACCAGTGTGACCAAGTTTAATTTTCCCGGGAGTGTGGCTGAAGGTATCCCATACAGAAGGGCCTCTTCCATCCTGCAACGCTCCACCTTCCACCTGATAGGAAGCAGTGGCACTGCCCCAAAGAAAACCCTCTGGAAAACATCTATTCATAGCAACTCCCATCTTCATTCCAATTAAGAAGAAATTCAATAACAAATGCGGCACTCCAACCAAAATTAGAAGCACCCAGTCCTTTTCCGGACAGTGAATCATAATTCTCTCTAATCCCGGAGTCTCTACACCAGCCCAGCAGTGTTTCTTTGAACATGTCTGTCTCAGCCAGATAACCGTATCGGCGAAAGCCCTTCAAGGCAAACCAGGCCACATTGAGCCATGTTCTTCCCCGCCAGTAGCCAAACCGGTCGAATTGCGGAGAACCATACGATACAGTGGGCATGCCGGGGAAGAAATCTGAAGGTGACATAAGCAACTTCAGGCAGCTCTCAGCCTGTTCCTCTGAAGCAATCCCAATGAAGAGCGGCATAAAGCATGCTGGAGTTATTACGTGAGATAACTCCCCTGTAAACCTGTCCATGTCCAGCCAGGTTCCCATTTCTGGATTCCAGAGATCTTTGTTGATTGCCGACGAAACTGAGCGCCGCCTCTCCTGCCAGAGAGATATGGATGAACGGTCACCAACCCTCTCTGCAAAGTACTCCAGAGCAGAATAGAGCATGACCATATAGCACGCTAGATCAACGGGATTCAAGCGGTTTATCCCCTTGTCCCATCTGACAGAGTTATCCCAACCGGATTCCCACCTGGTTTCAGTTTCTCGCCTTGCCGGGTCAGCAGCGCGGCTGTCGTAGAAGAAAAGCCCACCGGGTGTGCTCCTTGAAACCCTCCAGTGATTCTCAAACTTTAGAAATGCCTTGTAACACAAAGCAGCAAACTCATCATTAGGCTGCCTTTTATCTACAACCATTGCAGCCCATGGCATTACAGGGGGTTTGCCGTAGGTATCTTCCAGCAATCCGTCTTCCATAAGCACATCAGGAAGTTCACCTGAAGGCAGTTGCAGTGAAAACCACATTGTTATCTGTTCACGAGAAAGAGCTGGGGCGAACCTCGAGACAGCAAGCGCATGAAATGCTGAGTCCCAATTCCAAATTCCTCTGAAAGGTTCGTCTAGAGAAGGACAGATTCCCCTAAATGGATACCACGGATACTCTGTTGCATGAAGAATATTACCTGTAAGCACATCGCATGCAGAACTAAGAAGAAGTTTGTCACTGTCAATCAATAAGACAGAATTCACTATTTTATCAATATTCAATGGTTTCCCCCATTGGTTGATCACTTTATACCCTTCATGAAGCCTGGGAAGCAGTCGTCTCAGAGAACTCGACCACTTGTTCGGAATAATGAAATGATTAATAACAATTCACCGGGCCAACGTCAGCCCTGACAGTGCTTCAGCTTTGTTGGCAATTTTTCTTTATCGGTTCATATTCCTACACCCGCAGTATGTAATTCAACAGAAGGAGTTTCTCATGAAACTATTAGTTCTGGTTTTTCTTGCAATCTCTGCTGTATCTTTTGCTGCAGACAGAGCTGTACTCATGGAATTTTTCACATGGAATGGTTGAGGAACCTGTCCTGGCAGTGAGGTCACTGTCACTCAGTTTCTCGATAGCCACCCTGGCACAGTTTCCCTTGTAGCCCTTCACAATTCCAGTTCTTCCGATCCTGTTTACCAAGCAAATCCTGCGCACAATGCTGCCCGTAAAAGTTATTATGGAATCAGTGCTTACCCAACCCTCATGATTGCGGGTCTTTACGACGCATGGCCTATCTCAACGATGCCGGGCCATTACAACACAAGAATGGCTGTTCCTTGCCATCTCTCTATTGATGTTACCCCCACGGCAGGGTCAACATCCAGCACTGGAACCCTTGGCTTTACTCTCACGAGTGAAACAGGTTTGAGCTCGGAAACAACCATCCATGCCATCATCAACGAATGTGGTATCCCGGGAACAGGCACATATTCCAGCACTGATTTCAACTATGCTCTTCGCTGGAACATGGCTGGTGCCAACGGTACAGCTGTTTCATTCGGTGATTCTCCAGAAACCATCGAGCTGGACATGGACTACACGATTGACTCATCATGGGACTGGGATGAACTGTATCTGACCACGTTTGTGCAAAACAATTCTAACAAAGAGATAGTTAATTCACACATGGTAAAGATGTCAGACCTCATTACCTCAGGTATTGAGGGCGGGGATATTGATCTTGACACACCATCTCTTAGTGTGATTTCCCCAGCACAGGGTGCAATCCAGTTTTCGACTTCCTCCCTTGCAGGTACAGGCACCATCAGCCTCTACTCTGTTGACGGAAGGCTTGTCGAATCCAGGTCCGTTCAGAATGGACAGGGAACCTTCACCACAACCTCAACTGGTCTCTATCTCCTTAGGTTGGAAACTTCCGGTGGAATAGCATCAAGTAAATCAGTGGTTGTTATCAGATAGATTTGATTCCAATGATGAATAACTAGAACAATGGGCAGCTTCTTCAGCTGCCCATTCTTTTAACCTTTTACCACTTATGCACTTATGACATCTTACTCTACGATGGCCTTTGCTACCTCAATCATGTTTGATGTAGAACAGCCCGGCAGGAGGAGGGCCGGGCTGCAACTGCCTCTACTTCTTTGCTGCAATGAGGTAGAGGCAGGGTTCAACAATCAGAGAAAGAAGAGTTGTTGTGACAAGACCACCAATAACAGTGACACCCAGGGGTTGCCACATCTCGGCACCTTCGCCAATACCCATCGCAACCGGAATCATGGCAAAAATTGTTGTGAAAGCTGTCATTATGATTGGTCTGGTTCGAACTGATACGGCTTCCACGATGGCCTCCCTGGCCGTTTTACCTTTTTTCCGGAGCTTATTTGCATAGTCAATCAGCACGATCCCATTGTTCACCGAAATACCTGCAAGCATCAGGATACCCACCATTGACATCATTGACATTGGAACTCCTGTAATGAGAAGTGCTGCTACTACACCAATGAAAGCCATGGGAACAGTGAATATGATGATGAAGGGTTCTCTTAGAGACTCGAATTGACCCGCCATTACCATGTAAACAAGCATTGCCGCAACAGCGACCGCTATTAGCATATAGAGGAAGGTCTCATCCTGATCTCCATAGTCCCCACCCATTGTCAGCAAAACGCCGGAAGGAACCGTTAGTGATTCAAGAGCTTCTTCAACAGCCGTTCCAACTTCTCCGCTTGTATAACCTGGAGCGGTGCCGGAGGAAACAGTTACCGTTCTTGTCTGGTTCTTCCTTGTTATCTGCTCCATTGAAGAACTGCTCTCCAGATCTCCAAGAGCTTCCATCGGGTATCCGGAAAACTCTGAATACCTGACATTGCCGGCTTCGAATCGATCAAGAGGTGAATACCTCAGGAGAACATCATATTCCTCTCCCTCTTCGGTGTAAGAAGCAACTGTTCTGCCCTGGAAACCAATCTGCATCTGGGTGGAAACATCTACGGGATTTATCCCAAGCAGAGACAAACTAGCGTTATCAGGAATGAATGAGTACTGTGGTATCCGCTGTTCTGCTGAGGAGGTTACTGAACTAGTTCCAGGAACACCGTTCATGATGGCAACAACTTGTGCAGAGAACTCTTCCAGCTCGTGCACATCGTTACCACTTAGTATTATTTCTACAGGGTTGCCTGTTGAAAACGGTCCCTTCTGGGAGACAGAAACATCGACTCCCGGCATAGAATTCACTGCTCTTAGAATTGCGAATGAATACTCTGAAGTTTCGGTGTTCCTCTCCGATACGCCGGAGAGGGCTACACTAATACTGCCCTGATTTATTGCAGTTGCACCCCTTCTGGAAGTCTCAGAACCAACCTTCACGTAGAAAGATTCAATGTATTCTTCAGGAATGATGTCCCTGATTTCTTCTTCGATAGCTGCCGCAATGCTGTCATTTGCAGCTAGGTCTGTTCCCCTGGCCAGTGTATAGCTCAGGGCAATTTCTCCCTGATCCATTTCAGGCATTAAGGTCTGTGGAATAGTGCCAACGAGCACAACAGAAAGAACCAGAAGAGCAACTACCGTCAGAATAGTGTGCTTCTTGTGATTCAATGCAAGGTGGAGAATCCTCTGCAGGACGGAGGCAGATCGGGTACCAATAGTGTCCAGAACCGGAATTTTCTTCTCTCCACCGAGGTCACGAAAGAAGGTTGAAAGAGAAGGAACAAGAGATATAGCCACAAGAAGTGAAGCTACAAGACTGAAGCAGATGGTCAGAGCCATTTCCCTGAATAGCTGTCCCGTAAAGCCAGGAACGAAAAGTACAGGGATGAACACCATCAGAGTTGTAAGAGTTGATGAGGTGATGGCTGCTGCTACCTCTTCAGTTCCTTTTACAGCTGCATTCAATGCCGATTCTCCAAGTTTCCGGTGCCTGAATATGGACTCGATGACAACAATGGAGTTATCCACTAACATTCCAATTGCAATTGCAAGCCCAGCCATTGAAATCATGTTAAGGTCTACACCAAAGGCGTACATGGCAAAGAAGGTTATTACAAGAGAAACCGGTATGGATACCCCAACAAGAGTACTGGTCTTTCCCGAGCGGAGGAAAAGTAAAAGCACAGCAATTGCAGCAATAAAGGCAATTATTCCTGTAGTAGAAAGATTAGATATGGATTCCAATATGTAGTCGGACTGGTCATCAACAATAGTAATATTCAGCCTGTCTCCATAGATATCTTCAACTTCTTCAACAGCTTCTATAACTTCCATGCAAACATCAACTGTATTTGCCTCAGAGCGTTTAGTTACAGTGAGTATGATTCCGTCTTCACCGTTAACACGAACAATCTGGGTTACTTCTTCCTCACCATCGGTCACATCAGCAATATGACTGAGCAGCACAGGGTTTCCCTGTCGCATACCAACAACAGTAGCACCGATTTCATTGACTGAAGCATAGGCCATCTCGAAAGTCAGGCCTGTCCTGATACCGTTTCCTGAAAGCTCTCCTGCCGGAACATCATTAGTCCTTCCGACAAAGGCTGCTGCAATCTGTGCAAGGGTGACTCCGGAATCGGCTAGTTTTGCAGGATCTGGTTCTATTGATATCTGCCTGACGGCTCCACCGGAAATGGTTGTAGCGCCTACACCCTCTGCCCTGTTGATAATTGGATCTACATCATCTTCGATGAGCTTTCTCAGTGCTTTGGCATCCAAGTCATTACTCGTGATTGACATGCTTATCACAGGCATAGACGAGGGGTCCATAACACTAACAGTTGGATCTCCAGCCTGATCAGGAAGCATTCCAGAGTAATCCTCAACCTTTCTTCTTACATCTGTTTCGGCCTGATCCATGTCATCACCATAGTCGAACTCAACAGTAACAATCGAAAGGCCGGTTGAAGAATTTGAGTGTATTTCCTGGACTCCACCCACTCCTGATACTGCTTTCTCGAGAACATCAGTTACTAGATTATCCATTTCCTCAGGACTGGCTCCGGTCATCTCACATGTTACGGTAACCATGGGAAATGAGATATCCGGAGTGAGACTCAGACCCAGCTGTGTATAGCCAAAAATTCCTGCACCTACCAGCCCGATGAAGAGCATGATGAATGCTATCCTTCTGCTCGAAGCGATTCCTGGAAGACTCATATCAGTTCTCCCGTACCTGTTGTCACCACAGGTGATCCATCACTGACAAGCTGTTGACCGGCAACAATCAGTGACTCTCCGAGTTCAAGTCCGGAGACGATCTCGGCAAGCCCATTTTCTCTGTAACCAACTGTTGCATCCCTCAATCTGGCTATACCGTTTTCCTCTACTGCAATCTGATACCCGCGTGTTCCACTGATTAGAGAAAGCTCTGGAACTGCTACAACTGAATTGTGAACATCAAGCCTTACAGCAATCTCAGCCGCCATTCCAGGAACCAGAAATCCTGTTTCATCCCTTATGCTCACTTCAACAGCCAGAAGCCCAGTGGCGGGATCAATGAATGGAGCAACGCTTGTAACGGTTGCTCTTGTGGTTTCACCATCCAGTGAAGACACGGTAACTGATGCAATATCTCCTGTCTCTATTTTTCCCAGAGCATCTTCCGGTAGAAGAACCTCAGCCCTTAGGAGTTCAGGTGAAGCAACCGTCAGTAGGGGCTGCACTGAAGAAACAGGATCTCCAATGGTAATGTTGATCCTCCCGACTACCCCACTGAAAGGAGCGGTGACACGAGAGTTTTCTGTTCTGGAAGCTGTCCCGGAGAAGGAGGCCTGTGCAGAGTTAAGAGAACCCCTTGCAATCTCAGCTGAAAGCTGAGCATTCAGCAGTTCTTGATCGCTCATTCCTCCTGCTTCATGCAGAGTAGTCACTCTTTCCAAATTATCGTTCGACTGTGCAAGCGCAGCCTCTGCGGAGTTAACAATTGCTGCTGCAGCGTTTGCGTTTGAGGTGCTTTCGCTGTCGGTGCTGAGTACCATCAGAAGTTCTCCCGCCTCGACAGAATCACCTGATACTACAAGTATGCTTTCCACGGTACCGCTGTAACCATAGATATCTGCTTGATTTACTCCTTCTAGCCTGCTGTAGGAATACGCCCAGCTCGACACATCAGATTCCTGCACATTCATTGTCTCCACTGTAACAGGAGTAGCTTCCCTGCCGCCCGAAGGCATACCGCATGCAGTTACCAGTAGAATAGCCGTTGCGATGAATAATATCTTTCTCATTCTTCTACCTCCCATAATTCATGAATTTCCCCGGTAAGCATCGCTATGTTTAACTCAGCCATTCTCATCGCTAGTTGCGCTTCTGACCGGTGTTCTCTAGCAGTTACGAATCCCAGGATGGACTGTTCGAGGTCCAGCCTTGTAATTGAACCGGCTTCATAAGTGATCTGGGCAATTTCCAGGGCCTCTTGAGCCTCAAGAACAAGGGAGTTTGCTCCGACCAGCCGCTGTTGAGAGCTGAGAATATTGTTCCACGCCTCAAGAGCACTTTGCCTAGTGTCGTTTTCTACGCTGCTTAACTCATACTGGGCAGAAAGCTCTGAAAGTCTGGCAGTTTTCACTGCAGTTTCTGTCCCAAAAGAGCTGAAGATGGGCACATGAAGTGAAACACCAACTGAGCTTGTTCTAGACATGTCATTGCTTCCAAGTTCGAACAGATCCTCATCACCGTTTGACCATCCCATGGTTCCATTAAGCCGTAGTGATGGTGCATATCCAGCATGTGCTGTAAAAGTCTGAGTCGAAGCAGATTCAAGGCTGAGTCTAGCCAAAATAACCTCTGAGGATTTAGCAATAGCAATCTCTGCAAGATCTTCCGGTGATTCTGGGATGGTAACCTGCAACTCTTCATCAAGAGATCCTTCAACACTTTCTATCTCATTGTAACTTTGTCCGATTGCAACAGATAAGCTACCCAGTGCATTCTCAAGTGATGCTGATGCAGCTATCTGCACGGGGCGGGTGTTTTCTAGTGAAACATGCCCAGAAAGGTATTCATATCTGCTTACCATTCCTAGGTTGTATTTCTCTCCCACAAGGCGAAACATCTCCTCCTGTGTGCTCAGATTCAAATCTGCGAGTTCCAAAGCCGCCTGAGCCTGAAGCACAGAGTACCAACTAGATGCAGTATCGAAAATCACAACGGCTCTGGTTGCTCTGCTAGCTTCCTCTGCGATGCTAACAGCAACTGAGGCTGTTCTTCTTCTTCCAATGCTCTGAAGATTGAACAGATTCATAGACGCATTAATATTAATGCTTGAGCTGTACATCTCGCTTTCAGGCATCTCTGTTTCCATTGCAGACAGTCCTGCATCAGCGGATACAGTCGGCGTAAACCAAAGAGTTGAACCCAGATGAGCAGCTTCAGCTGATCTTATGGACAACTCAGCTTGACTCACTTCGGCTCTATTAGAGCACGCAGCAGAAACAGACTCCTCAAGCGTTAGTACAGAACCCTCTGCTGTGTAGAAACTCACCGTGAGCATCAGAACCGCAGCTATTGATTTAAACATTCTTACCTCCTTTGTTGATCTGGAGATAAGATGAAGATGTATTGTTGCATTTATATTTCAGTACGTTACAGTATGTTACAGCGCGTATCTCATTGACATATTGACTTATAGGTATATATTTCTGACTGACTAATCAGTACTAAGGAAGAAAAATGCCTACTAGAAACCGGATTCTTGAAGCTACAGAAGAACTCTGCGCAAAAAAGCTACCGCACAAAATCACTCTGGATATGGTGGCATCTACCGCAAAGGTAGGTAAAGGTACCATCTACGAGCATTTTTCCAGCAAGGATGATCTGCTGGGCAAGCTGGCTCTGAATCTTCTTGAAGATCTTAGAGGAGAGATGATGGATGCTGGATTGTCTACAAGCGGTAACAGCCTTAACAGACTTGTTGAGTTGGGCAATACCTACATCAGTTTTATTATGCATCATCCCATGCTGATGTCTATCATTGTTTTTCTTCAGGAGTCTCCCCCTTGGACAGAACCTGAGGCATTTGATGGTTTTACCCAGATTGAATCTGTCATGGTATCATTGATTGATTCCCTGGTAAAACTCGGCGTGAAGGAAGGTACGTTCCGTAGTGATATCGATACCCGAACTCTCTCATTCTTTATCATGGGTGTTTTCAGAGCAAGAAAACCCTTCATGACAAAAAAGCAAACAGTTTCAGATGAGGACCTTCTGGATCTGATACTCAATGGAGCCGGTTCCCGGTAGCCTTTTCCCTAAAGAGCTGTGATAATGATAAAGGTTCAATTAAGAGAACTTGCGAGAGAATTGATAACAGTTGCTGTGGTGAAAAGGTGATGATCATCCCTGTAGAGTTTTCCGGATTCCTGAAGAAGCCATGGCTTCGCCATCGATGAATAGGTTACCCTAAGCATTGGAACAGACTTCCAGCTTCCGTCGGACAGCTGCATCTCGGCAAGGGTTTCGGCAGCTTCATCAGAAGCGATATAGAGCAATCTGCGGCAGTTCACCAATAGAGCAATTTCAAAAGCAGAATTGATTGTTAAGGAAGAGAGTGTACTCAGTATAAAGCTGAGTTTTACTGGAGCATTAGTTTCATGGCTAAAAAGCAGATTCTGACAAGTACTGTACAGAGGTGTGTTCCACCAGTAGGAATTCCACATGCCATTTTCATTCTGATTTGCAACAACATATCTTTTCATTCTATCCAGTAGAGATTTACAGCATTTAACATCAGGTAACAGTGCCATCCCTGCAACAGGGGTAACATCCGGATGAGAAGCCCCCCAGTAGTCAGAGGGATCGTTAAGAATGTATGTACTCACACCTCCATCCTGACCGATAAACCTTCTGAGTCTAGCTGAACATTCTCCTGGTATGTTCCTCTTCATGGCTCTTAAGAAGAGAATAGCAAATGAAGTGCTATCTGCATCTGCGGGGCATGAGAGATTGTAACCCCAACCTCCTCCAGCAGATCGTGTTTTCTCAAGCCATTTGGCAGCTCGTTCCAATTGCGGTAAGTAGCAAAAAGCTTTCATCCGTTGAGTTGCGTTTTTCATCTGAAGCCCAATGTATGCTGTTACCCACATGTCCGACCTGCCCGGAGGAAGAAGAAAGTCTTCCCAGTGACCGTCTTCATTCTGGAGATCAAAAATGTATTTTATTCCGGCAGAAATTCTATCCTCTATTGTTCGCTTTTTCGCTGGAGCTGCTGTGTTTGCCTTTTTCACAATATCACTTCACCGGGTCTGAGATAAGCGTTAAACCTTAACGATCCGTTCACTTCATGCCCTACCCCCAAGAAGGCATGGTTCACTGTGTCTGTGTTGAGTTCGGAGCCAGACAAGACTTCCAGTGCTCTGATGTAATCACTTGGTGACATATTGTAGCAGTTCAACAGTTCTGACCACCGCTCAGCGTATGCTCTGTCTCCATGTGGAAGACAATGAGAGCACGCATCAATTTTTATTCCAGTGAACTTGTCTTCATCCAGATTGAACTCTATCGAAAAGACAATAGACTGCTCTGGAAATACAGGAAACGGTGGAAGCACCGCTCTGGAAAAAGTTATGAAATCCTTATAGCAGTTTTTCATACCCAACCTGGAATACAGCTCTTCAATATTCTCAGTAGATGGCTCTGATGCCCTGTAATAAAACTTGCAGACTCCGTTTCTTGTGGTCCCAATGCTAACTGCTTGCCCAATCGGTCTGGAAAAACCTTCTAGAAAACTCTGGATTGATTTAAGACGCAGAATTGATTCAAAACAGGAGTATTCAGCCAACAGCTTGACTGGTCTGGAATTGCGCTGGGATGCATTACCCCATTTACCATTAAAGTAAACAGAACAGTAGAATTTGCCAGAGTGCAGGAACCTGAGGGAAAACCAGAAACTACCTCTCTTTAGATTGTCTATTCCATCAGGAGTTCCGGGCAGTAGCACGGAGGAAATCCTCTTGAACCGATTTGATACGTTATCAACCTGTGCACAGGAAGATTCAAATAGTTTTACAAGTCTGATTTCTGCAGCGGCAACTCTTGCAGAATGCGGATAGTTCATGTCACCAGTTTCAGATAAAAAGCCCAGTCCATTTCTTCCCTGTGAATTTGAAACAACAATCTGCAACGGAACTCCGTTGTTATTTATTCTGGAAACATATTCATTCTTCGAGCATTTTCTGGAGTTAAAATCACTGAACTCTCCTTCTGATAATACCTTATCCAGGGGCAGTTGAAGAATTTGAAATACGCTTTTAATCTGCTCTATGGAAAGCGAATAACCAAGCTCTTCGGCAAGAGTTCCTGCGAAGTCCATCATTGTGCTTCCTTTTTAATTGTGTTCACATAATTCCAAATCGAAGTGCAGGTGGAGGCAAAACACCTCCACCTGCCAGTGTATCAAGTCACTCTAACAAATATCACATCTCCGGAAACTGTACCTGATGCACCTGTCTGTCCGGATGAACCCGGTTGTCCGAGGTTGCCTGATGCAGCTCTGGCTCCGTTACCACCTCTTTTTCCTCCAAGACCGAAATCACCACCGTCTCCACCGGCCGCTCCGCTGCCACCCTGACCAGCATTGCAGTGACCGATTAAACTTGGATAAGTAGTGCTGTAGTACTTTACAATAAGGTCAGGTCCGTTGGAACCGGCTCCACCGTTTCCTCCAACTCCTCCGGTACCTCCATTGCCACCTTTGCCTCCGGGCTTATCATCTTCGCAGCCCTTACCGTTTCCTCCATTCTGACCGTTCTGACCATTTTGACCTTTTCCGCCTTTGCCGCCTTTGCCACCTTTTCCACCGTGAACTACTACCTCAATATCACCAATAACTTCTCCAACTTCAAAGATACTATCTCCACAATGAGGAGCGGCTCCACCTGTGTTTCCGGGGTATCCTGCAGCTCCGTTGGCACCGTTTGTTCCAGAATTTGCGGCATCATCACCATCCCAGTTGCAGACAGCATCCTTCGCACCGGGCATATCTGAGTAGTCATTTTTTGCAGCCTGATCTGTTGCATCGGTTCCAGGCTGGCCTATTATCTCGAACTGAGTAGCCATTTTTTTACCTCCTGTTTACAGCATCAGACTTTTTCGAGCACATCTACATCAAGCTTGAACGTATTCCCAAGATGAATTCTTACAAGTCCACCGTCATGAATTTTAAGTCTGCTTGCCCAAAGAACCTGAATATCGGTTCCAATATCAAGAACAGCACCCGCCTGAACTTCAATTGTTTGAAGCAGATAAATCCCAATATTAATTTTTTTCCAGATACTCTCCAGAATCATTTCTGCTTTCTGAAGGGTGGCACTGTTCCCATACAGGTACTGTGCAGCAAGAGGTTTCACTTGCTGCTTCATGGATAGCAACACCCGATTGGGCATTACTACAGACCTGCCTGTAGCGGGTTGCCTCATCATCGGCTTCAAATTTCCCGGTACTGAGACATTCATGGAAGCTCTTTCCATAATGTGTGGGTTTTCCTTGACTGTTTCATTTCTAACACCAATCCAGCTCTTCAGGGTTTTGAACGAATTGGTTTCAAGGTTCTCATAATGGCCAACTCTTGATTTGCTATTCAGGGTCATAATCTCCCCTGATCGAACAGTTACATCTTCAAGAGCAACCCTTCCCGCAGACAGGCCGTATGTTTTCAGCCTTTCATCAACTCCTGGCATTTCATCCTCCTCTGTTTACTGCTCCTATAGAACTTGAACTAACAAGTCGCATTACCTTCCCCTCCTTTTTCTCAGCGACCAACATTTAACGGCAATAAATTGCTTCAAGGCATTGATGCCCCATTTTAACTGCTGGGATACATTTCAATGCCGCTACTCATAAGTAACCTTCAGTACTCGAGGATTTTCAACCAATGGGTTTTCGGAATAAAATTGTTACAGGAAGAGATTCAAATAGCTTAGTTCAAATATCATACGTAACTCGTTCTCTCCAGAAGTCGGATACATTCTACCGAACTATCTCTAGCGGATTCTAATGATAGAAAGTAGTTATTCATCAGGTGTGTACTTGAGGGAGATGACTCCTGCTTAACGGCATCAAGTACCTTTCATACAAGTGAGTGATGAGTTCATCATCAGAGACACTCTTTTACATTTTGATATCATTGAATAGCGAGCATGTAAATACAAACACAGCCGACCATCATTGAGTTGGTCGGCTGTGCTTCTGGTATCAGATATTTAGAAGTCTTAGTTAGCTATTTTCAGCATACGTACAGCTGAAACTCCGTTTCCGGATTCAAGCACTAGGCTGTAAACCCCTGAAGGATAAGCTGACATATCGAGAATGCCTTCGCCGCTTCTTTCAAAACCGGATGATACCTCTTCAAGATTGCGCCCGGTCAGATCATACAGCTGCAGGCTATAGTGGCCATCAACAGGCAAAGAAATCGAGTATGAAGCAAAGCTCTGTACAGGATTGTTCACCAGGAAGATCTCAATTCCCTGAGCGACTTCAGTTCCTGATCCCTCGATTCCGGTTACCGTGTCTCGGGAAATGAACCTGTACTCGGCCACAGTTTTTGTAGGATTCTTCCAAGCCACCCAGTATCCATCTGTATCACTGCAGACTGCAAGGTTCCCCGGAGCAAGAGAGCTTACCGATTCAATAACATGAGAATAATCATTCCAGTCGCTGTCCCGATACTTCAGCATGATGTTAGATCCATCATACCAGACCAGTACTATTCCCTCATCTTCTCTGGTTTTGGTCATGGCTGAAGCGAACGGCAGCTCAATATGACTCAGAGGTAAAATCGAGTTTACCGGTTCAGATGGAGATGTTGTGAAATTCGCCGACCAGACAGTCCCCTCTGCATCATTCCACAAAGCAAGTTGATCGCTTTGACCATACCCAGAGCATAGAACTGCTGGAGTAACATCCGGATCATCTTCATTAATCGTATAAATATCTTCGCATCCCAATGTACCGTCTTCAATGAAGCTGCATACTCCATGATAATCGTACCCCATTTCAACCCATGAGTACCCCGATCCGGGTGAGAACATAGGCAGAGTACCGCTGGGTATCTGACCTGAAAGAGTAACATCATGGATATAAGGGGAGGCATTCCAGGCAATTGTTTCGGAAGGATCGATAAGCTCAGCCGACCATGGGTCAACGGGAGCTGTCGTCATCCAAACTTCATCCTGTACCAGAGCATCAGTATATCCTGTGTTCATTACGATGAAGGCATGTCTGTCTTCATCACTAGAGGTATACCTGGGAAGTATTGGTGATTTCAACCAGGAGCAGTAACCCGGAGGAGGTGAAAACTCATCAGAACTCAACTCACGATAAACCACTTCAGATAAATCCGAAAAGTTTATTGTTCTGAGTACTACAGATTCATCCCAGGATGTCAGCATACCACTTATCACCATAAGAACTGGATCAAGACCTGAAGCCTCATGCAGAGAAAGAAACATATCACTGTAGGAGCTACCAATATTCATTGGCTCTGCCGTTTCCTCACAGTACATCAGATACGACTCGTTCCCCTGAGTCCACCCCACAATCGGTACGGTTCCGGAGCATGGGACCAGTATGTCCACATTCCCTAGCGATATTCCGACTAATAACACAACAACAAATAAAAACTTCATATGTTCCGCCTTTCTGTTAGGATACCCTAGCTTTATCCTCATTCAAAGGCTGCATTAAGTCAAGGGAGATATGCCACTTTGCCCATGAATAAGGGGGCTCAGAAGAGGCAAATACATGTAGATGTTGGTAATTCCATGTTTTCACTCGGGATGGACAATTTTGGTTCTGGGATCTCGCATATGAGCTACAGAGTTATTCCTCGTAAAAGATCCATTTAACTCTTGACCAGGTTACTCGTTCCTTCGACTTGGTTTCAGAAATGTCCTCCCATTCCCTGATAAACCAAACATCCGTAGAAGTTTCCTCAACTTGGAATTCAACATCTCCCGTTGCGAGGTAACCCATTGTCGGGGTTAGGAATACTTTCAGCGAGAACTCACACTCAACCGCAACACTGTTTGTAAGAGGCTCATAAGGTTCTATGGTAAGAATTTCCATTTCAAGAGATATAGATTCCGGGGCTGCAAAGAGAGCCTCGGTATACAAGAGCTCAGTGGGAAGGTACCATTCAGAATCCGGATAGCTTGGACTTGGTCCCCAACATTCAGCCAAATGCACCTTGAACACAAAGTCGTCTGAAAGACAGTCCGCATACTCATCCATATCTTTGTTGTTGTATGCAGAAGTAAACTGCTCGATTACCTCTTCCGCGGACCTGGAATATGATTCTAAAGCCGGATCAGGATCAGTCGGGGAGCATCCCTGAACAACGAGGCATACTGTCAAAGCTCCGAGTATCCACCCATATTTAGACATCTATTCTCCTTCTTGTAACAACAAAAAAAGCCTTATACCTGGCTAACTTCACTTGATCAATTATCAATTTCGTTTATTGTGTGAATATTCCTATTTGACATCTATACCCTTAATCCTTCATGGTGTTCCAGATAATTAGGTGATATGCCAACGTAATTAGGACCATTCACCTGTGCCTTAGCTTTTTTTAGAGTTGAATAAGATCGCCAGAAAAAGAATAATATCTATACTTTGAATTTCTTTGACAGCATCTCCCCGGGAGGCATGAGCTCCACCTGTTTTACCAGGAGTTCTACCAGGCAAAAGGTCGGGTCATCTGGTGTATCCCAGTAGTCACTAAAAAATGGAATTCTTCCTGCCATGGTTTTCTTCGTTTCCATGTTTGCAACGATTTCTGTTGCTCCAGCACACCGGAGAGTGCCTCGAGAATCACCATTCTCAAGCAAAAGTGAAAACTCGAATACGGGGTAATTCTCCATCTGACTGACCTTCGCATCATTCGAGCCTGTACAGAACCAGAACCTGCCCTGATCAAAGATGAGACTAACTGGCCGAAGCCTCGGGTATTCTCCATCCCAGGTTGCTAGATCGATCATTTGCGTTGGCTTAAGATAATCCCAAGCTTCTTTCTGGAGAGAGGTGGTTTCTTCTTTCATTTCAACTCCTTTGCTCGTTCTTCATCTCGAATATTGAACTAATAATCCGCTCAAACCCAAAAACAGTCACGACATACTGTCTGAACTTACTGAAATCATTCAGATATGCAAAGATAAGAGTTTCTAGTGATCTATATACAAGCGCTCTACTAACCCAGTTCACTGAGAAATCTGTCCACTTGAATAAAATGGTTTTGATATATCAGAACAGAGGAAGAGCAGGTAATCCAGTGTATGAGTTTCAGAGCTCAAACAATTGCCAAAGTCAACCTGAAGGCAATTAAGGTAGTTCAGATAACAATCAGATGGAACCGGAGGCCTCGCTAACTATCATTCTGTCCGTCATGAATTCCACTGGAGCCCTGTTGTCTGTCAGGAGCATTCCACTCTCTGGAGAGAAGGGTCGGAATTCATTCTGCATGAGTAAGGCAGTGTAGTCGAGCGCAGAGTTCCAATTGGGAACAGAACTTGCATCTGGAACTGAAATCAAAGAATCAGAAGCAATTATCATGAAGTTCCATTTTGTACCGGGTTCTGAAATGTAGACTTCGGAGAAGACTGAGGCAGCAGTCCTTCCTATAGACTGCAATATCTCAGAGTCTTCATCGAGGCAGTTCACATTCATAGCCAGAATCCCACCGGGATTAAGATGCTCTCTCACCGAAGTAAAGTATTCCTGAGTGGTCATATGGAATGGAATGTAAATCTGGTTGCTGTAAGTATCCGTAACTATCACATCGTACATTTCGGAGGTTACTCCAAGGTACATCCTTCCATCTGCCGTGAAAACCTCGCCATCCTCCGGTGTCGACCCAAACCACTCGTATCCAAGTTCCGTTGTTCGGCGGTCAATCTCAACTGAATGGGTTTCGAGTCCCTGAAGGAAAGGTCTTACATGAACTGCCAATAAGTGAGGTATTGTTCCCGCACCTGAACCCACCACAAGAACACGGGCGGAATCAGGTCTCTCCAGCATGTAGGGTAGTAGCAGGTAACTCTCATAGTAAGTCGAGGCTGGATCCAGTCTGTCATTCAGTCGTGCAATAGACTGCATCGCCCCTCCCTCATTGCTTATGAGGTAAGTTGAACCATTCTCACGCACTTGTACCTGCAGATACTGGTAGATGCTCTCCTCTTCGTGCACCACATCACTAACATTTCGGATCGCACTTCCGGTGAGAAACCACCCTCCGGCTGGTAGCAGTAAAAGGAAAAAGGTAAGCTTAAGTTTCTTTCTTCCGATAAGACCCGAACAACCCAGCAGAATGAGAATTCCAGCAGCGAGGAACATTGTCTCCTTTGTGCCAAGCAGTGGAATTGTAACCAGAGATGGAATGAGTGTACCAACTATGGAACCTAGGGTAGACATGGCATAAAGTGAACCGGTAATTCTTCCAGTATTTTCGGACCGTGCGAGCAGCTTCACCATGAACGGACTGACCATGGCAAGAACGAAGACTGGGGGCACAAAAACCACCAGGATTCCAATGAAAGCGAGCACTATGATGTTCACAGGGGTTCCCCTGATGCCTGCCGAAAGTCCCGTAAAGAGAAGCCTTCCAGCAAAAGGTATCAGTGAGATGAAAACTCCGGTTATTACCGGCAGCATATAAAGGATATCCCAGCTGGGTTTCTTGTCGGCAAGTCTGCCACCATACCAGTATCCCAATGACATGGCAGCCATTACAACAGAAATTAAAACCGACCACACAATCATCGAGCTACCGAACCAGGGAGCAATAAACCTGGAGGCGCACATCTCAGTCGCCATAACTGCTGCACCTGTAACAAAAACGAAAAGATACGGGGGAACAAAACCTTGCTGCTTCACAATCGCCACCTTTCCTGCATAAGCAGGGAAAAATAGACCCTTCCAGCACACAATGCCATCTGATCCATATCAGCAAGCCTGCAGAAGAGTGTTCTTACTTTAACATCTGCAATATTCTAAAATACGCTGAAGCATACTTAAAGAACACTTCAGAAACAGCCCGCCATCTGGTACTTCATGGTTAAAACAGCGTTTTGATATCACCCCAGGAATGCCTTTCAAGTGATGTTAGCTGTATCCAATCTGTTATCAATTCACATATCGATTCAACCTCTGATGGGCTGCAGCACTCGAATTCATGAGTGGAGAAGATGTTGCCATAGAGTTCACTGGCTGAAGCGTACACATAGGAACCATTAACTATACAGCCATTTCCACTTAGATCATCTGCCCACCACTGCCCTTCAGAATGACCTCCTGCTCCTGAGCTAAAGTTTTCTATCAAGGCGGTTCCCGCCCATCCGAGAGTAAATGAGCTGGACATACCATTTGCATAAAGAGGACTTGTTCCAGTAGACACATCCCCCTGAATAGTGCCGGAGTTGAACCATGTATCCAGCCATACCTCGGGTACGCCGCTGTAGGCTGCATCCTGACCGATAAGTACGACGTGGCCTCCACTGCTCATATAGGTATCAAGAACTGATCTTGTCGAAGTTGAAAGAACACTGGCAGAACGATAGGCATCGAAAGTCAGTATGAAAACACAGCTGTAATCAGCAAGTGTTCCCGCGTCTGGAATGACCTGCCCGGATCTTCCTGTGTAACCGGGAAACCATTCCCAAGAGTAGCCAAGAGAACTCATTGCAGAACCCAGGCCACCGTACCAGTGATAGGGAGTTCCAGAGGGTTCGGCCCAGGAACCAGCTACTGAGTTAAGAGACCATCCAGTACCGCTTTGTTGAAAGTCCGGATTCCAGTAGAGGTCACCGCAGGCGTAAACTGTATCTGGGTTAAAATCATCATACGCAAGGAAAACAAATAGAATATCAGCCCCTTTGCCTGCAGAACCTGACCATGTTTCTGGCTGGAGAGACCTTGGTTCAAACCCAACAAGTTCCTTAGCACTGAAAGCCAGTGAAAAAGCAAACAGAACAACAGTGACACCGAGAGCTACTCGCATTGTAATTCCTTCCAGCGTATTTCAAAATCAAATCCACCTTCAACTTCCACAATCAAGCTAAACTTCAATACTATTCTGATATTTTCGATCATCGAAAACTATCATTGGCAAGTATAGATATTCCGTTTTTAGTTCGAACAAAGACACTAACAACAATTCAGCGGGAAAAATAAAATTGCCTTGCTAGTAACAATATGTAGCCTAACCTCTTGTGTCAATCTGACTTTCTCAGAGATGAGAATGCCACCAGATCCTCGAAGTCTGTCTTCAAGTTCACAAAAGCAGTGCAGTTTTCTGTTTGCGGTCGGTTCTTCAAAGATTATAATCGTACAATGAAGTACATTACAATTGTTCTTATTGTATCCTGTTCTGCTATTGCATTGCCTTGGGGTAGTGTCTCATCCGGGTTCGAGATTAGTCCTCTCGCCTGGGAGCAGGGCACACACACTCCATGGAGTTTCTACCTTGCCGTAGGACCAAGAGTGTTTAACGATGTCTTTATCAGAGCAAAACTCTCCTATCCTATTCCTTCAATGATAATCATAGGAAATCAATTCTGTGTTGGAGGAGAAGTTGAATGGCTTACTCGTAACCCGCAGACAGGTTTTGCTGTCAAAACTTCAGCGGGAGCATCATGGTGTGCAACCTGGCCGGAAAATATCATCGTAATACTCGCAGATGGCGATACCGTCGAACCTCCTGAACCGAAACCATTCGATAATGCTTCAGGAACGAGGTACCTGGCCCTGGCTGGATTAGGCTGGAGATTTGAAATAGGAGCAATATGGCTTGATCTGGGTCTTGATCATAGAAGACTAAGTGTAAGCAGATTCATTAATAACACAAAAGTTATAGAGGATTTCTCGTTCACAGGTCCTCACTTCGGAATCAGTACTGAATTGTTTTTTTAGGTGGAAGTATTCATAAAGATGTAAAATGATATTTCAATAGTACTCATTTCTATTTATACTTCTTAATTACTAATCCTGTTAAAAATGGATTCTAAGTAGAGTCCGCGATAGTGGTGTAAGAAAGCCTTGAAAAATGTAAGAGGCCAATGAATCTTTTTGGTTAACAACCAAACTACTCAGGGAAATCAAATACCCAGACCAGGGGTGACTCCCATGGATCACGGGAAAACACTGCAAGACCATGTTCTGATATACTCCACCAGAGTACTTCCTGAATTTCATTGGGATCAATCCCCAGCATAATGGTAGAAAACAACAGATTCCCCGAGTACGAGTAAACATCGAATATTATCTGATCACTCAATCCCCTGAGTACCCAGAGTCTGTTAAGACCATCTGCATGAACTCCATTGGGTAAAATCTGGTTCTTGTATGGAATAGGTGTATAGGTGTGCCTCACTCCAGGATTTCGAGCCTCGATCAATCGAGATATTCTTTCACTTTCTACTCCAATTTCTTCTGGAGATTTCTCAACTGGATCAAAGTCCCTGGTAATAGTTGTAAAGTTCTCGCCGGCATGATTCCAGCCATCTATCCTATAGTTTTCCGGCGAAGCAGCAGAAACGAATACGTTTCCCTCACCATCTGTAGTATGTGAAGCTGAAAAGAGAGTCATCTGAAGCATTTGTGAAACATTACCCTGCTCATAGATGAAAGCACTTTCATACAATGTGTCAACACACTCAAAGTTTATACTAATCACATTCACCATGTAGTTCATTCTGGAAACACCATCTGATCTATCCATGTGTGTAACTCCACCAACAAGAAAACTATCTGAAACCATGTGAATAAAACTGGGAGGGGTGAATGACCATGAATCGGTTAACTCTTCCATGTATCTCCCCTCTTGATCGAAAAGAGTTGCCCTGAAAGCAGACTTATCAACAATAACAATCCTGTCGTTCAGAGCAGCCATGGAGCTTGGGTTGCAGAATTCACCAGGCCCATCTCCCTGCCCTCCTATTGTTTGTAGATACTCACCGGTAGGAGAATAGATACGAGCCCCATAAGCAAACCGGTCAAGCACAGCTATCCTGCCGTCATCAAGAAAGCGGACTGCAGAAATAGCTCCAAGGGAATAATGCTCATCCAATTCATTCTCACCAAGCACCAGTCGGGGAACTAGTTCGTACACCTGTGTACCGGAAGTATGTCCATCAGAGACTTGTGAAGTAGAGTCACCGCATCCAGCGGTAAAACAGATAACTGCGATTATCAGAAGAGCAAACCGCAACAGATTGAAAAGACCTTTCATTTGTCTCCTTCTAAAAAGCTTCAGATGCTTACTAAAACCATTTCCAGCAATAAAAACTCAAGTGCTCTCCGACATTCCAAGGTGCCTGTATAGGAATTTCTCCATCGCTCGATAAAAATCGAACTGATTCTCTTCTTTGGCAAAACTGTGTCCCTCATCATCCTTGACCATGTACTCAACATGGATTCCTCTTTTTCTGAGACCTTCAACTACTTGATCAGATTCTATCCTGTTCACTCTGGGGTCATTGGCTCCCTGTGCTATGAACAGAGGCGTTTTTATCTTATCGGTGTTCAGCGCAGGAGAGGTTTTCTGAAGTCTTTCTCTGTCCTTTTCCGGATGTCCAATTCTTTCGTACATCATTTCACGCATGTACTCCCAGTAGGGTGGCATATTTTCAAGAATAGTAAAGAGATTTGACACACCCACATAATCAACCGCAGCTGCATACAAATCCGGGTTTTTCACAATTCCCATCAGCGCCGCATAACCACCGTAACTTACTCCGTAAATGGCTATGCGCTTAGCATCAGCAATACCGGCTTCTATAGCCCAATTCACCCCATCAGTTATGTCATCCTGCATGGAGAGTCCCCACTGCCCGTACCCTGCTTCAAGAAATTTTCTACCGTATCCGGTGGATCCCCTGAAATTCATCTGTAAAACAGCAAAACCTCTGTTTGCCAGGAACTGGACCTGTGCTTTAAATGCCCATCCATCACGGGACCAGGGACCTCCGTGTGGAAGAACCACCATGGGCAGCAATCCAGGCTCAACAGATTGTGGAACTGTCAGATAGCCATGAATAACAAAGCCGTCCCGTGCTTTGTAGGAAATCGGTTTCATCTCTGCCATTTCCTCTGTCTTAAGCCAGGGGCAAAGATCGAACAGTTTTACAAGTTTCAATTTTTCTATATCAAGCAGGTGATAGCTTCCCCTGTTTCTGTCACTTCCGGAATGGATAATGCACTTTGTTTCTTCCTTGTCAAAGGAAAGAAGACTATTGTGGTTACCGGGCAGGTTTTCATCAACAAATTTCTGGATCGCGGCTCGTGAATCGTCAAAATGCTTGAATACTCTCTTCTTGGTAGTGTATGTAACCCCTGTCACTTTTCCAAGTTTTCTGGAGTAGAGTAAGCGAGAAACATCCACATCAGGATGCTCAAAAATGAGTGTGCTTTCTTTACCATCAGTCAGATTATACTTGAAAATAGCCTTTTTATCCCTGCCCACATTGGAGGCAACGTAGATAGATTGGTTGTTGGGTGTGAAGAAGAGCGGCTCAGCTTTTTCTCTAAAATCGTACGAAGCCACCTTTTTCCAAGCCTCTAACTCATTCTCTCTATAAATAATACCGCTGTTAAGACCGTCGGCAGTTGCCGCCACCCGAATACTACCTGTGTGGTCTGCAACCCAGCTTGAAACATTCCCGGGGTTTTCGGCAACAAGAACCATCTCTCCTGAAAAGACGTTGAGCTTGTATACATCGAACAGTGTTCTGTCACGCTTGTTCATACTAAAAAGAATATGTGAATCATCATCTGCAAGACGGTCGATAATACCGCACTTAACGCCAGCGAAGGGAGTATAGTCAAGCGATCCAGACCCATCAGCCTTCACACCGTAAATTCGGGTATTCTCATCACCCCCCTTATCCATCGCATACACTATTGAGTTGTCGCCACACCACACATAGCCCCTCAGATCCTGCTCTGATGCAGATGTCACCCTTAAAACTTTATCAGTTTCAAGATTCTTAACAAACACATTCATCCGGTGTTTCCATGGAGCTAGCCAGGCAAGATACCCACCATCAGGAGAGAGTTGCACCATCACGTTTTCGGGCTTACGGAAAAAATCTTCCAAGGGAATTTTTCTGACCATCAGACAACACCTTTCTGCAATAAATTATTCAGGAATGTGAATATATTGAATAGCAGGTGGAGAAGGTTACTTCAGAGAATCTAATGCTGCGATTTCGCTTACCATTTCATTGTAGATCTCTGTTGATTTCAATCTATTGAAGCATAGATTTGCTTGTAGACATTGATGCACTTAATAGTTATTCTTCGGCCACTCAAACAATGCATGATGCAAATAATAAACTGCAAACCTGGAAAAAGTAAAGGAGAATAATGCTTTATTTTAGTACCGAACTTGAGGAAGAAATCAGCTCAGAGTTGAATCTGGCTGAGGATGAAAAGATTACTCAAGATCACATTAACGGCATTGAAAATATCGAACTATCTGCAGAAGATTTGACAGGTCTTCATAATCTGAAAAATCTTAATCACCTGACAATCTCCCCAGATGAAATACCAGAGAATCTCTCAAAAGAAATACCATGGCTTAAAAGTCTTGAAGTGCGGAATTCGGGAATAGAAGACAAGGATCTGGTGGAAATAGCTGAACTTGATAACCTTGTTTCACTTTTTCTTTCTGATAATGAAAACATCACCACGCTGAATCCACTTCAGTGTATGCGATCTCTAAGATCCCTTGATCTAAGTGACAACTGGCGTTTTTCACTCGAGGAAGAAGGCACAATCAAAGAGCTTGCAAAGTTTACAGCTCTGGAAGAACTCTGTATTGATAACATTCCCATCAGCACAATCGATTTTCTCACTCCTCTTGTAAACCTCAAAGCACTTGCAATAGCTGATGATGGCTGCAACAGCACATTAGAAGACATCTCATTTTTGAGCGCAATGAAGAATCTCGAAGATCTCAATATTTGGGATCATGAAGATATCAAGGATTACTCTGTTCTTAAAGAACTTGATTGCCTGAAAGAGGTTTATCTAAACCGATCAAATCTTGAGGCAAATAATCAAATGGAAATAGTAGATTTCTTGAAAAGCAGAGGATGCGCTGTTGAGTTACAGGAATAGCTAAGTTGATTCAGTTAAAAAAAGCATGAATCAGCCATTCATACCTGTCTTGTAAGAACAGATACACTCAGAAAGGCATCTGGCAAAACTGATTACTTTCCAGCAATGAAAAAAGATGGGGTCGCGAAAAACACGCGGCCCCTGAATGATTTCAGAGGTATTCGCTCAATCAATAATTTTCATGTTACGTAAACAGTGGAGACTTCTACGCTGTATTGGCCAGCGTCTGACTAGATTGTCTTTCATCTGTGAAGCTATTGCAAAGCTAAGACATTACTATAAAGCTCATTAGTTATCATTTATCGGTATAGTCCAATTCAAGTATTGATTTTACTCGATCCAGGTCGGGCAACTTCTTATCATTCTTGTGAAACAACTCAATTAACAGCAGATCCAAAGTATTCTTCTCAAACCGGTATACGACTCTGATTCCAGACTTTGAACCCTTCCCCTTCAAACTTTTGCAAGTAAACCTTTTCGCGATGAAACAACAGTGGTTTTCAATACCAAGGCCTTGAATCGGAAAGTGTCCCATATCTTCGGGTTTCTGCCCCAAAAGATGAACAGCCCGGACAGATACGTTAATGAATGTGAGCAGATCCTCAGGTATTGTTTTGTACTTCCTGCCAAGCCTTCTTAACTCCTTTTCAAAGGCTTTATGCTGTGTTATACGTTGAATACCTTGGATTTTCATTGCCCCGTCAGTCCTCTCTTACCGAATACTCCGGTGTTCTGTAAAAAACAGATTCATACTCAATTTGCTTACCTTCCTGTGCTGTCATCCATGGAATATCCTTGTGAGAGTACTCGCTGATCCGACTGGCGTTCAGTTTACCCAATCTCCTTATAACATCGTTGATCACTTCAAGCTCATTTGCCGTGAATGCTTTCATATCGGGTTCAATACGCGGTAGATACTTTGTCTGTGGGTAATTGAAGTATTCATTTGATACTCGAGCAAGGCTGCCTTCCTGTATCATTTCATCGACAAGCCTGTGAAAATGTGTTGGAGTAGGTCCGTAGGTGTTTTTAATGTAGGTTGCTCCGATAAGCTGTTCCTCGTACTTTTCATAATAATTGAAGTCTACAAAATAGAGAAGTTTGTACAGAACAGTCTCTCCGATGTTGGGTTGTGCCCCGACTTTAGTGAGGATGTAAAGCAACACCTCCTTGAATTTGTCATAATTGTTCTGAGGAATACTGATTCTTTCGTGGCAACTAACTTCATTCTCGCTACTTGAAGGTTCAACGACCTCGTCAGGATAGAGCTCTGGGTTAACCAAGTGTTCAATAGAGACATTCATTGCCCTCCCAAATAAAACCAGTTCCTCAACAGTTACCCTGCGTCTGTCCCCTTCTATCTGAGCAATGGTACTTCGACTAAGACCAACCTGTTTCGCAATATCTTCCTGTCGCATACCAAGTTTCTCCCTGAGTCTCTTGATACTCAGACCAATCTTCATCTCTTACTCCTCCCAAAGGTGTTGACGAAGAATACGTTATGTTTTTTAACATGTCAATGTTAGATTTTAGCACATAACTTAAAGGAGTACGAAATGAGTTTTACGACAAAGCAGAAAAAACTGATCTATACTAAGACCGATGGTAAATGCTACCTCTGTGGGAAACCTCTTCCCAGCTTGCATTTCATGCAACAGCAGCAAGGGTATCAGATCAAGCCACACTGTCAGAAAAATGAATGGCCTGAATCAAATCCCTGGTAAAGAGAAGGATAATAGCGCTACCTGGGTTGTGGTCTTGAGTTTGCTTTTCCTGTTACCCATCTTCAAAAGGTAAACAAAAACTAAATCAAGAGCTGGACCGGAACACACCTATTTGAACCTAACCCTTTTCCCGATTTTTCTGTGAGATGTTCTGTCTCTATTTGCCTATTCAGCAAACTGATACCTTTCACTCTGCATTCTTCAAAGCCGCCGGAAAAACACGGGAACTATTAGCAAGTCTACCTGTAAATGTTGCACAACAGAATTAGATAATTCTGTTCCAGTAGTTTAACACTTTTCCTATAGGAGTCCATAAATGAAGAACATGAATTTCAGCATAAGCGCCACATGCGAGAGCGCAACCAGAACAGTGGTTAAGGCAAGAAATTTCCAGATGATAATCGATGAACCAGCAGCACTCGGAGGCAGTAACAATGGAGCAAATCCGGTGGAATATCTGCTCGGAGCCCTCTCCGGTTGCCTTAATGTTGTTGGACATATTGTTGCCAAAGAAATGGGCTTCGACTTCAAGGGGATGAAAATTGACATCGAAGGCGGGTTGAACCCTGCAAAATTTTTAGGTCAGCCCTCTGATGAAAGAACAGGATTCCAGCACATCAAAGTAAAAATCCGCCCCAACACCACTGCGAGTGAAGAAACCCTGAATGAGTGGGCAAAAGTGGTTGAAGAACGCTGCCCCGTAAGCGACAACATCGGAAATGCAACTCCGATCTCTATATCTCTGGGCAAGTGATTACCGAACACACCATTTTCTGATTAACCCACACAGCGCGGCCCTATGTCTGCACTAAGCAGGCAAGGGGCAGTCACTGAATCCACAAAAAAACTTGAGTTGTATACTTAACTTTGAATAATCTCTTGAAGTTCTGAAGGTAGGTATCGGAGTTTTATCGGGACGAATAAGAGGTCAGGGCATTGTAAAAGATCCAATCCTCTTAATCTGAATCAGATATTCAGCACTTTGAACAAACCATCACTCAAGTCACTTAGACTGAACGGTTTAGCAATGAAACCCATGAATCCATAGTTAGAATAATCAGCAAGTATAGGGTTGTTTGAGTAACCACTTGACACAATTGCCTTAACATCAGGATCGATTTCAAGGAGTTTTACTATTGCCTTCTCTCCTCCCATCCCTCCCGGTACAGTCAGGTCCATAATAACTGCATCGAACGGTTTATCTGATTCTTTTGCAGCTTTATAAGCATCAATTGCCTCCTGCCCTTCCCGAACAGCAGATGCCTCAAAACCCAAACTGCGCAGCATTTCAACGGCGACCACACTTACCATTTCTTCATCATCCATTATCAGTATTCTGCCTTTACCAATCTTTGGAGATTCCTCATTGTCGGGCTCAACCTGCGGTGTTTTATCTGTTGCCGGAACGTAGATAAAAAATGTTGTGCCATGCCCTGGCTCAGACTCAACAGTTATCAATCCATCATGTTTTTTAATTATTGAATAGGAAGTAGCAAGACCCAAACCGCTTCCTTTGTCCTTAGTTGTGAAGTATGGATCGAATATCCTCTGAAGGTTTTCTTCAGAAATACCTGTTCCCTGATCATTTACTGTCACCTTTACGAACTTTCTTTCTTTCTCTAAGACAACGGGTACCGTATTTCCCATTACATTCTCTGCTGTAATGGTGAAAAGACCACCGTCGGGCATCGACTGATGGGCGTTGACTGTTAAATTCTCGATGACCTGTCTGAATTGCACCACATCGACATCAACAGCCCAGAGATCATCAGGTTGTCTGTACTTAAAACTAATATTCGAACCGCTAAGAATGAATTTAACTGAATCAGTGATTATCTCCGAAATTAAGGTAGTTGCCTTGAGAGGCTCCCCCCCTTTGGAGAATGTAAGAAGCTTGAAAGTTAGCTCTTTAGCCCTGGTCGCTGCTTGCTGTGCATTGCCTAGATACCTTATAGCTTCACCTTCCGGTGGCGAAAACATCCTTGCCAGGTCAATATTTCCCAGTATTCCTGTCAATATGTTGTTGAAATCGTGCGCGATCCCTCCAGCAAGCACACCGATGGATTCTATTCTCTCGACTCTTAAGAATTCTACCTCAATCTTCTTGCGTTCAGAAATATCAAGTGCAACGATCTGAACCCCGAGCCTGTCTGGGTGAGTAAAGGGTATGGCTACCATCTCGACATCAACAACGGAGCCGTCGACCCTTCTGAATCTTCTCTCAGTAAGAGGGATTTCATGATGATTCAAAAGCATTTCGGTTATTGAATCCACTACGAATTCGTAATCATCAGGATGGATAAAATCCTGAAGTGGTTTTCCATTGATTTCGTCCGGACCTTCCGCTCCGAGAAGCCTTATCCCTGCATTGTTGGCGAAGGTGAGATTATTGTCATTGAAGATAAAGATGGATTCTGGTGAGGACTCAACAAGCCTGCGATACCTTCCCTCCGATTTCAGCAAAGCCTTTTCAGCCTTTTTGCGTCCTACAATATCAGTGAATACACTCAGAGAGCTTTCAACAATGCTACGGTCTTTATCCTCAAAGGGGAAACGGTATATTTTATCCTCACTGTTGTTGCCGATCAGAAGGGCAACACCTTCGTGCCGGTTGAACGACCACAGTATGTATGGTAATTCAATTGCGCTGCATAGAGTACTTGCAATAGCGTCAGGCTCTGTTTTCGAGTTTACGAATAAAAAGTCAGGTGCCCTGCCCGGTAACTTGATTACCGGCTTAACATCTTTCATTAAACCAGATGTGAACTCTGAGGTAAAAGTATCAGCTACCTCATCGTAACGAAGAATGAAAACACGATCGGCCGACATGCTGCTCATAATGGCCTGGAAGAAATGATTTTCAATGCTCTCTACAGAGATATCACTGTTGATCAAATGGTACGTTTTCAGTATAAGGGAATTGGTGGTGCGGGATCGCCTGACATCTTTTTGAACTTCGGTAAGTTCCTGCTGTAATCTCAACACCCGTCGACCAAGTTCGTCGCACTGCCGATGATAAAATTCTCTCTCAGCTTGAATACTATTCATAGATCACCCATTTGTGAATATTGTTAAAACTCCTGTCCAGTCCAGTGGACGGCTACGCCCAAGAAAGGGTGCAATCTCCACACCCGAGTAAAAACCCAGGAATGGCACGCTCTTACCTATTGTCTTCCTTACGACATCAGCCTCTTCGATCTCAGAACCGCTAAAGCCGGAAGCTCTTCCCGCACAGTCAATATACAGGGCGAACTCCGAGTTCCCCAAGTCAGTATTTTCGATCAGCTCAGCTGTACCACTACCGACCGATTCAACCATCAACTGATTGTCTCGTGACATCACCTGTACCATATCGCCCTGCTGAAAGTCCGCTTCAAAGATCGTTACCGAGCCCTTTTCATGGTCAGAATCAATAACAAGACGATTCACATACATCTGCTCATTGAAAGGGGCGTATGGTTCTCCATACTTCTTGCCTATAGTAACTATGAAAGGTTTCTTTGTATTGCACAATTCTTTCGAGTCTATCCCAAGCATTTCGCTAAAAACATCCGCTGCGGGACGGCCATCAAGTTCGTAAAGGACAGGACCATCGATTCTAGTTATCTCCTTAAACAAACTGATAGGTTTGCAGCCATGCATAATTCTTGTATGCGGAGTTATACCTCCGGGAACAACTATTCCTATGATAGAATGTTTCACAGTCTTGCGTCCATCAAAAACAAAACTGGGTGAAAATGAAAAATCTCCAACCAGACCTGAACCAATGACATTCACCGTACTTTTCTTAAGCCCGGCGTAAAGTCCGTCCATCAACGTGCTGCCAGTATATAGTACAGGAGGTGGCATTGATCGAAGGTTCGTATAGAAGATAAGCACTGTGTCACCTTCGACAGTTATCTCATCCAGGGCGAGACCGAGCTCTTTTCCAGCGTTGAATTCACCCGCTTCAAGATCGTTATTTACAACTACATCGGGTACTGGAGAAGCGGAGGTGAATACAGTGAGGCCACATTCGTAGCCAGTATATCCGATTGAATCATTCGTAATAATTCCAGCTGTTGCCCCACCGTAAATCGGAACATCACCCAGTTCGAACCTTATTCCCGCAAGAACACTGTCTGTTTCATGCCGCCCACCGCAGAAGGCGAGTACCCAAGTGGTGGTTTCCTTGCTTTTGAACTGGCTCTTCGCCGCAAGGGCCGCTTCCCGGCCAACTTTTTTAGAATCGGTATCACTGCTGAAACCTATATACGCCATTTTCTCCTCCTTTACAGTTACTATTTCTCCAAAATGAACTCAGGTAAACCCTTACTCAAAATTGTGTTTGCTAATAAACACAACCAGTATCTGCCGGAAGGATAACTATCCTTACAAAGTTTCCTCGTATTTCTTCTTCAGATTTCTCAATCTGTAACGATTATATCCTGTTATTCTGTAAAGAATATCCCTTCGCATGACATTAGTCCAGAGAGGTTCTTTCAGCCTGAAAATTGAGTAAATCCTTTTAAGGAGGTAAGAGAAAATGGTTTCCTCCGAATTATCCTGAAGGTTGATATAGTTCGGGTGGGTGATTATCTCCCGGTTGATGATGTACAGCATTTTTTTTCTGCTGATTCCCTTCGGCTGAAGCCATATGGGCCTCAATAGATCCGAATCTTTGGTAATCTGACCGGTCGATAGAGCGTAGCTGCAAAGTGGTGCTCCCTGAAGCACTCTTATTCCACTTGTAATGAAGACAAGATCCAGTTTGCTGATATTGTTTTCGATGAACTTGAATGTTTCTTTGATAGTGGACTCATCCTCACCCGGCCCCCCGAAGAGAAAATACCAGATAACAGGTATGCCGTTGCTGCTTAAAAGACTGGCGGCTCGTTCAACAGCTTCCAGTGTGAAATTCTTGCCCAGCGCTTTCAGCATTTTCTCAGAGCCTGATTCGGGTGTACAGGAAACCTCGATAAAATTCGCTTCCCTCATCAGTTCGGCAAGCTCTGCGGTAACGGCCCCCGGATTGATCCCCATGGTATTGAAGGAAGTTCTGATCCCCCTCCTTATAATTTCCCTGCAGATGGCAATGGAATGATCCAGCGGAATATTGAAAGTTGAATCGGTGAATTCTATCACACTTGGCTTACAATTCGCTACAATTTCTTCGATCTCATCAACGATTTTAACTGGATCTCTTAATCTGTATCTGAAGCCTTCAATTTCGTTGTAAACACAGTAGCTGCATTTCAGCGCACAGCCACGCTTAGTCTGAACAGGGTACGGAGAATAATCCAGGCCGTATCTACTCCAATCGAGCCACCTGTATATCCGAGGTAATGCAAGGTCATTAAGATTCTCAATTCTAGTAACGGGATTCCTTACGATCTTCCCATCATCCCTGTACAGAAGTCCCTCGGTCAGAGAGGTATCCGATTCCGATTCGATGTTACGCGCGAATTCCACAAAAGCGTTTTCGCCTTCCCCATGTATGGCGTAATTCACATCTAGATAATCCATGATACGTTCGGGCATGATGCTTACAGCTGAACCTCCGATCACGAGTGGAACGGATGTCGCTTTTCGGACAGGATCGATGATATCTCTTTTTATATCTTCCAGATAAAAGAAGGAGGACTGCTGATCAAGATTGTCAATATTCCTGATTGATACCCCCACCAGATCCGGAGCGAACCCTATGACTCTTTCAGATATCTCGGATGAGGGGTTATCGACATAAAGCATGTCCAGCAGTTGAACTTCGTAACCTTCCCGCTCAAGACCTGAAGCAACATAGCAGGCACCGATAGGGGGAACCGGCCAGGGATGCCTCTCCCGATTTGAAGAGATCAATAGTACTTTCATGCTAAATCCGTTTTTAATCCAGGGTAGTAACCTTCCAGTATCCGCTTTTCCTCCCTTGTCAGGTTCTCCAGCAGATTCGGTTTTATTTTCCTGAAATGGTTAACCAATCCAATATCGTACAGGCTTCTCCGGTGGTTCAGTTCACACACTGTCCGCTCCTTGATAATCCGGTGGTCACTTTCATAGAAATACCAATACATTTCCGGATCATTTTCACGTATCTGTTCCCTGCATGTCTTTAGATTAAGTCTTAAAGGAACTGCTGGTGCTCCGTTCACTTTTTCTAATGGTAACAGTTTCCCGATTCTTTCAAAAAAGAATTTCCTCTGATAATAGGTAGAATGACGCGGATGGATCATTATGCATAAATCGGTACAGCCTAGAAGTTCGCTCCCAAGAATAAAAGCTTTTCTAAAGAGAGACATCAGTATTTCAATACGATGCTCATTCGACAGGGTTGTATCGACAGCCAGAGCTGAGAATTCACAAATAGTAGAACCAGTATCACGGATTTTGCAGATCTCTTTACTAAAAAGCTCGTCAATTGGAAGTCTTCCATCGGTTTCTCTTACCAGTGTAAGTGTACCGCATACTTTCCCATTTCTTTTTATGATCACCAGGTAACTCGAGGGCAGAAGATTGGAAAATCCTATTCTCATCAAAGATCGATCTGTCTTTTGAAGGCCGGATTGCAAATACGTTCTATATACCAAACTGAACGCATCCTTCATCTCATCTATCTTACAAGTAAGGATTGAATCCGAGAACACACTATCCGTATTTTCATCCTTGGAATCGATACTTTCACCCCCGCATTTATTGATAACACCCCCGGTAAGAGAAGTATTGCTCAGGTGCTAGTGCGTTTCAATTCCGATGCAGAACATCAACTACGAATCTTAGCGAACAACAAACGTAATCTTGCGATTAAGGAGAAAAACACCGCTTGAAATGAACCTTTAAGATTCTGTGGTGACTGGTTGCATCCAGCACATACTTCATCCGGTAAAAACCGCTCTTTGCATTGCATCAAAGTCTCAATTGATTCGTTCAGAATATTGCCCTGTGGATTTCGCACTGATTGATCGTTACAGCATATAGAACTTCCATCTGCGGCAATAAAGAAATTGGCGTTCCAGAGACACGGGAATCTGAAACTCCTGACAAGGTCGACTATCTCAACCCTGCTATGAAAAAAACGCTTAACCACTAGCTGCATTCTGATTTTCACTCCATTGACAGCCTGACCGTTGTAACGTTTGAATAGATCTCTATACATTTCGACCGACGTAACAGAATTGCGCAGTAAGCCTGAACGATTACTTGTTGCGGGGAAAAGAACAAGCTCTATCTCATGAAGTTCATTCCTGCGTGCGATTTCGGTTAAGCAGTTGATCGTTTCAGGAAAATCACGCCTGATAATCTCGATTTCAGGAGGTGAAATGTGAAAATAAAGCTTGGAAAGTTGGCCGCATGCACGAAGAGCCATCGCCTTCTCAATACCCGGCAAGACTCTGGACAGCAGGGCTTCTCCCTGTTCGCTGTCGCCTTTCATTATCAATCCGTACGACTCCGCATCGTTTGTGGGAAAAGAGATAATTAACGAAATACTGTTTTCCTTGAAGGGTGCCATAACCTCTGGTTTGTATAACGACGAACCGTTGCTGACAACTGAAATCTCCGGTGGGGGCATTATGGATGCGTCCCACCCCCTGAGCATATCACCAAACATCCTCAACCTGTCTGCAAATTCCGGATGTAGGGTCGCCTCGCCATCACCTGAAATGGCTACGTAACGTACATATATCCCAGAAGAAGCAGCTTCAAGTATCCGTTTAATAAGGGTTTTGGTTACATCATACGGCTGAAACTCTTTCGGCCCCCTGTAGTTCGTCTTATTAACACCACACAACCTGCAGGAGTAATTGCATATTCCGTGAACAAGGCTGTTATTGATCGATATTGGCCGACGCGTTCGCATACCCAACTATCTCTCAACAAAAAGGATGAATTTAGGCTGAAATAACCTTAATAGTATACTGATTAATCCACTCTGCCTTTCAACTCGCAAACAACAGATAAACACTTATCAAGCATCTAACGCATTTAGTATACAAATCTATTTTATGCAAAACAAATCAGTTTCACAAAACAATAATCGTCGGTTCTCCTGTGATATGGTCCTGCAATTAATTAGCTCGACCGATCGATGTCTACTGCACTTTGCTAAGGCTGCAGGTAAACTCTCCGACCCTCATAATCGGTCTCACTTCCGCTAAGAAAAGTTGAGATTTTTCAGAGCAGACTCCTCGAAAAGAATGGGAATTCATTCTGTTAGTGAACGACTGCTGGACAATTCATTTTGAACAAGCTTTTCGATTGCCTCCAGCTCATCATTTGTGAGGAGAGCAATAAAATGAAAACAACAGATTTATTGAAAGGCAGAGGGTGCGAAGTTGAGCTGCGGGAATAGCTAGGTTCTAAATTCAATACAAGGTACGAACTAGCTCAGTATACCTGCCTTCAAAGAATCTATACACCCGAAAAGCAAGAATGGATCCTGTAGGAAAAAGTTCTGACTCGGGTAAACCAAGAGAAAAGCGGCATTTCTTCTGCCCGGACTAGCTAATTTAATCAGAGATCATTTCAACGAAGTTTACAGGAGAGAAATCTGTTTCCATCCAGGAAGATGAGCTGCTAGCTTTCTGCCTATTCAAGGATGCTGCAATTTCTTAGACAGTATCCCTCAAGTCCATGAAGAGTATCAGGATCTAAAGCCCCGAGTAACTGGAAGGGAAATTCGCTTGAATACTTAAATGAGAGCTAGACAGTGAAGAGCGTGATCAGAGAATTCCAGTAGGATTATTGGGTCAATAACATAGCGGTGCATTGTGTCGACACTGCTTTTCTGATAGGGTAGTCAATTGACTCATAATTGTTAATAATAGTAGTCTGCTATTGGGTTTTTACGCTGCTTGTTACAAAGGGGGGGTATAATGGGTCTGGAATTCGTTGAAAAGCTAATGGACAGAGGGCTTCTTAACTATGCAATTGATGAGGTCCTTAAAGCAATTGATTCGGGAGTGGACAAAACGGAACAGTCCAGGCTTTACAGCCTCTGTTCCAGCGCAATGTTCCAGAAACGGCAGTACATAGATGCCGTTGCCTACGGAGAAAAAGCACTAAAGGCGGATCCGGAGAACAGTGAGGCATATACACATCTGGGCTGGGCGGAGTACTGGCTGGGAAGAAACGAAAGCGCTGTCCTTCATCTGAAAAAGGCAGTTGATTTCAATCCTGATTCCCCGGAAGCCCATTATCGATTGGGCAGTCTTCTTAACAATGCCTTTGGGAAGGCGGCAGAGGCAGAGGGAGAATTCACAAAAGCTGTTGAGCTAGACCCAGCACACACTCTAGCATGGCAGCAAAGAGCAATAAGCAGGTTCAATCAGAACAAGCAGGATGAGGCATATTCCGATTACAGAAAAGCAGCAGAGCTTGGGGATGCTTATTCCGGATACATGCTTAACTACAACGGTGAACCACTGAACACCCCAGAGGAAAAGATAGCTTTCGCCAGAGACTGCTGGGCACAGAATCAGACTCAGCAGGCACTTGACCTGATAGAGGATGCCCTTCTTCAGGGTTTCAGCACAAAGAAAAAAGAGTTTGACATTAAACTGGAGCTTGGCGATAAGCTCACTTCAATGAAAATCAATGATCAAGCGGAAACCAGTTACAATAAAGCAATAGAACTCTTTCCTGATTCAGCCGAAGCCTACAGCAGAAGGGGTTGGCTCTTTTATCTCACCTCTCGTGATGCGGAGGCTGAAGCAGATTATCTGAAAGCAATTCAGTTGAACTCGGAAAATTCAAGATACCCTGAGAATCTTGGAACCCTCTAAAGTGTATCGGGAAAACCTGAGCTTGGTGCTGAAATTCTTGACAACGCTATTCAGAAGAATCCCTTCTCGGCAGGTCTATTTTATGCAAGAGCACTATGCCATAAAGCACTTGGCAATGAATCTCGGGCCAAGGAGGACTTGTCCAGGGCCGACTACTTCGGTAATGCTTACTCACTGCAGGCAAGAAGAGATGCCTATGGAGACCAATCTGCAATGGATTTCTTTACATCAGGAATTGAAAAAGGAGACCGTAGCGACTACCAGAGCGCAATAGAAGCTTTCAGAAAAGCTTCTGAGATGTTCGGCGAGGCAAAGATTTATCCGGGTGACTGGAACTGGCGATACACTTCCAAGTGTCTCCACAACCTGGGTTACTACACGCACCTCTCAGGCGGTGACTCCTCAGAAGCTATAGAATTTATTAGCAAAGCGCTGGAAATGGATCCAGGATACAAGGATGCCTGGATCTCATTGGGCAATGCTTACAATGGAGCAGGCAACAATCAGAAAGCACTGGAATGCTACAACAAAGCGATCGAGCTGCAGCCCAATGACGGCAGAGGCTACTACAGCAGGGGCAGAGTAAACATGGCTAACAAAGCTTTTGATGCTGCTGTTGAAGACTTTTCTCAGGCGATTATCTGGTACACTCGGAAGGAGTGGAAAGCAGATGCTTTCTATAACAGGGCCAAGTGCTATGAAGGAGCCGGCAGGATAAATGAAGCCATTGCCGACTATGAGGAAGCCTTTAACAACGGCGTTCAGCATGGGATCACTGAATCCTTCAGGTTGAAAGATCAGTACGGGATAGACTAGCGCTTACAGCTTTGACTCTGATAGAAACCTGAAGCAAAGCCATTAAGTGACTACTCGAGAGCAACCGGTTCTACAGTATGGTCAAGAATTGCTTCAGAACGCCACTGCCCCGATCAGCTCGGGGCAGTGGCATTTTTCTAGATGTAACCTAATTCTGAAAGAGTATACTCCAACTCGATAACTCCAAAGAATTTAAGAGAAAAACTAGCTAATCTAGGATAAGGTGATTTCATCATGTTTTTCAAATCAATTACTTTTGTTTCTGCTACCGGGTGTCCAGCACCAATTGGTGGTTCTTTAGAGAAAGCTGGCTTCACTGAAGCTGTTATGAAGAGTCTGTCGATCATTTCTATACTATGAGGAAGAATAGGAACAGGTTCTCTTAACTCTCCTGGGCGCGGGAACTGAACATCAATCCAACGATCTATCAGAACATTTCTCCCCCTTCCCCATATCCTGAAGTAGACCCTATTGTCAGGGAACTTGCTGTGGAGTTCAGCAACATGGGGGTTCACCGTTTGATCATAGTTCACTTTTAAGATGTTAAAATTTGCTTTTGCCCTTTTCTTTATGTGGGCTTTCATTACTACTCTCTCACAAATAATGTTGTCGTAGCACTCATAGCAGCCAACGCACTTATCGAAATCAACCTTATAGATTCCTCCAAGATTATCCATTGATGGTTGATTTCCGCAACGAGTGGTAGTAGAAGCCCCTCCTGAAATAGCATCATAATCACAATGCCCTCTGAGGCATACACCAGCCACGATCTGCATCCTCTCTGAACATTGACCACAGGCACACGTTGAGCTATCCATAACTTTGCTTACTTTCCTCTGAAGACATTTGGAGGAAAGGCTTTCTGTTCCATTGAAACAGAGAAAACATGGAATTTCAGACTTCACACTATTTACATACCGTCCATCAGGTGTTTTTTCAGTTCCACTGATTACACGGGTTTGCCCTCTACAAATGCTTTTATCAACAAAGCAATTGTCCTCCGAATCAAACTTGATTGCTCCGAATGGGCAAATTGAATTTGTTTTGCAGGAATCGCATTTGACTATTAGCATAATACCTCTGTAATGCAGATATACGTATCTGCTGTCCTTGAGGTATAGAACATCATTCCCTGATGAAATCATCTCTGCATCCTTATCAAGAGAACAACTTTTAGCATTCTCTTCACACATTGGAATGAGGAAATTCACCATAGAATCTACTGCACCCTCTGGGACAGTAAATGATATTACACCTTTATCATAATCACACTTTACCCGCTTCTTACCTGAAATACTGTCAAATTCGGCTAAAATAGGGTATTCATCTGTAAGCTGTACTTCTTCCATTCCACCCGTAAGGTAGTTAACTTTCGGTAACCGTATGCCACCTGTTTCGACAAAAATCTTCTGGCCAATCTTAACCCTGGGTTCCTTCAGATCAAGTAATCTCATTTCAACTTCGGGTAAGCAATTTGTCAATTTTGTAAAGTTTTCATCAAGATTACCCTCAGAAACATCTTTAAGTAATCTTTCTCTTTGATCCCCACCGATAAGCTGATCATTCATCATACCATCACTCCCTGTTATTGAGAAATGTTCATAAACACAAGCTAGCATCAAAAAGAATTTTTTGATGCCAACTGGGTTAGTTACCGTCATAGTTTGGATGAATTCAATAGCTGAAAATAAACCACTTGAATCGGTCTGTTCTAATCCTGATTTAGATGGGTAGTTGTTGCTATTTTTTCGACTAAAACTACCAATCAGAACAGATCACAAGTAATTTTGAGAAGAATTGAATCGAAACATTTAAACCCTGATATCCGGTTTCCTTGCTTGCCTTTAGATAAGCAGTCTACTGGAACCATGATAAAGTAGAGGTCGGCTTCCAGAACATGGATTTCATCTGTACCACAGAGGAAATTCAGTATCTTAGCACGCATGGAAGAAGCTGGACTGTTGTGGAGTTTCGAAACTGGCTTCTAAATCACCAAGTGGTTTCTGACCTTCCCTGTCGGAACACCACGCGTGAGGTCCCGGGCAGTTATCTCAACACCATGACCCTGCCAATTGCAGTAGCATCATAGGCAGTTACTACTACGCAGTACAAGCCGCTTGGTACATCCCTCCCGCCTGAATCCCTCAGATCCCAGTTCAGAGCATTTTCTCCCGGAGGAATCACAATGGCAGTAATCTTTCTGCCTCTCAGGTCGTAGACAACTGCTGTTCCTTCATAGGCAACAGGTAATGTGACATTGATTTCAGTAAAAAGTGATGCGGGGTTGGGTGAAACGGTTATCTCAGGATGAAGCACATCAGAGTCCTCGATACCTGTGCCGTTGATCAATCCCAGCGAATCGATTCTGGCGATGAAGACATCGGCTTCGGCATAGCCTCCTACAAGGTATCCCCCATCAGAGCATGGAACCATGTCTTGAGGATACATAGCGACCCCCGGAATACCGTGCAGAATTAGCGAGGTAGTAGCACCGCTTTCAGGAGTCAGGAAGCGAATGAAGAATTCAGCTCCGACATCGTTACCTGCAACCACGACATTACCTTCAGGGGAAGGGCAAATGCCTCCCGTTTGGTTAAACTCCTTTGACCAGTTGAGTGTACCACCTTCGTCTACCCTTAGAACCCATCCCACTGCATCCGGTGGAGGATAACTGGTGGAGTAGGTAACACAGCCGAAACAGTTCCCCTCAGAATCAGAGTAAGCTCCATTCGTCGATTCGTAACCATAGTAAGGGTCATGAAATTCCCCGGTCCATGGGACAACGCCGTTTGAGTCTGCTATTCCGAGCTGGAACCATCCGTCTTCTTCACCTGCCACAGTAAAACCACCGGGCATTGAAGGAGCCTCATTAATGCATGTTACAGCATCCATTTGAGGGGGTTCAGGGAGTGTCCATATAATCCCACCATCCAGATCCCTTTTCTGGATCTCAGATCCATACCGAAGAAGAATGTACCCGTCGTCAGTAATGTGAAGAGCAGCTGCAGAAACCGGTAGATCAATACTCCATACAGTGTTTCCGCTTGTATCGAATCTGATCAACTTATAGTCAGTGGAATAGCCGATGAGGAGGACACTTCCTCCACCGGGCACCTGTGCAAGCCCCCTTGGTGGCAGATCATAACTGTGCTGCCAGATGATGTCGCCGGTGTTGTCAGCCTTCACCAGCCAGGTAGTAAGATCATCTTTGGTTAGATAACTGTAACAGGCGAACACAGTACCCCCACCTTCCGGGGGCAGCACAAACAGATCGTAACAGAAACCGGGACAGTCGAATGTATTCAGCCATGTGTCATAAGCATTAACAATGCCTGCTGTTGTAAGAAGAAGCAGTAAAATGAAGAGAAATCTGATTTTCATTATAACCTCCTACTACTGTTTACCATTAGTATAAGTAATAATAGGTATAAGACTGAAAATCAAGCCGCAACAATTTCCCGCAATAATGAAATGCTGTCTGCTATTC
>JADGDO010000012.1 GCA_016744855.1 Candidatus Fermentibacteraceae bacterium | reverse complement strand
TTCCTGCCCTCATGCGGTATTTATGTACGCAAGAACGGTCGATTTGAACTCCTTGATGGTCAGAATGTACCACCTGAGTTTTGTGAGGCTCCAACAGAGCTGGACTTCAGCAAACCCCAATATCTGTCTTCAGACAGGTTGCCTTTTGAAACTGAAATTTCATTCCCCGAGGGGGGAGCAATTATTCCTGTTCTGTCTCCTGATGGAAGTGTTGATGTGCTTCTTTTTGCCGGTCGGGGATCGATGTGCACAAAAGCCCGGAGCCGTCTGGAAATGATGGCTGACGTGCTGGAAACATGCATCTCAAGGTTTATGAACCGGTAATCAAGTCATTATCAGTGTGATGTAAGCTGCTCTTCTTCATTGTAGAAACAGTGAAGAAAGTAATCACTGCTACAAGGCCGGCCATTGCAAAAACAGACCATGATCCCACCTTAACCCACAGAACTCCGCCAATCACCGGTACTGCCATTGAAACTATGTGATCAATAGTTCCCCCCAGACCTATCGTAGGGACCATTTCTGATTCATTTTCAATGATACTTGAAAGATATGTTGTCCTGGCCATAGAAAGGCTGAAAAGAAGTTCATCCATAACGAAAAAACAGTAGAGAAGCGCCAGAGCAATTACAGGACCGGCAACATTAGGGATAACAGCATAAGCAGTGCTTAGTAAAAGTATTAAAACAGCATCCGCCATTAGAACCGTTCTCTCCCCCAGCTTGTCTATCAACCTACCGAAGAAAGGCTTCAGGAAAATACCGATGAGAGCACTTGCACCCATCGCCAGAGCAAGTTGCGGTGCTTTCTGATGGTAAACTGAAACAAGAAGCCATGGAGCGAAAGTTAGAAAAATTTGTTTCCTTGCTCCGAAAAGCATACACAGCGCATAAAACAATCTGTATTTTTTTCGGTACACGAATCGCTTTGCCGTGACCCTTTCCTTCTCCCCAATGGAGGAGGGAAGTTTCATTGCTACAAGCAGGCCCGGAATAAGGAGCACTGCACCGACAATCCAGGTAATTTTATAGTCCGTTTTGAGAAAACTCATAAGAATCCAGACTACAGCAGTACCTACAATTAGACCGATTGACCTGTAAGCACCGACTTTCCCGAGAACCCACCCTCTTTTGCTGGAGCCAGCAAGCTCTATAGCGGTTGTATCTCTGAGGGGGATGAAAGCATGCATTGCAGAAGACCAGATAACCATAAAAAGAACAAATCTAAGGAGTGAATCCGTAAGAAATGCAAATCCGAGAAAAGCAAGAATCCCGACCAGAAAAACCATGGTAATCGCTTTTTTTCGCTGAATTCTAACAAGGAATCCTGCGATAAAGACAAGCAGGAACCCAGGGAGCTCCCTTGGAACCTCTAGAGCCCCACGTACTTCTCCATCAATGCCTAGTTCGTTGCTTAGATAATCAGGCATAACACTCATAAAAATTGTGCTAGTAGCTCCGAGTAAAAGTACGGTTACCAAAAGTTTCACGAGAGGTGTTTTCATCAGATTTTCCTTTCAGGATCAAGGAAGATAATCACAATTCCCGCACAGCACAAAACATGGCGATGCAAAGAAGATAAGCATATACTACGATGTACTCTCAGAAATATTTTTTGTAATTTTTTCAGGATGGATTAAAGAAATGAAAGAGCCCGTTGTAAGATCAAGCGTTCCCGTTAATGACACGTGGGACCTTACGGTAATGTATAAGACAGTTGAAGATTGGAACAATGCCCTGCAAAGCGCTTCAGAGCTTCCAGACAAACTCCTCTCATACAAAAACAAAGCCACAGAATCACCAGAAACCCTTCTCGAAACAATAGAAGCTATACTTAAAGCAAGTCGTACAGTAGAGATGATTTACACCTATTCTCACATGATCCAGGATCAGGATCTTTCTGATTCAACAGGCAGCGAAATGAACCAGAAAGCAATGGATCTTCTGAACAATCTTGCTGCATCAATTAGCTGGTTTAATCCAGAAGTGCTTTCAGTTCCAGAAGAAAAGATGATAAGCTGGATTAATGATACCCCTGTATCAAAATACAGAGTCTGGCTGGAAGACATCCTGCGCAACAGACCCTACATTCTCTCCGCTCCTGAGGAAAGAATTATGGTTCTGGCATCTGATGCCACAAGAGGCTTCAGCGGAACTTTCGGGAAGCTGAACAATGTTGAGATACCTGCAAGGCTTCCTGAGATAACAGATGCAACCGGAAAAACTGTTAAAATTTCACACGGTAATTTCATTCCTCTTCTTCAGGGCTCTGATCGAAAGGTCAGACAAAGTGCATTCACCGGCTTCTACAGTGAAATCGAAGGAAATACTGAAACTCTGGCTTCACTGCTGGATGGTCAAGTGAGAACGAACATTTTCAAAGCAAAGGCAAGAAATTATCCTTCAGCTCTTGAAGCATCACTTTTCCACGACAGAGTGAGCAAAACTGTTTACGAGTCTCTTATCAGCTCTGTTCATGATAGTCTTCCCGTTATGCACCGGTACTACAGAATGAAGAAAAAAGTAATGGGTCTTTCTGAAATGCATCTCTACGACATCTACACCCCTACAGTAAAAGATGTTGATGTTGAGTACACAGTGACTGAGGGAGAAAAGTTAACACTTGAAGCTGTAAAACCCCTCGGGCAAGAGTATGTGGAGACTCTCCAGCAAGGCTTTAAAGATCGCTGGACAGATCGATACGAAAACATTGGTAAAAGAAGCGGTGCATACTCCGGTGGTTGCTATGACAGCCCTCCATACATGCTCCTCAACTTCTCGGGCACACTTGATTCCGTCTTTACCATGGCTCATGAAGCCGGTCATTCAATGCATAGCTGGTTTTCACGTAAGAATCAGCCTTACCACACGTCAGACTACAGAATACTCGTAGCTGAAGTGGCAAGCATTACCAACGAGATGCTTGTCGCAAGCCATCTAATGAGCAAAACAGAAGACAAAGATATTATTGCATACCTGATCGACAGTCAGATAAACGACTTTAGAACAACACTTTTCAGACAGACAATGTTTGCCGAATTTGAGTTGCTGATTCACAGACAGGTTGAAGAGGGTGGATCTCTTTCATCAGACTGGTTGAACAAGACTTATCTTGACCTTGTTATGCTCTATCACGGCGATGCTTTTGAGTATGACACTGATGACAAACTGATCCGCACAGAGTGGGCTAGAATACCTCACTTCTACTACAACTTCTACGTTTACAAGTATGCAACTGGGCTTGCATCTGCCGCCGCTATAAGCAGCAGAATTCTAAATGACGGGCAAAACGTTGTTGATGGCTACTTGAGTTTCCTCTCATCGGGAGGTTCCAAGCCACCTCTTGAATTGCTTAAGGATGCTGGTGTTGACCTCGAAACTCCTGTGCCGGTTGAAGAAGCAATGAAAAAACTGAATATTCTTGTATCAGATCTGGAGAATCTGCTTGAAAAATGATAAAGGAAATCTGAGTCATTATCTGGAGCTTGCCTTTCACCAGGCGAAAGAACTTGTCTACATAAAAGACAGCCAGCTGCGCTACCTTACATGTAACTGGTCTTTTGCTGATTTCTTTGGTATGGACTCCCCGGAAAAAGCCGAGGGTCTTAGGGCAGATGATATCATGGCCACTCTTACAGCTGAGGAAGATGCAAGAACAGATATTCTTGCAATGCATAGCAGCACTACAATGCGAACACTCCTCACCTTCAACGAAGCAGACAACAAAACCCGTATTTTCAGCTCACTAAAAGTACCAATGATAGAGCTGGACTCACCCGTTGGCATTTTCTGTATCATGCGGGATGTAACTAACGAAGAGGGCCAGATGCACGAGTATCGCAGCCGCGAAGCCGTGAACAGCGCAATAATCAACAATGCTCCAGTCGGTATTTCAGTTCGTGATTCAGTAGGAAATCTGCTTTCATACAACAAAGCCTGGAAGAGAATTTGGAATAATTCTGACGCCAGTATAAAATCTGATATGAATAACAGAAGAATACAACTGAAGCTTGATGACACAGACTCTTACCTCTTCAATTATAGAGATAAACTGATCAGTGTTTATACCTCAGGGGGGGAGTTTTTCGTCCCTGAGGTAAAGACCAACAAAAAGAGAAATGGTCTTGATGTGTGGGTTTCGCAGCATTTCTATGCGATAATGAATCCTGATAAAACTGTTCAGAGAGTAGTTGTTCTAACAGTTGATATTTCTGATCAGGTTTACAGTCGTAAGGCTTTGAAGACGACACAGCAGAACTATAAAAAGCTTTCAGAAACAATTCCGGTAGGCGTTTTTAGGAGTGAGATAAGAGAGAATGGACTGATTCTTTCAATGAATCCCGCTTTCAGAAGAATGTTCGGTATATCAGAGGAGAATTCCAAGAATGTAAGAATGTCAGATATTCTGGTTGATCCATCTGAGAACGCGCGTCTGATGAACCTTCTTCAGGCTAAAGGCAGAATAGATGACAGGGAAATAGTTCTGAAAAAAGCTGATGGAACAACTTTCTGGTCATCTTTCACCATGAGTACACTTACAGAGGCTGCTGTTTCAATTGCAGAATGCGTTGTTACCGATATCACAAGTAGAATGAGTGCGTTCAAACAATTGCAGAAAACCATAGACGGTGTCGTTCTTGCTATGAGCAGACTGGTAGACATGAAAGATCCTTACACTTCCGGACACCAGAAGAGGGTCGCAGATCTTGCGTGTGCAATTGCAAAAGAACTGGGAATGAAATCTGAAATGATCGAGGGACTCAGAATTTCCGGAATACTCCATGACATAGGTAAAATGGCAGTTCCCACTGAAATCCTCACAAAACCAGGAGCAATAACAAGAAGTGAAATGCTTCTTCTCCGTGAACATGCAGAAGACGGATATGACATATTAAAATCCATCGACTTTCCCTGGCCGGTAGCAGATATTGTACTGCAGCACCACGAGAGAATTGACGGCAGCGGATATCCCCTGGGTCTTAAGGGTAATGCAATACGGTTGGAAGCAAAGATACTTGCGGTAGCAGATGTTGTTGAGGCAATGGCTACAATGAGACCGTACCGAGCCAGTTTGGGGCTGCATGAAGCTCTTCAGACAATTACAGCAGGTTCAGGTGTTTTCTACGACAGACAGGTTGCCGAGGCATGTATGAGATTATTCATGGAAAAAGGTTACAAACTATCAGAAGAGGAGTCCATCAACTCTTTCCGTCAGGGATAAGAGTCAGTTGTTTGACCCTCTCTTCAACAATGTTCAGATCAACCTGAGTATCAATACAATCTCCAGCAGGTCTTGAGTTCTCAACACCTGCCACAGGAATTGGATGAGCATCCAGCATTCCCTGTCCAAGATCCCTTGGACATGCTACAGCGACAACAGCCAGAGGACGCAGTTCCTTAATATGGCGTCTTGCAAGCGTTCCTCCCGTTGCAATAGCAATCTTCACTCCTGTTTTATCTGCAAGGTCAAGAAGCGAACCAACAGGACACTTTCCACACCTGGCACAGTTGTAAGGGTTAAATGTGATTCTCAGTTTACAATCATGCCACTGAAGGCAGTGAGGAAGAAGAAGCAGTATTCGGTCGGCTGGGATTCTACCGCCGAGTTTCCTGAGGGTTTTTTCAGAGCCAAGAGTGATAACCATTTCCTCTGGCGCAAAACCTTCTCCACCCAGAAGAGATGCAACTGGTTTGAGGATGTGGAAAGAAAGAGCAATAAAAAAGGGATGTCTGAAGAGTCCAAGCAGGTTAACAGAACAAATAGAAAGAGGGAGCCAGTACCAGTCACGGGTTAGAAGCAAAATAATAATCCCGGGGAAAAAGGAAAAAACAGTTAAACCGAGGTGATAGTAAAAAAAGCTAACGGTTCTAGTTTTCACCCAGAACAGCTCCCCTCTCGATCCTGTAGCCCCGGACATATTCATCTGCGTTCATTCTTTTCTTACCTTGGAGTTGAACTTCAAGAAGTCGAATCGAGCCACTACCACAACCTGCGACAAGTGGATTAGTCTCAAGAATTTCACCTGGGGGTCCCTCAAGTGAAGAAATCTCAGCTGAATATATTTTTAACATCTTTGAGCCATTCATGGTTCTTGCTCCAGGTACAGGATTGAATGCAAGAATCATCCTTAAAACATCGACGGCTGGTTTATCCCATGATATCACAGCCTCTTCCGGTGTAACCTTCTCTGCATAACTCTCGTCACCCTTCTGAGGGACCGGTTTCAGCAGACCTGAGGAATATTCTCGTAGCACTACGGGAAGAGCATCGGCTGCTTCTGTCGCAAGGGCACTCTCTAACTCTCCTGCGGTTTCAGAACAGGAAACTCTTCGCCTAACTGTTTTGAGTACATCCCCGGTATCCCATCCTTCGTCAGTAACCATAAAACAGACACCTGTTGAATCATCACCCTCAAGTATTGTTCTTATAACGGGAGCTGCCCCCCTGTGCTTCGGGAGAAGTGATGGATGGATGTTAACCACTCCCAGAGGAGCAATACCCAGAAACCATTTGGGAAGCCAGCCACCGTAAGAAGCACTGACCATAACATCGGGAGCTTCTTCAATAAGTAGGTTGTTTATCTCTTTCAGCTTCTCGGGTTGTAGAAGGGGAATACCCAACTCGTCTGCAAGAAGAGCGACCGGGGGTCTAGCAAGTTTTCTCCCCCGTCCGGATGGTCTGTCCGGACGGGAAATAACAAGAGAAAGGTGAATATCTTCAGAACCGTGAAGAGATTTCAGGGCGGGGAGAGCAAAGACTGAAGTTCCCAGAAAAACGACCTTCAGTTTCACTTCTTTCACCCTTCCTCTTTCAGTCTTTTTAGTCTTCCTTTTAAAAGTTTCTTTTTAATAGGACTCAACTTGTCTACAAAAAGAACACCGTCAAGATGATCCACCTCATGTTGAATCAGCCTGGCTGCAAGCCCATCAAGATCAAGAGAAAAATAATTTCCCCTTACATCCTGTGCTTTAATGGTTGATTGCGCTGGGCGTGAAAGAACCTCATAGATCCCCGGAACACTTAGGCATCCCTCTTCCCGTTTCTCCATCTCACCGTAGGGATGGATTTCAGGATTGATAAAAACAACATGCCCGTTCAGCTCTTCAAGATGGTCCGGTGCAGCGATGAATAATCGCACCGACTCACCCACCTGTGGAGCTGCAAGTCCGAGACCCTCTGCGGTATCCAGAGCTTTAACCATTCCAGCAATAAGTGTTCTTATGTAGAGAATGTCTTCCGGAAAGACAAGCGGTCTGCTTTTCTTTCTGAGAACAGGATCTCCAATAACCCTTACAGATTTTAGCAGGTTTTGCATGATGAAGGCTCTTCTTCACCGAGAACTGTCAATGCTGTACGGTCAACATCAATCTTCACAGAATCAGCGATTCTGATAGTAACAATATCACCTTTAATGTTGGTGATTACTCCGTGGATTCCTCCACCTGTTACTACATTATTACCCTTCTGCATGGCATCACGCATCGCAGCCATTTTCTTAGACTGTTTTTGCTGAGGTCTGATGATGAGAAAGTAAAAAATAGCTACCATCGCTAAAATTGGAAGAAGACCCATAATTCCACCGGTACCAAGACAATTGCCTGCGGCTTCTTCAGTACCCTCCGCTGCTTCCTGTGCAAATGCTGATACTGCAAGAAGAACGGGAGCAGCTACAATTTTTCTAATTTTCATAATTACCTTTCCTTTTCGTATGAACCGGCTAGAGCACCGACAGTTCCAGTGACCGCACCGAGTAAGATTACAAGAGTCATCCAGGAGAAGGGCATAAACCGGTGAGTTACTGCACTGGAAAGTACCTTCGACAAAAGAGCCGCGAGGGCAAGTCCTCCTGCAGAACCGGTAACACCCATAAGGATTCCCTCCAGAACGAAGGGAATTCTGATGAACCAGGATGGTGCACCAACTATTCTCATTATATCAACCGTGAGCGATCTGCGCACGACTGATAAACGAACCGTATAAAAAACAACCATCGAAATGCTTGATACGAGAACAATACCGAGTAAGATAACAAGCCTTCTTATCGTTGTCACCGTTTTCAGAAGACCCGGAAGATAGTCCTCGCCATAAACAGCCTCATCAACACCGGCGATAGAACTGATTTGTCTGGAAATATCAGATATTCTTCCCTGAGTCATGGCCTCGCGTTCAAAAACAACCTGAAGTGAAGTAGGAAGCCGGAAATCGCTTCCCATAACATCGAGAAGATCGGTCCTTCCTGGAAGCTCAGCTCTGAAAAGGGCTTCAGCTTCCTGAGATGAAACAAAATAAACAGATTTCACATCAGGCATACTTCCTATGTTATCACCGATAACTCTACCCTCTGCCTCAGAGATATTTCTCTGCAGAAAAACTTCCATCCCGATAAGGCTTTCTTCTCTATCCATCAGCCCCTGAAGATTCCAGGAGATAATAAGAAATGTGTTAAAGACAATAAAGGCGAGCGCAACCATTAGAAGAGTAACCAACCTTGCACCCGGTTTAGAGTGAAGATTGAGTGAAATCTCTCTAACAGCAGATCTAATCATGCTCATGGTTTTTCATCCAGTTCTGTCCATCTGTCGGCACCTCGAAGTACTCCCCCGTCAAGAAAGAGAAATCTTCCCTTACCGGCAGGTACCTGTCTGGGATCATGAGTAGCCATAACCACAGTTGTTCCGCCTCGGTTGATCTCGAGAAGAAGATCTACAACCTCGCGTGAAACCTCAGGATCCAGATTACCCGTAGGTTCATCTGCAAGGAGAATAACAGGATGTGCAACCATTGCTCTAGCAATAGCCACCCTCTGCTGTTCACCGCCACTCAGTTCGTGAGGAAAAGAATTTCTTCTGTGGCTTAATCCCATTCTTGCAAGAAGGGCAATAACTCTCTTCTGTACAACCCGATTAGCTGTTCCTGTAACCTGAAGAGGCAATGCAACATTATCAAACACTGTTCTTGAGTAAAGAAGCCTGAAATCCTGGAATACAATTCCGATTTTTCTTCGCAGTTGGGGGAGTTCTCTTTTGTGAATTCGGTCTGACCTGAAACCGGAAACATCAACAAGACCTGAGTCGGGTTTATCGCCCATCCAGATCAGTCTCAGAAGAGTAGTTTTTCCTGCTCCGCTGGGCCCGGAAATAACAAGGAATTCTCCCTGCCTGATTTCCATTTCGATTTTGTCCAGTGCAGGCGTTCTACCGTAGCTCAAACGGACATCGCTCATGGTTACAAGTAGTTTACTCATCCCCGCCAACAACATCGTAAAGAGAACCTCTATCCTTTCTCGAGACATTCTTTGAGGTCGGAACTTCTAGAACATTCAGTGTAATTCTTGTTCCGTCAGGCTTTATAAGACTGATTTTTGAACCAACACTGACAGAAGAGGATGACTTGGCTTTAACACCATTCAACTCAACAGCTCCAGATGCAATTGCTTTGGAAGCAATGGACCGAGTCTTTAACAACCCAGTTACTTTCAGGTATAGATCTATTCTCATCAGAGATTCACCACGAATGGAATTTCATCCTTTAGAGATTCAATCATTGCGGTGTAGTAATTCTGCCAGTAAACAGACTGGAGCATAGAGTTAAGCTCCTCGGAAGAAAACTCATCCCAGTCTATCGACTGGTCTTCACTTGCCTTGAATATTGCAACCGCCATATTCTGCTCAACAGCAACAGGTGAAGAAACTTCACCGGGAGCAAGATCAAGAACCGCGTCCCTCATCTCACCTTCCCAAGCCCCAACATTAACGGTTCCAAGATATCCTTCTGAATTGGAAGGATCAGGATCAGAACTGTAATTCTGAACAGCTTCAGCAAAATTCATTCCGGCTTCAAGGTTAGCAGAAAGCTCTTCAGCCATCAGTATTGTCATATTCAAATCTTCAGGTGTAAGCTGCTTGACAATAATAATATGGCTTGCCCTTACTGTACCCTCATCGAGGTTTCTATCGGTGAGCTTCACAAGATGAACCCCGAATGGTGTAAGGAACGGACCTTCTATCTGACCAGGTTCAAGATCATAGACAACTTTCTCAAATGAGCCTGCCATATCACCCCTGCTGAACCAGCCCAAGTCTCCCCCTGTAACTGCTGTTCCATCCTGCGAATAGGTAGAGGCGGCAGCTGAAAATGTAGTCTCTCCATTTTCTATCTGTGTTCTTACTTCGGAAAGAATGGCTTCCGCTTCTTCAGTACCAGAGGGCAATACAGGGAGATAAATCCAGCTCATATTTGTAGGAGCAAGTACCTCGAGTACAGTCTCCGGGTTCTCATTAAAAAACAACACAGGATCTGAAGGCATTGCAGACATAGCAGCGCTTGCTTTAACTCGCACATAATTCTCACTGGCAATTTTGTCGGCGAGCTGGACAGTGTAACTATCTCTCAGAGCGGTGATGGTCATCCCTACAGAAGCGAGATAGTTTATGAATTCCTGTTCGGTATAGAACCCGCTTCTCATTTCACCAACAGCTTCATCAACAGCCGCTTGTATTTCTTCCCGTGCGGGATAAATACCTTCACGTCTTGCAGCTTCCACAAGTAGTTTTTCTTCAATAAGTTGATCCATTGCCAACTGGTATGATGCAGCGGACGGATCAATTGTAAAAGCAGCTTCCTCGGCAATTCCTGATTCAATAAGAAGCGATACAACGTCAGAATTAAGAACAGGTTCCTCTCCAACTACAGCAACCACTCTTTCGAGAGTCATAGGTGTTGAAAATAGAACTGCAGCAAAAAACAATAAATTTATCAATGAACAACCTCCACGGCTAATCTGTTTTCTGTAACAAGGAGCACACTATCGAGTGCAGCTTCCATTCTCGAATTATACAGTCCCTCTGAAGCACTTCTCATGACTCTGAGAGTGTCTGTAATCTCCCTTGTTTCTGAAACTTTGAAGATGTGCCATCCGATACTGGAGGGAACAACTTCACTGAGTCCATCAAGAAGAGCTATTTCCATGGGAAGTCCCTGTAATAGCATCTCTCCTCCGGATATAAATTCCATGTCACCACCGATTGCTGCTTTTTGACCAAGTGAGGAATTCTGTGCAGTTACCTGGAAATTCTGTCCCCAGCCGAGACGAGTGTGCAGAGAATCGGCTATAGCTCTGTCGGCAGCGATTATCTGATAATAGTGTCTCTCTTGCAGGTAGAGTTCCGGAAGTGAATTCATATATGTAAGAACTTCTGCATCGGTTGGAGTAGAGATCGAAGACCTAACATGCTCTATCATAAGGTCGCGCAAATACAGCTGCTTTGCCCTTTCCTGAACAAACCTGCTTACTGCGGTGTTCTCCAGACCGGCTTCCTCAGCCGCACAGGCAAATAGCTGATCTTGAGTCCATCCCTCAACAGCATTTTCTCCCGCTCTGATCAAAGCTACATCAGAGCTGTAAAGATTGTAAGATCCAACAGATGCAAGTATCTCCCTACCGGAACTTCCCGGTTCTGATCCTGTATCTGCGATTGAATCCGGTTCAGCTGATCCGGTATATGTGAGCAGGACAAACAGAGTGGCACCTGCTACAACAGCAGTCAGTAGCCACACTATCAGAGGTGTTGATTTTCCCATCTGGATTCCCCGTTCCTATATGTGATTCAGCAGTCTATCAGGCCAGACGTTAACAATATGGTCTTCTCGCAACTCATCAAGCATATCAACCAGAAGAATTTCCTGTTTGGCTGATACAAGCTCCATAGTTGCCAGTTCGAGTATCTGATCGGAGGTAAGGGGTGTAGAAATCGGAGCTTTCTCCATGAGCTGAACAATGTGATATCCCATAGAAGTTTTGATCACACCGGATATTTCTCCAGAAGAAAGTTGGCAGACAGCTTCCATAAAATCAGGAGATGCCATTCCACGACTCATCCATCCCAGAGCCCCACCCGATGGAGCACTCGGACCTACAGAGAATTGTGATGCAAGAGTAGTAAATGATTCTCCGGTACTTAATCTGGAAAGCACAGAGGTTGCAAGCACCTCGTCAGGCAGCAGAATGTGTCTGATATTGTATTCCAAGGTATATGTTTCACCCCATACGTCAAGGTAGTTTTCCACTTCAAGTCTTGAGACTTCAACCCCGTCAAGAAGATCAGTAATGTATGACTCAAGAATTATCTGATTAACTGTCTGCTCTATCACAGCAGCGACATCAGGGCGCAGGGCAATATTGCTTTCCTCAGCGGCTGTAAGAATAAGCTGTTCACGCACCCAGGATTCAAGTATCTCTTCAGCAGCATCTTCAGTGGTTATTCCAAGACTGGATATAACTTCTTGACCTCCTACCATTTCAACAAGATCCTCCCAAGCAAGTTCTTTGGTATCAACAGATGCCAGAACGTCTCCGGCAGCGCTCCCGAACAAAACAGTTATAACAAAAATCAGGTATGCAGTTTTCTTCATATCAGTTTCCCTTCCGTTTACTGTGTTCCACCCCAGAGATCAATTTCTATCACAGCAGCGGTGTCAATTGTTACTGAATACCTTGTTAAAAGGTCTTCCATAAGGCTGTCAAATCCGGAGTCAAACATAGAAGAAGCAGCAAGCAGTTCTGCTTGAAGGTAAACATCTTCCAGGCTGGCAATCTCCGGAGGAACAATCTCAATTACCTCAAACCAAGCTGCAAGTTCCCCGTCCAGGGTAATCGGTCCGGAAAAAACCTCTAGCTCGGCGGCAAAAACAGCGGAACCAAGTGCAACACCAAACGCCTGTTCAATCTGAGGAGGAGTAGGGAGCATATTCCCCTCCTGGTCAAGAAGAGTCTGGCAGGAAGGAATATCTTCAAAGGTTGCAGCTGGTTGCGAACCCGCTACATAAGAGCTATCTGTATAACCCAGAAGTATAGAGCGCCTTTCGGGTATCATAAAAATATCGGAATTGTCTATATACCACGCCGCAACTCCTGCACTGTCAGGCACACTTGCCTCCAGAACACGTGCTCTTACAACGCTTTCTGCTCTTGCATAATCCAAAGCATTATCAGGAAGAATTACCCCATGATCAATTGCAAGCTTTGAGAGAGCATACCTCTGGGCAATAGATTTAACATAAAACCATAGGGCTACTTCTGTATTAGAAGTCATCACAGGAATAGCAAATATTGAAAGCTCAGCAGGAATATCTCCCTGGAAATTTGAAGAATCAGCCTTGCGCATGATATTCATAATATCTGCAACTGTTAGTACATAACCACCAAAATCAACCACTGGCTCCGAAGTACCTTCTCCTACTGGAACAATCGATGTTCCGCTGACAAGACAGTTTTCTGCAAGAGCGGTAATCCCCCTGGAAAGAACATTATGGGGTGTTGCTGCAGCAACCAAGTTCATTAATCCTACGCCTCCGATACCGTCCTCCGGTACCCATTCCCCCTCCGTAAAGTGAAGGAGACAGACACACCATTCTCCGAACATTGGAAGAACATGAGTTACTCCGGATTCCATATTGATAAGTGGTTGGAAAGAAGAGGTTATCCTCTGAACTGGTCCTGTCATTATTCTGTAGCTTGATCCGTCCTGAAGGCTCCATGGGGCAGACATTGATGGATAGCTGTCCTCAAAAATACCGTCATCCCACATCATTGCTGTTTCCACTGCGAGAGCAGAGTCATCTAGAAGCACTACTCGAAGAGAAAAGTTCGACAATCCGCATGTTGAAAGGGAATCAATGTATTCCTCGTAGTTGAAAGAATATCCTATACGACTAAACATCGAGTCAGAAAGAATTGATATTTTGTAAAGGTCTTCCCAGCCGTCAGAAACACTTGGGTCTTCTGCCCAGGCTGTGAGAAGTGCTTTCTTCATCACAATACGATTCATCAGCAACAGCCTACCACCGGGCTCTAGAACAGATACCTGAATATCTGCTGGAAGGGCATTAAAGGCACTGAGATATTCTTCAGTTGTTATTGCAACCCCATCAACAGAAGCCAGATCACCAGATCTTCCGCATGAAGAAGTAAGGAAAACAAAAACTGCTACGAAAACCATTGCAAGTAAAAGAGCATATTTGGACATGCGCATTAGTTCCACCTCTGCTTTGCTATAAAATTATTGACAATCCCCAAAGTATTGGGCGAATATACGTAAAACAACCAGCAATGCGGTCAATCTCTCTTCCGGCAAATCGTCTTTGAAGTTCCTTGAAAGAACGATGCGGCCGGTTTTTTCTTCCTGTGCTTTCCATTTCTCGCCAATCATTGCCCGAACTTTTTGAATTCTCGGAGCACCACCGGGAAGAAAAACAAGTCTAGCCATAGAAGATGTTACCAGAACGTCTTCTATGTTTGCCTTCATAGCCAGGCAATTTGCCCGTGCCCTGCGAGCAACTCCTCTTACCGGGTCTGGTATTAATCCGAACCTGTCTTTAACGTAATCGAGCCATTCCTCAACAGAATCTTCTGTCTTCGACCGCCACACCCACCGATAAAGATGAACTCTTTCGGCTGTGTCCGGCATGTATTCCTCCGGTATGTAGGCCTTTCCCGGAAGCTCAATTCGCGCCTGAGGTCTGCCGGTACCCCCCTTTTCCCCTTTGAGCATGCTGACTTCTCTGGAAAGTAGTTCCTCAAACATGGAGTATCCCACAGATTCAACCTGACCGCTCTGCCCTGCTCCAAGAAACTCTCCAGCACCGCGTAATTCAAGATCACGCATCGCAATATGCCATCCGCTTCCCAACCTGGTATAACGCTGTATAGCTTCGAGTCTGTTTCTTCCCTCGGGCTTCAACTTGTTCAATCCACCGGGTGTAATCAGGTAGCAGTAAGCTCTGTGGTGACTTCTTCCAACCCTGCCCCTGAGCTGATACAGTTCTGCAAGACCGAAGTTTTGAGCATTATCTATAAACATTGTGTTTACTCTTGGTAGATCAATACCGGATTCAATAATGCTTGTAGAGAGAAGCATCTGATATTTTCCGGCCATAAATGAGTGCATAACATTTTCGAGCTGCCTTGAGCCCATCTGACCATGACCAATAACAATGTCTATATCCAAGAAGCTTTCGAGTTTTTGCTTAACCTTTTCTATGGTGCTTATCCTGTTGTGTACGAAAAAGATCTGGCCATCTCTCTCCAGTTCCCTCGCAACAGCCCTTGCTATAATCTCGTAGTTGAAGGTTGTTACTTCAGTCTGAATTGGATAACGATCACGAGGTGGAGTCGCAATAATGGATATCTCGCGGAATCCCGCCAGAGCCATATGCAATGTTCGTGGAATAGGTGTTGCCGTCATGGTAAGGGTATCGACTGTTGATTTGATCTCACGGAGATATTCTTTTTGCTTTACACCGAATCGCTGTTCCTCGTCCACGATAAGTAGCCCGAGGTTGTTGAAGCGGACATCCTTTTGAAGCAATCTGTGAGTGCCTACTACAATGGAAACATCTCCCTGAGAGAGATCAACAAGAGTTTTCTTCTGATCTGTCTTTGTCTGAAATCTGCTAAGAACGTCGACGCGCAGAGGAAACTCGGCAAGTCTGTCCCGGAATGTGTTGTAGTGCTGTTCGGCAAGAACTGTTGTTGGCGCAAGAATTGCAACCTGAACTCCTGCTTCAGCGGCACGGAATGCCGCCCTGAGGGCAACCTCTGTTTTCCCATAACCGACATCACCACAAATAAGTCTTTCCATTGGTGTGTCTTTGGCAAAATCACTCATTACCGCATTTATTGCCGTTGCCTGATCAGGAGTTTCTTCGTAAGGGAAACTTTCTTGCATGGCTTTCGAGAGTTTTCCGGGAGGTGGAAATGCAGGTCTCTTTATAACTGCTCTCTCTGCATAGATAATTGCCAATCTTCCGGCAATTTCCTGTGCTTTGTTCTTAACCCTCGAGAGTCTTTTCGTCCAGGCAGAACCACCAATTTTATCCAGCTGTGGATTACCTCCACCGGGGGTCAGATATTTCTGCACCTGACCAATCTGCTCGAGGGGAACAAGCAACTTATCACCATCACGGTAAACAACCTCGAGGCAGTCCACATCACCATCTGCAACCGAGAGCCTTTTGAGACCGAGGAATTGACCAATTCCGTAGGATTCATGAGTTATGTAGTTACCAGGCTGTAGCTCTTCCCAGGAAGCGAGCACTTCTCCACCGCGGAATTTCCTTACTCTTTCCGGCCGTCGTCTTGTACTGAGAAGCCGTCTCTCACAGAGAAAAACAACACCTCCACCCTCATCCAAGCGAAGTATAAAACCGTCTGAAATGGGGAGAACAACAAGCTCAACAGATTCCGTAAGGTCTTCAGGAAGGAGCTCATGGAAGGAGTTCAGCTCGGCATTGGTATCACAGGCTACAGCAATCCTGAAACCATTATCCCGCCATTGCCTGATCTGTCTGAACATTTCATCAAGGTGCCCCATGAAACCAGTCTGTGGTTCAGTGGGCAGAAAAAGATCGACACTTTCCACCGGGACAAGGGTGTGTTCAAGAGTTCTCCTGCAACCGCTCATGCTCTTTTTAACTTCTTCCCAGGAAGCAAATGCTTCCTGAAAAGTAAATGGAAGCCCCTCGGGGAAAGCTGTTTTCCTTGCCTCAATGGTTTCTTCAATAACAGAATGCAATCGTTGAGGCTCGATAAGTATGAGTGTTCCAATTTCTGCTAGATAGTCGAAAATGGTAGCAGAGCTGTTAAAAAAAAGTGGCAGGTGGTGCTCTATTCCCGGGAAATCACTTGCCCCATACATGTATTCCTCTAGAGGATGCTCATCGGGTACTCTGTCTGCTGCGGAATTCCACTCTTCTGAACTCAGAACAACTTCCCTCGCTGGAAGTATTCTAGCCGAACCTACTCTGTTTATAGTTCTCTGTGAATGCTGATCGAAAATGCGTACTGATTCAATTTCATCACCGAAAAACTCAATTCGGTAGGGATTGTCTGTTCCGTAGGTACCCACATCAATGATTCCACCTCTTCTTGACCATCTCCCCTGTTCAAAAACAGAAGCTTCCTTGATGTATCCGGCTGATAGCAGCCAGTTTTCAAGCTGATCAGGGTCGAGTCTCATTCCCTTGTAGATAGAAAGAACGATGAATGAATCAGAGGGTGGTAGTCTCTTTACCAGAGCACGGGCAGGTACAACAACAAGGGTATCAGGTCTTGCAGAGTGCAGACCGGCAAGACATTCAAGTCTGTCAGCAATTACACTCTGATGAGCAGCCTCACCCTGAAACGGCAGAGTTTCATAAGCCGGGAAATAAAGGACATCACGCCCTGTAATAGATCTGATATCATCACGAATGGCTTCCGCTGTTGTCACTGTAGGGGCAACAACAATAGTCGGGCCGGCAAGTCTGTGCGCAGCGACCACGGCAAGTGCTAAAGATGCTCCACCGAGACCACCCATAGTTGTTATTTCTTTTTCAGCGAGACTGTCCAGCATTCTCGAAAAAGTAGAGTCCCAGAAGAACTCTTCTGTTATACTGGATATCACTCTTCCTGCTCCTCTGTAATTGTCTCAGTTTCAGCGACAACTTCCGGGGCGGGAAGATCAATCCCAACAAGCATTGACCACTGAGCTTCTATAACAGACATTTCAAAGAGGAATCGATCAAGTTCTGTCCCCTCAAGCGGATCTGCTGGAGGCATTATTTCTGTCGCCGGATTCACATAAGAACCGCCCTTTTTCAATTCAAAGTGTACGTGCGGACCGGTAGAGAGCCCTGTAGAACCGACATATCCTATTATTTCGCCCTGCCTTACATAGCTTCCAACACTATGTCCGGAGGCAAATCCATTCATATGCCCATATCCGCTTTCATAACCGTTAGCATGCCTTATGCGGATCATGTTTCCGTAACCACCGCTCCAGCCCCGAAGTGTAATAGTTCCATCTCCAACAGCATAAATTTCCGTACCGAGAGGTGAGGCATAATCAATTCCACGGTGTGCCCTAGTATACCCTAGAACAGGGTGCTGTCTGGCACTTGAATAACCGGAACTGATTCGACCGTATGGAACCGGCATCTTCAGGAACATGGTTCTAAGAGAAGCACCATCACGGTGGTAGTGATCGAGAATTATTTCTGCTGATTCGGCTTCCTCGGGCTTGTGAAAGAAAGGAAAAGCTTCCGCAAGTCCCCCATGGGCAAACTTGTACTTGGCAGCAAGAATTCTTCTGAAACCAGTTTCACCGTCGATTGGGTATCGGTTTTCCTCGACCAGCAACCAGAGATGATCTCCAACCTTTACATCGTAGTAGAAATCAATATCGTAACAGAACAATCTGTCAGTAAGCTCATGTTGTAGTTCGGATACGAAGCCGACAGCTCTTGAAGTATCTCTCGCTGTAATAAGAATACCCGATTCCGTAAGATCAGGTGGAATTGCAGAGTCCCATAGAGCTTCCCACACGGTAGTAGAAATCTCACACGATATGGCCCTTTGGCGAATCCATCTCTCCTGTGGAACATATTCCCAGTCACAGGGAGAACCCTCAGCAAAAAGAATTCGGTAAAATCCCCTCCGGTTGCCGGGGAATGCCCGGAGCTCACCAAGTTCGCCGCGATTGTAAATGGCCGTAAGTGTATCACCCGTTCTTTGCACCGTCCATCCCAGACTGTCCATAAGAACTTCACAGGTTACAAGATACTGCCCTCCTGATATACCGAGTTCACGTACTGCTCCACCGAGAAAACCCTCACCAATTGTTGAAGAAAAAACTTCAATGGTATCTGCTACTATAGTGAGCATCTCGATTCGGCAGTTTTCCATAAGCTCAATATCCTGATAAAACACCCAGGGGTTCCCGGTGTCTTCGTCTGCCGATTTCGTAAAAAGAATAGTAATAATTGTCGTTGCAATAATGAGAGCAACGGCAGCCCAATTTCTTCTGTATCGAAGCAATTTTCCTCCGCAGAACCTGTTAAATGCCTTTTGAATAAAGCCTGTCGCCGAAATCACCAAGACCCGGTCTTATAAACCAGTTTGAGTCCAGTTCTCTGTCAACACAAACTGTGATAACAGTAAGATTTTCAAATACACTGAGCTTTGCAATTCCCTCGGGAGCTGCTACAACAGAAACAAGAATCACCTCTGCTGCATTCTTATCAAAGAGATACTCTATAACAACCGAAGCAGTTCCACCTGTGGCGAGCATCGGATCAAGAACAATTACTTTTTTGCCTGCCACGTTTGGGATTGAAGAATAATGCCATACAGGTTCTGCTGTGGTTTCGTTCCTGCTCATTCCAATGAAGGCAACCGGAGAATCTGGAAGTAAGTCCTGGAAAGGTTCCAGAATTCCGAGCCCAGCCCTCAGGACAGGAACAATCACAGGTGGATCAATAAGAACTTCACCCAGTGTCGTCTCGAGAGGAGTTTCAACCTGTGCCGGTATCGTGCGAAGATCTCGTGTTGCTTCAACAGCGAGCAAATATGCCAGTCGATTGGCGTAAGCCCGAAATCGCACCGGTGGTGCATCTTTGCGTCTTAGTCTCGTAACGAAGTCTCTGGCAACAGGATGTTCGAATTCTATCATTTCCATAAAGATGGTTCCCCTTCTGTTGTTTGTTGACAAAATACCGAAAAAAATGTAAACTCGCCAGATGCATTCACAATAACCCGGAAGGAGAGGACTATGGAAATTCTCCAAAGTCTGATTGACAGAAGCCTTGTATACCAGATGACCAATGAGGAAAAGATGAACGAACTCCTTAAGGCTGGTTCTTTATCCTTCTATATAGGTTTTGATGCAACTGCAAGCAGTCTTCACCTAGGACATCTTGTTCCTTTGATGATAGCCAGCCACCTCCAGAAAGCGGGGCACAAGCCTCACATTTTGATTGGAGGAGCAACAGCCCTGGTTGGAGACCCTTCAGGCAGGTCTACAGAGCGTTCTCTCGAAAGCAGAGATACAATAAACAACTGGGCAACCAAGTTGCAAACCCAGATGACAAGATTCCTGGACTTCAGCGATGAGAGTGCAAGTGGCGCTCTTCTTCTGAACAATGCCGACTGGCTCAATAAACTCAACTACATCACTTTTCTCAGAGATATAGGCAAACATTTCAGTGTAAACAGAATGCTGACTGCAGAAAGCGTTAAGCAGAGACTGGAAACCGGCCTCTCTTTTCTGGAGTTCAACTACATGCTTCTTCAGTCATATGACTTTTTGCACTTGAACAGAGAACATGATTGCATCCTGCAGGTTGGCGGAGCAGATCAGTGGGGTAACATTGTGGCTGGAATCGATCTTATCCGCCGCAAAGAGTCCAAGGAGTCATTTGGTTTCACCTGCCCGCTTGTAACTACATCCACCGGTGAAAAAATGAGCAAATCTCAACCGGGTGGTGCGATCTGGCTTGATCCGAACCTGACTTCTCCTTACCAGTACTACCAATTCTGGATAAATGTTGATGACAGAGATGCTGCCTACTTCATGAAGCTGTACACATACCTTCCTGTAAGTGAAATTGCAGAGTATGAAAAACTGACTGGTGCAGACACAAGAAAGACCAAGGAAAAGCTTGCTTATGAAGCAACTGCGATTGCTCATGGAATCGAAGAGGCAGAAAAAGCCAGAAATGCTGCAAAGGCACTTTTCGCTGGTAAGGGCAGCCAGCAGGATGTACCAACTACAGATATTCCAATGTCGAGGATAAAAGAGGGTCTTTCTGCAATAGATCTCTTTACAGAGACAGGCCTCTGCCCCAGCCGTGGAGAGGTAAAAAGACTCGGCAAACAGGGTGGTCTTTACATCCAGGGCGAAAGAGTTTCCTCACCTGAGGATATAGTAACTGAAGAGATGCTGGAAGACAACGCATTGCTGCTCCGAGCAGGCAAAAAACGCTACCATAAAATACAGGTAGTATAGGTAGTTATGATAAATTCTTCTGTCGGTTGCTCCCTTTCCGGGAGCAACCTGCTTTATAAATCTCGAATAATCACATTCTGTAGCGAAGGTAGATTGTTGAGATCAGCTTAGTAAGAACCATTATTCCGAGTACCCCCAGCAGCAGGGGATCGAATGCTAAAGAATCAGCGGCAGGTAGAGCCTGGTTCCCATAAATCCTGACGCCTATCAATGCACCCACAGAAAAAACAGCAGCGAAAGAACAGTTTCGTTCAATAATGAGCTGATGAAGACGAAAGCGCTCATCATGATGCTTGCCAAGCTGAGTGCTTACAGCAACAACATCTACCAGGAGCAGAGCCCCAAGGAAACCCATCATAAGCTGTTTAACACCCTCGGTGAGTGATGAAGCTCCAATAGCGATGAAGATGGCCGTAAACACCAGCATATAGACCCATCCCTGCCACGTTTTCGGCGCTATGCCCCATCCGGCAATGCGTTTTGTGAACCATTCAGGCCTACCGAACATCTTCCACCTCCGGAATGTTAAAAAGATCCTCAACATGGCAACCAAAGACCCGGCCCAGTTTCAAAGCCAGTTCGAGTGACGGAACATATCTACCCGCCTCAATTGAATTAATGGTTTGACGGGATACAAGCACAACATCTGCAAGCTTCTGCTGTGTTAAACTCATTCTCTCCCTACTCTCTTTGAGTCGGTTTATCTCAAGCGCCATCAGACCTCCTTCGAATTGTTCATGACAAGTATACTTTACGTAAAGCTAGCTTGTCAAATAAACCAAGGAAACAAAGAGCAAAGTATTTTTACCTTGGTACAATTTCTTTTTCTATTTTACCATGGTATATTAGGGGCTAACCAAGGAGAGAGAAATGAAACCAACCGAGACAGAGCAATTCTATACTGTTTTTGCAGATTCCAACCGTGTTATACGGGGTAACCTTGCTCAGGTAACTCAATCTGTTAGGGTTCTGACGATTACCAATGGAACTGGAACAGTTCTCGTATTTTCAGACAAAACAGGTCAGCAGATTGATATCGACCTTAGAATCAATTCAGTTGAAATTCCAGAGCAGCTTGAAAAAGCAGAAATCATACCACAACGCAGACCTGGGCGCCCCAGGCTGGGAGTTGTTGGGAAAGAAGTGACACTTCTTCCCCGCCACTGGGATTGGTTGAACCTGCAACCGGGAGGAGCTTCGGTTACTCTTCGTAAACTGGTTGAGCAGGCAAGGCTGGGGAGCAGGCAGAAAGACATCATTCGCTTTTCACAGGAAGCTGCCTACAGGTTTATGTCTGCCATAGCCGGCAACGAAGAGGGGTACGAGGAAGCGTGCCGTGCCTTGTTTGCAAGCAACAGGAAAGCATTTGATGAAAACAGACAGAGTTGGCCGCCAGATGTTCGCACTTTCGCAAGTACGCTTGCAGCTCAGGCTTTTGGGCCAGAGTGAAACTATGTCCTATTCTGAGAAAACCACATCATCAATCCAAAGGTTTCCGGACTTACTTAGGAAAAAGTGAAACTCGATACATGATGCATTAAGCTCATTGTTATCAAACTGAAGGCTATCCTGTTTCCATTCGAAGCTTCCGGTGTAGCTGTTTGCATTGATTTGTCTATTGCCTTCGGCATCCTTGTATATGAAACCGACATAGCAGTTATTGAACTGATTTCCTTCACAATTCACGCTCTCGGATCGAACACTGTATGTAACATTCACTGTACTGTTGATCTCTGGGACAGGCATATAGAGAGAATTCCAAATATCTGTATTGGCATCTCCCTCAAGCCTTAAACTGCTGTTTCCCTCTGCTTTGATTTCAAAATCCTGTGTGATAGTTGAATACTGATTTCCCCCTCCGGAAGTAGCGCCAACTCTAACGTTCATAAATTGAGGCAGGTCATTCTCAAATTCCTCGAAATTAAGATCGTGCAGAACTGGAGGGTCGGGAAACTCGAACTGGTAGGAATCAGGATTATTCAGCCATCTTGCAATCTCAGCAACAGGCTCAGAAGAGTCCAGCCAGTAATCCGGCAGGTAACCTATACCCTCCTCAAAACCTGGAACTAGAAAGAGTTTGCTGGGAATAGAAAATTGAATATGGGAGTTCGGCAACCAGTATGATTGAACTTCTCCAAAAGTTCCTACTCCAGCAGAATTTTCACCTACTAAAACAACTCCCGGAATCGATTTTGAATAATCGACAAGCGCTTCACCAGAAGAGGCTACCTCCCGATCAATAAGAAAAACTGCTGTTCCCTCATAATTACCCATCTGACGCGCAGGAAGTTCATTTCTCACATACATCCAGTTTCGGAAAGGTCTTTCGCGCATCTGCTCAAGAGCCTCCCTCAAACGATACACAGTTTCTCTTGTCTCAGGTCGGGTATCATCAGTAAGAGGGTATGCAGCAATAGAACCCAATGTGGCAGGAGAGCAGAGAAATGCATAGTACATATTCCATTCGGCCTCACCGTTTAAATTCAGAATGAAACTCCTTGCATAAGAGCTTGAACCACCATGATTGCCCATAAGATTTACAATCAGCCGGTCCGTTTCTGCAAGCTCGGCTCCGCTATCGACAAAATCAAGAAGGATTTCACGACTATCATGACTGAAACTTGAAACACTAACCAGATCAATACCGTCTACTTCAGTTCTGCTGTAAATCTCTCCAGGCTGCCGTTGGCTGCTCCTCATGCGGTTTTCATGTAGAGTCAGCACAACTGGAATAATTGATTCGGAGGTTGAAGAGGAACGGAATTGGAAAACAGATTCATGGGTAAACTCACTTGCGAAAACCCCAACCTGAAACTGTTCCGTACCATTTCTTGAAAGAATTCTGAACAATCGTTCCTCGGGACCGGAATATATCATATCAGGCTCTACCGCATCTGAATTTGATAGAATAACCTTGTACTCAGATTCTTCGTCAGTTAGCTGGATTCTCTCGACAACAACTTCGGTGAAGAAGGCTGTTTTTCTCTTCAGGAACCGATAGTGCCCGTGCCCGGAAAGAGCAAAGTGTCCATCCTGCATTTCCGTAAGACCACCAGCAATAATATTCTCTATGTCAACAACTGAAATTCTCTCATTATCCTCTGCTAGTATGATAAGGTCATCACAGATACTGCTGAAGTCGACTCCCCTACCTTGCCAGTAAGCGTAACCGCTGTACGCATTCTCGAAAAGATATCTCAGCATTTCCGCATCTTCCAGAGCTTCTCCCGCTGAAATACTATCGGGGCAGTCAAAATCTTCACGGAATGCAAGATCCATGAATGTAGTCGGGCGGTAAAGGTCTTCAATGTAAAAAGAAATTGGCTCCTCTAAAACAGGCTCCTCTATCGCCGGACACTCGTCATCGTAGACAAAAGTCAGCTCATCAATCCATACAGTATTGGTAACTGAATAGTAAAGCCTAAAGTTGATATTCTCTGCAAACTGAACACCCGCATCGAGAGATACTGTAACTTCGGTCCAATCTGAGTTACCCACAGGAATTGAAACACCCGTTTCATTGGATTCTCCCAGAAGATCGTCATACCAAAAACCGGCATAGCAATTAGAAGACTGACTGTTTTCCAGCTCCAGTTCTTCTCCTTTTACAAAGAATCTTGCAGTGATACGGCTTACATCACCTGGAATATCTACACTAAGTGAATGCCAATCTGCTGCCTGGCCCTTTCCCGTGATCCGGAGGCTGCTTCCGCCAGAGGTAAAAATGTTTGTATCCTGCTCTATCAGGTTCCCAGTAGTGGTTTCTGCCGTTTGAGCTTCATCACTCAATGCCATTCCTGAAGGCACTCCGCCTTCGAAAGTGTCAAAGCTAATGGAATAGATACGCTCTGCACTAACTACAGTAGAATCACTTAAAGTCTCCTCCGAAGAAGGGTTTGAATCCACCTGAAGAAAAATTACAATCAGTAGTAAAATTGCTGCAGTCGGAATAACTATTCTCTTAACAACTCCAGACGCAGCACTTTCTCTGTACTGGTTTCCCATCTCGGAACCTTTCTTTTGCAACTACTTTTTAGCGTAGCTGAATCAATGCGATTTTATTCAATACTGTTCATTGGTTTCTCGGCTGAAACAATCATGTGGAACGAATCATCACTATATGGTTCGCAACCAAGGTTGTTGTTTACCTGCACATTGCAGAACCCCTCTGAATCCAACAGGGTTGAAAGCTCGGTCTTGTCATAAAGACGAATACCATATGAATATTCCGTGCGCTCGTTCCCATCAATGATGATCCATCTGGTTGTGTTCCAGGTCCAGTCGTCGTTGGCAATAGCTTCTTCCAGTCTGACAATCCCGTTCTTCTCCTCATGCCAATGCTTAACTGTATTTGAATATCGACCCCGTCTGCAGCCTTCTCTATTGGGAACCTGAAGAAGAATTTTACCCCCCGGTTTAAGAGATTTCAGACTATTTCGAAGAACAATTTTGTCATTTTCCGGATCGAGGAAGTACCCGAAAGAATTGTACATGAAAATGACGTTATCGAAACTGTCAGGCTCTACAAAGTTAAGCATATCTGCACAACAAAAGCGTGCATCAAGCTTCAAATCAGCGGCCATTAGGGATGCTTCATGGATGAAAGCACTATTCAGATCGACTCCGGTAACAGAGAAACCCTGTTTGGAAAAAGCAATTGAATACCGTCCGAATCCGCAAGCCATATCCAGAATTGAATCGCCAGGTTTCATTCCGAGGAATTGAGCGATTTTTTTAGCTGCCACGGGTGACATTTCTACTCTTTCCCTGCTCCAGATCCTTTTTCGATTAACTTCCCAGAATTCTGGATTATCAAACCAACCGGGAGTCAGCGCAGTCACTTCATCTCCTTTGTAGATTTGCAGAAAACTCAATATCTCTTATTCAGGTATACATACAGTATTTTAACGAGATAGTTCAGCACTATTAGCAAGCTAATAGTATACTTTAACACAACAAAGTCAAGTACAGGATTTGCATCTGCTGCTATACCGTGAATCAAGCCATTCTGTGAACTGTCATACAAATCCGATTATCATTCACCCATTGCTGCTGAGCTATTTTACCCATATTGTATAGCCATATTCAATCTTAGAGGAGGGATATGTCTGAAGACCTCATTTCTCTGGAAGAGTCTTTGAAGACTGCTTCAAAACAGGAAAGATTTGATCTTCTAATACAACTCAGCCTTCGGAATTTCAAGATATCCCCAGCATCTGCCCTCACCTACGCTGAAGAAGCTCTATCAATTGCAGAATCCGAAAAAGACCAGACTAAAACAGCAGCCTCCCTTAATGCTCTAGGCAAAGCATATCTTGGAAAATTAAACCACGTCAAAGCTCTGGAATACCTCCACGAAGCACTATCCATCTATGAGGAGCTGGATTCAATATCAGGGTCAGCTGAAGTTTTTGCCAACATTGGTATTCTTTATCTCTCTACGGGAGACCCGGGAGATGCACTTGAGTACTTTGAGAAGAGCAAGAAACTCTCTCTGGAAGTAAATGACAGAAGACTCCTCGCAAAGACACTCAATTCAATGGGTCTTGCTCTAACTGATTCCAATCGAAATGAGGAAGCACTTGAGCATCTTGATGAGGCTCTTAGAATTGCCACAGAAGAGAATGACAGGAAAACTATCAGAAGTGCCACAAACAACAAGGGCATTCTTCTTTATAAAAAGGGTAACATCGAAGGGGCAGTTGATTGCTTTAAGCAAGCCATGGTAATGAGTGAGGAAAAAGGAGAGTTGAGATCTCTAGCCGGAAATCTTATCAACATCGGCACCTGCAGTATTGAATTGAACAAGTTAGACGATGCTCACCATTTCCTGGTTAGAGGCTATGAGACAGCAAAGAAATGTGAAGCCATGGACTTCATGATTCAAGCCTGCCATTCTCTACACGAGTTATTCATCACGAAGGAGGATTTCAAGTCTGCTCTCGACTATCACAAACAGATGAGTGACCTTGAGCAACAGCTTTACACAATCGAGAAGAGCAAAGCTGTAGCTGAAATCGAAGCTATATATGAAACAGAAAAGTCCAACCATGAAGCTGAAATCAACAGGCTGAAAAACATTGAACTCGCAGAGAAGAACCGGTTGATAGAAGCCCAGTCTGACTCACTTCAACATGCCAATTCAGAAATCAGCAGACACAAGGAAGAACTCCTCGAAAAAAACAACGAACTTGAAAAAATCCTTAAGGAAAAAGATGAATTCCTCAGAAGGATGGTAGCACACATTTCTGATGGTGTGATGATAGACAATCCAGAGGGTAAGATCACCTACGCCAACGATCGCTTTCTGAAAATATTCGGTCTATCATGGGATGACCTTGAGAACATGGAGCCGTTTGGTTCAATCGCACCTGAGTGGAGAGATCGTGTTCAGGACTTCCACAGAAAACGTCTCGCAGGTGTCTATGTGCCCGACCGATATGAGTTTGAGGGGCTACGAAAAGACGGGAAAAGGATCTGGCTTGAGGTAGGGTCGACCGTGATAGAAAATGATGGAGAGATTCACGGCACCCAGTCGATGGTTCGAGATGTTACGGAGAGAAAGTTTCTTGAAGCTCAGTTACTCCAGTCTCAGAGGATTGATGCGGTTGGTCGGCTGGCTGGTGGAATTTCCCATGATTTCAATAACCTTCTTATGGTTATAAGGGCTCACAGCGAGTTCATACTGGGAAACCTTCCCAATACCCACCCTCTGCGTACGGATGCTGAGGAGATAAGAAATGCCACTGATCGAGCTTCATCCCTAATCAGGCAACTTCTTGCCTTCAGCAAGCAACAGATACAGAAACCGAAAACATTAGACCTGAGGCTGGTAGTATCAGGACTTCACAGAATGTTGAGCAGACTGCTCAGTGAAGACATTAAGTTGGAAACTGAATTCTCTGACAGAATCGGATGTGTTCTAGCAGATGAGAGCCAGATAGAACAGGTTATTGTTAATCTCGTGATAAATGCCAGGGATGCAATGGAATCCGGTGGAAAACTAACCATTAAAGTAGAAGACCTTGATATAGACAGAGATTCTCGCCCTGTAAATATCGAAATTTTTCCTGGTAAGTATGTTGTTTTGTCGGTCACTGATTCCGGAAAGGGAATGGACGCCGAAACAAAGGCAAGGGTTTTTGAACCATTCTTCTCCACCAAAGCAAGTGATAAGGGCAGTGGACTGGGTCTCGCCATGGTGTATGGTATTGTCAAGCAGAGTGCTGGAGAAATTCAAATCACCAGCGAGCTCGGTGCTGGTTCATCATTCAAAATCTATCTTCCACGGGTAGACGGTGAGCACGTTAAATGTGAGTACCAGCCTCCGCCCTCCGCCAAGACCGGAAAAGGTGAGAGAATTCTACTTGTTGAAGATGATGATGCACTTAGAAGACTGTCGAGGAAGTTCCTGCTACATGAGGGATACAAGGTAAAATCTGCGGGGACAGCTGAAGAAGCCATGGAAATTGTTGAAAAAACGGATGAGGAATTTGATATGCTTCTTACTGATATTGTTCTTCCTGGAATCAACGGATTTCTTCTGGCAGAAAAGCTGATTGAAAACGGATTTAAAGGGCGTATTCTGTACATGACCGGATACGCAGATGACAACATCCATAAAATGAATGTAAAGAAAGGTGACAGGAATTTACTTGAAAAGCCTTTCAGCCTTTACATCATGAGCCATCGGGTAAGAGAGATACTCGATCCGGAATAAAACAAGTATAGACTTCAGTCAACATCAGGGTGGCTATTGTAGTAAACTAAACAGTAGAGCCGGTCAGATGTTGGAGAAACTACCATTTCAGTAACAAACTTTTCTACATCAATTTCGCCAGCAGGTTGAAATCCCGGCATATCCAAGACCTGGATATTGTGATCTTGAGTAGGACACAAGAACAGCCTTGAGGCTGATTCTATGTAGCGGATGAATGTTGAATTATAGCAGTTCTCCAGAGTTCCTTTTACTAAGAATGTGCTTCTGTCCAGTTCAACAAGTGTGTTTCCGGAAGAAAAAGTACCCCAAATGACAAAGATGCTTTTGCCTCCACTAGGTGCTTCCAAACTATAAATAGACCCGGGAAAAGTGTGGCTCCGAATCACATCTCCGGTCTCAGAATCGTATGCACTTAAGGATGATTCTGAAAACAGATAAATCTCGTCTCCAGAATCAGAAAAACAAATATCAGTACAGAAGGACAAAGGAAGGCTCAGAGTATCGGTGAAAAGCATCTGGTCTGTGTCCAGAATGCATAGTTGCTCGAGATTGAATGCGAGGTACAGCAAATCAGTTCCAGGGCGAGTTTCGATTCCGGTAGATGAGTGAGAAAGTGCTATTGAGTCGACAATAGCCATGTCAGAAGTGGTTATTTTGTATAGTGTTGGTGACAATGAACTTGTAGAGACGAACAAGAGAGAATCATTTTCTGAAATGGCTGAGAAAGGCATAGGTGTTCCGCTTACATAGAGGCGCATTTCCCTCTCAACTGTCATGCTGCTCAAGTTGATCTTTTTTATCAAACAATGACTAATGATGTAGAGGAAATCCCCATAAGAACTGATTTCAGCTATACGATTAGGGCCAATGGCTAGGTCAACTGTTTCAGAAATGCTCCCGGTGACAGCATCGATCACAACCAACTGATCCCTTACAATCTGGGAAGGTCCTGTTGAATCATCGCAACCTAAAAGCAGTAGAAGTACTGCGATAACTACTACTGTTTTCATTCCCAACCTCCATTGAATAAAAATCAACCTTCTCTTAATATCAAACATAGATCGTCATACTTATATTACTGCTATATTGATTTATAAACCAGAGCAATAAAGTTTCCTCTGTTAGCCGCCAGGTTGATAGTGGTGGTGCAGTTGAATAGAATAGAAGCAGGGGTGTATCATAAATAAGGGGAGGGTGTTGTGAAAACTTTTGTAGTAATGCTATTTATTTTGCTTTCTTCATTAGAAGCAGGTGCGTTTACAGAAAATACCGAATTGTGGAGCGATATTGATCGAGTAAACGAAATACTTGATTCAGGGAATCTTGACTCTGATGCTCTTGAGGTATTGTTTGAGGAGACAGTTCAAATAGCCCTCTCATCAGAGCTATCCCAACAGTTCGAAGACCTCAGGGTAGATGCCTACGAGGTAAACGACTTTGTGCTTATTGATGGGTATGCTGACCGGGCGAGTGCTGCAATAAATGTATTCATCATGGGAGAATCAAACAATATTGGTGTTAACGTTGCCGCATTCCTTGATGCGAGTACACCGGATACAGAAGCACACTCATTTTTCATGGTGTGTATAGGTGGTTTCTACACTGACACAAGCAGTTGGATCGGTACTGCGGAGTTTCCAGCATGGAGAATTCGGACAGAATCAAGTTTTCAGGGAAGAACTGTTCCTGAAAAAGTCGTTGAATGGCTTGGATACTGGGAGAGTGTAAGACCTTCACTCGATGGTTATTTTCTGCTGATAGCAGATGCTACAATTCTAAGGCTGAATGATTTTCTTGAGTAGAAAGGCTGCCTGAAATGCTTAGTTTTGCTGTTCTTATTCTTAGTTTTGTTTTCTTGCTTGATGAGAATACCGGTTTCAGTATCGTTGTTCCTGGAAATTACTACCAGGGAGAGGCTGAGCTGGAAACGGGAGAGAACTGGCAAGGGCTTTTTGAGATGGATACCTTCTACGAGTTGAGAACAGTCGAACTGTTTGTTGAAGATGCACAATCACCCATGGACAGAGACGATGAAATAACCGGCAAGGATGTCTTTGTTGTGGAAGAAAAAGGAAACTTGCTTTTTCTGATAAAATCGGAAGAATTTCATTTTGTTGACGGCCCGGTAGAACCAGCACTGTTGGATTCTGAACGCCTACCAGCTGATACATCAATAGTTCTTCAGGGAACCTGGGAGATTTTCACCGAAAAGGAAGGATTGTTTTTTACTGACGGAGACATATTACAGCGGCTTTCTGATGTTTACCCGAATGCCTACGGTGAAGGTGTTTCAGTAGTATGGGCAGGTGATCTTGATAACGACGGTAGAATTGATCTGATACTCAATGACAGACCTCATTACGCATTCAGGCATTGCTATCGACTGTTTCTTTCCTCAGAAGCAGAGCCGGGTCTTCTGCTAAAGGAAGTAGCTGAGTTTGTTACGGTTTTGTGCTAGAGAAGAGTCTACACTGGATGCGAGAAACTGAAAACTGTTCCATCAGTGGCAGATGTGGTAAAACTAACCAGGCCACCGAGAATTTCCTCTCCGAATAGTTTCATGGAAAAGGTACCGACTCCCCTGCCAGCCTGGTTCTTCGTACTGAAATTTCTTTGAAAAATCCTTCTGGCAATCTGCGGTGATATCTCACCTTTGTTCCAGACAGAAAACACCAGTTGATCATCATTCTCTTCAATCCATACTCTGACCAGTCCCCCCTCTTCGGTAGCCTCAAGGGCATTGGTAGTCATATTAGTAAGAATTCGCAAGAGAAGAGAAGTATCGGTGTTGAAAACCCTGTTCGGAACTGAGTTAGTAAATTCGGTTTCCCTTGCATCGGCCACTGGATGGTAAGAGAAAAATGATTTGAGCTCTAGAAGTACTGTTTCAGTCGTAACATCGTTTCTTTCCGGCAAATACGATGTTACTTCTCTATTTGAAAGGCACCTCTGTATTGCAATCTCCTTGTGTAAACGAATAGACGCTTTGTGAATGCTTTTAGCGAGATCAGAGGGGCATTCTTTAACAAGAAGTTCACAGGACCCGAGAAGCATGAAGAGGAGATTGCCAACATCGTGAAAGAAGGTTCTCTCCAATGCAGCTCTTTGCTGCTGCTTGGTTATATCCTGAAGAAAAATCAGGAGGAAACGCTCAGCACTAATTATAATGGGGTGAGATTTCACAAGAAGAGCAATATCCTTGGTTCTCTCCCCTCTTCTTGCTGTGAGTGAACATGTCATTTCAACAGGATTATCCTGCTCAAGACTGGAAACAATAGCAACAGCACCACCACACGAAGAACAATATTTTGTTGTGCCGCAGCCTGCCGGCTTATCACCTGAATGAATGCACCTTACAGCCTCACCCAAGCGCAGGCCAAGGGCTTCTTCAGGATCATGAATCCCAAGCATCTTTAGAAATGAACTATTGAGGGCGACAATCTGCCTGTTTTCATCGATGACGACCAGCAAACCACTGATTGAATGAAGCAATGCAGAAATGACAGGGCTTCTGTTAACAATATCGACTTCAATTTCCAGTTGGCTTGAAGAGACCCTCTCGGATGGAGCAAACATGGTTTCCACTTATCTTCCTTCGTGGCAATTATAAGTACCAGTCAGCAATACTACCAGTAAATATTACTCGAAGAGAAGATGCTATGTATTTTATACTGTGTCAAGAGTATATCATACAAATCATGTAATGTTTTATCGGGCTCTTCGCCATGCGTTCTCGGCAGGTTCTTCTATCCGGCTCCATACATCTTCAGGGGTGCCTGTACCGTCAACAACAGTCATTTTGCCCTGTTTACGGTAGTACTCCACAACTGGAAGACAGATTTTCTCGTGCTGTTCCAACCGGTGAACAATGGTGCTGGTTTCCATATCGTAGTTCATCCGTTTAGTGGTTTTTCCTCTGGCATCCAATCTCTTTATCAGTTCCAGTGTCGGACACTGAATGTCCAGTGTGAAAGAGATTGAGGAGTGAATCTTTCTAAGGAGGCCATCCAGGATGTATGCCTGTACCAGAGTTCTGGGAAAACCCTTAAATATGAAGCCGTTTGCATCGGGATTTCGCTTTATGTGTTTCTCGATAAGCTTAATAACTATTTCATCAGGAACAAGATCTCCCTTATCGAAAATGCTCTGTGCCTCAATTCCCACAACAGAGCCTTTCTCTATCTCCTCTTTGAGCATCTCACCTGTCGACAGGTATACAAGATTGTATTTATCTGCAAGTGTTCTGGCCTGAGTACCGCGACCTGCACCGGGATAGCCCAGTAAGACAATATTGAAAAGTACCTTACGGAGTTCCTTGTCAATAATTTCTTCTAACCTGCTGTTGATTTCCTCAACAGAACCTGTGCCTTTTACCGGAAAAAAGATTCCCTGATCCTTGTAGAACCCGGCAACTGGAGCAGTTTTGTTCTGATACTCTTTTAATCGGTTCTTGATAACCTCTTCAGTATCATCACTGCGACCCGAGGTTTTTGCCCGGTGGATCAGTCGCTTCATTGATTCTTCAGGAGTAACATCAAGAAAGAGCAAACATGTTAGAGAAGTGTGCATTTTAAGCAGAAGACCTTCCAGGATGTATGCTTGCACAAATGTTCTTGGAAAGCCGTCGAAAAGGAATCCTGGAGCATCCGGGTTAGAGGTTATCTTCTTCTCTATTATCTGAACGATAATTTCATCAGAAACAAGTCCTCCAGCTTCAATGATTGACTTGGCTGCAAGCCCGAGCTGGGTCGCGCTTCTTATCTCCTCACGAAGAATATTTCCAGTGGATATGTAGATAAGATTGTGTTTCCTCATCAGAAGTTCAGACTGAGTACCTTTACCTGCTCCCGGCGCTCCAAACAAAGCAATATTCAACATGGTCATGGACTCCCTTGCACTGCAGTTCCTTCAGTGTCTGGCTTCCGGTAAAAGAAATTCGTTTAGTACATTCCAGGAGAAAAAGAGCTCTCCATCAGGTTCCATTGCGGCACTCGCGTGAGGGAAATTGAAATCGTAGTGGAAAACAATGCCACTTCGCCTCATCCCCAGTTGATTCAAATCTGTTTCGGTAAATGTGAATTCATCTTCAATCTGATCAGTAATACGGTTCTGAAGCTCATGGTCACATAGTTTTACCAGATCTGTGATTTGCTCCTCCATAAAGAGATCTTCCGCTGTGACCTCTTCTCCGGTCTCCAGGTTGAAAAGGAAATTGAAAACCATTTGAGAGGGGTATGCACCAAGAGTCTCTACAGTTATTTGAAGATCAAGATATTCCGCATTCATCCAGTTCACAACAAAGGAAGAACCGACAATTCCTGCTCCATACATCCGATAATTCGTAACGATCTCATCAATCGACTCTCCTGTAACATTCTTGTATTCAAGAATCTCGTTTATCCTCTCAATCCCTCCGGAAGTACCCTCAACCAGAGGCCAGCTTATTGAAGAAGACTCTCCTTCTTCTCCGACAAGAAGGGTCTCAATCGGACTAACAGCTGGCATTTGAACATCGAGTACCATTAAAGCAGTCAGAACAGTGACCATCAGATAAAACGAGCTCATGAAATTCCCTTCGGTAATACAATGCGAATTGCGGCTTCCATCCGATTGTACAAAGTCACACGAGAAATATTCCTTTTATGTATCTAAAATTTCTTTCACCCTTCCGACAATGCCGGACTGAAGTTTAACTTTAATGCCGTGAGGATGAGTGGATGACTTTGTGAGTATTGAAGCAATAACACCTTCGGTAAACTCACCGGTTCGCTGATGGTGTTTCTGCACCACATTAACCGCCATGCCAGTCTTCAAATCTGCTCTTCTTGTACCATCCATTTGCTACTCGAACTCCCTTGCAACAGTAAGTGCAGCATCATAATCCGGTTCCTGTGTAATCTCGGGAACAAGTTCTGAATAGACCACAAGATCAGAGCTGTCGAGAATCACAACTGCACGGGTTAACAGGCCTTCAAGTGGACCTGTAATCAGAGTTACACCATAGTCTCTGCCAAACTCGGGAGAGCGGAAACTGGACAGAGAAACTACGTTCTTGAGCCCCTCGACTTCGCAAAATCTTGAATGAGCGAAAGGGAGATCAGCAGAAATGCAGAGAACAACGGTGTTTTCCAGTTTTGAAACGTCACTGTTGAATCTTCGAACCGATGCCGCGCAGACTCCGGTATCAAGACTGGGGAAAATATTGAGAACCTTAACCTTGTCAGGGAAATCCTTCAGTTCTTTCATCGATAAATCTGTTGCCGTAAGGCTGAAACCCGGTGCTTTCATTCCCTCTTCAGGAAGAGCTCCGACTGTTTCAATGTGATTACCCTTCAGAGTAACTAAAGCCATTTTGTCTCCTTCTAGTATGATGTAAGGTCAATTTGCACTATTGTTTCATCTGCAGAAATACCATAGAGCTGCATGTCATCACTTATCACAAAATCACGAATTGAGTTATCGAGATTAATTCTCTGGAGAAGTTCACCATCTGTGCTAAAAAGTATCAGATCGCCAAAATCACTGATCCATAGCCTACCCAAGGGATCTACATCCATACCTGTGGGCATAATAAGCATATCCTCGTTACCGAACCGGTCCAGAAAGCGACCGTCAGAATTAAAGATCATAACTGTCTCGTTGAATGAGCCGAAAGCAAAAATCTTCCCAAGGTTTCCAGCCGCAATCATGGTGTTCAATTCTGAATCTCCAGTTTGAGAGCTGATTGCCTCTTCAATAACCAGTTCAATGTCGCCGCTTGCATCGAAAAGAATGATATCGTCTCTGTTCTTGTACCATGATGCAAGAACACTTCCGTCCGGTGCAACGTCGACGTCGCTAAATCCCCAACCCTCGGGATGCTCAAGCAAATCTACGTATTCTCCTGTTTCTCCGTCGAAGAGATATAGGTTACTGTCAAAAATCAAATAAAGACCACCGTTACGAGAGCATGACATTGCTGAGAGGTAGACATCGTCTTTTTCTGAATAAAACCATTGGTGTATGAACTCTCCGTTGAGATCAAAAACTTGAATCCGATTGTTGTCGCGCTCTCCAACAAAAAGATTTCCACTGGCATCTATTGCAATGCACTCCGGTATCTGGAAAAAGCCGGGACCCGTACCGGAGCCCCCGAATTCCATGATAACTTGTTGATCCGTATCTAAAAGCTCAGACTGTACAGTCGCTGCAAAGCTCTGAGATGCTTTTTCTGTTGCAGGAGCAAGGAAGTAAAAGACGACACCAGCGATTCCAATTACAAGAAGAAAGGCAACGACGGTCAAAGTTAATGCGGTTTTGCCGCATGATTTACCGTGAATCGGAACTCTGCTTGGAGTAACAGTTTTACCTGCTAAGTACTCTGGTACCAGTATTGAACTGCCGCAATACTGGCAGGTTACAGAAGCAACACCCCTCTTCGCCTTAACCGATGCTCCACACGAAGGACAATCTAATTGAACAGCCATAAACCTCCTGTTTGTTATGGAATAGTATAATCGGGAAAACAATCCCGAACCACAGGACGGCTATGAAATGATTTATCTTCTTTCAGCGATCTTTTGCAGCACAGCAATAGCGCTCATTTTGAAGCATGGGGAAGAAAAGAATCACAACAGATTTGTAATTCTCTCAATGAACTACACAATGGCAGCGTCCATCTCTCTCTGGTTTGTTTTGAAAAAAGGTTTATTTGGCAGTTTGGCTGATTTGTCCTGGGGGAAGCTCGTTACCCAACTCGTCCACAATAATCCGGGTACAGAAGGCTTCCTGACTGTTGAAAATTCCGGTCTATGGGCACTTGTCATCGGTATACCCACTGGAATTCTTTACTTCCTCGGTTTCTTCTATTACCAGAAATCAGTGCGGGAAAGCGGTGTAGGTATGGCGGGGAGCTATGCCAAGATGGGAATTCTTATTCCCATGATACTAAGTATGATCTTCTGGAAAGAGTTTCCGGGAGGACTGCAGTGGGCAGGGATCATTCTGGCTCTGACAGCAATTGGTATGGTGAATCTCAGATTCGGTTCTGACAACATCTTTTCGTCAATTAAACCAACTCTCTTGCTTCTTTTCCTTTCCTGCGGTGTTTCAGAGTTCACTAACAAATTGTACCAGAAATACGGGATGCTTGAAATAAAAGACTTGTTTCTCTTCTTCCTCTTTGCTACAGCCCTTCTGATCAGTCTTCTTAAAATCAGAAAAAAACCCAATATCCGCGAAATACTTGTTGGACTCTGTGTTGGAATTCCGAATTTCTTTGCATCATTCTTTCTGATAAATGCCTTATCAAAAATGCCTGCTTCCGTAGTTTTCCCAAGCTACAGTGCCGGTTCAATTGCTCTTATCTGCCTTGGAGGCAAGTTTTTCTACGGTGAAAAACTGTCCCGAAGAGAAATGATTGCAATCATCATCACGATGACTTCACTGTTGCTTATAAATCTATAACGACTCACTGAGCACGGTTTTCTTTACAAACTGTTACTTCAAGATAACATATCAGCATGATTCTCTTTGCATTATGGTCTTGCCGGAATGAACCGGCAGCAAGGGAGGCGGGAATGAATAGGCTAATCATTGTTACAGCTACCGCAGCAGCAAGTCTGTTTTTTGCAGCTGGATGTGTTGAATCACCAGAGATGACCGATTCGGAGTGGATCAGTCAGCTCGTAGGTTCATCTGACCTGAGTTCAACATCAAATCTAAATGGCTCTGGTGACCTCGGTGAGGATGATAAGAACGGCAATTCGGCAGAGGATGTTTCAGTTCCGGAATACTGGTATCGCCAATTGCTCAACGAACCATCGCGTGAGATTATTCTTGAGAATGACCCGGTTGCTGGAGTATGTACTGTTACAGTAATTCACAATCTAACAGCAGAACTAGTAATTGATACCGAATGGAACGGTGTATTTGAACCTGCTACTAAAGCATTCAGTGACCAACGATACGTGAGGCTGGTTCTCGAAAAAACCGGTGATGGAACTTCTCATGGTGGATGGGTAATTGTTTCTGCAACTCCCGCCGAGCACATCTTAACATCAGGAGAACAAGAGGTCTTCATTTCTTCGATGAGTTTGTACAAGAACGGTGAAATTATTTGGGAGTGTGATGATCCTGGTACATTCTATCGTATTGACTCAGAGCTTCCGCAGCTTCTGGAGGGTGATTTTGTGAGAATTGAGTCTACTGTTGAGCACCTGAACCCTCTCTATGACCCTCCATTCTTCGTGATTGCTCACGGCCCCCTCTCTGGCCACAGCAGGCACCTGATGTATGACAATGGTCTTTACGGGGATGAAGAAGCCGAAGACGGGATCTACAGCTATGAATGGTATGTTGAGTATACAGGAGAGTACCAGCGCATCGCAGTAGATGTTATAGATGCAGATACTTTCGCTGATCAAACTGAAGAGGATTACGATTCAGGAGCTTGGGGAATACATTTCCTCAAGTAGAAATTCCAGACATCATTCAAATGCCGGCAGCCTATGCTGCCGGTGTCATGATTCGTGAAACAACCGCAGTATTGACGCTCGGTAATCAATACACTCATAATATCAATGTGTTACGCATAATTAATGGGGTATTATGAGCTTCAGCTTGAAATTTGACAGAGATTTGAACTGTATCAATGTTGTCTTTACGGGAGAGTTCAACTTTTCGGCTCTTAGTGATTTAGCTGAAGAAGTAGCGCAATACCTGAAAAAACATGAAGGCGCATGCGTCCTTAACGACCTGCGCAATGCTACTGTTATCAGTTCCCCATTATCTGTTTACCAAATGCCGCAGGCTGCTGTTGAAGCTGGCGTAAAGCAGGGTATAAAGAGAGCTCTTTTGGTAAATGACCCGGGGAAATTCCGTTTCCTTGAGACAGTATTTTTGAACAGTGGAAACACAGTACAATTGTTTACGGATATTGATGAGGCCAGAAGCTGGCTCTTACAATAAACGTTTCCCAAGCATCCATGCATCTATAACACTCAGAAACCAGCCCAGAAACATCAGCGGAAGAATGTAGTTCTTTGCTCCGGCAAGGGATGTAGATGCAACGCCGAGTATTGTTGACAGATTAATATCTGCCCCCTGTAATGCCTCCTGCTCGAGGCCAGTCCATGTACTTCGAAAAATTGCAACAATCAGAAAAATGATGCAACCACCGTTGAAAAGTGCGAAAGGAATTGCCCGTTTCCAGTGTTTCAATACAATCTGCCCTGATCCGGGAAAGACCAAGGCAGACCACAAAGCTCCACGAGTGGAGTTCTTCACTCTACTATTTCCACTTTTCCAGCACCAGAAATGTGCTTGTGCACATCTGGCGGGTTACCGTGACAGGTAACTCTGCCTGCTCCGGAAATTTTAACTGTAACTTTTTCAACTGCATGAACAACTGCGTTTGCACACCCGGAGATTTTAATTTTAACTCTCCCGGAAATCAATTCGGCAGCTGAGAGTTTACCGGCACCTGATAGTTTGGCATCGAGACTCTTACTGGTACCATCAGCAGTCATCTTACATGCACCGCTACCTCTGATAACTAATTCATCAGAATTGATTCCTGTAATGCCTGCTTTTACAGCTCCATACATTCCCATTTTCCTCAAATCAGCCATGGAAATCTGTACGTTGATTCCCGTGTTGCATGATATTGAACGGGCAAATGAAACGGATAGTTCACCGTCTTTTACAGTAGTCTTAATGTCGTCAATAAGATTGTCATCCGTGGTAACAGTCAAAACCTGTTCTTGACCACAGATAATATCTACTTTCACTGCTCCGGAAACTTTCACGGAATGGAAAGGTTCCACATCAATGACTCTGCTTTCTTTAATTCCACTTCCCTTTTTTCGGTTACTGAAGAGAATTCCAAAGAAGGCGAGAAACGGCACTGTGACAACAATAATGAGCAGCGCTACTGCTAATACCAGAAAACCACCAGTGAGTACAATACCAACTACCGGTAGAACAATAACTACCACAAGCGCAACAACAGCAATTGCAAACAGAATTGCCCCGAAAGCTAGGATTGCCTGGAGGAAAGGATTCTCAACTTCATGATTGAAGAAGTAAAGAGACACTAAATTCTTCCCCCGGATGAACTGCCCGAAGAACTGCCCGAAGAACCGCCCGATGAGGTTCCGGATCCACCCCTACCACCACTTGAACTGCTGCTTGAACCGGTTCTACCGGAATCACCGCTGTAAGAACCTAGAGCGTTGACAGTAGACCTTAGTGAAGCAATTTCACCCTCAAGATCATTTATCTCGCTTCTGAGACTATCTATGGAAAGTGCTTGAGTTTCAATAACAATCGACATTTCATCAATCAAAGAATCAGATCTGGCTGAGAGATTATTGAAATCCTCATCGAAAGTCTCCATGAGCCCCTCAATGTCAAATTCAGGCATATCCGGCATATCAAAAGATGCTGAACCAATCTGTTCCTGAAGGTCATCAAGTCTTTCAGTGAGTGCTTCGTTGTCTGAAACTACTTCCTGAATCTCTTCACTTATATCCTCTACCTGCTCCTGTACGATGGAGGCAGCCTGCCCCGCGCCCGGCATTTCACAGGCACCGAAGAGAAGTACAAATCCAATACCCGTAAGAATCAATTTTTTCATAGTTAACCCCTTTCTAAACTGTTGTTTCGCTGAACACTTCAGCAGTGTATGAGAGTATCTCGGTTCCTTTTTCCAAGTAAGCTTCCGGGGGAAGCCCTGCCTTCAAACAGGTATGCTTCAGAAAGGTCTCTCTGTTCCAGCCTTCCTCACTTGCAACCTGGGGTAAAAGAGTCCCTGCCCTGGATCCTCGTCTTATGTAAAGCCCGTGTACTCCAGGCACAACATCATTTGCATCAATTCTTTCCATTGGAGAAAGAACAGATATTTCTATGGTAATATTCTTTATCTCGTCAGGTGAAACAGCAATAAATCTGGGGTCGGAGAGGGTTGCCTCCCGAGCCATTGATCTAACTGTAGCACCGAGAGAACCTATACCGGAGAAGTGACCGATACAACCCCTCAGTCGTCCTCTGATCTTCAATGTAACAAATGCCCCTCCCGGACGGGTGATGACATCGTCGGATGGAAGAAGGGGAATTGGTTTTCCCAAGGCAGCTGCTTCAACGGATTCTCTTGCAAGATTCAGAAGGATTCTCTGATCAGCCGGAGTCACTTGAGCACCATGCCTGAAAAATAGCCGACAACTTCATCGGTTCCAGCACCTGCATCTGCTGAGGTTGAATAATGTAGCTCAACCGCTGTTCCTGCACTCTTCATAGCTGCAAAGTACAGCAAAGTTTTAATAGCTGTCTTACCACAAGCCTCCAGATTATCCCCAATCTGTTCGGGGGATAGGGAGAGAAATGCATTTATTACCATCCGGTCAAGTTTCTCTGCTTCACTCAATGGATGGAAATGAGAGAGATCACTGGAAGCAATCAGGAATGCCTCAGGAGCATGCTTATAAATCAGCTCCGCGACTTTCTTACAGTCTGGCTCCATGCCGAGAACAATAGGCACAATCATCGCGTCAGGCCACTTCATCTGAACAAAGGGAATCAGCACTTCAAGACTGTGCTCTTGAAATACTATTGATTCCATTTCTTCCGCAAGAAATCCAGTAATTTTTCTGTCGACAGGGCATAAACCCAATGGTGTTTCCAGAAAATCGGTATCAAAAACGGTTTCACCCTTAAACGGATACCTGTGACTTGGAGCGCATATCACAATAGTGGAAACATTATCTGGTGCTGAAGCAAAACCATATGCAGCAGTTTTGCCGGAGTATACATACCCGGCATGTGGTACAACCATTCCGACAGCTTCAGAAAAGGGTGAACAGCTGTTTTGAAGAAGATTACAAACATCTGCCTTAACTGCATCAGGGGTTGATGGATAGAAAGAACCGGCGAAGGCCGGTTTAACTACTTCAGCCACGATTGTATCCCATTAGTTTCAGGCAGAAATTCGACAAAGTTCCCCCTTGTTAGATTTGAGCTCGCGTATCTTGTTATATAAAATACTGCTATGCAATTACACAAGACTGCTAAGGGTTTTCTGATCCAACAAATCTTCCATGCGGTACAAACCGTAAGGTTTCCCAACAATGAAGGCAGCAGCTCTTAGGGCACCCATTACAAAAACTCTCCTGTTTGTAGCAAGATGGCTTAGAGTTAACCTCTCCCCATCACCCAGGAAATGAAGATGATGCTCACCTGCAACATCTCCTCCGCGAACTGCATGAACACCGACTGTACCTGCTTTTCTCTCTCCTGTATCACCTAGTCGACCGTACACTTGTTCGCCATCCCAGTTATTCAAAAGAGATAATGCTGTTCCACTGGGACTATCTTTTTTTCTTCCGTGATGAAACTCAATCAGTTCTCTGTCAAAGCTTTCTCCAAGCATTCGGGTTGCTGTTTTCATAAGCATTCCTAGAACATGAACACCCACACTCATATTGGAAGAATAGAATACTGCATGATTCCTTGACCAGGATTCCAGCATCTGTCGTTCGGTTTCTCCAAGCCCGGTGGTTCCGGAAACAATAGCCACATCTTTCCCCTTCACAAGAGTGTTAAGGGCACTAAAGGCCTGTGGTAGGGAGAAATCAATGACAACTTCAACACGAGGGTCTAGAGTTAGCTCATCACCGGAATCAAATGCTTGAATTACTTCATAACCGGGATTGCCGGTAACCTCTTCAGCAATGAGCTTGCCCATTCTTCCTTCCGAACCGAACAGTGCAATCCTTGTCATACCAGCTCCATGTCAACTAGAACTTTCCGAAGAGTATGTGCACTTTCCTCACCCAGCGATACAAGTGGTTCTCTGAGAGAGTCACTGGCGATAATGCTCATTATCTCAAGGGCTTTCTTGGAAGGTGACGGATTGCTTTCAATAAAGAGAACCTTGAAAAGAGGATAGAGGATCTCATGAAGCTCTCTTGCTCCTTTGACTTCTCCCTGCAAACCCAGCTGAATCATCCGGCTCACAAGAGATGGTGCAACATTCGATGCTACCGATACTACACCGGATCCACCCATAAAAACCTGAGAAAGACAGAGATGGTCATCACCGCTCATGATTGCCATCGAAGACATTGATCTAAGCTGAGTAACACGTTCTACATCTCCTGCTGCATCTTTTACGCCAATAATGTTCGGGTGCTCACCCAGCCTGGCCAAGGTTTCAATACCCATATTTGTCCCTGTTCGACCTGGAACATTGTAGATAATTACAGGCTTTAGGCTTGCGTCAGCGACAGACGTATAGTGAACGAGCTGTCCCTGAGCTGTAGGTTTGTTGTAGTAAGGTGTGATGATAAGTACTGCATCCACTCCGGTGGCGCAGACAGCTTCTGTAAAAGTTACTGTTGAGGCAGTGGCATTTGTACCTGTTCCAGCAATAACCGGAACTCTTCCATCAGCAGTTTCAAGGACGGTTTGAATAACCTCAAGCTTCTCCCTGTCTGATAAGGTTGCAGGTTCACCGGTACAACCGCAGGCAAGTAGACCCTGAACACCTGAAGCAACCTGGTGTTCAACCAGGTTGCTTAGTGATTTATGATCAACAAGTCCGTCCCTGAAGGGTGTAACCAGAGCGGTTACTGTGCCCCTCAGAATCATGTATTACTCCTTTCCCTTTTTCAGGAAGGGGGTAAGCAGGTCCATTGGAATAGGGAAAGCAATTGTGGAATTGTTCTCAACGGCAATGTCTGTAAGAGTCTGGAGGTATCTGAGCTGAAGAGCAGAAGGGTGAACATCGAGTATCTTGGCTGCCTCACCAAGCTTGACTGAAGCCTGAAGTTCTGCATCAGCACGAATGATCTTGGCTCTGCGATCTCTCTCTGCTTCAGCTTCCTTTGCCATCATTCTCTGCATATCTTCCGGCAGATCCACATGTTTGACTTCTACAGTAGAGACCTTGATACCCCATGGATCAGTCATTCTGTCAAGAATATCCTGGAGCTTACTGTTGATCTCATCCCTGTTAGCAAGCAGCTCATCAAGAGTTGCCTCACCGAGAACACTTCTAAGGGTTGTCTGAGCAAGCTGATTGGTGGCATACATGTAATTTGTTACTTCAAGTACAGCTTTCTTGGGATCAATAACACGATAGTATGTAACAGCATTAACCTTCACACTGACGTTGTCTCTTGTGATAACATCCTGAGGCGGAATATCCATTGTGATAACTCGAAGATCCACTTTCTTCATCGAATCAATTATCGGAAAAACAAAGATGAGGCCCGGCCCCTTTAGACCGATAACTTTACCGAGTCTGAAGACAATACCTCTCTGATACTCTTTCAAAACTCTCAGAGAGCTGAGAATTAGAATAATGAGCAATACGGCAGGAACACAAATTAGAGCCGGCATACTATCTCCCTTCCAGAGGTTCGATTACCAGGATAAGATCATCAGGATCCACTCCTGTTACTTTCACTTCAGTACCCACACTAACAGTTCCGGGTACAGTCATTTTGCTCCACCACTGTTCTCCGCGTACCTCAACAACAATTCTGTTCCTGAAGCCCGAAGTTTTTCTTACGATACCACTTTCACCGATCATAGTGGCATCACCTGTCTGATTTGCCCTTTTCTGAGCACGCAGGCCAATCCACAGTAAAAAGATTGCTATGGCTAGTACAGTGATCCCACCAGCCCACATTGCAGCTACGCTTATCTCAAGCATTTATTCTATCCTCCAATCATCCGCAGATTCCACTCCCTTTATTTTAAGAACAAGAGAGTTTGGATTTGTTGCGGCAGTAAGAGCTGTTTCTTCATCTATTTGGCCTTTTTTGAGGAGGTTGAAGAGACACATGTCAAAGGTCTGCATTCCATACTGACTACCACCCTGCTCCATAGTTTCATGTATAAGATGGGCTTTCTCAGGGTCCGAGATACAGTTGCCAGTAGTCGCAGTGTGAACCATGATTTCGGCTGCAAGTACCCTTTCCTTTTCAGTAGTTGATGGTAAAAGCCTCTGAGAAATAACCGCTTTCAGTAGGCCACCAAGCTGAATTCGAATCTGCTTCTGCTGGTAAGCCGGGAACATGTCTATTATGCGATTGATAGTCTCCGGAGCATCTGTCGTGTGAAGTGTACTCATGACGAGGTGACCGGTTTCCGCTCCGCTCAATGCAATCATGGCAGTTTCCGCATCGCGCATCTCACCTATAAGTATCACATCAGGGTCCTGCCTGAAAACAGATCTAAGAGCTGTTGGCCATGAATTGGTATCTATACCCACTTCCCTCTGGCAAATAGAGCATTTTTTATCCGGGTGCAGGAACTCTATTGGATCTTCAATAGTTACAATGTGAGATTCGCGGTTTTCATTAATTTCATTAATCATAGCCGCCAGAGTAGTAGATTTACCACTGCCCGTAGCACCGGTAACCAGAATCAACCCTCTCTGCTCAGTGCAGATTTTTTTTACAACATCAGGAAGGCCAAGTTGATCTAGATTCGGAATTTCAAAAGGTATTTTCCTCATTACCATCGCCGGTGTTCCACGCTGATTAAAAATATTTACCCTGAAACGTGCTTTACCGGCAAGGCTGTAGGCAAGATCTACTTCAACTCCAGTTCTAAGTAATTCAAGCTGAGCTTTACTTGATACCTCAGCCGTGATCTGATTGAGATGTTCACTGGTAAAGCTGGGGAAGCCCACTGCGTGTCTGATATCCCCTGAACGTCTGATAATCGGTGGTGATCCCACCTTGAAGTGAATATCACTAACATGCTCGTCGACAAGAGCATCAAGAATTGTGTCAATGGCCTTTTTCTGCTCCATACAGCCCCCCGCTTCTTATATACGATTCTACACAGTCAGGTACAAGGTATGAAATCCTTCTACCCTCGAGTATACGCTTCCTGAGATCAGAAGATGATACCCAGACACCGGGAAAGTCAAAGAGCTTAACTCTGTCAAGAATTTCAGGATCTACAGCAGAAAAATCAGTCCCTGGTCTTGTTCCTACCAGAATATCGGCAAGTTCAAGTATTCTCAGAGGCTTTTTCCAGGTATGTATCTCCCTCAGACTATCCATCCCGATGATAAAACAGGGTCTATAATCTTCTGAGGATATACGCTCGAGCATATCTACCGTGTAAGAAGGAAAATCTCTCGATTCTATATCCGCAATTTTAAACGACTTGTTGTGTTGAAGCGCAGCTTCCAGCATTGCGAGGCGATGTTTAAAGTCTGTAACTACAGCATTACTCTTGTGTGGAGGATATCTGGAGGGAACAAAAAATACAGTATCAAGGGAAAACTGCTCGAGAGCTTCTTGGGCCAGTGTTAAATGCCCCAGATGCAAAGGATCGAAAGTTCCTCCGAAAAACCCTTGTCTCACTGAACCTCCTGAAGCCTACTCAGAGCCTCCTCTTCCTCGTCCGGTGAAAGTTCACAGGTTTCAAGAGCTCTGTTGTAGTAAGTTTTTGCTGAGTAATAGTTGTCCGTTGTTCTGTAAAGATCTCCCATAGCAATAAGAACAGCTCCCCGGCAAGCAGTCTCACCGTAGCTATCCATAGCATCTCTTAAATAGAGAAGAGCAGCATCAGTATCTTGCCTGTGGATATAAAATTTACCGATAAACAAAGCTCTTCTTGAAAGATGATCATTCACTTCCAGGAGAAGCCCATCTGCAGCGGGTTTAAGTTCGGAGGCTGGATACAATTCGATGAAACGCAATAGTTCCTCTCGGGCCCTGATAACCTGAGTCTGATCTCTTCGGTAATCCCGTCTCTGCATCCACATTGTTTCAGCAAGAGCAAATTGAGCATCATCTGCCCATATACCCCTTGGAAATTCATTAACAACCCTGTATAGGAAGAATTCGGCATCCGCCCAGAACTTCTGTTCCCTGTCAGCAAGACCGCTGCGGTAGAGGAAAAAGTCTGTTTCCATGTCTCCAGGGTAGCGGAACATAAGCTCGGTGTAAAGAAATGAAGCCTGTCCCCATTTACCGCCCTCAAATTGCTGGTCAGCAAGATCAATGATCTGCTCTCTTTCCATACCTGTTGTTGACGGAAATGAACCACATCCAGAAATAAAAATCAGTAACGCTGCAATTAATCCATATTTTATCATGCTGTCCTCTTGTATTTATGGTGTTACAATGTATCTCAGTGAATCTCTTCTCGCAGCAGCAGCCATTGAGGCTGATGAGCTTAAACCGGGAGCTGCCTGACAAGCTCTGTTATACCACATAAGTGCATCAACAGGGTTCCCTGCTGCTTCTGACATCAGTCCCATCTGAAGAGCTGCCTGAACACGAGCACCGGTAAAACTGGAATTCCATACTTCCATCAACCGTTCACGGGCCAAAGCATTATCATTCTGTGCTGCATCCTGCTCTGCCAGCAGAAGAAGAATATCCATTCGTCTCTGTCGGTGCGATGAGTTCAGAAGACCCATACGATCAAGCTCTGTGAGAACAATTAGTTCATCATCTTCACGGCCCGTGGTATAAAGAAGAAGTCTTGCTCTTGAAAACAGTACTTCCCCCCTGAGATCTGTTCTAACCAAAGGAATTCTGTCCAATTCAACAATATGAAGCTCTGCCGCATATCTGAGAGTACTATCTTCCGCATATGTACCGGAAAGAGAATCTGCTATAACCACCACAGAAGCAAGATGGGCCGAGGCATACTTACCTCTGAGAAGCCATTCCTCCTCAAAGACCTGATTTAGATCAGGTGCTATCTCAATAGCCCTCCCAAAAGCGTGGTAGGCCGGCAAAGAATCGTTATCACGAACCATCTCCCACCCGAGCCTTCGCCAGAGGTGGCCGATTGCCAGAGAATCACAGTCACCGGGGTTTTGAGAAAGATAATCCAGAGCAGTTTTTGCTCGTTGCCTGTGATTTCTGTTTCTCTCTGCCTGACTCGCAAGAACTGCTGTTTCAGCAAGCCTGTACTGTAACTCACAATCGTATTCCTCAGTAGTACTACTCAACTCTTCATAAAGTGAGAGTGCCTGAGAATACCTTCCGGCATTGTAGAGAATGTCTGCCTGCTCACGAGAGTCCTCGTTAAATGAATCAGGACCGCAAGCCGAAACTAGAATAACAGAAAGTAAGGTATATAGAATAGTTCGCACAGACTAGTCCCTGCTGGAATAGAAAAGATAGACGAGTGCAGTTACTACTCCTGTAACAACAAGAGGCTCAAGGATATTACCGCTTTCCTCTTCCGACAATTCGCCATTTGACCACTTCTCTGTAGAGCTTTCAAGAAAAATAATATCTGAGGGAGAAACAACACTCTCTAAAATTGAACCCTCACGGGATGTTAGAACAACATCTCCCTCAGGGTTTAGAAGAGTAGCAGAAATCTCGCAGGTGGCAAGTCTTGGAACCTGCTTCCCTCCAAGCACCCAACTTCTTCTGGTCTGAGCATAGGTGACACCTAACTCCATAGCTCTAAGATTGAGAGTCCACCCTTCAGCATCTCTATTTGTTGCTACGTTAACTCCTGCTTCACTCAACGTAGCTGCAGCAATCTGTTCCACTAACCAACTGCCTTCGTGCTCTCCTTCAGTCTTGAGGATAACTGACTCAATCCCCTGTGCAGAAACCTGTTCTGAAATGGGCTCTATTGCATCTAAAACAACAGTCTCAACCATATCTAGGTTGGTCAACGTTCCTGTGAGTGCCAGCCCAAGAAGGAATACTGTAATCATGTCTGTTCCTGTCCTTTTTCAAGTGTTATAAACCAAATCTATCAGCCCTGATTATATCATTAGTTAAGAGGCTCTGCCACAATAGACGCTCCGGAAGATTCTACTATTTTTACCCGCAGTATCTTACCCGGATCTACCGGTTCTGTAAACGTGACAATTGCATCAACTTCCGGTGCATCCCATTTGGTGTGCCCCGTGAGAGGGTCATCCGCAAGAACAAGAAGCTCTTTATCTAACAACCGTTCATCCCAGTCAGCATATAGAGCATCACCGACTGATGAAATAGCTGCAAGTCGTCTGGATGCAATTGAGTCGTCAACAGCGTCTCCTCTTGCTATAGCCCTTTTATACTCCAGTGTTCCCTCCTCCGGATACCAGCTGAAAGCAGCAATGTGTCTACCGGAACGGTACCTCCCAAGAAAATCTCTGAGGGCAATAAAATCCTTTTCAGTCTCTCCGGGGTATCCTGTTATAACAGTGTACCTTACGGCTATATCTAACGGTGAGTTATCGAGCTGATCCATTATCTTTTCGATAGCTTCTACACCATGCTTTCTACCCATTCTTTTAAGTATGGTATCACTGGCATGCTGAATCGGCATATCTATGTAGGGAACTACGTTGCTGTTCCGGCTAAAAACCTCAAGTAATCCTTCTGGGAAATGCAGAGGGTGCAGATAATAAAGACGCCACCAAATGGACGGGTGCCTGACTGCAAGCAATTCAGCAAGTGCAGAGAGATTTGTACCATCCTGGTGCCAGTTCCCACTATCTTGAGCAACAAGGCCGATCTCTCGAGCACCCTGTTGAACAAGGAGATCGGAATCTCTCAGGATTGAATCCATGCGTTCCGGAACGAATGCTCCACGTATGGCTGGGATCGTGCAGTAAGCACAACCGTTGCTACAACCATTGGCTATTTTAAGATAACGGTAGCTTCCACAACCGGAAACCTGCGGAGGTCCATCTGCTGCATTTCCTAGCCATGCAGAGAGTTTTCTCCACTCCCCTGGGCCGATAACAAGATCTATATCCTCGAGTCCCCCACTGCCATCATCACTGTATCTTCCAGGAAGGCAACCGGCAAGAACAATCTTTCTACCCGGTTTCTCTTCCTTCCAACTGATAATATCCGAAATGTACTCAAGAGATTCCTCTGTGGCAGGGGCTATGAAAGCGCAGGTATTGAGAATTATCAGATCAGACTGCCCGGGTTCAAGACAATTCTCCCAACCGGCACAGTTCATCACCCAGGCGAATCGTTCGGAATCAACTTTGTTTTTCGGACAACCGAGGGATATTAAGTGGTATTTCAACAAAGCCTCCTATATTTATCTATAGTGTACCGGCATCAACAAGGCTGTATCCGCTGATGTCCGGAATTGAAAAAACGTCTGGAACGATGATACCTGTCTCTAGATCCGAGATTGTCCACGAAGATGAATTGCCGTTTGCGTCTGTCGTAGAAAAAAGAAACGGCAGCGAATCAGAAAGGGTATATCCGGCTGTAATTTCTGTTACCCCTCCTTCAAACACACCGGAGGCAGTAACAGTAAGACTATCTCCGTTTTCAGCTGAAACAACGGTGCAATCGTTCTCTGCAACCGATGATAGAAGGTGTAGGAAGCCAGTAGGGGCTCCTGTATAAACAAGAATCTCAAGAAACACAGGATCAACTGTAAACACTTCCGTTCCCGTGCATCCCATGGCTCTGCCCTCGGAATCATTGTACTGAAGCATAAATCTGTTGGGATGGGCGAGGTGCATTGTTCCCGCAGATATTTCGGAATCCATTGTTAGTGCCCAGTATTCAGTCTGAACAAAAGAACCTGTAAGATAATCGGATTCCTCCAATCGCTCTGATAACGGCTGAAGCAATGGTGTTCCGGTTAAAAGAAAAATGAGTAAAAAAGTCATTATTACCTTTCAGGACTTGTGAGAGATAGTGAGTGTTTGCCCATCATCTCATTCTACCTGAGTGTTGATGCAAACACAGCATCGCTTCCCAAAATGACAAGCACATCAAACCCATCGGCCACTGCGCTTATAAGCTCATCTCCCGGGCGGAATGCAATGTTTTCCGGATGGGAAAGCCAGATTCCCAAAGAATCTGCAATAAGAGAAGCTTCTGAAGCAAACCCCTGACCATAAAACACAACAGTAAGTGCTGGAGCCTGTTCATCAATTATCTCAGTTACCCCCGCACCGATACTTCGTAGAGAGGAACTTACTTCATGAACTGCTGATACCACCCCTGGTCTTCCTACAATCGCCACTCGAGAGCTGAAAGAAATGAGATCAGAAATTGGCTCCTGAACTTCACCGGCCAGGTCACTTTCAACACGCCTGACTGCAAGACGGGCATCGGAGGCGAGGGGAGAATCGGGATACCTGTAAATAACTCCGTTGAACTCCTCAAGCGCTGCGGTCAGCCTTCCTCTGTAATAAAGCTGGCTGGCCCTTGTAAACTGCTCAAATGCTGTTTCATTGGAAGCAAGACCTTCAGAATCGAGGGGTTCACCACCACCACAAGCAAGCACAATAAGGAAAAGAGAAAATTTAAGTCTTCGGTTCATCGGTTAATTCCTCCCGTACCGGCTTCACAAGAACATCTCTTGGTTTACTGCCCACATGAGGGCCGACAACTCCCATCTGTTCAAGCATATCAATGAGTTTTCCTGCACGTGCATACCCAACTCTGAATTTCCTCTGAATCATAGATACAGACGCCCTCTGTTGTTCCACAATTACCCTTTTGACCTCATCAAGTATTGGATCATCAAAGTCTAATACACCTGGGTCATATAAGTTCCCATGTTCATCATCGGGTGGCTCGTATTCAAAAGGAAGTTCGGGTTGTTCTCGCCAGAAATCCACCAGAGCCTTGGTCTCTTCTGTTGAGATAAACGATCCATGAACTCTTATTGGTTCCGGAGACGCTGCAGGTACAAAGAGCATGTCTCCCTTGCCCAGCAACTTTTCTGCACCATTCATATCAAGTATCGTTCTACTGTCTGTCTTAGATCCAACATTGAATGCGATTCTTGATGGGAAGTTAGCCTTGATCACACCGGTGATAACATCAACCGAGGGGCGCTGTGTGGCAATAACAAGATGGATTCCAACTGCTCTGGCCATTTGAGCAAGCCTTGCAATCGCTGGTTCAACATCTCTGGCGGATACCATCATGAGATCAGCTAACTCGTCAATAACAACAACGATGTATGGAAGGTATTCATCTGATTGATCCGGGCCGAATCTCTTGTTGTACTCAGCGATGGAACGAACACCGGTTCTCGCGAGAAGGGCGTACCTTTCTTCCATCTCCTTCACTAAAGCCTCAAGAAGGAACCTGGCTTTTGAGGTTTGAACAACCACAGGTGCCCACAGATGAGGGATTCCCTTGTAAGCGGAAAGCTCCAGCATCTTGGGATCGATCATTGCAAGTTTCACCTGGTATGGGCTCCTTGTCAGAAGGATTGTAGAGATTATTGCATGCACGCATACGCTCTTTCCACTTCCGGTAGCCCCAGCTATAAGAAGATGCGGCATTGAGGTGAGATCGGCAATAAAAGGCTGACCTTCAAGTTTCTTTCCGAGGGCCACCGGTATCGTCTCATTCTTGAACTTTGAAATAATTTCTCGCAGGTAGACCGTTTCCGGATTTCTATTCGGCACTTCGATGCCCACAGCGCCTTTACCTGGAATGGGTGCAAGAATTCTAATTCTCTTTGCAGCAAGAGCAAGTGCAAGATCATCAGACAGATTCAGGATTCTGTTTACCTTCACTCCCACTCCTGGAGTAAGCTCATATCTTGTAAGAACAGGACCGGGGCGCGCGTCTGCAATAGCACATTCCACACCGAAATCAGCTAACTTGCTTACAAGTAGGTTGGCCCTATCCTCAATTTCAGCAGGGCTTTGCCCCCGTCTTTCTCCATCAGCCGGAAGAGACAAGAAGTCTGCTCCCGGTAGAGAGTACTGATCTCCAGTTTCGTAATCACTGCTGGCTTCAGCTCTTTTTGTGGTACGATTTTGCACAGGCACTTTTTCATCATTATTGCTACTGTTGAGATCCACAGGTGGTTTTTTCTTTCTACGGGTTTTCTTCGGTTGTTCTTCCACGACCGGTTCCTCTGCTGGAACTTGTTCCTCCTGCTTTTGCGGAATAACGAGGGGCACCTCAGGAGGTAACTGTTGAATCCAGGGATTAACATCTTCCAGAGGAATAGCATTTGTTTCCTCTACCTGGAGCTGGTCTTGAACAGGTTCCGGTACTAGTTTGCTGCGGGTTGGTGCTGGTTTGCGCTTCTTTGCAGAGCCTGATGATTTTCGCCTTGCTATAAGAGAATTTATGTCTCCGGAGATGTCCCATCCTGTGAAAACAGCGACTGAAATCATGAACAATGAAAAAAGACCGATCCAGCTGATAACTCCACCGACAAGTCCCTCAACTGCTAGCACCACCCTGCCTATCAGGTTGCCCCCGGCAAACACGAGGTAACTGGGTTTGATTCTGCATAAAACAACAGAGAGCATTGCTGAGAAGAAAAAAGAAGAAACAAAGACAGCACCGAGCCGACGCATCCATTTCCCTGCAAAGGAAAGTCGAAGGATGAGAGCTCCCGACAGGAAAAGGAGAAGTGGGACAAACAGAGCCAGTAAGCCAAGTGAATTCTTAAGAAAATCTCCGGTAACCGTCATGAATCCAGGGGGAGGAGATATCAGGGAAACGATTGTGGCAAGGGCAGAGAAAGCAAAGAAGAAGAATAGAACTATACGCCACGCAACTGGGGGCTGCTTTTTTATTGATCGTTTTCTGGCCAATCTATACCTGCCTCATTGAGATACCGCTGGCATCTGAGCGGTAAGCAGGATCCGGTTTACGTACTCCATCCACGGAGAAACTGTAACCGATTGTTTGGCCGGAGGCCATAGTCAGTTCTGTAAACCAGCTGCCATCAGGGAGTTTCTGCATTTGCGATTCAGCAGGGTTCCAATTGTTGAACTCTCCGACTACCGAGATAGTCTGTGCATTCGGGTAACCTATACAGAAGAAAGCAACTTGCGTCCTCGGGGCGAGGCTGTTCTGCACGGCATCGCGCAGGGCCGGATATGCTCTGAAAACGGGGCGGTGTCTTGATGGTATTATCATAACTCCGTCGTCACGGGGATCACGTACCCTTCTCGCTCTGCCTATCTTGGTACCGAAGCAACCGAATCCGCGAAGGAAAACAGAGCCTCCACCGCAGAGAGTTTCTCTAACAACATCAAGCAGTGTCACCAGTACTATCTGGACTTCTTTCATAGTAAGGCCTGTTCTTGAGGCCGTCTCGCGAGCCAATTCTTCCCTTGTCATACGCGCCCTCCACTCTGTCTTATCTTACCATCTTATGCATCGTTGAATAGCAGGCAGTATCCCCTCCGTCAAGGACTGATTGTATAATCGAGTCATGAAGAAAAATATAATAGCTCTTGCCGGTCCTCCATGTTCCGGAAAATCCATCGTAGGAAAAATACTTGCAGGTTCTCTTGAATCTGATTTCATAGATATTGACAGCAAAATAGAACATGAAATCGGTCATTCTATAGCATGGATATTCCGTCACAACGGAGAAGAATCTTTCAGGGCCACAGAAAATCGAATTCTGACCGAAGTTATTGCAAATGCCACTGCTCATACTGTTATAGCTCTAGGAGGAGGAGCACTACTTGACTCTGACAGCAGAAAACTTGCAGAAGAAAAGACAATTATTTTCACTCTTTCCGCTTCAACTGACACCCTGATCGAAAGAAACAACGGCAATCGCCCTCTTGCTTCAGACAATTACATGATGAGAAAACTTATCACAGGCAGAGAACTGCACTACGCATCTCTGGGTAATCCTATTGAGACTGAAGACAAAACTCCTGAGCAGGTTGCAGAGATTATCAGGAAAGAAGTTCTCCTTCTGTTGTCTCTGTAAGACCGGCTTTCTTAATTGTGGTCCTGGCATGCTCAAGACCCACATAGAACCTGTCTGTGTATATGGTGTAGTCATCCCGAAGCTTCTGGGGTGTCATGTTCACAGTAATCACATTGGCTCCTGCCTGAAAACACTTGTACTGACCATTTTCAAGAAGTCTTTCAAATGTGCTGGTAGCAGGAATCAGTGTATTCTTAAGGAAAAGCCTCATAGCAGCTATGAAACGCAAACCCAGTTCGGGATCACCGGTAGGCTCATTTTCGAGAGGCGTTCCGGCAGCAGGAACAAATACTGACACACTGGACATTTCAACTTCCAGATCTCGAAGCAGGAAAAGATCATCAACAAGGGAATCAATTGTTTGCCCTGGAAGACCCAGCAGGGGGCCGGAACCTATATGATAACCGTGTTTTCTAAGCGTTCTCAGCCATTCTATTCTTCCCTCAAGCGTAAATCCTGGCTTCATCTCCTCAAAAAGCTTTTTGTCTGCTGTCTCATGCTTAAGTATGAATTTGTATGCACCTGCCTCGCGCCAGAGATCAAGATCAGTTTCCTCGTGAACGCCGACACAGAGCAAAACACCCATTCCCAGTGATTTGATGTCTGCTATCACATCTCTCAGCCAGATCGCTCCATAAGATTCACTTTCAGCAGCCTGCAGGAAGAATGTTCGAATTCCGTTGTCGTATGCCTGTTTTGCAATAGCGAGTAGCTCGGTATGGTCGAGCGCAAAATTAATTCCATCCGGGTTATTCAACCGCATTCCGCAGTAGAGACAACTGCACCTACAGGAATTAGCAAACTCTACAACAGAACGTATGAAGGCCTTCTTGCCGAATTCCCTGTCCCTAACTTCTCTTGCGGCTTCGTAAAGAAGCTCAGCCTCATTATCATTGCTTAAAAGAATCGCTTTAAGATCGTTGCGTGAAAAACCATTCTGCTGTTTGTCTGAAATCCACTCAGTGGTTATTTCTCTGTTCATGAAGTATGTCCCCTATCCTTTTCAGTACTTTCGTTTTTAGCCGCTCATCAGGAGTGTGGCCCGTCCACAAGTGGAACGATTCAGCAGCCTGCTCCACAAGCATTTTCTCCCCGGTAACAACCGGGCACGACAGGCTGTTTCGCCAACTCCAGCCGGGATTGTAGTTCAAATCGACAAAACTCCAGCCAGCAGGGATGTCAAACGGAAAAACATCCTTATCATCCCAGCCAACAGGTGTAGCATTAATTACTGAACCTACTGCATGAATTTTATCTGCAGGAATGCTCTCTCCCCTTGACAGGAAAGTCACATCTGAGCCCCGTAATGCAGCTGCCACTGCTGCTGCTACCCCACCTCTGCCAAGAATATAAAATGGAGAAGGCATCCCGCTGAGAGCAACTCTTAAACCTGTAATATCGGTATTGAAACCTATTAAACCATCGGGGCTGAAAACAATTGTGTTTACAGCACCTGCTGCTTCTGCTTCGCTTGAGAGAGAATCACACAGTCTCGCTGCTGCTAGCTTGTGTGGTACTGTAACATTAAGGCCGGTAAACCCCTCAGCTACAGCATGAATCAAAAAGTCTGACAGATTCCCGGGCTCTACCAGGTGAAGCCGATAGCAACCTTTAATGCCGAAAAAATCAAGAAAGAGAGAATGTATCTCAGGTGAAAGTGAGTGTGAAACGGGAAAGCCTACAAGCCCCGCTTTAAATTCAGTAATCATCTGCGTCTTCTTCTAAAAGATTGAAAGGCTCTAATGGCTAGATCAGCCAATCCTTTCGGTCGGTAAAAAACCGGTTTAAACAACTCTTCACCAGGGTGAAGCTTCTCAGAAAGGGGAGCTCCTTTGTAAAGCCTGATTGTTCCGATATTGATAAAGGTGCTTCCCCATCCAAGAAGAACTCTTGCTTTCGCCATAAAAATAAATTTCCCAACAAGAGCCATGAAATTTTCACCTGGCGAGGCACTGAAGAAGTTGATTCCAACTGTCAAACCGACTTTTCTTGCTTGTTTAACGGCAGGCCAGAGTTTTTTGAGAGCTCCACCCTTTCCCATTAGCTTCCAGCCTTTTTTGGTAATCACGTCTGGGGAAAAATCAACCCACCTGCAACCAGCATTGTACATTTCTTCTAGACGTTCCAGAGGAACAGATTCTGACATCCAAGCGCCCCACGGCAGAATGCTTTCAATGCCTGAAAGAGCATTAAGCAATTCTAGAAAAAAGTCTAGTGGATGATCGAAAACTGAATCTACAAACATGAAACTGTCAAACCCCTGTTCTATGATGTTCCTGATATCAAGTACAATATGCTCAACAGGTCTTAAACGGAAACCACTGCCGCTTACGGTCTTGTATGTGCAGTATGCACAATTAAAGACACAACCTCTTCTTGTTTGAACTCCTACAGATCCCCTGCCGGGATAATCAGATGCAGGAAAAACACTGTAATCAGGGAGTGGAACATTTTTAAGCAAGGGTCTTGGGGGGGTTGCAATTGCCCCATGCAGCCAAGCAGGGGCCGGTGAACCGTTCAAATAACCAAGCAATTCGGGTAAGGCCAATTCACCTTCTCCTACAACAGCAATATCAATTCTCGGCCAGAGACTCAGTATTTCTTCGGGATAAATTGAAAATCCTGCACCACCGGCGATTACTGTTCCCTTCCATTTATCGAGGGCTGTCATTACCTCACCGAATGAGTCAAGGTACCAATGAGTAACAGGATATGAACTATCGTCAATATTTCTAACAGAAACAGCTACAACTTCCGGCTTAAAGCGTTCAAGCTCAGCTTCCAACGCATCTCCCGGTGATTTCTCGAAGGTGAGATCTATTCCGGTACATTGATGTGATGTAAGCCCTCCGGCGAGATAAGCCAGCCCGATCGGATAGATCGGTGCCTCTATTCGCCCAACGGGAGACTGAACAAAAAGAACTTTCAAAAAATCTCCATTCCTCTGACCTTTGCCTCTTGAATCTCATTGACTATAATGAAAATGTTCAGAGTTTACACGTTGTTCAAAAGCTGGAGGGTTTCCAATAAACAAAAATGATCACAGGCAACTTGCAGCTCTTTCTGCAGCTGGCCTTATTTTCACTTCCGCAGCAGCCGTTTTCTCACAAAATGGAGCTGTATCAGGATTGATTTGTCTTGTTGCAGTTGCATCATCATGTATGGTGATAGAGATGAAAACCGGACCGGTAACCCTCTTCCCAATGCTATGCTGGCTGGCCTTTTCGTTCGGGGGAGTCATTCCTGGAATTGTCACATCACTGGCAGCTGTTTCCCTCGGGTTGCAGGTGAACTGGAAACAAGCGAATACCAGATTTCTCTTTTTAAGCTACATACCTGTAGCTGTTCTGGCGGCGTTAACGGTATCCGGTTTCAGAGAGGCAAGTCCAGCTAGTTTGTTGTTCATACCTGGAGGAATTCTTCTGCAAACTGCCTTTCTGGCATGCATCAGAAGACTCTCGTTGCAATCAATCGCCCTGATCTCTACAACATGGCTGATCAACGGAATATTCGCATACATAATTCTATTCTTTTTCACAAAAGATGGTTTCGCGGGTGGGGTTCTTGTATTCTCTATAGTTCTAACTTCATTGATATACGATTTCCGTTCTCGAAATCGTCTCTCCAGATACAACGATCGTATCAAAACTCTATCTCTTCAAAACAGACTTGTCAGCTTTCTTTACAGTGATGATGATAGTTTTCCACTTTATCTGATGGACGGATCTCACGTATGGACAATGCAGGGAAAACCTGCAGCATTAACAATTCCAGCTTCGCCTGCTTCTACTTACCGGATTGAAGAACAGGGGCAATGGTTGGTAGTATCAACTGATGACTCGGTGTTCATCGCAGGAGGTGATGCCGCTAGGGAAATCAGATTGCTGGAAAGCAGTGATCTGCGAGAGACCCTTGCGCTGCTGGAAAATGTCTGGAAGGCAGCTTTCAGCAAGAGAAGACTTGAAAACGCATTCCTCGGAGCAGCATTGATGTTTGTCCAGCTTGCAGACAGAAAGGATTCAGACACCCACCACCACTCTTTAAGAGTATCAGAAATGGCTGTAAAACTAGCGAGAGTCATAGGTCTTCCAGAGGGAGAAATACTTAAACTAAAAATTGGTGCTCTGCTCCATGACATTGGAAAACTTGCTGTTCCCGGCGAACTGATAATGAAGAAAGGCCTCCTCACAAGATCTGAAAGAAATCTAATTCAAACTCATCCCAATGCCGGTGCAAAGTTACTGGGGGCAATGCAAAGGTACAGTGAAGCAGCGCCGATTATACTTCAGCACCACGAACACATCGACGGCAGCGGGTATCCGGAAGGACTATCAGGATCTGCAATAACTCTTTCTGCAAGAATTGTTGCTGTGGCTGATGTTTTCGATGCAATAACATCCCCACGGGCATACCACCCGGGCAAATCAAAACAGGAAGCTCTCCAGGAAATAAAGAACTACAGGGGTATATACTTCGACGCTGTAGTGGTAGATGCATTGGAGGGAATTCTACGATGAAATCAGGGATCAAATATCTGATCGCAACTTGCGCTCTTGTTTCACTGTTCTTTGTTTTTCCCGTACAGGAAGCATCGCCATCAGACCCCATACAATCATTTGTGCTTCTTCTTCTAGCATCAACGGGAATACTGTTGTCGAGAATTTTCATTCTTTCTTCCGACTACAGTGACAAAATAGGGATAGAACCTGCTGTGATTGTTTTTCTTGCTACCTGGGATAATTCTCTTCTTATATATCCGGTGACCGCTGTAATGGCATTCAGCGGAAGTATTCTAAATTCCATCAGAATGGGTAAAAAGATTGTTTCTGATGTCCCAGAAGCCCTTTTTCTGGGAGTTTCTTTTGCATTTCTTCTTCGATTCAGTTCATTTCTATTCTGGAGCTTTCAGGAGTTTTCAATAGAACAGGGGGCTATTCAAACTTACCTAGCCATGATTGTCGCTGTCATCAACGTCATATTCCTCAGATGCATTTCAGTATCATATTTCAGCAGCTCGAAATGTAATCTTATTGAGATACTAAAGAAAACAGTTCTTCTGAACACCTTCATTCTCTTGCTGGCTGTACCTTCCACAATGGTTGTTCTTACTCAGATAAACACAACAACAATTCTTGTCTCTTGCGCCTTCGGATTGCTCTCAATGCTTCTGGTTCACGGCATTAATCTTAGGCATAACAGATCTGCACACGAGAAAACAGACGAACTTGAAACAGTCCTCCGTTTAAAAGAACTTTCCAGCAAACTATTTTCTGCAGCATCAGAGATGGATGTTCTGAGAGCCCTTAACAAAGCTGTTTCAGAAGCCTGGGACTGCAGATCTGCTGTCAGATGGAAATGCCTGACTTATTTTGACGGTGAAAAATGGGATGTAACCAATAGCTTGAAGATTCAGCATGATGCGGGTCTTACCATCTGGGTTGACTCTTTCAACTCCACAATACCTGTTTATATGGAATCATTCCTGAACAGGGCGGTTCCTGTTCTGAGCGGTCTTGAAGCTGAGAAGAAGATGAAGAAAACTTCCTGGGAATCAATTGAAACAATGATCTCTTTTGTAGAGCGGAACACTAGCGATTTTGCCGGTTTCAGCAGAAGAGTAACCACAACAGCTGTAGCACTTTCAAAAGCACTAGAAAGGGATATGTGGTTCGAAGACTGCATCCGCCTCGCGGGTCTGCTTCACATGGTTTCTCTCCCCAAGGCAAGCGGGCAAATTATCGAGGGATACCCACATGCTCTTCCTGCGATAACTCTGGAGGCACTTAAGGGGATGAAAGAGCACTGGTGCGGTACCGGAGCCACAAGAAAAACCGGAGAAGAGATACCTCTACCAGCCAGAATTCTCGCAGTGAGTATTGCATGGGAGAAAGCGATGAACTCGGGAACCGCTATGGCTGTAAGAGACATGAACATGAGAGCGGGGACCATTTACGATCCCCGCCTTGCGGAACTGGTTATTCAGCTGAACAGCTAAAGCCTATTAGTGGCTTATTGTCAGCATTCCTTCGCTGTATCCTGTAATCTGATCGTCAGCAACAGGATCTGAAAGAATTCCGTAGATGTAGTAGCTACCTTCGGGCACGGAACTGCAGTTCCATGTCCATGCTTCCTGGTACTCGGTACAGACCACGTCTTCTGTAACAAGAACCAGACCGGAAGATGGATCAGTATCTGTGTCATAGTAGAGATCCATTAGTCTTCCATCGGGGCCGGTCGAATACCATTTAAGCTCATAACTGTTATCTGCAGTGTCACCCGCAGCAGATGGTGCTGTGAAAACAAACCACAGCATACTGTGGAAAATCTGCAATGTACCGTCACTGTAATCGGAATACGTACCTCCGGGATTTTCCATTTCAGCATATACATAGTAGTAACCGGCTGGTATGGAACTGCAATCCCATACATACTGGTAATCATCCCATGCAACATTGTTAGCAATAGAAACAAGCCCTGATGATGGGATTGTATCAGTGTCGTAATACACATCAACAGTTCCGGGGCCGGACTGACTTGCAGCTGCCCATGTAACTGTATGGCTCTCATTGGCCATTGCTCCCCATGGTGGAGGACTTGTAACAATCAGGTAATTGTACTCATGATTGACAAGAACGGTGCCCTCGCTGTAATCCTGAGCAAATTCATCGGAGCCGGGAACAGGTCTTCCGTCAGCTGGATCATAAATAATTCCATATACGAAATACTCACCTTCACCGGCGATAAGTGTATTCCATTCATGTGAGCCGGTGTTAGTCAATCCTTCTGCAATAAGAGTCATATCTGAAGGATTAGTATCATCATCGTAGTAAAGGTCTATAGCGCAATCAGGATTTCCCGATGCCTGCCACTCAACAAGATAGCTCTCATCTGCAGGTTCACCCGGACTCGAAGGAGCTGTAATGTTAATGGAATATCCCGTATGATCGATAATCAGAGTTCCGTCACTCCAGTCACTGCCGGCACCTCTGTCATCAGCATGCGGGTTACGCGAATCACTGACGACACCGTAAACGAAGTACTCTCCCTCGTCAACTGCTTCACAGTGCCAGTTAAACTGACCACCGTTCATGATTCCAGTTCCGATGCTGTACACCGTACCACCGGGTTCTGAAGTTACACCGTAGTAAAGAGAAACATAGGCCGAAGGAGGGGCATCTGTCTCCCATTGAAGAAGATAGTCTTCATTCGCAGTAGCACCTGAAACGGGTGGTGTGGTCATGGTAAAACTGTATTCTTCTTCGTGGGAAATGTTTACAGGGCCGGCACTCCAGTCTGAACCCATACCTCTTGAACCCAGAGCGGCGTAAATAAACCAACTACCATCTTGAATTGAGCTGCAATCCCAGTTGTAATCAGTTCCGACAGGAGGTTCGAGTGTTGCTAAATCGAGGAGTTCACTTCCAGTGGTATCTGCAGCATAATAAAGTCTCAGAGGTTCTGAAGAAGGAGCATCTGTATTCCACTCAATCTGGAAACTCTGATCCGCTGAAGCCCCCGAGGCAGGAGGTTCTGTTACTTCAATGGAGTACTGACCAGTGTGCGCAATTGTGAGGGTTCCATTACTGTAATCAGTTACAATTGTACCCCTGGACACTGAATTAACCAGAGAGAAAACACTGCCGGACTGCCGACTGGGTGTCGAAGTTTCCAGAACTCCGTAGATATAGTAAACACCCTCTGGTGCAGAAGAACAATTCCAGGAGTAGTAACCATCGTCAAAAATATCCTTTGTTATCTCTACAAGCCCTGATGATGGGTCCTCATCTGTATCGTAGTAGAGATCAACAGTTGAATTCAGTGGCGCTGTGCTCTCCCACTGAATTGTATAGACGTTATCTGCTTCAGCACCGGCAGCAGGCGGTTTTGTGATGTAAAAATCAGGGTTCAGACCACCGTGATCTACAGTCAGTATTCCAGCGCTGTAATCAGAGCTGGTGTTTACACTGTCTGTGATTACCGCATAGATGTAATAGTACCCCTCGGTGAAGGAAGCACAGCTCCAGATATATTCACCCGAGTCATCCTGGTTTTTTGCAATTTCAATAAGACCGGAAGCTGGGTCAGTATCTGTGTCGACAAAGAAATTAACAATACCACTGGAATAACCTGATGAAACCCAGTTTATAGCAAAAGATGTATCTGCTGATGCACCGGTTTCAGGTGGTGTTGTCACCGTAATAGCAGGATCTCCACTGGAATGATCCACAGTAAGAGACCCATCCGACCAGTCTGAACCAGAGGAAGCGCCACTGGTAATTATTGCTCTTACAAAATACTCACCGTCGGCAATTCCAGAAAGGTCCCAGGAGTGTGAGCCGCTGGCCGAAAGACCGGAGGCTATTTGCTGTTGCCCTATAGGACCTGCAACCGTGTTGTAAAAGAGAGATACTGTTCCGCTTGTAGCGGATGATGTCCACGTCACAGTATATGTATCTACTGCTGAGGCACCACCAGCAGGTGGAGCAGTGACAGTAACAGCGAGCTCCTCGGAAGGTCCACTTGAATCCTCACCGCAACCGACAGCAAAAAGAATCAGTACTCCTGCAATCAGTATTTTTGTCCAGCTCATCTATCGATCCTCCAGTAGTCTTTGTGGTCCGGGTGCATAGAGTGCTCTTACAGACTCTCTTCTTGTTGTATATGATTCTCTGACAAGCAGCGGATCAACAATATGCAAATCGTCAGTTTCCGTGTCGTCATAGTCTAGTAAGACCGGTGATCCATTGAACATGTCAGGTAGAACCTGCTCCGATGTGAAACACTCGATATTGTCAAGATTCCATCCTCCGGCGGTGCTGGATCCATTGGAATACATGCGCCACCTGAACACAACAGTTTTATTATCGGTCCAGACCAGATCAGGTGGAAGCCAATCTATGCGATACCTAAACTGCTGGAATGAAGGTGAAATTCCTGAAGCGGAAAAAATGGTGTGCCAACTGGGCGGTGCCACTGGAGAGAAAGCTGCAACTTCCAGGATCGCATAATCACTCGATCGGGTTCTGGGAGATGCAATAAACTCGAGGTAGGAATAGATACCTGCACCAGTATCATTATCGAAACAGACCGGAGGAGAAAGAAGGTAGTTGTTCTGGTTGTTTTCGTACTCGCGGTCCCAAGCTCCACTGGTGGACATATCATTACCGGCCCAATAACTGCCGTTAGGGGTTGAGGAAGGATCAGGATTTCCGCTATTGGAGTAGGCAAACCAGTCGAAACCTCCACCATTCATATCTACCTGAGGCCAGTCGGCTCCACCACGGCTGCGGCAGTAATCTACCTGCCAACCACCATGGGATTCTCCGTATGTTCCGTAATTGAACCTTATCCTTACTGAACTAGCTGCGGCATATTCAGTTATATCAAAAACGGCAAAATCGTATGAATCAGGACCGGTTGTACCCCATCCATAGTTCTGTCCTGTCCAGCCGGGCTGCCCGCCGAGAGAAGCTACGGCACTGGTGTAGTAACCGAAATAGGGAGCTATAACATCCCATGTGGCTCCATTATCGTCACTGATCATAATATTGCATCCTCCACCGGCATTACCGAAGTCATACTTGTGGAAAAAAGCAAAGGCTACCCTATCTCCATCTGAAAATGTTGATAGATCTATCTCCGGGCTCTGAAGCCAGGCATTTGTGGGTGTTGTATTGTAGTTTGTGGTTCCACCGACAGAATAGTACCAGTCTCCTTCTTTTGCATCTGCATTGTTGTCTACAGCTAACCACTCGTCTTCTGTGTAACCGGGCCAGACTCCGTGAGTCCATCCAGCCATACCGAAGTTCCTGGCATCAATATATATGGCATCAAAAAGGATGCCATCGAGATCGAACGGATCGGTGTTTGTTGCACTGAATCCGATATTGAAGTCGTTAGAGAAGGGAATACCGGCTGAAGCGGCCTCTGCAGTAAGATCTATGAGCCCCTCTTCCCAGGCCTGGAAATTAGAAGGTGCTTGAAGCATTCTGTTCGAGAGATCCCAGGCATCTGCAACAGTTTCAATAACTGTTACATTGTCGATGCTGATTCCATCAAGACCAGAAGCAGAAGTAGTAGGATCATTATCTTCCTGTGCAAAGACTATTCGGAAATCCGACCAGTCATATCCGGAAGGGGCCAGATCATCCAGATCAACAGTTCTTGTTATCCAGGAGCCGTTGGGGAAAGAAGCAGGTGTCAGGGCGACCTGAGCGAGTGGATCATCCTGGATAGATCCCCCCATGATTCCTATAAAATCGCCTGCGCTGTTCTCATCGTCGCGGCTGGCAAAGTCGTATCTGAGCCATACATTGCTGCTTCCCGAATAGGCGGAAAGGTCGTATGTGTTCATTATACGACATTCATTGGCGCTACCATTCCTTCGGGAATCCATATTGAGGTAATTCCCATCGGTGGCGAAATCTTGTGTAACAACAATCCTGCCATAATCATTTGTCCAGTAGGTCCAGCCTTTATTGAAGCCGTTTCTGAAATCAGAAAATCCTTCAATATCAATCTCTGTTGTATCTCCCGCTGTGAAGGTCGGGAGGAAAACACCATCTTCATAATGCAGCTGATCATTAGCTTCACGCCAGTGAAATCTCAATCTCATGTCTGTATCTGTATAATCGCTGAGATCAACAGTCCAGATGGCCATATTGGTGCTGATACCTGTTTTCCAGCAGTCAAGAACAAGACAGTTGTTTGCCTCGTAGGCCAGGGAAGCGTCGTTCAGCCTCTGTATCCTGCCAAAACCGGGATCACTGATCCAGCCATCCCAATTGTTGGCCCAGCTGGCTGCGCTTTCAAAATCTTCCTGTATAACAGGTTCCCATACGAAATCACCCTCCATATTATCCTCAAAAACATACCCGGGGTGAGTTTCGAAATCTTCCTGGAATTTGTATTCGGTCCAGCGGTTCGGGTTCCCATCCATAGCAACATAGATTTCGCGGTAGTCCTCAGGAGAGAGGCCAGCCAACTCAAGGTTGTAGGGAGAGGAATAGCCTCTGTACTCCATTCCGGAGTCAAGCGTTATTGTAAAACTAACATTTCTTACGGAAGCAGCATCTACTATAGATTCTCCCGCAGAGTTGGTGTATGCAAAAGCTATTTCAGCATTCCCAAGAGGGGAAACCAAATTTGTACCGAAACCGTCAGTAACAGTTACGGAACCATCATTGTTAGCGATCGTAATCTCGTCTTCAAGCCCCGATTCCCTCGGGTTTGTAGTGTTTGCGAAAAAACTGAATCTCTCGGATGAAGCTTCCAGTACCGGTTCATCAATTCTGAACAGATCTCCTGGATATCCAGCATTTTCAAGAAGTGATTCGATTTCTGAAGCAGCTAGTTGCACTCTGCTTGCCTCTACGGAATGTTCAGACGCAGAATCTGCGGCACTGAGCCCTCCCCTAAGGAAAATAAACGCAGCAGCAGAGATCACTCCGATTAGAACAACGACCATCACTATCTCCACAAGGGTAAAACCCTTAGAAGTTTTCATGATTGTCTCCTCTCTTTCAAATTGACTGTTATTACAGTTATCATATTGCATCATCTTCTATTTCAAAACCCTCCTGTTCAGGAGGATCGATTATCCAGCTGTAAACATTCCATCTGCCAAGCAGAGGAAAGTAGGGAGGGTGCAGGGCTCCGAGGCCCTGTTCCCATGTATTTCCAAGCTGATAGCCACTGTTCCCTGAAGAAAGTCGACCCATTGTTCTCTCCACAAGGCTTCCGGTTACAGTAACTCTGGTCTGATCTGAAGGTATGTAAGGAGTCTGAGCTTTAAAGGTACCAGAAGGTGCAACAAGACAAGCTCTGATAAGGAATCCACCGTCTGTTTCTATTTCCCAGCGTCCGGACCAGTCTTCGTCTCCGGTTTCATCGGGATCTGCTGGAATGATGAAATTCCCGAGAGTCACCAGACCCATAGGACCTCCGGAGCCGGTAGCTCCTCCGTCAATCCCGCCTCCGATTTCCATATCGTTTGAAGCAATGATTGTAAGTGAATGATCAGGTCTTCTAACGGTCTTTATCATTACCGGTGAAAAGCCATTTCGGACAATTACGAGATTAACATGATCAAGAGACAAAACTTGTTCAACAGAGGTCTCGCTCTCCTTGTAAAGAAGTCTCTGCCCTTCGATAAGAACTCTTTCTGCACTAATGCGAACAGCATCACTCTGAACAGAACCGTTTACAATTCCTCTGAAGTGATCAGCCATCCTTGAAAAATCGATTTCAGGTGAATTCGGCTGCCAGTAGGGGCTGCCCTGCCGGTGTCTGCTGTATGGTCTTACCCAGACACTGCTGCCCTCTGGATGGGGCACGTCGGAAGAGACTCCGCCGGAAAACCTGAAGCCACCCTGTGATGTTGTTGAAACCATGGAGACATACGGATCATCGGTTGAGTCGGGTGAATAACTGCTGAAATTTATTTCTCCGTTGGAATGAACAGAGCCGTCCACCATTCTGCCGTCAATAAAATAACCTGCAGGAATAGCGTCATCTACGAGCAGAGCATAGCTGGATGGGTATGCGGGAGCAGCCCTCACGTAAACATCTCTTGTAATATCTCCGGCAAGGCCTCTGGAGCGAACCTCAACAGCACCATTGCTGGTATGCCCTCCAAACCCATCGAGCGGGTCGATTACAACATAAAACTTGCCACAATCCGCGAGATCAATCCAACCGGAGCTGTCTTCTTCCATCTGAAGCAGATAGGGCTGACCACTCGCGGGAAGTGCTTCGAGAGAGGAAAGATGGTGAAGAGCCAGAGCTGTTCCAGCTTCGGCAGCTGTTGCCGCACGAATTCTGTTCATCTGAAACCTGGTAGTACGAGCATTCATCTGGAAGTAGGTGTAAACAACTCCGGTAAGTATGAACAAAACCGAAGCCACACCCACAACCATAACGAGAGCACTTCCACGCTGACTTTTCACCGGCTATCTCCCCTGTTTCTAGTATTGTCCAATTGCGTATACATCATCTGTGGACATTCCGGGATCCTCAGCCCACATTGTTGTGTTCCAGTTTGCAGTGGTCGGGAAGAAAGGCGGGTGCATAAACAGCAGTCTCGGATCGAAATAAACACCTATCTCGTAACCGGTGGTGTTTGTGCTGGTGTAGCCCTCCTCCTGTATCATGTATCCACCAATAATCCTGAACTCTACCGGTCCCGGATCAGGTTCAGTCCAATCCTCTGCAAGAAGATTGCCCTCGAGAGCAACAAGAACAGCAGAGTAGTCAAATCCGTTGTCTGTTCTTACTCGGAAGCATTCGGGCAACCAACCAAGCTGTGCACCCTGATCCTCGGCTATAATCATATTTCCACGTACTGTGATGATCCCAAGAAGATCATTGTTATCGGGGTCCTGAGGGTCGGGGTTCTCGTAATGAAGATTACCGGACATACGCACATCACCCATGCAGCCAATGGTTAGGGCCATACTGAGTCCCTGAAGCTGACTACCCCTGAGATAGATACACTGTCCTTCGTTCTCAATCCAGACAACAGGATTATCCATACCTCCCAGGTAATAGCTATCAACTGTTGCAGTTATAGTTGATTTTACCAAAAGCGTGTCACCTTTAAGGGCAAGTCGTGAAAAATCAGGTACATCAGTGTTGTTAAGAACTAGACCACCGGACATAGCTGCTGATCTCACTCCCTCCCAGTCGAGTTCATCCTCACCAAATGGAATGGGGTCGATACCCAGTTCAAAATAGGGAGCACCCATGGTGAGCCGTTCAAAAGGCCTCATTTCGAGATTACCGCCATCCGAAGGCGTTGTCTGGTGAACAGACCCGGAAGCCAGATAGTAATCTGAGGTCAGTCTGAAACTGTAGAAGAAGGGGTCAGCATCGTGGGTAGCACTGGAACTCTGCACCCTGACAGGTCCGTTAGCGTAGAAGGGACCATCGAATCTGTAACCATCCCCGTAATATCCGGAAGTGCTGGGGTTGTTCATGAAGACGGAGAATCTTGCCAGATTCTCCGGCATTACAATTGACCTGACGCCGAATGTTTCAATAGTAGTACCGGGAACATTCGCGATACACCGTATCATGTAGGCATTGGCTGAAGTGACCACTTCATTGCTGTCGGATGGGTCGACACAGGCAAATACGCTTCCCAATTCACCTGGAAGATCAAAAAAACTTAACTCTGTACCGAGGATAGGTGCCGGATTCAAATCGGTTGGGAGCGAAGCTCCTGCGATAAGCATGTGAGTTGCCAGATTGGCACCGGCTTCAGCCGAAAGCTTGGCCTGTATTCTGTCTCTGGTCCAAATCTGTGATTTAACATTAGTCTGGAAATATCTGAATGCTCCGGCGGTAAGAATGATCAGAAAGAGAGATGCCACCAGCACCAGAACCAGGGCTGAACCTTTTCTGTTTGTTGTTCTGTTTGTCATTGTCATCCCCCTATTCCGCAAAGCGGCCGTAGAAGCCGACGTTATCAATGTTCCAGCCACCGAATTCTGCGAAAACTCCGGAGTCAAGAACAAACCTAATGAAGTAGTGGGTTTTACCGTCACCAAGAGCCTCATTGAAGTAGAAAGTAAGCGGGATTATTTCAGTTTGCCAGCTAACGTCATCGTAGTGGCACTCTTTCACGGTAGTCCATTCACCTTCTGTAAGAGGAGGGTCAACGCTCGTGGTAAAAGCCATCTGAACATATGCGAAATCGTTAAGTGCAAGCCTCAGGCACCGGTCGAAAGAAACTGTAACAGTGTCGTATACAGCTGCATCTGCCATCTCGAATGCGCCGGACCGGAGCCATGCCCAGGCAACAGGCTGATAGAGACCATCATCTGTAAGATCATTACCGGCTATGTTGTTCTGATTACTGGGCACAAGAGCCGGATCTATATCAGGTGTAAAGACAGGAGCACCGATCTCCCAGTCATTTTTTGTGCCTCCGCTGACCCATGAGGTCTCTCCACCAAATCCAAGTTCCGATATCAGGTATATCCCCTCAAAATCTCCCCACTGGGCGGAGAATGCAAGCGGCATTACCAGACTCGTCTGGGTTGAATCAGCATCAACTAACCGGTCTCCGTGGCTTGCAGTTCTGATCATGAAGGCAGGCCTAACGTCAGCGACAGTCAAGAAGGATGGATCACCGGAAGGTGAAGTTCCCCACCTGCTCATATCTGTCTGGTTGGCGGCAATCCAGCTGTAACCGGGAGAGGTTCCTGTCTGTTCCATCTCCAGCTTAACAACAAGATTGGCTGCCGAAGGAAGAATGAAGTCTTCGTTCAAGTCGATGATTACCCATTCCGTGCCTGTAGACGGGACAGAATAGGTTCCATAATGGGTGAGAGAGGACTTGTCCCATTCACCATCTCCTGAGAAGGAAAGATCGGTTGTGCTGCCGAGATAAACATCTACATCATTGAAGTACCATGAACCCAGTGGGTTTTCAGGTTTGAATCCGATAGACTCGACAACAACTCCCGAAACGACACCGGAAGCCTCAAAATTGTCGAGTGTCCAACCCGATCCTACGATGTTCAAATCAGAGTGTAAGACAAATCTTATCTGAACAGTCTGGCCTACATAGAGATCAAGGGGAATCTCCACGGTTGTAGTACCGAATGATGAAGTGTATGCATCGTGACCGCCTCCTGAATAGAACCCGTTGTATGAAGTTGATTCCAGAAGATTCCAGCTAGTGCCGCCATTAGTGGATATCTCTATCCAGCAGAAGTCATTATTATTCTCTATATCAAGAGAGTGATGGAAAGAGAAGATAGCATCCTGGGTGGAGGCTGGTATCATAAACTGTGGAGTTTCAAGCCAGCAGTCTGTTGAGCTGCTGTAGGTAGCGGGGTTGTTTGCGTGGAGTGTCCACTTGTGGTTGCCTGAGATATCCTCCAGCAGCCAGTCATCGGTATCACCTATTACAAATGGTCCGTGTGACCACTGAGGAAGAGTGTATTTCTCTCCTATGTATCCGAGCTCGAAATACCTCCAGTGCATACCGTGGTTTGCCCATGGGCCCATGCCGTACTGACTGAGTGCGATTCCAAAATCTGCAGAGAAAGGAACAGCATTTGTTACAGCAGCGTCATCCAGATCCACGGCAATGTTCTGCCAGTTTGATCCTGTAAGGGGAACACCCACTCGGTCAAGATCTAAACTTGTTTTGTCTGCAACTATTGAGATATCATCAAAGCTGATTCCATCTGTACCAGTTGCGCTTGAAGCAGTTCGGCGACCACGCTGGCTGAAAACAACATAGATAGTTGAGGGCATTGTGCCCGTGGGTGTGAAGTCATATGTGTAATCTGCCCATACTCCGTTTGGTTTGGAACCGGGTGTCAGATTCTGGTAGCCAAGAACCACATCATCTATCCCGTTCCCGAGGCTCCAGCCAACATAGTCTCCCCTATTATCTGAAGCGTTGAAGTTGTGGGTATTGTCAGCATGATCAGTCATTCTGTAACTCACAGTAATTGGAGTACCGTCAGCAAGGGTAGACGTGTCAATCTCGATAAGCATACGGGACCTGCTCAAATTACCGTTTACGCGGCTGTCGAGAGTAACGAAAGTAGTAGTGTTATTCCAGGGTGGTTCCGGTGAATGTATTCTGTGCCGTCCGTAGAGGTCACCCCAAAACTCAACATCTCCATTACCCAGAGCCAGTGTCTCAAAATCTTCATTGACCAGTTCTTCCACTGCTCCTCCGGTGGAAATCAGGAAAACACCGTCTTCGGCATTTATGGTTTCACTGCCACCCTTCCAGCTCTGTACCTTTATGTAAAGTTCATCAGAAAACTCATTGTAGGCAGAGAGGTCGACGGAGCTGGCTGCTATGTTTCTGTCAAAACTTCCCAGTGAGGTTCTGTGCATCTGGAGAGTGGTGTCCGGAAGCCGGGTGATATCCCCCAAGCCGGTGGATGAAAAGACCCACAGCATTGACTTGGAAGGTTCTCTGAAATCGGTATAAATAGGTATGGAATCCGGAAGCAGTACTCCGTCTTCGAGGTCATCCTCCCAGAGAGTAACCGGTACTTCACCCGGAGAGTCTCCCTCGAAACCCTCTAACTCTATTTCTTCACCTAGAGGAGGGATTACTTCTGTAGGAAGTTGCCATCTGATTACATTATAAAGGAAGCGTTTTCCATCATGCGAGTAGTGGGCAAATTCGGGTGCACAGTAATGAATTCGCCTCAGCTCGAGTGTATCCTCATGAATTACAGACACACCGGAGTACACATCCCCGAAGAAGGCTCCTGTGATAAGTTCTGTACCTACTGTGAAATCTGTAAGCGTAGTAATGTCGGAAGTGGGTGAATAAGTGATATCATAAACTTCAAAAGAATCTGTGAGAAGATAATGGATTGGATGGGGATTTAGAACATCAATAAATTTCATTGGGCAATCAGTAACGACACTGGTTCCCGGCGTATCTCCCATCAGAAATACGTTTTGAGCATCTTCTGGATCAAGGGCAATGATGGGTAGGCGAAGCCCCTGCAGGGTCGCGGCGATGCCTATATGATCCAATCCCATTCCCATATCCCTGAGAATCACCATGTCTACTCCGGCACTGTCGTAATCGTATGATTCAAGCTCATCATCAGTCAGGTCAACAAGGGTATAGCCCCAGCTGTCAAGAATGCTAAGAAGAGCCTCTTGATGATTTGTCGGTGTATGAGCAAGTGAATCACCATCGATATTTACAACAATTTTTGCATCCGGAACATCGGGGAGATAGAAGAGAGGGTCAAAGTTGTGAAAAACACCAAGGTTTCTCGGTGTAATCATTGTCTGCATTACAGTCTGGTATACATCCCCCATATAGGTATCCTGAAGGGTTATCTTTATAACAACATGACGAAGAGCCTCCCTGCTTACCTCATCGAGAGGTTTTGCGAGAAAGTTTCCGCCTTCGTCCAGATAGTTGAACTGCAAATCAATAACATCTCGTCCAGCGATTCTGTCCATGTGGTCGTCATCTGTTATATGGACAACACCGAAGGCATCACGGAAGACTTTTCGGTGCTCAGAGTCATCGAGAGATTCACTCTCGTCATAGTCAGCATAGAAATGGAAGGAACCTGTTGAAGCTAACTCAACAGGACGCCATTCCTCTTCGGTCCAGCCTCCCGCAGGCATATAGCCGGCCCAGAGTATCTCGTCGGAAAGAATCTCCAGAATGAGTTTTCCACTGGTGGCAAGCTGATTCTGGCGGCGCGTGAAGTGAAACTGCTCAGTTCCCTTTACAAAGAACATATAAACAGCGGTGAAAAGTATTCCTAGAATTCCCATCACAACAACCAGCTCGATAAGGGTCATTCCCGATTTCGAACCGGGTGCGCGTTTTCTTGAAAATAGATTTGTCATTTCACCCACCTCCCTAAAGTATTGTGCTGAGGCTTATGCTGTCTGCTCCAGCTGCCCCCATCCAGATAACTCTGCATCTAACATGTTTTGCTTCCGGGTATTCAGAATAGGGTGTATCCACCCAGACAGCTCTTGTAAAACCCTCAATGGTAGAAGCAGGCTGCCAGCCGTCAGACATTGCAACTACATCGAGTGTTCGAAGCGTTTCAATACCCTCTCTGCAAATCTCCATTGCTCTGGACTGATCATCCATCTGATCAGACATTTTAATAATGTGCATGAAGAAAGCGGCAATTCCAGTAACAACAATTGCCAGAATAATAGATGCAATGACAACTTCGATGATAGTGAATCCGCTTCCTTTCTCTCTGCGCATTCTCAGATTATTCATAAGAGCTCCTGTCTGTTAGTGTTTATATCTGTGTAAAATCTTCTTGATAATTCTATAGATACAGAGTCTCCTGAAGAGACTGCTACAAATACGTCGACTGTGTTATTTCCCTGAGACTGTACAGTTGTTTCCACCGTATAGCGGTGCCCCCATAGGGTGTCCGGTCTTAGCGTGCGCCCGTCATCGGGTATATTTTCTCTTCTCTCAAAATCTGCTATTTCTACCCGTGCCAGAGTTAGAGCACCATCCTGCAGCTCGAGAGTTTTCCCACCCCGTACAAACGAAGTAATTGCCACAGAGAAAGCGGTAAGTACAACAAGAATAATGAGTGTGGCTACTATCAATTCAACAAGGGTGAATCCATTTCTCATAAATCGAGTCCCTCGATAGAGTGAAAAACCCTCGTTCTGCTTCCGGAGTCATATATGGAGAATTTATAGGTTTCCCCGGCGTATCGATTTCCTCTGTAATGGTTTACCGTTGAGAAAGCCAGTTCCACACCGTCGCCATAAACAGGATTAAAACACGCTTCTACACCGTTCTCTGTTGCACTGAAAAAGTCGGTTTCGCCTCCGTCTGCGTCTCCCGTGAAAACATCACCGCCAAGCAGCTCGAGTACATAACCTGTAGAAGAAGCAATAACAGCCATACCATCGATGAAACCGGTAAGGGTATTGCCACGTCCCTGGAATCGCCCCTGCCAGCCGAGATCGTAAACCATCTCCGGATGGAACTCTGTGAACCCTTCAAAACCCAGGCGGAACCATTTATCGCCAGCAAAAGGCATGTTCCACATTCCGCAAAGACCTGTTCTTCCCTCGACACTTCCCCAGGAGGTAAGGGAACCACCGGGAGAAATCTTTAACAGCTCCCCGGTTGAACCGGAGTAAACAGTAAGAGAGAATCGCGTCGCAAAAGCAACATCTGCACAGCCGTCATTGTTGAAATCGCCGTTGAAAACATCAATAACCTGCGCAGAACCAAAGGACGATGAGGAGGTCTCTGAAAAAGAACCAAACAATTCACCATTTGAAAGAAAGACCGGGCAGGTGCCTGATGGAGAGTCAATGCTTTGAGGATTTCCTGTTTCACAGTTGTACACAAACCCGTGGTTGGAACCATTAGTTACAATTAGCATAGGTGTTCCGTCGGGAGCTTCTCCTGCAGATAGCATTGATCGTGTTGAGAGTATCCGTGAAGCAACAGGGGTAGATAACTGAATGCCGGCCGATGTAACAACACATATAAGCGACTTGGAACTACCCTCAAAAACAATAATCGCTCCGTCTTCCCCAAGAGAAGTTGTATACGAGATACCGGAAGCCGGAAGAAGATCCGTTTCAATAACAAATTGCGCAGTAGACTGGAAGGTGTCTCCTCTGAAGAAGGTTATTAAAGCAGATGAATCATTAATGCTTTGGGCAGAAATCAACCTGCTTCCCGCAGGAACAAAAACAGCACTCAGAGCATTCTGCAAGGAATAGAAACCAGTTCTGATTCCTGCTGTACCTGATTCTGTAAGAGAGAATTCAGTGACGACTCCGGCAAATTCAAAATTGAGCGGTCCTCCGGAAGCAGATGGTCCGTTCTCTGCCAGCAGGAATGCCAGGCCGTCAGCGGCACTGGACTCAGAAAGTGAGATCTGAGCATCAAAGAGCCTGCTGACATGAGCATCCACCAGTTTCCTGGTGAGTGTGATTAAGAGTGTTGCAGCAAGCATGACGACAACAGCAGCAAGAAGGGCAATCATTAATGCCGCTCCACGTCTGCTTTCTGCTGAATCTCTAAAAGTTTTATTTTTCATCATGACACCTTCTAATGCAAGTAAGGTGCCAAACGGCTCAGTGTCTTTACACTCCTCAATGGCTACTAATTAGTAGGTATGTGTGAAGCTGGGGGTACACAGATGTGAAGAGTCCTTCACACAGGGCTGTAAATACCTCCAGGTCTTCTTATAACAAGCCCCTGAAGTTCCAGCTCAAGAAGCCTCGTATTTATGAAAGAAGGATCTTCTTTAAGATCAAGTGAAAGTTGTTCCGGGGTTAACTGTTTTTTCATCAGGGAGGAAAGTATCGGGTCGGATGAGCTGGGAGCAGGGAGAGGGTATGAATTGAGCCCAAACTCTGCGATCAGCTCTTCTGGGGAAAGAACCGGTTCAGCTCCGTCTCGCAAAAGCCTGTTTGAACCGCGCGAGGAGGACCGGTCGATATCGCCTGGAACAGCAAAAACATCTCTACCCTGATCCAGTGCAGTTCCCACTGTTATCATCGTTCCGCTTCTCTCTCCTGCCTCGACAACCACGACAGCAGTTGAAAGACCACTGATTATTCGATTGCGTTCCGGGAAAGTGTATTTTGCAGGTTTAACCCCCGGAGGGTACTCTGATATGAGTATTCCGCCTTCTGCGATGCGCTCGGCAAGAGAGTTGTGCTCTGGTGGGTACATAATATCAAGACCCCCACCAAGCACAGCTGCTGTGGGAGAACCACCGTCGAGAGCTCCTCTGTGAGCCTCTCCATCTATTCCCCGCGCAAGGCCGCTGACAACACATACTCCGGCTCGACTTAGCTCCATAGAAAGTTTTCTTGCCGTTTTTCTGCCGTAGAGAGAACACCGCCTCGAACCAATCACCGCTACTGTGAACGGTAACTCACCGGGGGAATAAAGACCTTTGTAGAAAAGTATTGCTGGAGGATCAGGGATGTTTATAAGCTGTTCGGGATAACCTTCTCCTCCGAAGTAAACAGCTTTAATTCCCTGCTTTTCACAGGTTGCAAAAGCTGAATCAACCTGATGGAAGGGCGATAAATCTGCTATTGCTTCCGGGGTTTCAAGAGAAAAAAGTCTGCGGAGTTCACTCCTGGAGGGAGCCCCCAGGAGTGCTAATTTCAAGAGGGATCTGAGTCTCTCCGTCTTTCTCTGAGGATCAGTTTCCCGAGTCTTCTCAGAAATTCCTGAACCCCCTTCCCCGTTGCTGAACTAAGTGGCATTGTGCCCTTCGGAAGTGTTGCAAGCAGTTTTTCCTGCTCTACTTCTGTAATAGTGTCACACTTGGAAAGAATTGCCATGGCACTGATGCTTTTAAGATCTGTACCGTACTCCAGTAATTCATTTCTCAAAGTAGACAACTGCTCTTCTGGAGTAACCTCCATATCCGGAGAAAGTACAAACACAAGAATTCTGTTGCGCTCTGCATGCCTTAGAAATCTCAGGCCAAGCCCGACTCCTTTGCTGGCACCTTCAATAAGACCGGGGAGATCTGCTACAACGTAACTGAATCCATCAGTGAACTTTACAACACCGAGGGAGGGGCTGAGAGTCGTGAAAGGGTAGCCGGCGACCTTCGGTCTCGCTGCACTTATTCTGGAAACAAGAGTAGATTTACCGGCATTCGGAAACCCTACAAGACCCGCATCAGCCATGAGTTTGAGTTCGAACCGCAGCTTCAATTCTTCTCCCGGTTTGCCTTTTGTAGCAATTCTCGGGGTTCGTCTCTCGGGAGTTGCAAAATTCGCATTTCCGAGTCCATGCTCACCACCTCTGGCAATAAGTATCCGCTGACCGGGTTCTGTCATGTCTGCGAGCAGAGCATTTGTATCAAAATTGTAAACCTCTGTACCTGGAGGAATGTAAAGGACCAGATCTTTACCTCTGGCTCCGGTCATATCATTCTTTCCACCCGGAACACCCTTTTCCGCCCGGAAGATAGATCCGTTTGTGAAATCAACCAGGGTTGTAAGCTTCCGGTTGACTTCAAGCCAGACATGTCCCCCTCTGCCTCCGTCTCCTCCACTGGGACCACCCTTGGGCACATAAGCCTCTCTTCGGAAAGCCACTAAACCATCTCCGCCTTTTCCGGCTTTAACGGCAATGACTACCCTGTCTAGAAATCTTCCTTCCACTAGAGAACCTTTCTATTTTTATCTAATTCTATCCGGATAAACTTAAATGAATATGTCTGAACAAATTAAACTTTTGCTGTTAACGTTAGTCCGGAATATACGATTAGTCAACAGCAAGGCCCAACGCGAGGCGGGGGAGTCTTGCGACTCCCCCGTTAATGACTTATGCAGAATTAACTTTTACTGTGAGTAGCGGTTAACCCTGTCAATTTTCTCTTCACACAAACTGATGGCATTCTGTGCTGCGGCAACCATGTTCTGAGCCTGACCGGATCTGTATCCGGTTACCTGATTCAGGAAGCTTATAGCAGATCGGAGATCTGTAATAGCACCCTCCCATGTTGGAACGTTGCCTATAACAAGTTCACTCACTCTGGCTCTGGAGCTTCCACTCTGGTAGTAGAATGCGCCAACCATATAATTAGCTACAGGATCACCCGGATACGCACTGTGAAGCCTGTTGAAAGTGCTCTGCATTGAACTGCGTTGTCCACTGTCTCTGTAAACTGTGGCCAGCATCAGATATGCCTGTCTGCTTCCGTTGGCGGCTATAATCGAGTTAAGTCTGTTAACTGCATCAGTTGTTCTGCCGGCTTTGGACTCATACTGAGCCACGTAGAGAGCCAGATCATTGTCGTCCGGTGTTGCTTCCAGTACGAGAGCTGCATTATCGGCAGCAGCACCGTAGTCTCCTATTTCGGAATAGGCAGAGGCAAGTTTAAGACGGAGATTTGTGTAGTCCGGTCGTACTTCAAGAATAGCCTCGATATGAGGAATTGCATCGGTGTAATTACCCATCTCAGCATAAAGAAGTCCGAGTGCATACCTTGCCTGAAGGTTACCGGGATTGGCTTCAAGTGCTGTTTCAAAGCTGTTGATAGCCTCATCTGTCATGCCGAGAGACGTGTATGCGCTTGCAAGTCCAGAGTAAGCAGCAGTGTTGTCTGGATCTGCCTCGATAGCAGAATCAAAGAAGTCTTTTGCTGTCTCGTAGTTCTCATTCTTGAGAGCAACTCTTCCAAGACCGCTCAGCGCTGATGAGTTCGCTGGTTCAATGCTTAAAACCATTGTGTACATGGCTTCTGCGCTTGCTACTGAATCGACTTCACTCTTCATGTAAACATCGGCAAGCTCAGTCATAGCCTCGATGTGTTCAGGATCGACATCGAGAACCTGATGGTAGGAAGTAATAGCACTGTTCCATGTGCTGTTAGCACTGTGATACCTGGCCATGTTCAGTGATTCGTCTGCCCTTGCTCCTACGTGACCATTGATCTCGGAAACAATAGCCTCTGCAAGTTCTCTCACAGGATCTGTGTTTTTCTCGATCATAGATGGAGCTGGTGAAATTGTATTAGAGCTTGAAACTACAACAATATTCCAGAGAACCTGATACTGGTCTCCACCACCGGGAACAACAAAACCGAATACGATCAGATCGGCTTCCATACCGGCTCCGGCTTCAACAATCATCTCTGGTGGAACACCATATTGAAACTGATCAGGATCAAATCCGATATCTTCAAATGCGTCATCAAGATCGTTCTCGCTGATAAGCACAAAATCCTCACTGGATTCCAGGTTATCCCTGAGAAAATCACTGAGTTTTCCGCTTATCCAGCGCGAATTATCGTCACTATATCCGAAAGGGATTATTCCAACAGCAGTTGCATCACTATCGCCCTCCGCCAGAGCGGTGGAACAAGCCAGCATAAGCAACGCTGAAAGCAAAACAGTAATTTTCTTCAATTTTTTCTCCTCTCAGGGGAAGTACATTCCATCTCACTATTGAGGTGCGGAATATGTTCACCCCGTTCGGTTTCTGCAAGCCAGAGTATATTTCTGCTGGCCGTTGCATTTCGCCTGTAACTGTACAGACTTGTAGATTCCTTTGTACATTCTTCTATATTAATCAACCCAAATTGCTCTTTGCAAAGGTTTGAGGCCCTTCTTATTGCATTTGCCCTGAGGTCTACTCTGTGACTTTGTCCCTCAGCTTCAACCTGCGCTACAGCTTCAAAAACATCCTTTCCAACCGAATAGCATTCACAGCAGATACATGGACCCAATACCAGCCACCTCAAGGGTGAATCGACAGAACTTATCAGGTTCTCAACTATACCGCCTGCAAGCCCCTTCCAACCGGCATGTGCCGCTCCGATATACTCATCCCAAACTGCAAAAACAGGTAGGCAATCTGCAACCTTCAGAGCCGGTATCCCAAACCCCCTGGGCATCACCATTCCATCAGCGTTCTCGCCGCCAATGGGATTTATAACAATACGATTGCTGTGGGTCTGATTCAGAAAGAGAGCATCTCCTGGAACCTCGTCGGGTTTCCCGTTAACCCCACTGAGTCCTGCATACAATCCTGTTTCCGGAATAACTGTCATAGCGCCTCCATTCTCTTCTGATACCTCACGAACGACTGGCTTGTTCCACCAGAAAGCTCATTGCACCTTCAAGACTTTCCCTTCTGAAAGGAGGCATAGACGCCAGAAGCATCTTAGCATAACCTGCTGTACCCATTCTTCTGTCCAGTATAAAAACGGCTCCTGTGTCTGAGCCGGATCGAATAAGTCTACCTGCCCCCTGTTTCAGACGTATTGCTGCTTCGGGAAGCATTAGTCTAGCGAAACTGCTGACACCCTGCTCCTCGAGAGCATTCATTCTGGCTTTGGTAAGAGGATGTCCGGGGCTGGGGAAAGGAATACGGTCAATTATCAGCGAGTGAAGAAGCTCTCCCGGTAGATCGACGCCCTCCCAGAAGCTCGCAGTTCCCAGTATAACGGCTCTTGGATTCTCTCTGAATTTTTCCAGAATAGCAGATCTGTTCATTTTTCCCTGAACCATCAGGGGAATACCTTCCAGAGGATTGCTTTCTGCGGCTTCCACACAAAGTTCCATATTACGATAGCTCGTAAAAAGAATCATCGTCCGCCCATCAAGAATTGAGGCAGTTTCCCGTGCAGTCCGCCATGCAAACTCCGCAATAAGCTTATGATCATTCTGTTCAGGAAGGTTGGAGGGAAGAACAAGAACAGACTGCTTCTGGTAATCGAATGGGCTTGGGAAAATTCTTCTCTCCGCCTCTTCAGGCACACCCAGTCTCGAATCAGAATATGCAAATGAATTCCCTGCTGCCAGAGTAGCACTGGTAAGAAGAACGGAAGGGAAACTGCTATACAGTGTATCTCGAAGCAACGAGCCCGGATGAACCGGCACGCAACGCAGAACAGAGTTTTTCCTATTTTTCTCGACGTAGCAGCACCAATTTGAAGCATTTACCTGGGTTAAGGAGAGGATGGATCTTTCAAGGTTCTGTAGAGTCTGCGATGCACCGGCAAGGTCTTCCTCGCTGCTTATATCTTTTTTGAAGGATGAAGCATCGTCTGCAATATTCTGAAGGCTCGGTAAAATGTCATTTAATTCAACCTCGCCATCTTTTCCGGCGAAGACCGCTAAATCAGAGATCTGCCCTGCAATAAGTCTAGCCCTGTCAAGAAGAACAGTCTTCCTTTCAGTAGTTCTACCACTGAGAATTATCGAGTCAAAAACGCTGTTCAACAATTGCTCAGAGAGAGAATAGCCAAGACTCGAAGATGCTGCATTATCAAGACTGTGCGCCTCATCAACTACCAGAAACCAGGCATCAGGAATAAGGTCACCGGAATCAAGTCCACACAACAGAAGATGATGATTAACCACTAGTATTTTAGCTTTTCTGGCTCTGTTTCTTGCGTTGTAATAGTGGCAATGGTGCATTTCAGAGCACTTATTACCAAGACAATCGAGACCGTCACCGGCTATTTTTCTTCTGGTGTCAGAGCCTATTTTTATCTCAGACAGGGAAAGATCACCATTACCGGCGTTGACCCAGTTCGCAAGTTCAGGAGCAACTGCACTTCCCCATTCAAGCCACTTCCTCATACAAAGATAATTTGATCGACCCTTTAGAACAGCAGCATCAATTCTTTTACCAAGGATTCGACCCACCATGGGAATATCCTTACTGATAAGCTGATCCTGAAGGGTTAAAGTGGCGGTTGAAACAACACAGGCCTGACCGGAGAGAACAGCGGGAATAAGGTAGGCAAAACTCTTTCCGACACCGGTTCCGGCTTCAAGCACGGAAATTCCCTCAAAATCGACAACATCAGCCACTGAAGATGCCATATCCACCTGCTCATTCCGAATAGAATAGTTTGGAATGACCGAGGCAGCGGGACCATCACGGAAAACCGCTGTTACCTTCTCTGCGAGGCTCAATTCAATTTCCTTGCTGCAGGTTTGATATCCTTGATAACAAGCTGCACGGTGTCTCCACCACGCCAAGAGTCTGCTGACAAGGTAAAGGCAATATCAAGAAGACGATTAAGCTCTGAAGTTCTATGACCCAATCCGAATCCGATTCCTCTGAGGGTATTCTCCCCCTGCTGGAAAGAAACCTGAAGGTGCTTTCCTTCTTGGCCAACAGATCGAAAAGAGACAGGATAGACGCTTCTTGCAATCCAGACAGGTTCCGGATTTCCCTCTCCGAAAGGAGCAAGCTTCTCAAGAGCATGAAGCACAGTACCATTACAGTTTTTTGGTGAAAGCCCACCGTCTATATAGAGAACAGGTGTTGATACATCCTGGAAGAGCGATTCTGCACAAGTATCGACAAATGTTCTGAATTCCTCGTATTTTTCCTTCTCTATAGTCAGCCCAGCAGCCTGCTCATGCCCTCCGAATCTGAGGAGCAGGCCTCTATCCATTGCAGCAGCAAGAATTTGATAAACTGGTTTACCCTGAACTCCTCTTGCACTTCCTCGACCAATTTCCCCTTCCCAAGAGATAAGAACTACCGGTCGATTCAGTTGTCTGGCCAGTCTCGATGCTGAAATTCCAAGAACCCCGGGATGCCATTGCGCTGAAGCGGCAACACCTACATGTGCCTCAGTGTCTGCGAGTAGAGTGGTCGCCTCGCTGAAAACCGAAGCGTCAAGATTTCTCCTTTTTTTGTTAACCCTCTCAAGTGAGGAAGCCATTTCCTCTGCAAGTCTGGGTTCTGTTTCAAGGAGAAGTTTCACAGCCTCATTTGCATGAGTAATCCTGCCGGAAGAATTAATGATAGGACCGAGCCCAAATCCAATATCTCTTGCTGTAAGTTCAGTATTTTTTACACCGGATGCTCTGATTAGTGCCTGTATGCCCGGAGAGGGATTGGACCTGAGAATTTCAAGACCACGTTTTACAAGTATTCTGTTATCTCCGGTCAAAGCTACCATATCACACACGGTTCCAATTGAAACCAGATCAGGTTCCAGTTCCGGGATATTCTCTGCACCCATTTTCTCTGCAAGGCCACGGAGTACAAAATGAATAACTCCGGCTCCGGCAAGGTGTCGCCATGGGGTATTACAATCTCCAGCAAGCTCAGGGTCCACCAAAGCATCAGCATCAGGCAATTTATCCAGAGGTTTGTGGTGATCTGTAACAACCACTTTCACTCCAGCTTTCTTGAGTGCTGCAACCTCATCAATAGCAGTTATTCCACAGTCAACAGTAATCAGAACTCCAGCTTCACTTTCGATACACTTACGCACCGCGGTCTCTCTGAGGCCATAGCCTTCTTTGAACCGGCATGGCACATGGAATGTCGCCCTGCCCCCGAGTGCATTAATCACCCTGACAGCCGTAGCTGTCGCAGTGATACCATCTGCATCAAAATCTCCGTGGACAATTATCAATTCGTTATTTCTGACGGCTTCTTCAAGAATTAAGGCGGCTTCCTCCGCACCTGGTAGATTCCTCCAGGAAGAGAGTTCGCTGTAGTCAGAATTCAGAAATGCTGGGCTAAAACCCCTTCTCTGAACAATATCTTCGACAGGATCAGGAAACCCTAGAAACTCGCTGTATGAGCTATCTTCCAGGTTTATCCCGGGTCTGGGTATCCATTTGTATTTCAATTCATTCTCCATTAAAGCATCCGGTCGGGCTGTAAGCCGGGTCCTGTCCTGTTAGTGAAAACAGTGACGGCTATCCATCTTGGGTGCTCGTTACCGAACACCTCCAGCGGCCAACCCGAAGAGCAAAGAAGACGGGCCGCCTCCCAGTTCCGTATGGAACTACTCTCCCTATTTGGCCTTGCACCGGACGGGGTTTGCCTGCTTTTCACCCTTGATACCGGTAAACCGGATCAGGTATCGTTTCTGTGGCACTGTCCCTGCATTACTGCACCAGGGATTTCCCCTGCGTCCTGCCCCGTGGAGCCCGGACTTTCCTCGAAATTCACTTGAATCCCGCAGCCGTCCGCCCGGCCGGATGCTCCATCATGTATTAAAAAGAACTGTCAGAAGTCCAAACTACATAGCTACCACAAAGGGGACAAACGTAAGTTTTTCCACCTTTTATCTCGCCGGCTTTCTGAGGAGGTATTTTCGTGAGACATCCTCCACAAGAGCAGTGCTTAATCCCGGTTACGATTTCTCTGTGTCCTGAACTTCTTGCTTTGTCATAAACTTTAAGCTGCCTGGGTTCCACTTTTGCAGCAATACTGGAACGTTTTATCTCAATATCGGCAAGTTTAGCTTCGAGCTCTTGAAGCTTTTCATTGAGGCTTTCCTCGCGGATCTTCGATCTTTTAACAGCTCTGTCACGCTCCTTCACCGCTCTATCGAGCTCTTGAGAAGCCTCGTCTTCCTCATACATTGCCTCAAGTATCATGTTGTCGATCTGGTCATTCATTTTTTCGGTGTTAGCAATCTGCTTAAGCATTGCAGTGTATTCCGAATTTGATTTCAATGTAAGAAGTCTGCTTTTGTATTCTGCAATTCTTGCAGTATTATCAGTCTTGTCAGTCGCGAGCTTCTTCTGCTTCTTCTTTATAGCATCCATGCTCTCTTTGAAGAGGTTGAATTTCGCTTCGTGCCCTTCTGTATCCATTCTGTGTATCTTTCGTTCCTCCGGTATTGACTTTAAATCAGCCTTCAATCTGTCTATATCTCTGTCACAGTCTTGAAGATCCAGAAGTCGAGCTATGAATTCTTCCATTGTAAAACCATCCAATTTCTATGTATATAGAAAAACGGACACCGTACGGGTGTCCGATTTACTGGTGGGCGAGACAGGGATCGAACCTGCGACCCCAAACGTGTGAAGCTTGTGCTCTACCAACTGAGCTACCCGCCCTTCATTTAATAGTAAAATGGTGGGCCCACCTGGACTCGAACCAGGGACCGACCGGTTATGAGCCGGTGGCTCTAGCCAACTGAGCTATGGGCCCATTGAAGGCGAAATTTACCCTATTTCAGTCATTCTGTCAAGGTTGCCGTCAGAGAAGATATCAATTACATTCCACCTTCGTGCCGGAGTGGCGGAATGGCAGACGCGACGGACTCAAAATCCGTTACCTTTCGAGGTGTGAGGGTTCAAGTCCCTCCTCCGGTACCACATTCTCATCTGAGATGCAACATCAACAATGTTAATTATTCACTTGAGAAACCGCTGATGCGAGAAGATTTATGCTTACAGGCGGAGCGAATTTCACGATCTTCAAATTCCCTTCATGCACAAATTCTTGATTTGTTACAAGAATCAGACCTATTCCTGCCCTCTCCAGTTCAAAGGCAAGATCAGGAAGATCCGGGTCATCGGTGAATTCCTCACATACTACAAAATGAAATCTTCCCGGATTTTCATCCAGAATTATCCGGGCTGTTGAAGGTGACTCCATATCGGTTACATGGAATCCTATCATCTCCAGCATTCCCTTTCCGGCATTTCTGGCTGAAACACTGGAAGCGATGTACAGGACAGATCGCTGCATTCCGGAACTGAGTTGAGTTGTTTTAGCCCTGATCGCCTTTTTCTCACAGTCTTCTGGCGGGAAAATAAGAAGCACCTGGCCAACGGGATTGGCATACATTTTAATTGGTTGGCATTTTTTCAGTTCGAGTAATTTCTCTCCACCATTCCTCGATAGAATGATTGCATTTTCCACTACTCGTGCTGCATTGACGGGTGTAAATGCATCAGAAATTGATGATCCAGCGACGATTTTTTCACTCAGTTCTTCAGGAATATCTCCACCGAATTCAACGACCTCAAGATCTCTCTCAAGAGCTCCACCAACTATCTTGGAAAATACATATGCAGTTTTTGATTCGGAAAATGCTCTCTTGAAAAGATCAAAACTGGCCTCTGCAGTGCGACTCCCGCCCAAAAGAGTTGAATCAATAGAAAGAATCACATCAGCTTTTCTACCGCTAAGGCGAACCCTTCTTTGCAGTATAAGGACAGGAATTGAAGTACCGCTGGAATCTTTGATTGAACCTTGCGCAGGGCTTCCCGGAGAGGTTAAGGTGGAATCACGGTTGATGTCCATTAGAAGACCGATTGATTTAAGTGTTTTACCGATAAGCGAAAATCTTTGCACGCCGAACAAGTCGAGAGCATAATCATTTAGTTCGAGAACCACACCTTCATCGGAATCCTGTACGATAAGAGCGCATGGAAGATTTCTCAAAATAACATTCTGACCTTCAGCGTCAGGAAGAAAAGCAGAAAGCTGAGGTTCGTCAGATATACGTAACTGAGCCAGCAATTCACGTACATTTTCGCTCATTGAACACCTTTCGGATAGACTTTGATTAGCTAATTGTCTCTCCATTTTTCACCTGCGTCAAGTCCCTGGACGCAATAGCTCTTACAGTAAGGGCTGCAGAAGCCGCTACCGCCCTCCTGTCGCCCCTCAGGAATGCATTCAGTAGACTTCCCGGTGAGACTCCTCCCCTTCTGGCAACCCATCCAAGGAAAGCGCAGAGAGCCGGAGTTCCTATTTGCTGACCAGAACTAATTCTGTTGGCGATCCTTGCAATACATGACCTGTCAGCTGCAATCCCCCTACTGTCTAAAAGAATAACCAACCGCCTGAATATGTCGCCTGAGAAACTACCAAGGCAATTCCTCAGTTCAGCAACAGTTGAATCTCTGAACTCAGGGGAAAAACCTTCAAGAAATCTCAATGCTCCTGAAACTTCCGCAACGCTACCCGTAAGCGATTCCTTCGCTATCACTTCCAGCTTCCTCAAGTTGGACTCACTCATTCCAAACAGATTTAGAATCCGGGGTATACTGCCTTTTCGTCCGATAACTGCGTCTGCTGCAATATCTGTTCCTACAGAACAGAGAGCGCTGTAAGCTTCATTTCTAGGAAAATATCCGGGAGTGCTGTACAGCTCAGCAAGAAATGTTGCTTCCTCTGAGGGACCAAGCATAGCCAGACCCTCGAGAGCGGCGCTTCTTTCCCGGGAAGTATTGATTGATCTCCCGAGAGCGACAGAGGTAGCCGCCGCTTTAAGGAAGTGTATTCCGTTGTGCCAGCCGGCGTATCCGATTCCGCGCAGAGCAGCTCTTCTGACCCATGTTGATTCGTCCCGAAGAAGAGGAGCGATAAGAGGACCGGATTTTCTGCCCATTGATATCACCAACCCATCAACAGATCTCGTTCTCACATGAGGGTTCGAGTCGAGGAGTGCAACCTTAAGAAGCTCTGTACATCGAGCATTACCTATGTGCCCAAGCGCAAGAGCTGCACTCTTCCTAAGGCTCCAGCTAAACTTTCCGTTTAGTATTCCCGCCAGAACTGGAACAGCCTTCTCTTCACGCAAAACTCCACATGCTTCAACAAGTGCTTTTGTGTTTTCTACAGGGTATCCATTCTCCAGCGCTCTTTTAAGAACCGGGAAAACAGATTCTGCAATCTGTTCACCCTTTAGCAGCTTCTTTGTTTGTCCTGCTTTTCTGGCAAGGGTCTCCACCGTAACATCTACCTCATCGGAATCAGTGTACACAATAGCGACATCAAGAAGAGGAAGAAATCTGTAACTGCCTTCTCTGTCAAAAGTTTCAATCCCACCCAGCTCTCGATCACGAGCAGTATAAAATCGAGGAGCAATACTTCGGAACTTCTGCCTTGCGTTTTCAACACCGGAGGTAAAGCTATCGCCCTTTCCAATACAGATAAAATCATCACCACCGATGTGCCCAACAAAAAATCCCCGGATCGATTCCTCTAGAATCTGACCCAACCTTCGAATGACAGAGTCACCGAGAGCGAATCCATAATAATCGTTGAATGGTTTGAAATCAATAATATCAACGTATGCAGCGATGCTGCCACCATCAATCACCAGGTTCCGGAGATTCTTCTGAATAGAAGAGTTTCCAGGCAGACCGGTGAGTGGGTTGAAATCAGTCATTGACTTGTTCAGGGATAAGATAGGTTAACAACATTTCAGCGGTCACCAGATTTGAAGGCTGACCAGTTTCATCCAGAAGAACCGCCGCCCTGGCTCCTGAACGCCATAGTTCAGAGAGAACCTTTAGTGGAGGGGTTCTTCCATCGAAATAGGGCAACCCAACCGATATTCTTGTGATCGAGCCCTCCCCGTTCCAACGGACAAGCGCTGCGCTTTTTACCGCACCTATAAGAGTAACCCCGACTTTTTCCCAGACCAGAATCAGGTTTTCCCCAGAATTGATGAGCAATTCAACTGCATCCTTCTTCGTAACAGCTGAGTCGACTCCTGGAAAACCTGTCAATTCTTTTGAGTAGTCACTAACAAAGGTATCAGCCATGCTGATCACGACGGAGGCAAGTCTGCCCTTTCTACCACCTGCGGAAAGAAGAAGTCCTTTCACTTCCTCCCGGCTTTCGAAAAATCTTTCGTCGGAATCAGATCCTGCCACAAGGTTGGAAATTGCTGTTGCTGTGGCAATCAATGGAAACATTATCATGCGGAAAATGTAAAGAACAGGGGAAGCGACTACCGAAAATCTGTTGCTTCTGAAAAGAGCAAGCTGCTTGGGTGTAATCTCTGCAAAAACAAGCAGAAACAGTGCAGTTCCGAAGGCAAAAAGAAGCTGCCAGATTCCCCCCATTTGAACACCCCAGCCGTTACTGATGGTGGAGGTGAGTACAACTCCTATGTTCGTACCAACCAGGGTTGTGGCCAGGTAACGGGCAGGTTTCTCCATGAACCAGAGTGCACGTGCTCCCTTCTTACCCTGAGCAGCTATTTGAATTTTACCGGCAGCAGAAATCGCAGTTTCAGATGCACTGCAAAAAGCGGCAAGAAAACAAGCTCCCGTGAAGATAAGAAAGCTGATCATGAATTCTCCGTTCTCTCGACAAATATTCTTTCAAGAGAGTTAACTTCCACTTTGATTATCCGGAAAGAATAACCGGCAAACTCTATTACTTCGCCCTCGCTGGGAAGCCTGCCTGTGATTTCCTGAAGCAGACCGCCACAAGATTCTGCATACTTTGCTTTTAGATCATCAGAGTTAAGCAGAGAAGCGAGTGTGTCTACAGAAAGAGTCGCGGGAATAACAAAACCATCACCACTGCGATCAACCCCCTCAGGTAGCGGAACACCGGCTGCGCTGGCAAATACGGCTCTCTCAAGAATGTCGGCAATCGAAATTATTCCTGTCCAGTCTCCATACTCATCAATGACTGCACCCATCCGGCAGTCGGATGCCCTCAAATCAGCCAAAACTGTGCTCAATCTTGCCGATTCGGGAAAGAAAGGGACCGTGCGTATAACAAACTTGTTCATACCGAGTAAATCTTTCACATCCACCAGACCGGTCATTAACCCTGAGGATACATCAATGTATGGATAAGCAGTCTGTGAGCTCTTCTCAGCTTCCTGCTTTATCTTGTCGACACTCCAGTCGGACATAAAGGCAAGAACCTTCTCGCGAGGGACCATAGCAGAAACACAGTGACGTTCATCAAGCTCAAGAATCGCAACAGCAGTTGCAGCCTCTCCTCCCAGAACTCCCTCATCCTGAGCCATTTCCATGAGGATGTATAACTCGGTTGTCATATAACCATCAGAGCCTTCTCTGCCGGTGATAAGTTTGTCTGCAAGATTAGCAGGATATGTCAAAAATCCAGCGGCAGGTGATAGCAGCCGTAACATCAGCCCGATGATTGGAGAGGATGCTTCAATCCACTCTCTGTTTTTCCTTCTGGCAAGAGTTTTTGGAGTTATCTCACCAAAAACAAGAAGCAAAAAAGTCATAACAAGAACACCTACACCGAGTCCAAGAGGTCCGGGGATAAGGTCAGCAGCTATACCGGCTGCAAGTGAGGATGCACCCACGTTAACAAAGGTGTTACCCAATAGTATAGAGGTAAGAAGTCTGCCGGGATTAGCAAGAAGCTTTAACGCTCTTCTTCCCCCGGCTGTTGAAAGCATTCTTTCTTTCTGAAGGTGGCTTAAGCTGAAGCAGGCTGTTTCTGTTCCGCTGAAGAAAGCAGATAACAAGAACAGAATTGCCAGAGCTGCGTATTTCAGATTCGTTCTCCCTGGGTAGCTTGTCCCTCCTCAGAACCATCCATATGGAATTCGCGTTGCCAGGTCTTGTCAAAATAGGTTCTGCTGGAGTAAATGGGTTCAATGTTTACTGAAAGCGTATACTCGCCTTCAATTACACGATCCCCTTGCAACCTAGTTCCATCCCATTCTAACTCAAAATTACCGGGAGACATTCTTCCCGTATAAAGATTTCTTGCAACGGAACCATCCTGCGAATAAACGTTAGCAACGACAGTTGCTTTTTCTGTAAGTCTTCCAGACACAGAGCATCCACTGGCATCGCTTGAAAAACTCAGATTTCTGATGTCTGCTCCCAGCCAGAAATACCTCGCACCGGAGCTTTCTGCAACAAATATCTGGCCGAACCTGTCCCAAATTGCGAGTCCTGTTGGATGAAGAAAACTGTCATCAGCGTCGCCGTATCCCTGACCCCAGCTATCAAGATAGTTCAGGTCAGAGTCAAATTTATGTATTTTGCATGCAATTGAATCTGTTACCCAGACATTTCCGTGGTAATCCAACTCAACATAGTTAAAGAAACTGCCCCCGCAACGTGAAAGGTCAGCTGTTGCGGTAACCGAACCATCAACAAATTTAGCAAGATTCGCTCCGTCATCAGTAATCACAACCTGGCATGCAGAATGGCCACTTGTGTATTCACCAAAACCGGTAGCTGCAACCCCCCTGGGCATGTTAACAGATACCACAACCGGATTCGCATCAGTAGCCGAAGTGTACCTGGAGAGAGTTCCGGCAGCTCTGTCTGTAATCCAGATGTATCTACCGTCGATGGCGACATCCCAGGGTTCTACAAACCCTTCAATAAATGATTCAGGAGAAATCCTCTGACCTGATCTTTTCAGCACGGCAACCCTGCGGTTACCGGTATCGGCGACATAAACTCTTCCGGTTTCGGTAGCAGCAATACCATGAGGAGAAGAGAGTTCATCGGCTCCACTACCGGTTCCACCATAAAAACCGAGAGCATACATAGAAGCATTGTAAATTACATGACCTGTTCCACTGTTAACACCATAGACAGCAAGTTCATCGTCATCCCCGGAGTCAGGGGTATCCCATTCTTCAGGAAGGACTGCAGCCAGCCCCTGAGGATCATCGAAATGGAGCATCCCTCCGAGAAGCATGCTGAGTTGGTCCTGACCTGCTCGATAGATACCCATACAGTGTCCGTAGGGTGGGTAAACCATTGTAGTATTCTCTTCGTGATCGGTAGTAAAACCTGATCCGAGCATAATAACAATAAACAAGAAATTCATCATCTTATCCTTCCGTAGATCCACGCTGAACGCTGCACCTTTTTGGCGTACATTCTTGTTTCTCTATATGTAATCTGCTCAATATAAAGTTCCTGATCGGTGCTATCAAAGCCATGCATATCAACCCAGCGGGAAGCATTTCCAGGACCCGCATTATAGGCTGCCAGGAACAAGGCAGGATGATCGTATCTTCTTGCCTGTGAGTTAATATAAAGACTGCCGTAAAGGATTGAATTCCCCGGGTTGAAGAATTCCTCCGGAGATAGTCTGGGAAGACCGTTCCACCTGGCAACGTCACCCGCTGTACCCGGCATGAGCTGTATCAATCCGGCAGCCCCTGCACTTGAGATTACAAACCGATTGAAATAGCTTTCCTCCCGCATGATTCCCTCAACGTAAGAGTGGTCCAGAGTCATGGTGTCAGTAACTGCATAGACCATTTCCCTGTATGGTGCCGGGAAATACCATCCCAGCAGGCTGTCAGGAAGAATACCCGAATAAGTTTCCCTGTATTCCGTATCCATAGATCTCATAGAGGCAATGGCCCGGCCTTGTTCGCCAAGTATGCCCAGAGCGACTGCATTTGTCCCCCTGTCACCCTCACTGCCTGAAAAAAGCATCTCCACTGCGGCTGTTCCGTACCCCTGGCTAAAGAGATCTGCTGCGAGGGAGAGAGTACCGTCATTCCTGATAACGGGACTAACTACCGTAAAATGCAGGTCGTCTTCAGCTCCCAGTCTTTCAGCTGCTAGCATTCCGTAAAACTCCCAAGGGTGGCTTGCTGCTACTTCACGAAGCAACTCATCCTGCAAATCAGTATCATTTTGCCTTCCGGCAAATCTTGCCCTCCAGAAAAGCATTTCATCAGCCCAGTGACTGTAAGGAAATTCAGAAACACCTGCTTGCCAAAGAGAATCGCCAAGTGCACCACGGCCATTCATGTAAAGACAGAATCCGCCCCTCCAGTGACCTCTGGAATCACCATCCCATGCTCCGGAAGCCCTCAAACTTGCAAGATAAGCGTCAGCCGCTTCTCCCCAGTTCTGTTCACTGTCAAAGTACTTACCAGCAAGATAGGAAGCCTCTCTTGCGGTCGGGTGGAAGGGAAATTCCTGAGCAAAGCGGTAGTATGCCCTGTAAGCAGCTGTGTTCTGCCTTCGAGCACGCAAAGACCTGGCATTGAATAATGCAGCTCTGGCCCTGAGTTCAACAGAAGCGTCCGATTGAACTGAAGAGCAGAGAGATTCAAGTTCTGAATAGCGACCGGAATTTCGCAGAAGAGACATTTGTATTCCGGTTGAAAATGATGAATCGTTCCTGGACTCTGCAATTGATGAAACAGTACGACTGGATCCACAGTCAATCAGTACGTCTGCAACTGCCCAGTCTACCATCTCAGGCCATCTTGAGGCGATTACTGCTGCTGCTGTATGCTCAGCTGAAGTTCCGATAAGTTCGTTCCAGTAAGAATAGTCTCCCACCCCCTGAAACTTCGTTCTAAGAGCAGTAAGCCTGATTGCGGAATCACTCTCTCCTGAAGGGTCAAAACTCTTCAATGCATCTGTCCACCAGATACCGGAAGATGTGTGTGATGTTTCAAGTTCCGCAGCAACGCGTGAGCCGATAGTAGAAGGAAGATAGCGAACATCCGAGGCTGCCAGCTGTACCTGTCCGGGGGTTATTCCGTCAGGGGCTAAAAGCAATCTTGCCGCTCTTTCACCAAGATGAGTGGGAACAGGCAATGACGAGAGGTTATTCATGGCGGAAAGACTGTCGCGGAAGAGCCATCCTCTAAGGAGAATATCATCCGGAGAAATGAGTTCAACTGCTTTTTCCTGCTCTCTGCTCAGGTCGTACAGAGAAATTTTCCATCCGGTAAGGTCTCCCCAACCGTTCCTCTCGAGGCTGTCAAGTAAACTGATACAGCGTGATGTCATTCCCCTGCTGTTGCAGGCACCAATGAACCTCCAGAGTAAATCTTCCTGCCCAAACTCGCCGGGATTCATTTGCCTTAGTACTCTGATAGCCTGATCCTGCCTGCCGTTCTGAAGCAACGAATCAACTTCAAAGAAGGGAGAAACAGTGGTAACTTCAGGCTCCCTGAAAGATGTCTCATCATTGACTACCCGGCAGGCAACAAGCAGAAGGAGAAGAACAATCGTAGTGAGAATAACTTTATTCATTCCCGGTCACGCTCCTAATGCCTGAAATGTCTTGTGCCGCTGAAAACCATTGCAATACCGTTTTCATTACATGCAGCAATTACTTCATCGTCACGGATAGAGCCCCCCGGTTGAATTATTGCTTTAACTCCCGCTTCCGCAGCCTTCTCAGGTCCATCCCTGAAGGGGAAGAATGCATCGCTTGCAAGAACAGAACCTACGAGCTCATTACCCTCTCGCAGGGCTCTGCGAACCGCCAGGTCAAGACTTTCGATTCTGCTGGGCTGACCGATACCAACACCGAGAGTTCCGTTACTGTCACCGATAACAATAGCATTGCTCTTGACTCCCTTGACCACTTTCCAGGCAAGATCAAGCGCTATCAGCTCTTCAGGTGATGGTTTTCTTTCAGTAACAACCTGGCAATCAGCTGCATTTTCAATGGCAAGGTCCGGCTCCTGAACCAGAAGACCACCCCAAATAGAACGTAAAAGCAGTTTGTTGTCTGCAGCAATGGGCATTTTCAGTATTCTGAGGTTCTTCCGCTTGCGGAGTCGAGTAAGTGCATCATCGTCAAACTCAGGGGCAATAACTATTTCAAGAAAAACACCTTTCAATTCTTTGACCAGCTGCATATCAACTGCAGAAGTAGAGGCCAGGATACCCCCATAAGGAGATACTCTGTCAGCCCTGAAAGCGTTCAGGAAAGCATCGCTCACCGTACTACCGCAACCAACACCGCAAGGGTTTCCGTGTTTTGCAAGAACAACACATGGAACACCACTGGCAAAATCAGCGGCAATAGCGCATGCAGCAGATGCATCCAGATAGTTGTTATAACTGAGAGGTTTACCACCAAGAATCTCACTTCTTCCGAAACCTTCTCTTGGCCATGAGAAATGTACAGCAGCTTTCTGATGAGGGTTCTCCCCGTATCTGAGAGCAGGAGCAACTCCCTCTTCCAGCTTCAGTGATACATTGAGATCATAGGCAGATGTTATCGAAAATGTTCTTGAAGCCATCTCCTGCCTGAAATGGATGTCATCTTCTGAATTCCGGATAGTTTCCAGAACAGTAGGGAAGATATCTGAACCGGTTGCACTGATAACTTCATGCCAGTTTTTTGCAGCGCCACGGGCCATTGTAGGGCCCCCGATATCAACAAGCTCAATTGTTTCTCTTGAAATGGGATCCATGTTTCTAGCCTTGTAAAAAGGATAAAAATCAACTGCAACCATATCAAAAACAGGTTTTCCCTCCAGCAGACGCTCCTCACGGGCCGCGCCGTCTGCAAGAATAGAGGCATGCAATTCGGGATGCAGTGTTTTTACCCTGCCACCAAGAATAGAGCTAATCCCGGTAAGCTCTTCTGTCCTACGAACATCTACTCCTGCTTTTTCAATTGCGTCAGCAGTTCCACCGGAAGCCCAGAGTTCCCAGCCGAGGGTAGAAAGACCCTTTGCAAAATTTTCAAGACCATCCTTGTTCCAAACGCTGATAAGCGCAGTTCTTTTATTTGTTTTCATCCAGCCACCCCCTGGCGTGGTAAAAGGGAATTGCTTCTCTCTTATGGGCACTCGAAGCGTGCAGACTAGCAATACGCTTGGCAGCTTCAGCCGAAACACTTCCAGCTCCGAGAGTAAAGAACTCCTTTATTTCCTTGTAAGTAACACCCATTTCATTTTCATCGCTCTGGTTCTCCCACAGTCCTGCAGACGGAACACGCTGAACTATCCATTCGGGAAGTTCGAGATACCTTGCAAGTTCGCCTACTTCGTCTTTCCAGAGATCGGCAATAGGTAAAAAGTCAGCAGCACCGTCTCCCCATTTCGTCCAGTAACCTGTTTTAGTTTCAGAATAGTTCCCGGTTCCAGCAACCAGTCTGTTTTTCGAGTAAGCATACTCCATTGTCATCCTCAGGCGAGCCTTTACATTTGCTAGGTTCAGCAGATTCGAAGAGTCCAGATGCCCTGCGGCAACAAAAGCAGTCAGAACCGGTGAAATATCTATCTGCTTTACAGGAATACCAAGATGCTCTGCAGTTCTTAAGCCATCTGTCGTGTCTGCTTGAATGCTTTCACAGGGCATAACGAGACCAAGAACATTCTTCTGTCCTAGAGAGCGAACACAAAGAGCAGCAGTAACAGCTGAATCGATTCCCCCGCTAAGTCCTATAACAACTCCGCTCATGCCAGCGCCGTGAACCCGGCTGCGAATCCAGTCTGTAATCTGTTCAGTCAGCTCTGCGTACATTACTCAGTTTCCTCCGGAGATGGTGCGGGAAGAAGGGATAACTTCCTTTCAATTGGATCAGCGCTTTCAACAGCAACATAGATACCTGCTCCCGGACGAAGGTCTGCTGGCACAAATTGTCTGTATTTCTTTAGTGCACTCGAGTGAAGTAGTCCTTCCACAGGCACATCAAGAAGCCTTATGAACAATCCAAAATCAGTTCGATCACGAACAACTCCTTTAAAAATCTTTCCGGTCTCCCGTGAAAGGAAGAGAAGAGCCATCAACTCTGTTGTTGTGCGTTCTGCGGCTGCCGCTCTTCTTTCAAGTAGTGAACATGAATCAGCAAAAGAAACCATAGATTCCGATCTAATAGGAAGAATTCCCTCTTCGTAGCAAGTAATTGCCTGATGTACAATCAGATCCGGATATCTTCTAATCGGACTTGTGAAGTGCATGTAGTCTCGAAGGGCCAGGCCGTAATGTCCGGAGTTCTCAGGAGAATAAACTGCTTTCTGCATAGATCTCAATACTGCATCTCTTACAATTGGATACAGAGGGGTTCCCTCTGCTTCCTTTACAGCCTTTGAAAGAGAGGAAGCGCGGGGTGAAAGCTGGCCGGCGACTTTAAACCCGTATATAGAGAGTGTTCTTCGGAGCTTCTCAGAAGCTTCAGGTGCAGGGTCACCATGGACCCTGTAAAGAATATCCAATTCCAGCCAACGGCAGAATTCAGCAACTGCACTATTAGCCTCAACCATGAAGTTTTCTATCATCCGGTGAGAAACATCATCGGAAACTCTTTTAAATCCGCATGGGAAACCTTCCCCACTGAACTCTGCTCTGAAATCTGATGCACCGAGATCAACAGCTCCTCTTTTCTCGCGAACAGTATCGAGAATTTTGTTAAGAGAAGCAAAATGGTTGAAAATCTCATCCAGCTCAGTGTCACCGGAGGACTCTCCGGAAAGTATAGCAAATGCCTCGGTATAGTTGAGTCTTTTGCGTGATCTGATCTGAGAGGAAAAGACTGAAAAATCGGTTCGTTTACCTTTGGAATCGTATTTGATGAGCACGGTTTTCGTCAGTCGGTCCTGGTCAGGTTGCAGAGAACATGCGCTGTTAGATAGAATTTCAGGGATCATCGGGATTACCCTGTCAGGGAGATAAACGCTGGTTCCCCTCTTCATTGCTTCATTATCGACGAGTGAATTTATCGGGGCATAAGCAGACACATCAGCTATATGAACACCGAGCTGATAGCCTCCCTCAGGTAAAACTTCTATTGAAATCGCATCATCAAAATCTCGTGCATCAACTGGATCAATGGTAAGAGTATAAAGATCTCGAAGGTCTTTCCTTGAACTGTGGGGTACAGGAGCAATGCATACTGTGTCTGACTCGCGTAGAACTTCCTTGGGAAAATCATCGGGTAACCCCATGTCGGTGCATACGGAATCAATAAGAGCTCCTGGAGAGTCTGGTCTGCCTATCGATGAAAGGGCACGAACCTTGATTGAACTCTTTCCATATTCAATATCGCACCCGATAAGATCTCCCTGCCTTAAATCATTATCTCCGGGATCAAGAGGAATGTGACCCTTAATTTTGGGGTCGAGCGGATCAAGAAACCAGTTATCACCCTGTTGCCTGGCGATTCCGGCAATTTTGGTTCGAGCGCGTTTCAGAATATCGACAACTCTGCCGTGGTATCCCCCCGTGTGGAGAATGGGTTCTAGAAGTCGGACTACCGCGACATCCCTGTCGAGTGCTCCACCACATTCGTTCTTCTCGATTACAATACGTATGGACTCTGGTTCCTGCGAAAACATAATTGCGGAACCATCTGAATGCATCCTGATAGTACCAGTTTCCATTCCAAGGGTATTCAGAGTAGCATACCTACCTTTGCCTGCATGCCATATCAGCCCGGCTTTCAAAAGAATTTCAACTGCTCCAGTTCTGTCCTGAACCTCTGGCAATCTACTGTTAATTGCCTGGATATTTAGTCTTTCACCGGTAGAGGCAAGAAGATGAAGGACCTCTCTGGCGTTACTGCTTAGTGACAAGAGAAACCTCCCAGCAGTTTTCCGTACAGTTTTCCACAACAAAAATCATACCGGCTGAGAGAGCCAACCCTGCTGCTGAAGCCAGTATTGAAGAAACATTCTCGGCTCCCGGCATATAAGAAAGGCCCATTCCTTCCGCTCTTGCCCACTTGATCGAAAGCTTTTTATCGCTGAAAGATCCAGAGACAGTCCCACTGCCTCCTAGAGAAAGAACTGCCCAGGCTGATATTCCGAGAAATGAAGCGAATGCACAGGAGGGATTTGTGCAATCGATTGCACCACTCATATCAATTTCCTCCAGTCCTTCGCAGTTAACACTTCTTCCACAGGCAGCTTTCAGGAGAATGAGACATTTCTTAACAGAGTCATGATCGAGAGACAAAGTGTCGCTGGAAGGAATAGAAGATGATATGTCACGAATGTACTCGACCACAGATCCGGTAGCTGTTCTTGCTCCGGCAAGCTTGGGTTTTACTTTTTCAGTGTCTGGCATGAACATATCTGCAAGATCCAGGTTTCCCATCACGCCCACCATAAGGTTGTTCGCATTGTGGAAGTAGTAAGGTAGCATCATGCCGACATAAGTTCCATTGAAGAAAGCTGGTTCTCCGATTGAGGATGCGCATTGAATAAGATGTTGAATGACCGGAGAATCAAATTTGCCCGGGCAGTTAACAGAGTACAGTCCAGGGGAAAGCAGGCTGTAGTCTTCTGAAGCCTCTATCTCCTTGAATACCGGATTATCGGTCATGCTGTTTCCTTTCATTCTCTCTGGCTTTTCTGCGAGCGGATTTCCACCGATCGAGATCTTCTGAAATTCTAACTTCCCGACCCGAGTTTGATGGCTTATAAAACTCTGTTTCAGCAATCTCATCAGGGAAATTGTTGTGAGTAACAATACCACCATTCTGTGAGTGGGCGTACTGGTAACCCTTTCCGTAATCAAGTTCCTTCATAAGCGTAGTAGGGGCATTTCTGAGATGCCTGGGAACCCTGAGGCTACCAAGTACTTTTACAGACTTCAACACCTTCTTCCATGCTGCATATACACTGTTTGATTTAGGGGCAAGAGCCATGTAGACAACTGCTTCAGCAAGAGATAGATCACCCTCCGGAGAACCGAGAAAGCGATAAGCATCGACAGCCCTCATAGCAATGGTAAGAGAAGATGGGTCTGCAAGCCCGATATCTTCTGAGGCAAACCTTATCAATCTTCTGCCGATGTACAGTGGGTCCTCTCCTGAGGCTATCATTCGAGCAAGCCAATAGAGAGAAGCATCGACATCGCTGGATCTCATAGACTTGTGCAAAGCACTGATAAGATTGTAGTGCTCCTCACCCGAGTTATCGTAAAGAAGCGGTGCCGCCTGTACCAGATCTGTTGCCATTTCACCTGTTACAGTTCCCTCTCCGGCAATACCTGCTAACTGCTCCAGCAGATTCAAAGACCTTCTAGCGTCACCGTCAGCAGCTCCTGCGATAACCTCAATAGCGCCCGGGCTAATTGAAGCGGAGCGGTGCTTCCTGAATAAGTCGCTTAGCACAACTCGCTGAATCATTTCCTGAAGATCTACCACTGCGAGAGGTTCCAGGACGTATACAGAGGATCTGCTTAAAAGCGGTGCATTCACATGGAATGACGGATTCTCCGTAGTTGCGCCAACCAGGCGGATGGTACCATCTTCCACGTGGGGCAAGAAAGCATCCTGCTGGCTACGGTTGAACCGGTGTATTTCATCCACAAACAGCATTGTTCCCTGTCCGGTATCTCGCCTCAAAGATGCCTCTGCAACGATCTTGCGTACATCCTTAACGCCACCCGTTACAGCACTGAACCGCACAAAGTGTTCCTCAACATGATCTGCAACAATAAGAGCCAGAGTGGTTTTGCCACATCCGGGTGGTCCCCATAGCAAGAAAGATCCAAGAGAGCCAGCTTCAAGAGATCTGCGAAACGAAGCCTCGGCCCCCAGCAGTTGTTTCTGACCTGCAATCTCATCAAGAGTACGCGGACGGAACAGTTCAGCAAAAGGAACCGTTACATCGCGTTTATTCGTAAATAGAGTATTTTCCATTGCATGAATATAAAACACTCCCACGGGAGTGAAAGGGCTGTAAATACTGGACGAAGAAAACTACTGCTGTTTCAGCAGGGTCTTAATTCTATTATACAGCTCGCCAACACTATAGGGTTTTTGAAGGAAACCATCAGGATATTCTCCGGGGAATCTTGTTATGATCTCATGCTCACTATAACCACTTGCAATAATAACCGGGACATCCTTACTCAACTTCTTGATCTCAGTGAAGGCTTCATCCCCATCCATTCGAGGCATCGTGATATCCAGAAGAATCAAGTCAATTTCAGAAATTTTATCTCTGAATTTCTCTATACAGTCGATACCATCAACTGCTGTAAGAACTCTAAAACCAAGCTGATCCAGCATTGTTTCAACAACATCTCGAACCATGGATTCGTCATCCGCAAACAAAATGGTTCCCTCTGAAGAAGGAGAATCTGTCAGTATTTCATTTGCTTCCGGAATACTGGATAAGTCTGCTGCCATCTCGGGAAACAGGGCTCTGAAGGTAGAACCTTTGTTCAACTCAGATACTATCTCAAGTGCACCTTTATGGCTGCTCATGATACCGAGTACTGCAGACAAGCCTAGCCCTCTACCGGCAAATTTTGTTGTGAAAAAAGGATTAAATATGTTTTGTCTAACCTCATCAGAAATTCCTGAGCCGCTGTCTTTCACCTCTACATAAACGTAGTTACCAACAGGAAGCTTATCTAATCGCTCAAGCGCATTCACATAATTGCTGTCACAATAAACAACCCCGGTGGAAATATCAATTGTGCCGGGTGCGTTCTCAAGAGCTTCTGATGCATTGGTAACAAGATTCATGAAAACCTGTCCGACCTGAGTGGAATCAGCCAGTATCAAAGGCAGGGTTTCATCTCTGCTAATAGTCAGTGTTGCCTTCTTTGAAACAGTTACACTAAGCATATCCGATACTTCATCCACAATCGAATTCAAATCAACCTGAGCAAGTTTGAACTTGCCTCTGCCGGAGTAGGTCAACATTTGCCCGGCCAGATTGGCAGCTCTATTTGTAGCAGTCTCAATTGCCTCGATATAACTTGAAACTTCACCGCCAGTCTTACACAGCTCCGCTGCAAGTTGAGCGTTGCCTGATATTGCCATGAGAATATTGTTGAAGTCATGGGCAATACCACCAGCGAGAACCCCGAGGCTTTCCAGTTTCTGCACATGCTGAACATGTGTCTGTAGCTTCTGGTGTTGCTCCTCTGCAGTTTTTCGGGCTGTAACATCCCTACACAGAACAAGAACTGCGTCTGTCTCGTAAGGAGACATTCCTGCCTCGTAGTAATGTAATCCATCGGGGAAAGAAAGGCTGTACTCAACGGAATGAACTCTTCCGGAGGCTATTGTTGAGTGAATTGCACCTAGTATTTCATCTGCTTTGGTAGCAGTCAGCCCCAGATCAAAAATGCTTTTGCCCGGAATTTCATCGGAAGAATAATACAGTTCACTGCTGTTTCCATGAGAATCGATGTACTTCCCATCTCTTGATAAAACAAACATCAGATCCGGAACTGCTACAAGAATAGCCTTTGTTTTGCTTAAGGAATCATTCAATTGCTTCTGATAATCGATAAGACTGGTTACATCGGAGAGTGAGATAACACCCATCCCATCGCTGTTAGGTATCGTACCTGTACGCATACGGATGTTTCTTAGAGTTCCGTCTTTCCTAACAAGTCTGAATTCGTATTCTTGATGTCTGGAGGGGTCTCCCTCCAATCTTTGCCTTCTCTGCTCAGTAACGGATTCGAGGTCTTCCGGGTATACAAAATTCACCCACCCCATTCTGTCGACTATTTCTTCAATACTGTATCCGGTCAGCTCTTCAACATTGGAATTTGCTGAAACAACAATACCGGTGGGATCGAGGATACCCATAGCTGTACCGGTGCTCTCATAAATTGTCCTGTAACGCTCTTCACTTTCAAGAAGAGACCTTTCTGCATCAAGCCGATCGGTTACCTCGAGACCGACTCCTCCTATCAGAGGCTCATCTCCCAGAATGGGTATCTTGAAATAATGTGACTCAAAAGCATGGCTCCTGCCTTGAGAGTCTTCAAACATTCTCTCAAGAACAACATGCCCCTTGTCGAGGATTTCTTTATCTCTCTCGGTCAGATTATCTGCTTGAATTGCCGGATAGATTTCAGCGGGTTCTCTTCCCAGCCAATCCTGTTCAGCGTATTGATCAAGCATGAATTTATTCATTGTGATATATCTGGAATGGGAATCTCTTATGAAAGCAATACCAGGGATGTTCTCCAGGAAAGAATGAAGCATTTCCCGGGACCGTTCCTCCTCCTGGGTGAGGAGAATTCCGTGAACAGCAAACCCGATATCATCAGCTAGTTCTTTGAGTATCGCTGTCAGTTCTTTAACAGTCTCAGGAGAATCTGATTCCAAGGGTTGTGCCCAAAGAGAACCGAATGACTTTGCGTTATAACCGAGCTCAAAAACGATGGTTGATTCAGAACTGACAGAATCTGAAGAACAGCCGAATGTCGTACTTCCCTCATCTCTGATGAACTGAATTGAAGCATGGTGGAAAGCACCGGAATTGGCAAGAATCCCAACCGTTTTATCTAGAAGAACTTCAACATCGTTGATATCTATTATCAGTCGATCTATCGATCTCAACATAGCAATAATGCCATTCAGACTTCTTATTTTTTCTTCTCTAATGCTTCTACCGGTAATATCTCGAGCCATTGTAAGCATGAAACGGTAGGATCCATCCGTGTCTCTCAGGGGTATTTTAAGAACGTCGTATGTCTGACCATCGGGAAGTTTTTCTTCCCGTCTGACAAACTTTTTCGTTTTCCAAACGTCTCTATCTGATTCCTCGCACACTGATGAAAGATAGGGAGTTACACCATCGGGGAGATCGCATGGATTTAACAGTTCCTCAGTTCTTTCATTCCAGTCGATCCACTTCCCTGAGCGATCTTTAAGAATAAGGAGATCTGGTGTGGCGTTCTTCATAATTTCAAGAAAATTTTGAGCGACCTGATACTCATCCCTGCTTGGGGGAAGGGTGGTTACATCGTTTATAACAATGCAGGTGGCAGAATCCTTGAGCGGTACAATTCGTGCTCTTAGAGTGAATTCTTTCCCGCCGGTTGCAAAGGGGAATGAGAGTGTAGTATTTCTCTCATCAGGAAGGTCTGGAAAGAGCTCTGACACCGGGAGATCGACCATATCAGATAACTCTAAAGTTAGAGGTTCAGTAAAAGAACCCTGAGCTTCTGTTACAAATCCGGTGTTGTCAAAAATTATGTAAGCGATGCGTGAGTTCTCAAGGATGATATTCAGCATCTCCACCGAGTCTCTCAATTCTACCCCCTTAACCATCACGCATTATGAGTAATTATTTTCAATAACGCAAGACGGGTGCCCTTTTCAAGGACACCCGTCTAGAAACAATAAAATCAGCTGTTAGTTAGCTGATGGAGGCTGCATCTGAGAAGCCATACCCTGAAGCATCATTGCAAGAGGGATAGTCTGATCAGGTGCCTGAGTCATAAGATTCTCAGCGCCTTCAAAACCGAATCCTGCTACATAAATGCTTCCGCCCTCATTCTCAGGATCAGTTGGTATAACACTTGCATTCATGAGAGGAATGATTGGAAGTTCAGTAGAAATAACAGCAACTATGCTGCCTTTTTCTGGATGTGTGGCTGTGTACTCAATACAGCTAAGCCCCTCAACTTCAATATTCTCCATGCTGAACTCTGCATCTTCTAGTTCTGTCATGAATTCCTGAAATTCAGGATCATCTGAAGGATTGAATTCCATGTTTTCTTCGAGCATCTCTGGATTATCTGCAATCATCTGCTCTACGAGCTCAGGTACTCCGGCCATGTCAAGAAGCATAAGCTGTGTGTCCTGCATGATCTTAACCTGTTTGATGGCTCTGAGAGAAAGCATCATGTTCTCCATTGCCTGGTCAGTGCTCATGAAGCTACCGTCTTCCGGCATATTTTCTTCGATGTATGCAACAGGATCAGCAACGAATTCTTCCATGTTTTCACCACTGAGAGCAATAAGTTCTTCAAGAACTGCTGTATCAACAAGAACCTGAGCAACGGCTTCTCCGTCCATCTCAATCTGGTACCAGAGGCAACTCATGCCCTGGTAGTCTTCTTCGGCAACGATAGAAAGCTTGAATTCGCCCTCTTCACCTTCGACGCCGTAAGCTATCCACTGACCGACTTCAGGTGCGGTGAATTCCAGATCGCCAATAGATCCATTATCTCCTGATGAATTCTCGTCTACATCGCCATTCTCGCTTGTTTCCACATCTCCGTCTACCGGAGCAGGATTTCCCTGCTCTGCGCAACCGAAAGCAAATACAGCAAGAAGAACAGCAAGCATCAATGTAATCTTTGTCATTCTCTCCCCTTTGTTTGATCAGTTTTCATTAACCGATCCAGTTTTGTTATTCTCTAATCAATCTTTATCAGCGAACGTACTGGAACTCCGGTGTCCTCTATTTTGGCAGCTCCACCAAGAAATCTCAGATCCATAAGAAAAGCAGCTGCAACAGGGACACTCCCATCCCTACGGATAAGTTCCAGAGTTGCAAGCGCAGTACCCCCGGTAGCCACCAGGTCATCAATAACAAGGACTCTTGAGCCTCGAGGTACTGAATTACAGTGCATCTCTACTGTATTAGTTCCATACTCCAGTGTGTAATCCTCACTGATAATATCAGCTGGAAGTTTCCCCGGTTTACGAACAAGAATAAGGGGAATGCTCAATCTGTCTGCAATAATCCCACCGAACATGAAACCTCTGGATTCTACGGCAGCAACAGCATCAAACTCTATGTCTTCAAGTATTTTAAGAAGGTGTGTAACAGAGTCACCGAGCGCACCAGGCTGGGTGAGTACAGTTGTTACATCCTTGAAAACAATACCTTCTTTGGGAAAATCAGGAACGTTTCTGAAAAGACCTGCAATATCCTCGACACTATGCATCACTATCCCCAATCATATCTTCGCGGAAACACTACCTGCTTAACTAACAGGTCTATAACAACAAGCTAAAATAGCAAAAAGGTTGTGAATGTCAAAATCTGGATTGTTAAGTGGTCGGGGCGAGAGGATTCGAACCTCCGACCTCCTAGCCCCGAACCAGGCGCGCTACCGAGCTGCGCCACGCCCCGACCGAATGGGATGCAATCTAATTAAATGAATCTGCTATTGCAAGCATCTTAAATCACAGGAGGAAGCTGAGACCGGAAAGAACACCCTTCATTATGAGGGTAATTATTGCCCCGGCAATCAACACACCTAAAAGAATTGAAAAAATTGCTTTTTTCCTCGGAATATCAAAGATGAAGGCAGCAACACTGCCGGTCCATGCTCCGGTTACCGGAAGAGGGATCGCCACAAAAACAGTAAGACCCAGAGCTTCGTATTTTTTTATATGAGGGCCAACACGGTTACGAGTTCTCTCGAAAAGCCATGTGAAAAATCTGTCAAAAACTTTCCACCTTGAAAGCCATCGACTTACCGGGCCAAGAAGCATGAGAATAAATGGTACAGGAAGCATGTTTCCCGCCACAGCAAGCAGGTAGACCTTCCACCAGGGCCAGTTCCAGCTTTCAGCCATCACCGTGAAAGCTACAGGAATAGAAGCCCTTAGTTCGGTGATCGGAAGAGCGGAGAGAAGCATTAAAACAAATTCTCCCGGGAGATTTTTGAGGCTATCAATCAGAACCAGTGCGATATGCTCACCCATTCCATCCCTCTTTTCCTATAAGTGGAACGAAAGAGCAGGTAAAAGATGAGACCTTTTCAAGCACACCATTGCTCTTCTTCCACACAACAAATTCCTGCGATGATTTGGTTCCGACAGGTACACCAGCCAGACCACCTTCTCTTAGTTGATCAACCAGAGATGCCGGAAGTGCTGGTGCTCCAGCGCTGTAAAGAATACCATCAAAAGGAGAGTTATCCGTCCAGCCGGAGCTTCCGTCTCCATAGCGGACTACAACATTACCTGCTCCTGTCTGACGAAGATTCGTTCTTGATGACTCGACAAGACCCAAAACCCTTTCAACACAGTATACACGGCTGAAAAGCCTTGAGGCCACGGAAGCCAGATATCCGCTGCCGCTACCGGTTTCAAGAAGTTTCCCCCCGAAAACAGGTTCAAGGGCAGAGAGCATACGGAATACTGTTGCTGGTTTGCTGATTGTCTGTCCATGACCAATCGGCAGACTACGATCGGTATAAGCCATTCGTTTCCAGCCGGGATCAACAAAAACATCCCTCTTTACTTCAGCCATCGCAGCAAGAACCCTTGTGCTCTGCCCCGGAAACAGCTTGTTTAGCAATACAGTCATTTCAACGGCTTTTGATATCAAAAAAACTCCTTGGATATAAAGAGAGGAACCCGAGGGTTCCTCTCTCTTTGCTCCATGGTCGGGGCGACTGGATTCGAACCAGCGACCACTTGAACCCCATTCAAGTGCGCTACCGGACTGCGCCACGCCCCGTCAGGAACGACAATTCTATGCAACAGCCTTTCAACCGTCAAGCTCAGTACGAGGCAGGTGCGAAAGATCTCTGATAATTGCTTCCAATTCAACGCATATGCTATCAAGCTGCTCTGTTGACTGATTACCCTGCTTGAGATTTAAAGCAAGTTGACCTTCTTTCTTCTTAAGAAGCTCAATCTGCTTGCGCGCCCCCTCGATAGAGTAACCCTCTCCGTTGAGAAGCTGATCTATCAATTTCAATACATCAATATCAGAAGGTCGATAACATCTGTTACCGGCCTGATTTTTGTGCGGCTTCAGAGAAGGGAAAGCACTTTCCCAATAGTGGAGTGTATGAGATTTTATGCCCAGCATCTCACTGACCTCGCCTATCGAATAGTAGAGTCTTCCACTTGCCTCTTTCATTTCCCCCTCCCGCTCAATTTCTTCCACCAGGGAAGATTTTTGTTCTTTAAGCTTCTTATTTTCTCGAGTCCATCAAGAGCAGGCTTGTAATCTTCCTGCCATGAGAGAGCATTACTGTATGCCTTCGCAGCGCTCTCTATCTGCTTTCCTTGAAGATACATATCCCCCATAAGGCAGTGAATCTCCGGATTGAAGTACTCAACTTCACTCGCCTTCTTCAACTCTTCAACCGCCTCGCGGAGTCTTCCTCTTCCAGCAGCAGCCTTTGCAAGCAATTTTCTCAGAGGAATATCGCGAGGATATGCAACAACTGCCTTTTTCATGAGAAGGTCTGCCCGCCAGAAATCACCTTTTGCGATGAGCTTTCGGGCCTCCTGTTTTATCTTCTCAAACCTGTTTCTGCTCATAAGGCCGGAAGAAGCTTTTACTTTGCTTTCGTTCACCGTGGCGGTACGGGAATCCTGTTGTTGAGGCACCGCACCAGGAGAAGACTCCACGGTGCCTCTACCCTCGTCTGAGGTAATAACGTCCTCCTGATAAATCAGCTCAGGAGTTTTAAGTTTCTGATCGTATTCAGCTCGTTCAAGGGGTTTGCTCAGAACAGAATAAGCTTCATTTATTGTTGCAAATCTTACCTGAACCTTCCGAGAATCTCCGGCAACATCAGGATGGTGCTTGAGAGCCATCCTGGCGTAAGCGGTCTCAATTGTATCCTGATCAGAGTTTCTCCGAATGCCAAGTATCTGGTAGTAATCTGAAGATGTATTCTCTATACCCCTGCTCATATCTTACCTTAAAACCGTGAATCTCTGAGAAACAGATTGGTTACCATTATCTGCACGAAGGAAGTAAACACCATTCTGCAGAGCTTCCGGAACAACCCAATTCCCGTCTGAGGGAGCTGCAACAACTCTTCCAGTAACATCTAGAACAGACATCGAGCTGCCGACAGAACCGGTAACAGTGTAGCTAAGAACAGCACTTACCGGGTTTGATCCCAGAACAAGGTTCAGGGTAGTACCTTCAAGCCCTGTGCTGCTTTCCTCTTCAATACCGACTGTACTGAGAAGGTTCATGCAGAGAAGCTTGTTCATAAACCGGCATTCCAGATTGTTTGTTACTATTGCGGTTGTATCGTTCTGGCTACCCCAGAAACCATCGTCATCAACCTCAGGAGTAAAGAAGAGCATCGGTGAATGAGTAGTCGCTCCGTATGACCAGTCGACAGCATCACCGTTTACATCGTAAAGAATCTCTCCGCATCTTCCGACCTCGTAGTTATTCTGGGCTGCCATCTGGTTACCCCAGCTCGAGAAAGTGGCCTGATGAGGAGTTGGTGAGTTGTTGTATCCGTAAGGGTAAAGAAGGTATCCACCATAAGTGTGATAGTGAAACCCTCCCAGAGGTTGGATTGAATCTATCCACTGTGTTTCCGCAAGTGTTTCGGGTTCGCTGAGAGCAGCGCTTCCCCTGTAGGTTTCAGAATAGGGATCAGGGCTTGAGCCCTGGTTATCGTATCCCCACTGGTAACTGTAGTTTCTGTTAAGATCAATTCCAGTGGATGCAACAGGTGAATCATAGTTCATGTTCTTTCTCTGATTGCCGCCGTTTGGATTGTTGTACTCATAAGCATCCGGGTTAACGATTGGAATAATGTAGATCTGGGCATTATCCAGAATAAATGTTGCCATTGTGTCATTGCCGTACTCAGTGGTAAGCCACTGAGCCCAGTCAATAATAACTGAGTTTCCACCCGGCTCACGGCCATGAGTCAGCGCAGTGAAAAGTATGGATGGAGCACCGGCAGGGGCGTTGGAAATTCGAATATAATTCAAATCTCTTCCTTCGTAGGAAGTGCCGTAGGAAGTGGGAGTATCCACCATGTCATTGCTTTCAGCGAGTTCAGCCCAGAAAAGTGCATTCTCGTTGGGTCCGTAGTAGAAGCCCATTTCATTGGAATCAGTTTGCGGAAGCAGTTCAGACCATTCTCTTGGAAGAAGTCTGGCCCCGGGATACTGATGCAGAGTTTCATTCACAAATCTCTCGCTGATCATTACATCAACCCAGTTTTCCTCTCTGCTGCCGGCTGTAACATCGTAACCCATCTCCTGAATCTGACAGAAGTCATTGTCAGTTTCCATTGGAATCCTGACCAGTCTGTCAGCACTCATGACCATTGGAAGTAACAAAAGAAGCACTCCAACAAGAATCTTACTCATCTGATATCCTCTCTCTATAGTTGACAATTGCGCGGGAATCCTTTAAATTCGCCCGTCATAAGGTGCATAAACCCTGACGGGTAAAAAAAGTTCGGCTCATGCCGTCTATTCTGCGAAAGGAGAGAGCTCATGGCAAGGAGCAAACAATCGCTCAAGCGTCTCAAGACAGATGCAGTTAAAAATGAGAGAAACCACAGGAAGCTAAAAAGACTTCGTACAGCTATTAAAAAGGTGAATGCCGCTGAAACTCCGGAAGAGAGAAAAGAGGCAGTTCAGCTGGCTCAAAGTCTCATCGACAAAGCCGGAAGAACCAGACTGATGCACCCGAATAAGGCCAGACGTCTTAAAAGTAGAGTTCTGTAGTTTACTGATACATAAAAAAGACCCCCTCGATTACGAGGGGGTCTTTTTTTTAGTCTGTTAGCGAGAAGTTGTATCGAAGAGTAGTCCACACACCAACCGGTAACCCGTTATTTCTAGCACTCGACCATCCTGTGTTCAGCGCAGCCTCCATTGCAGCCTGGTCAAGAGATGAAACACCGCTACTATTCATCAACTGTACATCCCTGAGTGCGCCGTCTTTGTCTATGTAAACCCACAATGTCACCACACCTTCCACACCTGCGAGTCTTGCAATTTCCGGATAGGTTGGTGGAGGCATGTATGTGCAGTTCGGGAAAATCTCAGCAGGCATGAATCCAGGAGGACCTATTTCCTCTACCACACTTCCAGCATCAACTGTAAAATTCTCAATGGTTTGTACACTGCTCAGCCCGACAGTATCTGTAGTCAGAGAAATCGTCACCTCCTGGATGAATTCTTCAACCTGCTGATCGATAACAACCTTTTCCTCTATTATCTCCTTCTCCTGGTCCTCCACGGAAGAATCGTATGGCAGAAAAGCATCTACTGATTCCATAACGTCATCGATTGTTCTCGTGGATAATCTACCAAGCTCTGTTCCGGGTATGAACTGAAAAAGGATGTTAATAAAGAGGAGACCGGCAAGAAAGCCGATCTCCATTCCCATTCCATTTGATCGTGTCATTTCATACCTCCTTTCTTAACTGTGATACAGTTTCAGGAAGAAGGTTATTCCATGCTATAGATCCGGTGTTACCTCGCTAAATCCTCCAGGAAGGTCCCGTACAGAGAAGCCCGCTTCAGCAAGATCATCCCGCAGTTTGTCTGCCTCCTGAAAGAGTTTGTTCTTTCTGAGGTATCCTCTTAGTTCTCCGAGGATATTGCAGAGCTCTTCAGAAGAACCTCCTCCACTTTCTGTGGATAGCTCAATACCGAGAGCACCTTTTACAAGGTTGTCGAGGAGGGCAATCATCTCTGATTTGTCCGCTGTGGATGGGTTCCCCTCCAGAATGATGTTACCGGCTCTGACAAATTCAAAGATTGCAGCCAGGGCGCCCGGGGTATTCAGATCATCATCCATAGATTTTCTGAATTGAGCCTCCGTCGACGAGACAAGCTCCAAGACGGCCTGGGAAGCAATTCCATTGTCGGGATCACCCAACCTCGACCTGAAGGTAATAAGCCTCTCAAGCGCGCTCTTTGCCCCCGCAAGGCCATCGTCAGAGAAGTCGAGTGGGCTCCTGTAATGACTTCTTAGGATATAGAGCCTTACCACCATCGGGTCCCAGCGCTCAAATAGATCCTTCAGAAGGGTGAAATTACCCAGGCTCTTGCCCATTTTTCTACCATCTACAGTAACCATGTTGTTGTGAATCCAGAATCGGACGAAATCTTTTCCAGTGGCTCCCTTAGACTGAGCTATCTCACACTCGTGGTGAGGGAAGACATTGTCCAGTCCTCCACCATGAATATCAATAGTTTCCCCAAGGTACCGCATAGCCATTGCGGAACACTCGAGGTGCCATCCAGGGTATCCCCAACCCCACGGGCTGTTCCATTTGAGAATGTGGTCTTCACCCGAGTCTTTCCATAAAGCAAAATCCCTGGGATCCCTTTTATCACTCGCAACAGAAATACGCATACCGCTCTTCTGATCGTCACCGGTTCGACCACTTAACTGACCGTACTCAGGAAATGATGAAACATCAAAGTAGATATTTCCACCAACCTGATAAGCATATCCTTTTTCAAGAAGGGTTTTTATCAGTTCAATCTGCTCGGGTACATGACCACTCGCCCTTGGTGAAATATCTGGTCTCTGATTGCCCAGAGTATCCATATCACTGAAAAAACTTGCAGCGTATTTCTCAGCTATTTCCATCGGTTCAAGCTGCTCAAGTTTTGCCTGCTTCTGAAGTTTATCTTCTCCCGAATCAGCATCATCAGTAAGGTGCCCCACATCGGTGATATTCTGAACATATCTTACTTTGTAATCCAGATATCTGAGATATCTGACCAGTACATCAAAACTTACATAGCTTTTAGCATGGCCAAGGTGACTATGGCTGTATACGGTTGGTCCACAAATATATAGACCTACAAATGGGGGTGCTATAGGTGTAAATTCCTGTTTTTTCCGGGTCATTGTATTGTAAAGGGAAAGCATTTTTGCTATCTCTCTTTCCAGTAATTCGTGTGCATGGCTTCTCTTACTGCTGCCATAGTTTCTTCTCCGGCGTTTATAGCCCTCTCCGTACCATTGATGAGGATATCTTCAATAACGCCGGGCTTATCAAACTGAGCTCTTCTCTCTCTGATCGGGGCAAGTGTTTCTTCGAGTTTCCTGATCAGATTTTTCTTACATGCAACGCATCCTATGGTGCCTTTCCTGCAAGAGTCTTCAATCTCTGGAATCTCGCACCCATTGAATGCTTTGTGATAAGCGAAGATTGTACAGATTTCTGGATGCCCCGGATCAGTTTTATGGATACGGGCAGGGTCTGTAACAGCGCTCATAACTTTTTTCTTGATAACACCGGGCTCATCCTTGAGGTAAATAGCATTACCAAGAGATTTACTCATCTTGGTGTTTCCATCCAGACCAATCAATCTTGATATTTCACTGACCATTGCTTTGGGTTCCGGAAAAACATCACCGTACAGTTCATTAAATCTCCGAGCGACAAATCTTGTTACCTCTACGTGAGGTAGTTGGTCCTCTCCAACCGGTACTAGATTCGCTTTGCAAAAAAGTATGTCGGCTGCCTGACTAACAGGGTATCCGAGGAAACCATAGGTCATATCTGTAAAACCGTATTGCTTGGCTTCGGTCTTAATGGTAGGGTTGTGCTTGAGGCGACTTACGGTTGTATAAAGACCGAAAAGTACAGTAAGCTCTGCAATCTGGGGAACCATACTCTGTACAAATATGCTGGTTTTTTCCGGATCAAGACCGGCTGAAATATTGTCCAGAGCAACCTCGCGAACATTGGCTCCGATAAGCGCCGGGTTTTCCCAATGAGTGGTAAGTGCCTGAATGTCAGCAACAATAATAAAAGTTTCGTACTGGTTCTGAAGTTTTACTCTGTTTCTCAGTGAACCCACGTAGTGTCCCAGATGAAGGGGACCGGTGGGTCTGTCACCGGTAAGAATTCTCTCCATTTTTCCTCTTTCGATCTTTACAGGTTTATTTTTACCGGTAAATCTGAATCCCTGAAATTTCTCAGATCTATCTCACCGGTATGCATGTCGATTAGATTAAATACAACATCCACAGTTGGTTTCACTGCCGGACATACTTTAGCGTAGCCTTCAAGATAACGGAGAGTTTGAGGTATGTATTTGAGATACTTGTTGTTACCCATAACTCTGTATTGATAAGCAAAAGTTCCTATAGCTTTCATGTTCCTCTGAAGTGCGCTGAAAACAAACTGAAAAAGGTTAGCTCCATGCACCCCGAGGATGTATGAGGATGCCATTCCCTTCCATCCCTCACCACAATCTCTGTAACTATCTCTGAGAAGGCTTGCCAGGTCGTAGCAAGGTGGTCCCTGACGAGCATCCTGCCAGTCAATTATGTGAACTCTGTCCTTGTGAATCATAAGGTTTGAAGAGTGGAAGTCTCTGTGAGTAAAAGCTGTTTTACCGGTACCCATTGCAAGTTCTGAAAGCTCTCTAAAGCGTTTTTGAAGTTCAAACAGTTCCTCAACAGGTACTCTTAGAAGCCTGAAAAACAAGTGTTCAAGAGTATGCTCAAGCTCCGCCATAAAAAAGCTTGGCGTGAAGTATCTCCTGCCTGCAATGCTGCTGCTGGCAATTTCCGGAGTTATCTCTCTCTGAAGCCGTTTGAGCAGGGAGAGCGATTCTGCCAGATATGCATTGTAGCTTTGCTTGTCTTCTATGTCGCAGAGGCGGGTATTACCCAGATCCTCCTGAATCACATAACCACGGGTATCATCACTAGCAATTATCCGTGGCAATGGAAAATCCATTCCCTTCAGAAGCGTATGGATATCCAACCACGGCCAAATTGGAGTTCGTGAACTATCCATTACAACAAAAGACTCTCCGTTGTGCTCTATCCTATAGAAATCCCTGGCTGAAGCATCTCCGGCAATTGGAGTTATGCTAGAGGAATCTCCATACTTGTCTGCGACCCAACGTGCAACATCTTCCATGCGCTCAGTCAATCTTCAGCTCCTTCGGGAGAACCAGGGTAAAACATCATCAACCAGAGAAGAACCGGGTAAAAGCTCCGAACCTTCAAGCATAACAGAATTTCGGAGAACCACATCATGGGAGATTATACAATAACTCCCTATCCAGTAAAAGCCCTCAAGGGAGACATCCTTATCAATACGAGCGGAAGGGTGAATATAGCTACCCTTTTCAAGAAGGTTTTTCCTGAATAGTTGAACCTCCCCCATGTCCAGCCAAGTAGCTTTCGTATAGAACTCATTAATCACAATTCCTGCTTCTTCAGCTGTGCTCCGAAGCTCAGAGAAAAAACCTGTTGAAAGTTGTCTCTCTGCTGCCAGAGCTACAACATTCGGTGAGATAACACTCACTCCGAGGTAGTGTCTTGAAATCCCACCCACATTAAGGCTTCCATAGCTTCCATGAACAGGGAAATCACCAGTAAGCACAGTCCATTCGGAACCTGATGTCAAGTGAAAATCAACCAGTTCTTTCACCGGTATATCAATGGCCATATCGGTGTTTGAAATAATCCAGTGACTGTCAAACATCTCCTGATTTCTCGAAAGGGTTCCGGGGAGGCCAAGTGGCCTCTGCTCAAACAAAAGCTCGCTCTTTCCGCTCCAGTAACGTTTGCCTTCTTCCATAACAAGCCCGGGGCATCTGGAGGCATTGAAAACCATTTTATCCGGTCCAGCAACCGCAAATTGATTCACAAGATTTCCCAGAAGTGTTGTCTCTCCACCAAAAGGCAAAAGCGCTTTCGGTCTGCAAAAAGAAAGGGGTTCTGCTCTACTGCCGTAACCGGCAGTAAGGAACAGAACCCCTTGAATATGTCTGCCTGGCAATTTAGCCGTAGATTTCTTTTCTGTTACAATCACAGATTTTGATTCTTCTACGCTGAGGGCGCCATGTTTCTTTCAAACCAGTACGGGCAGCAATATAAACTACCGGGACTTTTTCCTTGCCGCATACAGTACACATCTCTTTGTGAGATGAGCGACTCTCATGTGCAAGTTTAGCTGCAAATGCTCTTTCTTTCTTAGCCATTATCTATCCTTTCGCGCCATGGCCGGAATTCGACCAGCCAACTCCATGACTTTGTCAAGGAGTGCCCTGTCTGTAATTACTTGCAGGGCAGCTTCAATAATCATTAAAATACCCCTTCGAACCTGTGAATAAGATTCACGGCCCGGCGAGGCCCACCACAGAGGGCAGGAGTATAACATCTTATCCACCGTATCTGCAACCCCCTCGGGACTTGATTTTCTGCACTCTTCCAAAACAAAGTTCAAGAGCTTCCAGTAAGCCTGGTGATCAGTATTCCCGGAGCTGTTCCATAGAGGGAATGGGTCACCGGCATCAAGGTCAGCACCTGTTGTAGACCAGCTTCCAGAGACAACTGGAGACTCTCGCAATGGAAATTCTTTATAAATCCTGTCAAGGGAAGAAATGCGAATTCTCTCTCTTGAAACGATCTGTTCAAAAAACGGTCGCAAGAATGAATCAATAGCACCATCTCTGTGGTGTCCGAATGTCTCTCCATCCATTGCCAAAATAACATAGGAATCCTCTTCTCCTGACCAGGAATGAAGATCTCGAACCATTCTGTCAACCATTTCAGAACCGCTTCCACCGTGAAACGAGATCAGATTTGACCAGAAGTTGCTTCTTAGAAAAACCCCAGTTCCCTCTGAAGCCGGGATCCAGTCGGAAGGAACATCTGAATGCGAATGTACCCAGGGCACATCATCAGTAATCAACCATTTATAGCCCATTGAACCGACAAGTTGAATCGTTTCCTCATCGAGAGCCATCTCGGGAGGAAAGAGACCTTTCGGACGGTAGACTTCTCCAATCAATTCACTGTTACCTTCATCATTTAACTGAATCTGGCGGACAGATTCACTGCGTGGTATGAGTGGCAAGATGGGATGATATGCTGCACTCGAAGTAAAACTGCAGCAGGTTAATTTCGAAGCAAGCTTCAGCGTTTCAGGAGCGTAGAGGGCGAGTTGTTCTGTAAGAGAATAGTTCATGTTAACAGTAACTTCAACACCGGTTTCAAGCAGAAGTTGGAAAAGAGGTCTGTAACACTCCCGGTCTATCCTTTTAACTATTTCGGGATCCTGTGTTGGCGGTTGATAGAAGTGTAACAGAAAACCTATGTGCTTCATTAAAAATTGCCCCTTTTACTTATCAATGTTATAGAGCATCCAGGCAGCAAATCAAGGTGCTCTGATGCGGATCTTCCATTAAGTGCAAGTTCATAAAAACCCTGGCTTCCAAGTACAAGAAGAACTGAGTCGGATTCAGGTGACTGATAGTAGGAATCAACTGCAACCAGGGGTATCTCATCAGGGGTCGAGTCTGTTGTCAGAAAATCGGGGGTGAACTCACGCAGATCATCGCTGGCAACAGCAAGAATGCAGTTACCGAAATTGTCCACATGCAAAACACTTGTGTAAAGCAACTCTCCCTTAACTGATGTCTCGGGTTGAGGAAGTAAAACAGGTTTTTCAAGTTCCTCAAGAAATGAAGTCCAACCCGGGTTAATTGCCACTTTTGCTGCACATTCAGCAAAAACATCCCTACCGTGAAAAGTTTTGGAAGAGGATGAATCATCATGCGGCAGCTGCCATGTTTTTAGTGGGCCGGGCAGCATCGAAACTAAACCGTTATCCGGGGCTACAATAAACCGTCCTCTCCACAAAGCGACAAGTCCCAGCCTGCTGCTTCCCACGCCAGGGTCAACAACAGCGAGAGTTACCGAACCCTCGGGAAGGTGCGGAAGGGCAGCACGCAGGTGAAAAGCCCCATGAAGAACATTGCCCGGCTCAACCTCGTGAGTAAGATCAATTACCGGTGTGTCATACCCTGAAAAAGAAAGGATTGCTGCCTTCATCTGAGCAACGTAAGTGTCCCTGTGCCCAAAATCCGAAAGAATAAATAATGGTGTTTTCAGAATTGTCCTCCCCTTCAGCGATGCTTGATAACAACTAGAGTTCTGTCATCAGCCTGGACTGATCCCTGCCCATGCGCATTCATGGCTTTTAGAACACGTGTAGCTATTTGTTCAGCACTTAGATCTCTGTATTCAAGAACCGCTTTTGAAAGTCCTGATACATCAAACTCGACATCATTGCTGTCCATAGTCTCGGTAATTCCGTCCGTGTAAAGAACAATGACATCACCCGGATGTATCTGCACAGTCTCATGGATGTATTCTGCATTCTTCAAAACTCCCATGAGCAGGCCACCTTCTTCAAGAAACTTAGTCTCGCCGGTTCTTGAAACAAGAAGAGGAGGATTATGCCCTGCATTACAGTAAGTAAGGAGACCGTTCTGGGTATCAAGAACACTGTAGAAGAGACCAACCAGACCGGTAACTTCTCCTTCAACAGTTAATTCACTGTTTACTCTCGCCATAACCTGACCAATATCGAAAAGGCTTCTTACACTAGCCCCAAGAGTACCTTTCATGCCTGCCATAGTGAGCGCAGCGGGAATTCCTTTACCTGCAACATCTGCGACAGCTAAGCCAAGATTCCCACCTTCGAGGTTGAAGAAATCGTAGTAATCACCACCAACCTCTTTTGCAGGATTGTAGTACACAGCAATACTGTAATTCTCATATCTTGGTGCTTCAGCTGGAAGCAGACCCATTTGTATTTCCCTCGCAGTACTCAATTCCTCAGCAAGCGTTTCTCCACTGGTAAGTCTTCCCAGGTAAAGGTCAGGTAGTTTTTCTCGTAGCTCTCGAGATGTAGTAATCGAAGGATGGCTGGTAACAAGGCGGGCAGCTGCATTTCTGACATTCTCTGATCTATCGCTTAGAAGAACTGTAATTTTTTCTACAAGACCAGGCATGCCTCCAAGGTTGGAAAGCTTCTCTATTGCTCCGATCGTCTGAAGTCTGACCGATGCGTCGTGATCTTCAAGAGTCTTAAGGAAGAACTCTGCCCTGTCACCTGCTTCCAGGAAGGGGGAACTGCTAACCCCGCGCAGAATGGCCATTCTGACAGTTGGATCCTTGTCTTGAATTAGAACTGTAATCTGAAGAGGAATATCCCCGGGGCTGGAAAACTCTGCTAGGGCTTCTCCTGCTGCAGCTCTTACTGATCTTTCACCATCCAGCGCCAGCTCACCCAGAAGGTCAGTATCCCATTCCCCCATCAATCCGAGGCGATGTATTCCAAGTGCAACTGCCTTCCTTACAGATGGATCTGCATCCTTCGCGAGCTGTTGGAGTAGTAAAGATGCATCCTCAGATATAGAAGTTCTGTTCCATAGAATGAACCATGGAAGTCGGGATCTCTCTTCAACAGAACCTTCCTTCAGAAGCAATTTAACAACATCAATTGCAATTGCAGCAACGTCAATCCTACCTCCTGCAAGAAGTTGAGAAAGAGCTTCTCTAGCTCCATACCTTTCAGAGGCAAGAGCAATTCTGACAAGCTCATTCTGCTCCGAATCATCAAGAATTCTTATGTACGGGAGAACCATTGCGGCCATCTCGACACTGGAAGGCATGTGTCTGGAAAGAAGCTCCCAGAGAATTGATTTTTCAGATATCCGGAGATCCTGATAGTTCATCAGCATACACTGAGCAACGGTTCTTATATCATTTTCAGAAATATCAGAGAAGAGCATATCTCTTATTGTGTTACCAAAAAATCTTATCCTGGCACCGATACTAGAAGCAACAAGCCCCCGCCCGCCTTCTGGCAAACGTTGCATAAGCAACCAAAGCAGATCACAGGATTCTTCCTCAAATTCGCCCAGCTGCCTGTTCATCAAGCCGAAAACAAGATGCATCAGCTGATCATTTTCGCCACCATCCATTGCCGAATTAACGATTTCCATTTCCCGTGTGTTAAGATTGGGAAACTTCCGACCGAGATAGTAGAGAGCAATCCTGGAGACAGCAGGTGCCCGATCCTGAAGAAGCTTTTCCATGAAGCCTCCGGGGTCTCCTGAAATTCCCCACATATCAATGCTGTATAGAAGACCGGCACGAACGGAATCATCCGGATCAGTTGAAGTTGTAACAGCAAGATCTCTGAAGTAGTGGTCTTTACGGAGCCAGGGAACACCTTGTGCCTTTGCAAGAGCCGTTCTTGTTTCAACAGACCCGGATTCCAGTATATGACGGCACAAACCTTCAGCAGCTCTGTCAAATGCTCCCTTATCCGCATGAAGCATGGCAAAAAAGTCATTGAGAACATCAATCTGTGATTCCCTCGAAGCTGTGAAGAGAAGTCTTGATTTTTCTGAAGATGACAGGTGTCTGTACATGTGTGCAATGTTGTAACCGGCTCTTCTCTGTTCAGGATTCTCACCATTGAGAAGTGTTTCCATAACAACTCTGACTAGAGGGCTTCCTGCTCCAGATAGTTCTGCCATTCCAGTGTCGACTGCATCAAGAAGCAGAGTGTCTCCACTGCAGAGATGCATTTCTCCATTAATCATGAGTCGTCTGAAGGGAGAAATACCTTTCCTGGCTTTGGAATCTTCATACATTTCTTCAAGCGTTTGTGAAGATGGAAAGTTCTCTCTGAGCAAGAAATGCAATCTGGACCATATCTCGAGAAGAGAGCTCTTAAAAATAGCTTCAGAAACAATGGGTTCAAAAAGAGAAAGAAGAACAAGTTCAGCCTTTGAAAGAAGATCAAGACTCCTGAATGTTTCGAGAGCTCTCTGCCCCTGCTCCACTCTCCATTGTCTGTTTGTTTCCGGAGAAGGTAACTCAACATGAGCATCTCCGAACAAGGAGAATAAGCCGATAATTCTTGGGTCGGAAGAGGTGAGAATGACCATTCTTCTTGAATCGGTAGACTTCAGGATAATATTGAATGCGGAGAGAAACAGGTGAAGAGGATGAATAACCGTCATGCGTCTTATAGCGTCTATATCAAAGAGAAGAGCACAATCGTCCGGACCTCTGAGTTTCATCTCCACAAGGTTCGAATTAACATCTGATGCAATCAGTTCCAGAGGAACAAGTCCCTCGTCTGCAGCCTCCATAAGAAGAAGTCTTGCCAGGGTTGTTTTTCCTGCGCCGGGAGGCCCAGAGACACAGACAAAACCTCTGCTTCGGAGAATACTAGAAGCAGTTATCAGACTGTCTCTGTCAACAGATTCACCGGCAACACCATTCCAGGAACGAATTAGGTCTTCCCCGTATGGATAGGATGTCATTGTTCTATTTATTCCGGAAATCCACTCCTGAACAAGGTTGTGAATTATTGAAACAAGTTGCCCCTGGTCTTTGAAAGGCCAGCACCGGGTCCACTCTTCAAGCTTGGCAAATATTGGTTCTGAAAAGGAGGGTTCCCCGAGAACAAGAGCACCTACCGGAACTCCCGCTCTGAAAAGGGAGAAAAATAGAAAACGAGCCTGGGGAGAAGGAGTCGTGCCCAATAAAAGCAAAGCAGCATCCGGTTTTGAGTCTCCGAATTCAAATGAAAGCCTCATGCCGTCTGCCCAGTCAGGAACTCTTAGTTTCCCGGCTTCAGAAAGCGCAACAGACCGCTCGCCTGCTGGAAGAACAGAGCTGTCCGTCCAGACAAGCAATTCAAAACTGTGGGCCATCAATACTCCGTCAGGTGAGTGGCCAGATCAGGGTCGCTCTGGTTTTTCCTTCTGGGTTCAACCCGTAATCCAACCAACGAGCAAGATTCCGTGCGATGAGAACTCCACGACCGCGACTGCTGATCAATGCCTTTCCCTCCTCGGGCTCATGTCCGAGTTCGGAGTCTGGCTGCCAGGTACCGCAATCGTCGACTATAAACTGTAATCTACCGGAGTAAACATCAATGTAGATTGTCACAAGTTTCTTTGGATCTCCTCCATTACCGTGTTCCATGGCATTCTTAACTACTTCCATAACGGCAATAGACAAACTGGTGACATCCTCTTCCGCAACGCCGGCAGTAAGACCGATATTCTCGACAAAGGTCTGAATGGTCTCTACAATAGTGTCATCGCTGGGTATCTTGAGAATTATTCCCTTAAGCAAGGCTATTCCTTAAGACTGGTAAGGGCTTCACTTTCATCAGTGAAGGTCTCAAATATTGTTATGAGTTTTGTGATGATGAAAAGCTCGTGAATCTTTTTTGTGGCATTCAAAATAGCCATTCTACTGCCTTCTCTTGTAAGAGAAGTATGCCCACTGACAAGAACTCCAAGACCGGAACTGTCCATCCATGCTACATGTCCGAGGTCAAGAAGAACATTGCCTTTCTCGTTGTTAACAGCAGTCTGAAAAACTGTTTTGAGCTCCATAAGATCTGGTCCGCTTATCACTTTACCGCTTAAGCGAATAACCATAACCCCATCTTTAATCTCTTGTTTAATTTTCACTGCCAGCCTCCTCTAAAAAAAATGTATAACACTTCCGTACGCATAAGAATAGATAATTAGCGAACCAATGTCACGTACATAACACAAAATCCTTCCAATCAAGTAGCCCCCTGCTCTCAAAATACTTCCGTATTTCAGCGACAGCTCCTGGTTTTCTAGTAGCTACAATCACAGGTAACTCGGGGAGATTCTCCCATTCTGTAACAGAAATAACCGGCCGGTTCCGAAGCTCTCTTTTCGCGGAAATCAAACCGGGAGATAGAAATGCCTCGATTTGAAAGCCCTGTCTTTGCAGCTCTTTGCCGAGTCTTCGGGCAGCCTGCCCGGTGCCAGCAATAAAAACATTCTTCAAGTGCAAAGAGGGTACATTACCCAAATAGAGAGCTTTCGTTCTGTAGAAAGCAGTAAGAGAATACATAGAGCTTGTTCTGCTGAATCTGTCATCTCGCTCGCGCCAGGCAAGAAGAGTTCTCGGTATCCGTAAAAATTTGAACCCCAGGCTCCACAACCGTAGCCAGAGCTCATAATCCTCTGGAAGACCCAGATTCCTATAGCCACCGGCTTCGATAACAGTTCTTCTGTTGTAAAAAGCAGTCGGGTGTGGAATAGGGCTCTCCACAAACAAACTGTGCTCAATTTCGGTGGAAGATTCAAGACCGTTTATCCATGACTCGTACTGCCTGTACCCCGAGCTGACTTCCGAATGGGGAAAGCTCCTTATCCTACAGGAGATAACTGTTTTATCTCCATTCTTTTCAGCAGCCGCCAGTTGAAGAGATAATCTTTTCGGATGGCAGAGATCATCGCTGTCAAATCTTGCGATCCATTTGCCGGTGGATTCAGTAAGTCCCACATTGAGAGATGCTATTAGTCCGTCTCCCCCATTGAAAACTTTAAAGCGCTTGTCGGATTGACAGAAGCCCTCGGCAATTTCTCTGGAATTATCAGTGGATCCGTCATCCACCATTACTACTTCAAAGTCAGTCATTGTTTGAATAGAAAGGGAGTGTAGTGCAGCAGCAAAATATCTGCCGGTGTCTTTAAAGGGAACAAGAACAGAAATCGCCGGGGAACTCAATTATCTCATGCTCTCATAGGCTGCACGAAGTTCAGCGGGAGTGCTCACTGGACGATTGCAGGCTCCTCCTACGCAAAGCTGCGCATATGGCCATCCGGACCCAGGAAGATATGCTTCTTCCATAGCAAGCGAATCCTCGGGGACTGCAGGGTCTAGAAGGTCATAACCATGAACTCCGGCTATATCGGATGCTTCCTGGATAAGAGCCTCTACAACCGGGTCTCCCGCAGTACCGACCACATAAATGTGAACATCAGTCTCCTCCGGAACAATCTCAACCTCTGAACCCGAAGCCCCGGCCATTGCGGAGGAAAACCACTCATGGTTTCTGGCACCCACGGCTCTTTGGGTCTCTTCGCCCATTCCATCAAAAATCAGTGTCATGGGAAGTGCTGTTGCCAGCTGATAACGAGCTGCTATCAATTCAGTATCATCAGCCGAGAGCCATACAACAGGAATTCCAATTGGATTGTTTTCTCTGAACAGCTCAAGAGTGGCAAGCTCAGGATCGCCGATATCCACGGCAACAAAAACAGCTTCCTCTCCAAGAGCGATTGCGAGTTCCTCAAGCACGGGCAATTCCCTTACACAGGGACCGCACCAGGTAGCCCAGAAGTTGATAAGAACAGGTCTTCCACGAGCAGCTGTCAGGATGCTGTCAAGCGACTCAGTGCCGGTGAACAGAGCACCATTTACCAAAGAGCCGGCAGGAGAATGGTGAGAAAGTGAAACAACGAGTACAGGTATCATCAAAACAAGAACAAGTGGAATCCAGAGGTGCTTTTTCACAATCAACCTTTTTCTGATACCGAGTGAGAAATAGCATCAACGGGACAGACTTTCTCACATCGTCCGCATCTGATACACTCGGCACTTGAGGGCGTTTTGTAAATTTCAATACCCATAGGGCATACACTCGCACATTTCCCGCAACTAATACAAGCATCTGAAACATGCATTCTGAAAACAGAAACTTTCCCCAGCAGCCCCCAGGCGGCACCCAATGGGCACAAAGATCTGCAGAAAGGTCTTTCCACAACCATAGCCCAGAGCAAAACAAGAAGAGCAACTGAAGATTTCCACCAGAAGAGAAATCCAATCTGGTATGAACCGTCTGAAAGAGAGACAAGAGGCCAACCAGCAAGAGAGGTTCCAGCAGGACACAAGGCTTTGCAGAACCAGGGGTCTCCCGATCCTCCGGCAACAGGTCTCAGAAATGCAGGCAAGGCAAAGACCATAAGGAACAGCACAGCATATTTGGCCGGGCGGAGAGAATTCTGAAATGAAACTTTGGGAATAGGTATTTTGTGAAGAACTTCCTGAAGGAGTCCGAAAGGACAGAACCATCCACAGGCAAATCTGCCTGCCAGCAGACCGGTAAGAGCTATAAAGCCGATAACACCGAGAACAATAAGAGCATCAGGTCTTCCGGTTGCAAGCATTCCCCAGAAGTTGGGCGTAGCCAGTATTGCCTGAAGAGAACCCGTAGGGCATGAGAGAACACTTGAAGGACAGCTGTAACAATGCAGCCCCGGAATCATAGCTGCTTTGGATGATCCGGTGTAAATGGTACCGCTTAACCAGCCTGAAAGATGCAGATTGGTAGCAAGCAGTGCAGAAAACTGCACAGCTTTCCTCAGAACAGAGTGCCGGGTTAACCTATTCCTATGCATTCCAGGCAGATATTCGTTGCTTTAGAAAGAATTGCAGCAGGGTCACCGAAAAGGTAACCGGCAACAACCAGAAGAAATGCAAAAATGAGGAGTGTTATTCGGAGAGGGATGGAGGCGACGACCAGAGTCGAACTGGTGAATGGTGGATTTGCAGTCCACTGCCTTACCACTTGGCCACGTCGCCCCTCATTATTACTCATAGGGACGCAATCATACAAAAATGGTAAAAATAAATCAAGACCCGTCCGTCCAATCAAGGCCTACCCAGAAGCCGTCTTCCCATGTCATATCACCGAGAGGCGTATCAATTGTAGGCACCATAAACATTTGAAGTCTTCCAAGATGATCCTCGTCTCTTAAATCTCCATCGATTCCACCGACTGCAAGAGCAAGATCAATAAGGCCGTCAACTCCAATGATACCCAGAACCTGAGCTCCGTCGAATGATGTGTTCAGACCCAGAACCGCTATCTCCCCATCGTCGCCAATACCGAAGCTCCCGGTAAAAAGACCTTCAGCAACCTGAACGGTATCCTCGCCAGAACCTTCAATTGTATCCATGAAAATATCGTAGTCGAGAGAGGTTAAAGTTATGGCTATCTTGGGAAGACCTGAGCTTCCGATATTAGGGTTCTTAATGCCCAAACCAAGATTGAAATCAACAGGAAATTCACCCTGAGCCCAGTAACTTAACACTGTTGCAGCTTGGGAGAATGATAAACTTCCGATTTCTGAAATGTTGACGCCGCAGATTGCGAATTCAGTTGTATTCTCAATTCTGAAATCTGCATTTGCGAAAGAAAGAATGTCAGTTAATCCGCAGCCGGTTCCCAAGAGAACCAGTGAAAGTATAAACACTAAAATTTTACCCATTATTTCCAAGCCTTTCCCAAACGTTCCCTAACAAGTGAGCAGTTTCCGCGTCAGCAAGTTCGGCATACACCCGAAGTGCTGAAAGCGCTGAAAATCCGCCTATTCCGGCTGGACCCAGTCTAACCCTACTGTAACCGGTTCAACCACCAGGATCAGCCCCAGAGGGGTATCCTCTGCAAGAGTTACTTCTAGAGTCAACCTTCCCAGATGATCACTGTCCCTAAGATTGCGGTTCTTCCCGCCAAGCGCAAGGCACATCTCAATAATTCCCTCAGCGCTGATATCAGGGTAGAGCATGTCAGCTGCATCAAAAGAGAGTGCCCCTGGAATCAACAGGGTCTCATCGTCACCGAGGGTAACTGAAGATGTTATGCCTCCTGAACAGGCATACTTGTAGAGTCCCTGAGCTACAACAAGTGCATCCCAGTCGAAGTCCTGAATGGTAACATCACCTGTGTTGTCGGGATTCCTAGCGGCAATGTTCACCACAAAAGCAACTTGACAATCTCCCGATTCAAGAGCTGCTGTTACAGTTTCTGTCTGATTAACATCCAACTCCTCAAGATCAGAGAGATCTATCCCCGCAAGATGAAAATCAGAAGTGCTCTCAATTCTGAAATGGCACCCCATCATAGATACAGGATCGCTCACACAGGATGCTGAAGTTATGAGAATGCCTGCAATAACCAGAATAAAAACAAGTTGTCTCATGTTTCTCCAATTCGTTGTTGTTTACTATCCGAAACTGATACTTGATTCACTGAAAAATGTTCCCTTTTTCTCTTCTCTTCAATCATTTATTTCCTTGTATTTGCCTTCAGCCTTATGCCTTAGTTAATTTCTGTCTTTGCCTTCTGTCTTAACTTACTTCTGTCTTTGCCTTCTGTCTTCTGTCTTCTGCCTTATGCCTTAGTTAATTTCTGTCTTTGCCTTTGTTTTCTGTTTTCTGTTTTCTGCCTTTACTACTTCTTGTCTTTGTCTTCCTCTTCGTCTTCTGTCTTCTGTCTTAACTTACTTCTGCCTTTGCCTTCTGTCTTCTGTCTTCTGCCTTATGCCTTAGTTAATTTCTGTCTTTGCCTTTGTTTTCTGTTTTCTGCCTTTACTACTTCTTGTCTTTGTCTTCCTCTTCG
>JADGDO010000011.1 GCA_016744855.1 Candidatus Fermentibacteraceae bacterium | reverse complement strand
TCCGAGTTGTCAGGTTGCCTTTCCACAAAATGCAGATTTGGTTTCAACTTGGTCTTCCTCTCAGAATGCTTATTGATGGAATTGATGTTTTTCTAGGTCCCTTTCACAGGGTACCTCTTCTTTCTACTATTCCTTCAGTTCTTACAATACACGATCTTTCTGGTCTTTTACTGAAGGACTTGCATGTTCGCAGTGTTGTTGCCCGGAACAGTTTGATCCCACTCTTTGTCGGTAAAGCCAGAAGAATAATCGCAGTTTCTCAGTTTACAGCAGATGAAATCAGTAGAACTTTCCCCAAAGTCGGAAAAAGTGTCGATGTCATTCTTGAAGCCCCTTCCCCCGGATTGACTCGTGTTACTGATGAGACTCTGCTACGGGATGTAAGGAAAAAATTGAATCTACCGGACAGATTCATCTTGTTCCTGGGAACCTTGGAGCCCAGAAAGAATCTTCCGGCATTACTGAAAGCTTATGAATCTATTGCCAGCAGAATCACCCAGGATATTGTTCTGACGGGAAGGATGGGCTGGGGCTCGACAAACCTAATGAAGTTGCTGGAGAATAACGATATTAGGGAGAGAATTCATCTTACAGGATTTGTTGATGATGAATACCTGCCTTCCCTCTTAAGTATGGCAGATATTGTAGCTTATCCAGCGCTTTACGAAGGTTTCGGTTTACCCGTTGTTGAGGCCATGGCCTGTGGAACCCCTGTTCTTACCTCTTCTGTGTCATCTCTTCCTGAGGCTGCAGGGGGTGCTGCAGTTCTTGTAAACCCTGAAAGCGTGGAGGATATTGCTTCAAAACTGTTGGAAATGGCGACAGATGAAGAATTGAGAGAAAACCTTGCCTCCAAGGGACTTGCCAGGGTTTCCAAACTTTCCTGGAACAAAGTCGCAGAAATGACTCTCGACACCTGTCGTAGAGCAATTGGAATAGACGAAGGGTCCCCATGAAAGCTGCTTTTTATCATTTTTTGCCTAGTGGAGGAGCAGCAAGAGTTGCCGGTCAGCATCTCAACAGCTTGAGGGATCGCTTCGACTGGCATGCATATCAACCTGAGGGGGGCATTCATCTTCTCCCTGAATCAAGAGTTCCTCTAAAATCCTACCCTTTTCCGGCTGGTAGGAGACTAAAGGGAGTAGCTAGGATACTCGCTCCCGTCCTACTCTGGCGCAAGGCCTTTGCTTATCAGGCACTCTGCAGGAGAATAGCAGACGACATCAATACAAGTCGTGCAAAGGTGCTCCTTGTTCACCCCTCGATGATTATTGCCGCTCCTCCTCTACTCTATCTCCAAGGACCTCCGTCTGTCTATTTTTGTCACGAATACCCACGCTATATCTACGAGAAGGGTATTTACAAAACTGGTTCTGCAGTTACTGATTTATTGATTGCTCCCCTTCTCAAATGGGAGAAGAGAGTGGATAGACAGGCAGCTCGGAGCGCAGAAATTCTCGTAGCAAATTCTTCATTCACAGCTGAAAAGCTCAGAGAAGTGTATCAGCGAAAAGTTGTCGTTGTTACTCCGGGGATAGATACAGATTTTTTTACACCGGGTGGAAGTAAAGGTGATTTTGTGCTAACTGTTGGTGCTCTGTCTGAGTTTAAAAGGCATCACCTGGTAGTTGAAGCCCTGTCTCTAATTCCCGAGAAGTACCGTCCCCGGATGATAACCGTTGCCGACAGGGGGGACGAGGACTACGCTAAATTTCTCACTTCCCTTGCTCTGAAACTCGGGGTAGAGCTAACAGTGGAAAAAGGTGTTTCGGATTCTAGGCTCCGCGAGCTTTACCGGAGTGCAGTAGTTACCGTATGCCCCCAGCGAAATGAGCCCTATGGTCTTGTTCCTCTTGAAGCCATGGCCTGCGGTACCTGTGTGGTTGCCGTTAACCAGGGAGGTTTCAAAGAGAACGTAATTCATGGTGAGAATGGTTTTCTTGTAGAACCTGAAGCATCAACCATTGCCGAGGTTGTTCTGAAGTTTTTCACAAATGAGATTGACTCATCAGCAATGGCTGCCGCAGGAAGAGACTTTGTGCTGTCAAAAAGATCCGTTCATGTTGAAACTGAGAAGATGGCTGACCTACTGGAAACAGCAGCCGGGAGGGGCTGAGCTATCTACCGGCCTTTCCTGATGAATAGTTTTTCCGGTCTTTTATCTGTTTTGTTCAACACTGCGTCCATCGTTGCCAACCACATCCAGTAGACTAGTTTTCTGTTTCCAGTAAGTGGATAGATGAAAGTTTTTGCAACTGTTATTGCCATGTAGAAAAGACGGAATTTGAAGAGATCGCTCTTCTTGAGATTTCTCTCGGCATATATGTATCTGTTCCGATGGGTGAAATACACTGCAAAGGGAGAGAGAACACCTCCGGTCGAAATCGAAACATGGTGAATAATTCTTGCACGAGGCACAAGATAGTTTTTTAGACCCAGTCTCTGGGATCGCAGACTCATTTCAACATCCTCGTGGTACATGAAAGGCCCCGGATCTTGGTTACCGATCTTTCTGAAAAGTGTGGTTTTCATCATCATTGCACATCCAGAAATCTGATCAACTTCAACAGGCTCTTCTGGGAGCTCGCTGGTTGTGCTATACATTGGTCTGAGGCTCATTCTAGCCGGAATAAAGGTCCCTCCGGCATGCCAGATTGTGTTTTTATCTTCCGCATATGTGATAGCTGGAGTGACAAGTCCGGCATCAGGATGTTCATAGAAGCAGGAAACAAGTAGCTTCAGGGTATCGGTTTCAACTTCTGTATCGTTGTTTAGCATAATCACAAAATCAACATTCAATGGATCTACAAGTTGAAAGGCGAGGGTATTGCCTGAAATGAAACCTGAATTCTCCGGATTTTTGTAGAAACTGATTTCTTCTGTATTTTCAACCCAGGCCGGTGCTGGCTCGTTGGAGTTGTTGTCCACAAGGCCTATTACCGGTTGAATTCCTTGAGACTTAAGAACAGAATCCACGCATTTTTTTGTTAAATCCCACTGATTGTGGTTGATGAGTAGGACACCAACTCTGAGAGTGTTGTTTAAGTTTGCTGGAATCATCTAATATCTGCCTGTCTGTTGGTAGAAATAGTAAAATACTCCCGATACCGTAGCCCACAGTTTGAACCACCAAAATAATTCCAACTCAACTAAAAGGAAAGGGGTTATTCCGACCAGATATGCAGAGTAGTAAATCAACTATATTCCTTAGCTTAAAGCGTTATTTTTCAGCTCCAGGAGGGTTGTAATTGTCTCTGCCTATCACCGTTGTTACGGTTGCGTTTGGAAATTCTGATGGTGTTAGGCATTGGGTGGACCAGTGGTCAGCCCTCGGAGCATCCTGCCTTATCTCGGATAATGGTAATCTGATTGACGATGATATTCGCAGAAGGGCGAAAGTTCTCACATTTACCGGCAACACTGGATTTGGTTCGGGGATAAACAGGGCGGTACGGGAGTCCGATACTGAGCTTGTACTTATTACAAACCCGGATACTCTTCCCGTTAGCAGAGAATCCCTTGTCACTATGATGAAGTCTCATTCATCAGGCAGTCTTTCCGGGGGGGCTACTGTCGGGTTTTCAGGGAAGCCGGTACCCTCCACCGGTATCTGGCCGACAGAAAAATGGGTGAAATCTCAGATTTTTAAACCAGCTGAGACTTTGTGGAGAGAAGACAAATTTGACTGGCTTCAGGGTTCTCTTATTTTGGTTTGCAGAGACGACTTTCTACGAATAGGAGGCTTCAGCAGCAACTACCCTCTGTTTTTTGAAGATGTTGATCTCTGTGCTAGAGCAGTAAAATCTGGGATGCAGATACGCTGTTTTCCCGAGATGTTTATTCATGGAGAGGGAACAGGTTCTGACAGAGTAACGGCAACTAGACTTTCCTGTTTTCACTGGGGGATGTATGAGTTTTTCAGGAGTCATCACCCCGAAAAAGCGAATTGTGTGCGCAGAATGATCATGGCGAAATGTATTCTCCGAATGTTTATTAATGCAACCGTAGATTCAGAGAAAGCAGTAGGTTATTTCAGGGGGTTTGAAGCAGTTTTCCACCGAACCCCCCCCGGATTGCCCGGAGTTGAACATGAAAGATAAGCCGAAGGGAAACAGCAAGTTTTTTGGTCTCTCCGCTCTCTCTGCAAGCGGAGTGGTACTTGCTATGCTCTCATATTTTCGCTTTGCTCAAATCACAGCAATCTTCGGAGCAAACTGGCGAACCGATGCACTAGCTGTTGCAATGGTTTTCCCACATCTGGTTAGAGAGGTTGTTTCACATTCCTTTGGTTCCGCTTTTATCCCAATCTACTCCCGTGTTGTCGAAGAGAGGGGACACGAGGGGGGAGTATTATTCGTAAACAAGACAATCTCATGGCTTGTTATCGTTAGTACTGCTTTGATTGGAATTCTTTGGTTTTCAAGTGGAACTCTGGTCAGGATTGTCAGTCCCAATGGTTCAGAACAACTCGTGGGACTTGCATCATCACTTGTCCGTCTCCTTCTGCCCATAGTAGCTCTGGGAGCTTCAACTGGAGTACTAGCCAATTTTGTTAAATACGAAAAGCGATTTGCTGTTCTATCTCTATCAACGGTATTGGGAATTGGTGTTTCTCTACTGGTTCTCATTCTGGTTAGAGACAGCATCGGTATCCGTATTCTTCCAATATCCATGCTGGCAGGCAGTGTTGTGGAATTCTTGTATTTGCTGATTCAGAGCTTCAGGAGTGGCTTCAGGATTAGACCATCGGTTTCCTCCGATACTTTCATGAACCAGCTTGCAAGGATGGCATTCCCAGTTGTGGGTGGAACTATGGTTGGTTTTTTTGCTCCAATTGCTGACAAGATGCTGGCTTCATTTCTGCCTGAAAGTTCTGTAACAGCGATTGATTACGCAAACAGAATCAAAAACATCGTTCTTGCTGTTATCTTTCAGCCTCTGTTGATTTTTGCAGATCTCAGTTTTTCTGCCGAGGCAGCCAAAGGTGAAGTTGACAAACTACTTTCAACTCTCAGAAAGAATATCAATATATCTTCACTCGTAATGTTTCCAAGTGCAGCACTTCTTACCGTTCTTGCTGTTCCGGTTGTTTCTGTGTTCTTCCAGAGAGGTAATTTTACAGGAGAAGATTCAAGACACATCGGGTATGCACTTGCTTTTTATGCTCCCTGGCTTGCTCAGTTCGGGGCAGGTTCACTTGTATCACGTGCTTTTTATGCACAGAAGGATTCAGCAACTCCAGTTACCATTGGCATTATTGGTGTAGTCGTTAATGTGCTGCTTAATCTTATCTTTGTAGGACCTCTTGGAATAGGGGGACTTGCCCTTGCTACAACTCTGATGTCAACATCGAAGACACTTTATCTTACATGGTCCCTTTCGAGGAAAATGGGAGGCCTTAATCTTCGTCTTATTGCCGTTGAACAGCTAAAAATACTTGCGTCCAATTTGATCCTGGTACTTTCCTGTATCACTCTAATGAAGCTGCTTCCATTTTCAACGCAATCGGTCTTCATGGTCAGATTGGGTAGTCTTGGGTTGTACGCGTTTTGCGGGTTGGTCCTTATGACTGGTTCACTGCACCTTATGGGCAGCACGACGTATTTTTCGACATTGTCTGGAGTTGCAGTCAAAATCAGAAGTAGATTTCAACGTTAGAAACTATAGGGGAACTGAAGGGAATTTCTCTCTGAGTATCTCTCTAAATCTCTTTCTTGGAATTTCAACAGAGTAATTCTCTCTTATCCAGTCATTTGCTTTTCTTCTTGTGTCGAGTGTTTCGAGCCAATTTTCACTTAGATAGTCAAACTGCTCAGCCAATTCCTTTGCACTCTCAAAGGTCCTTACCAGATCGGGCGCTTCCTGTGCTATATGTGTCCATGGTTTAGCCAGAGTGAAAAGACCGGAGGCAATATAGGCATTTACTTTCATCTGGTAATGAACTGGTACCTTGATAACTGTTGCCACTCCTACCTGATATTCATTAAGGAGAGCTGGAACATTCAGCCGCGGAACTGGAGGAAGGCATCTCACCCTCCCATCTGTTTGCTTGCAGATGGTTTCAATTTTCTTTCTGTCCTCCCCCGTCCCAACAATGTCTCCCTTCATGCTTTTTGAAAGCATAACACCTTCAATGAAAAGCTCCGGTTCTCGGAATGCATTGATACTTGTGAGAAGAATTGCTCTCTCTGCAGATGGAGTTTCTTTGTAGATGAATCTAGAAAGATCCTGATTGTGAGGAATTACTTCAACTCCATTCACAAATGTTGTTGGACCTGAGATGGTGAATAGAGCATCATTAAGAAGATCCTTGAACTGTGGCCTTCCCATTTCCATTCCGACTTTGGAGTGAAATCTCATTGCATAAGGTAAACCGGCATGTCTGGCGGCATAACCCGCATTTGGATCAAGGCAGAGGACGAAGTCTGCTTTGAAGGAAGAAAAGCTCTTTGCTATTGCCTTGCGGAAAAGAAGCTGAAAAAATGCGTTTCTGTATCTTTCTCCCTTTTGCCATGTCGCGGCAGATGCACCTACTCCGACACAGTTAACTCCCTCAATAAAATGATTCCCGGCTTTAAAATTGCGAACAACATAGGAAACCTGATGTTCGTTACCAATAAGGTCCAGAGGAGTTGTCCAGCCTCCAGAATAGGCAGGAATGGTGTATGTCGTAGCTATGAGGATACGCAAAACTCAACCTCCAAACAATGAGGAAAACCTGTCACCGGCATCCGGGTCTGATTCAGAATTAGTTTTTTTATCAACTGGGATCCATTCCTCACAGAAATTCTTTCCGTGACGGTCTGCAACGGAATCCGTAGTCATACTTCTGCATGTTTGTGCCGTGGAATCCCACAAAGCACACTGTATGCAGGAATGCAGCCAGCAGTCACATTTCTCACAAACTGCACCGAAAGGAAGGGTTTTACCCTCCCTCTCAGTGCCGCAGAGAATGCATGTCACTAAATTATTTCTTCCATTAGTGTAATCTCAGTGATTCGCCACTGAGCGCCTTTTTCTCCCGGTAGTTGAACCGTATCTCCTTTAGTCAGGCCAAGAAGAGCAGCACCCAATGGAGCCTTGTAGTTGATGTATCCAGTATTTGCATCTGCGTCCATTAGACCCACAATGTAGACTGTTCGGATTTCAGTATTTTTATCCATTGATTCAATAATTACTTTTGTTGCTGGACTTACAATATCATTGTTGATCTGTCCTACGGGATATGGTCTCATCAGTTTGAGCTGTTTTTGGAATCTATTGAGCATCTCCAGTAGAAAATCTCGTTTTTCCAATGCTGCTGTGTATTCTGCATTTTCAGATAGATCACCATGTGATGCGGCTTCTGCTATAGCCTTTGCTGCCAGGGGAATCTGAACTGTTCGTATATCTTCGATTTCATCAATTCTCTTCGAAATCCCATCTCTGCTGCTGAAGATAAAATCGCTCTCCCAGAATTTTCTGATGTTTGTGAATCCTCCGGTACGTCTGCCTGAAAGCTCACGCCTTGCCAGAAGCACAAGACCGGTTTCCTGGGCACCTATGCTTTCCTCGAGACTCTCTGTTAGGGTTTCCAGTCTTCTGGTATCAAGGAGAGATATGTGTTGCTCCAGTTCTGGTCTCAGCTTGTTCATGAGAACAGAACACAGCCGTCTTTGTAACTCTGACTTGGCAAAATTCAGGTTTTTGAGACCGAGTTCAACAATTCTGTTCGGTTTCATGTAGCTGTCCATTTTAGCTGCTCGTTCAAGAGCCCACATGAATAGAGCAGTGTTACCCGGATCTTCAAGAGCTTTCAATACATATTCGTTGTGAACTTCAGGGAAGAATTCCACTGCGTGTTCAGCTGCCTGCTCACGCATGGTTCTCGGCAGTTTATCAAGAAGGATCCATACCTCGCTCTCTTCGGGAGAGCTTGCAAAAAACTGTTTCATATAGAGTTTCTTACAGGGAGTTGAGTGCATCTCTCCCATTGCTCTCTGTACTCTGACAGCTTTCGATTCGAGCAGATGGTTCGTTCTTTCCTCAAACTTCTTTATTTTGCCCTTGCTGGAGCAGAGCCATGCCAGTTCAAAGACAGCCCCTTTTTCTATATCTTTGATACTCAAAACCTTATCAAAAAGTTGCTCAAGCGAAGATTCTTCTCCTCTTGATGCAGCTTTTATCAGGGAAGTGACAATTTTTGTCTTTTCAGACATTGCCATTTTACCTATAGAAACGACTGCTTCAACCTGGGAAACAAGGGATGAACTGTCAGCCGGAGTTAGGGCATCATTCATATCTATGAATTTTGGAGAGGTGGCTGCCGCTGTTTTCAGGACTTTCCACATCTGACGGGGCTTGATATTTGAGGCATCCAGTAGTTTCAGAAGATTAATCTCGGTCAGAGTGTTGTCTGTTGCCAAGTCGCGGAAAGCCAGTTCGAGGAGATCTTCGCCGCCCTTTTTCAGAAGAGAATCGAAGCTATCCGGAGACTTCCACCTCAGAACATAGAGTGATTTCTGCGGTAACGGGGAAGTTGAATCCATTGCAGCTTCCACTGTCATGTCGTGGTTTCGGGAGCGCTGAAAATCGATGGTAAAAGAACTTCTGGATACTCTGACTATCTCACCCGGACCGAAGTCTTTGTGAAGTAAATAATTACCTTGCTGAAACTGTAGAAGTTCTTTCAGCCTCTTCCAGGAATTCTTAAGTGGCTTTTTGTCCGATAGAATCCCACTTGCAGAGATAAAGGTTTCCAGTGGTTCAAAAACAAGAAACTTGTCTCTGACGGCTTCTACAAGAGTAGAAGCAATAACTGAAGATTGTTCAAAAAGCTCTGCAGCTCCTGAAGCAAACTCAAAAATATCGTCTCTGTTGCTCGAATCCAATTTCTCAACGGCAATCTCTGCCAGATACAGTGAAAGATTGTTTTCTTCCTGCTTCTGCAGGATAATAAGTGACTCGAGGAGTTTCTTCGCAGAAGTCCCTGAGTTCAGCGCATCGCTCCACGCCTTTTTGAAGGCATCTGCATTGCGGCTTGCGGCCAGTTCATTGAGTCTGGACAATTGACTTTCCTCTCCGGTAGTATTGCTCTTACATCAGTGTCAACAATAACAATCTGTCGTGCTATTGTGTTAGTCTCACTTAAAGGAGGATTCTTGTGGACAGAAGAGAATTTCTTGAGAAGGCAGGCAAGGCCAGTGGAGCACTACTTCTTTCTTCCATTGCTGGTCGTGCTATAGCGGGTGAAATGGAACAGGGTTCAACTGAATTGTGGAACAGTGATTCTTTTTTGCAGGATTGTGTTGATGTTTCATCTGAAGCTGAGGGAATCATTAAGGCGAAGGTGGATGGTGTATGGGGAGACTACAACACAGAAAATCTGCCAACAGAGTTTCTGGACTGGAATCTGGCAGCAAGACTGGAAGTCCTTGATAAAATCATGGACATGATGACAGGCCAGGGCGGCTCACCTCCTTCTCTTGCTGGGCCGCACAATGCTGCAATGGCTACAAGGGGAGCCAGAAGAAATGATAGCATTCTTTCTATTAACAATGCTTTTAAAGGCATGGGACTCTGTCCTCACCGAGGGATAATAGCAGAAAAAATAGAGTTCATGCGCGCAAATGCGGGTGCTCCAATGCCAGCAAAGATAGAATTCCTGAAAAACTTGTATTCCTCTTCCGATAATTTTGATCTTACTAAACTTGTCAGTCTTGAGCTCTATTCGACTCCCTCTTTTGAAACACATACTTTTATTAATCTGATGCATGAACCTGTGACAAGTCTTGTTTTCCTCGATAGCAAATCGTATGAGGTTCGAGGAATCGGTCAGCTTGTGGATGCAGAGGATTCTTCCTGTGGTGAGTATCCAACCCAGATAGTTGAGTATACCAATCTTGCACATTCATTCTTCCACGGAGAATTTCCAAGATTGTTTCCGGGAATAGTTGTTCATGTTCTCGAGACTTTCAACAACACTCCCGGCACGGGGCGAGGGGTTAGGGTGAACGATTGAGTCCCAGAATCGTAATATGTGATCTTGATGGAACACTGATTTCAGTTTCGAGTGAACTTGAGTTTGTGCTTGGTCTTTTCCGGCGAAATGTTTTGTCTCGAGCTGTTGTTGTCCGCTTTCTCTACCATTACATGAGACATCCCATCAGAACAATGAGAGAAGGCAGAGGGTGGAACCGCGGATATTTCAGCGGATTACCCGTTGAAGTGCTGCAGAATGAGGTAAAGGAATGTACACCTCTTCTTCTTAAAAAAGTAAGACCCGGGGTTTTGAATATTCTTAATAAACACAAGGAGGATGGCGCTGAAATTTTTATACTTTCAGCTTCCCTTTCTCCTATTGTACAAGCTGTTTCTGAAGGCCTTGGCTTTAAAAGTTTCAGAGGCAGTATTCCCGTTGTCAAAAATGGTAAATGCACAGGCCATCTTATTGGCCAGAGGCCTTATGGGAAAGCAAAAATCCCACCGGCCCTCGCAATTATGAGTCAACTCGGGATTGAGGCTTCGGATGCTCTTGCCCTTGGAGATTCCTGGGGTGACAGGTTCATTCTGGATCTTTGCGGTTCTTCCATAGCAGTTCATCCAGTAAGAAAGCTGCGCAAACTTGCAGTTCAGAATGACTGGCTGATTTTGGAGGGGCATCACCGATGAAACAGGTTCGAGCTCTCGGTGCTTTCTCAGGAGGCCTGGATGGAATGCTTGCATGCAAGGTTCTTATGGAACAAGGTATTCTCGTGGAAACTGTAACATTTGACAGTCCTTTCTTTGATGTGGAAGCGGGCAGGAAAGCCGCTGCCGTTATCGATGTTCCCTGGCGGGCAATTGATTTTACTGATGATATCATCAGTCTTCTTTTTAATCCCCCCAGTGGTTTTGGAAAGAACATGAATCCTTGTATAGACTGCCATGCAACCATGTTCAGAAGGTTGAAGGAGTATGCAGAAGCTGAAGGTTATGATTTCATTTTCTCAGGAGAGGTCGTTGGTCAACGACCGATGAGTCAGAATCGCGGTTCGCTTAACAGGGTAAAAAATCTCTCTCATGCTGGAGATATCCTTCTTCGCCCGCTTTCTGCTAAGATCTTGGAACCCACTCCAATGGAAGAGTCCGGTCTCGTGGACAGGGAGAGGCTTCTGGACCTGAATGGAAGAGGACGTTCCAGACAGCTTGAAATGGCAAAAAACTTCGGGTTTTCGTTTGTTCCGTCACCCGGGGGGGGATGTCTTCTTACAGATCCAGGTTATACCAATCGTCTTAGAAACCTGAAGAACTTCAATCTTCTTTCCGGAGAGAATGCGAAGATGATAAAGTTCGGCAGGATGTTTCTTCTTGACGAAGCTATTGGACTTGTCGGAAGATCCTCTGAAGAGAATGACAAGATGCTGGAGGCCGGTTTCGGTATTCAATTGGATATCCAGAAAGTACCGGGTCCGCTTGGGGTTTTACTCGGGAAGAAAACCACAGAAAATCTGACTCTTTTGACAGCAATTATGGCCTCATACACAAAAGCAGAGGAAATGGTTACATCTGTTTCCAATCAGAATGAAATATTCACAGCAGAGAAAATGGACAGTTTAGAGAGAAGAGAGTATCTGGTAACTTTGTAGTTTCAGTCTCTCAGTTCTCCTGTCCAGACGGTAACAGATTTGCTTTCATAATCAACCACAATGGGCAGATCTAGGTTCATTGGAAGAAAAGAGCCCTTAATTACCCTGAGTTCCTTCCTTTTTGCAACAATCATATATGAGTTAAGGTACTTTACTGTATTCGTTTGAACGTTTTTAAATGAAAACCAGTTATCTTCATCAAATTGCATAAACCACAAAGATAGTGCGTAGCTTCCAAGAAATCCGCTGAAAAAAACATCGGAGTAGGATTCGATGCAGTCGTAACCCCACTCCTTATTAACAAAGCGCAGAAAATCTTTAGAATCAGATACTGCAGCCTGGAATTCATTCTCGGTTTCAAAAGTTACTGTTGATCGCTCAAGACTGAAGTTGTCAGGAAGAACATTCTTCCGCATGTTTTCAATGAACTGTTCCATATTCTCCTTTCATAGTCAAGCAATTATCAATATGCACTTATTGGCCTCTCAAGACAATTCTAAAATACCAACTATGGGTTGACATTTCATAAAGTGGTATTAGAGTACTACAATACCAATATGATGAAAGGACGAAATGTGGGACAGGTACTGAAAATTTCAGAAGCAGCTTCAATTGCTATGCATGCTCTTATTCTTCTTACTGAAAACAGGAATGAACCGACAAGCAATCTTCGTATTTCTGAAGCTTTCAGTATCAGCGCTAACCATTCGTCAAAGGTTATGCAAAGGTTGCTTAAAAGTGGTTATGTAAGTGCAGTAAGGGGCCCGGGAGGAGGCTATCTTCTTGCAGTAGACCCTGAAACTGTAACTCTTCTTGATATCTACAGCAGCATGGATGGAAAACCTGATACTTCACCCTGTTTGTTTGGAAGAGGAAATCACTGTTCCCTGGAAATATGTCTTTTCAGCAAGCTCAATCGTGAGGCGGATGAGCTTTTTAATAAACACTTGGGTTCTGTTACTCTGGCTGATTACATGAATGAGGATATCAGTCTCAAGAAGAACTCAAATACTAAGGAGAAATCATGAGTATGTTTTGCTATCAGTGCCAGGAAGCTAAGGGTAATACCGGTTGCACGACGAACGGAATCTGTGGAAAAAAGGGCGACACAGCAGTTCTCCAGGATCTATTGATCTATGTTGCCAAGGGGATTAGCGTTGTTTCTGAACTTGCCGGGCATGTTAGCCAAGAGGCAAGCCATTTCATCACCAAAGCACTCTTCACAACTGTTACTAATGTGAACTTTGACGATGACAACCTTGTTGGAATAATCAAACAGGGTATTGCTATCCGTGATGGGATCAAAGCCGAATTTAAGATTACAGGTGATCTGCATGATAGTGCTCTCTGGGCTGCAGACTCTAAAGATGAATTCATGAACAAGGCTGCAGAAATCGGTGTTCTTTCCACTGATAACGAGGATGTTAGATCTCTTCGTGAGCTTCTAGTATACGGTCTCAAAGGTGTTGCTGCTTATGCAGATCATGCTTTTGTTCTTGGTGTTGAGGACCAGACTATTTACGACTTTATGGTCGAGGGTCTTGCATCAACTACCAAAGATCTATCCGTAGACCAAATGATCGACCTTGTGATGAAGACTGGTGAAGCCGCTGTAACTGCAATGTCAATTCTGGACAAAGCAAACACAAGCACGTACGGTAACCCTGAGATTACTGAAGTGAATATTGGTGTCAGAAACAATCCGGGAATTCTGATTTCAGGACATGACTTGAAAGACATGGAAGAGCTGCTTGAGCAGACACAGGGTACAGGTGTGGATGTTTACACACACGGTGAGATGCTTCCCGCAAACTATTACCCGGCGTTTAAGAAATATGATAACTTTGTGGGTAACTACGGTAACTCCTGGTGGCTCCAGGATAAAGAATTCGACTCCTTTAACGGACCAATTCTTATGACAACAAACTGCATTGTTCCTCCTAAGCAGTCTTACATAGGTCGCCTTTTCACTACAGGAAATGCTGCATTCCCCGGCGTGAAAGACATCGGTGACAGAGTTGGAAATGGCTCTAAAGACTTTTCCGAACTTATTACCATGGCTAAAACTCTACCAGCTCCAACAGAGATAGAAACAGGTTCAATCGTTGGTGGATTTGCTCACGAACAGGTGTTTGCCCTTGCAGACAAAGTTGTTGATGCAGTAAAGTCAGGAGCGATCAAGAAATTTATCGTTATGGCTGGCTGCGACGGTCGTCACAATAGTAGAGATTACTATACCGATTTTGCCAATGCTCTTCCTGAAGACACAGTAATCCTTACTGCCGGTTGTGCTAAGTTCCGTTACAACAAACTCAACCTCGGTGATATCGGTGGTATCCCACGCGTTCTTGATGCCGGGCAGTGCAACGACAGTTACTCTCTTGCACTTATTGCCCTGAAGCTCAAGGAAGTATTTGGGCTCGATGACATCAATGAGCTTCCGATTGTTTACAACATCGCATGGTACGAGCAGAAGGCTGTTACGGTTCTTCTTGCGCTTCTGTATCTTGGTGTGAAAGACATACATCTTGGACCAACACTTCCAGCTTTCCTTTCACCCACAGTTGTGAATGTTCTTGTTGAAAACTTCGGGATTGCCGGAATTGGCACTGTTGAAGATGATATCAAAACTCTGATAAGCTAGAACCGATCAGAAAAGTTCAGGCCACCGGCAAACCGGTGGCCTGTTTGCTTATAAGGGTAAAGAGCCTACAATCCGCTCAATGAGTGAAGCATCAATCAATTGCTTGCTCACTGCCTCCGCTACCGAGGCTAGAACACGTATCCTAATTTCCTGAGAAGAGAGTACAGAGTCAGGAGACAGATAGCCGTTGTTTTCCAGATAATTCTGAAGTTCGTCAGTTTTTGTAGTCAGCCATCTCGGGATAACCCTGTTTTTTAAACCTAGTATTATTCCTGCTGCACTTCCATTAAGGCTGTTAGAAAGATCTGAAACGGATTCCATAAAACTTTCCGAAACACAACCGGAATCCTGGAGAACACGGCGATTTACTGTTTTGCCCCGACCAACTCTCCACCCTGCGCATGCAGCTTCAACTGCTCTGGCAGCGGTGTAGATTTTCTCAATTTCCTCAGGCTCTGCATTTACCAGTTTTTCTCCACCATGCTCTATCAGTGTTTTCAGCTGACCCCATTCCTCAATTTTGTAGGTAAGGAATTGCTGAAGCAGAATGTCGTCACTGATCAGATGCCACAGGTGTAATCTGTCCTGGTTATCTGCGTGTGGGTTGATGTTCCCCACTTTGAGAGCGCGGCCGTACTCTTCATGTGTCATTCCTGCAGGAGAGAGGATGGTAACAGGTTGAGAATGAGTAACCTCAAGAGGGAGAAAGGTTGCGACTTGTAGTTTACGAAGATCTCCGAGATCTATAAGTGTATACGGTGTTCCTGTACTGGTGAGCTTGGTAACCCATTTAGCAATCTCATCATGTTGTGCCGTGAAGTAAAAAACCTGTCTTCCACTTTCTGCAATTTTTACAACCGCCTCAATTATCAAACCAGCGCGAAGATCATCAGAAGTTCCCAATGCCTCGTCCAGCAGAAGAGGAAGGCGAACCGGTTCATTTTGCTCGAGGAAAGCCGCTCTTATTGCAATGAGTAGCTGAACCCTTTCTCCTGTCGAAAGCTCAGGCACAGGTCTGGCATGGCTACCGTTAACAGTTGCCTTGAATTGAGGTGGATTGGATCTATCGTCAATGATGAGTTTAAGATGCCCATTGGTGAATTCTGAAACAAGTTCACATGCTCGTTTAAAAACAAGAGGTCTGGCTCTGTCAATTGCTACTTCTCGAATCCAGTCTATGAGCAAATCCCCCGCAATTGATACACTATGCTGCTCTTTTAAATCAGCAAGATCGGATAAGGCTTGATCTTCCAGGGAGAGAGCGTCTGATAAGATGTGTCCGGCTTGTGCGGTTTCAATACTCCTGGAGATAACCGTTATTTTCTCTGTTATATCATCTCGCTTATCCGCTTCTTCTTCGAGTTCCCTAATCTGCACACTTATTTCTTCAGGGTCCAAGTTGAGCAGTTCCTCGTTTCCGGCAAGTCTTTCCTGACGATTCTTTCTGATCGCCTCTTTCTTTGTGAGCTCTTTCTGAAGAAGGAGAAAGTCCGGTAACTGTCTGGACCATTCTTCCAGGGTGGAGGTCTGGGTAGGATCCAGACCCACTTTAGCAAAAATAGCAAGTCTCTCTGATTGAATACTCTCAATTTCTAGCTGAACTTCGGTAATTGTAACATCTGTAGTTTCTCTCATTTGAACTGAAGAGTGGTATTCCTCAAGTCTTTTAGATAAGTCTTGAGTAGCCTGGTCAGCCTGCTCCGCTGAAAGGATCTCGCTGTATCCGAAGTGAATCATTTTTTCGGTAAGAGTTTTCAGAAGGAGTTGTTTCTCTGACTCTAGAGAGAGAAGAACGTTCTTAGATGCAGACAGAGCTGCACTGTGCTTTTGCCACCGGCCTATGTTCTGGACGAGCAGGGGCAGCCATTGAATATCCATGGCAACAGTGAACCCCATTTTTTCTTCGATCTGTTTTCTCTGTTGATCAAGCTCGGTTTTGCGATTTTCAAGAGTTTGTTCATCTTTTGCCAGATCGCGAAGAATCAGTGCAAGTCTGTTCTCCTGGGCTTTTGCTTCCGCAAGATCAACGAGTGATTCGAGCAAGTCGATTACTGATCCATTTTCCCAGGAAGTTGGGGCAGGTAGCATTGTCTTCCGGTAGCTGGAAGCATGAATGCTTTTTTCATTTTTGTTTTCTTTGTCTATTCTCTTAGGTATCTCCCAGATGAAAAGTAAAACTGCAGGAAGAATTAGAAGAAACCATTCGGGAGTGTAAATGAGGCCTAGTACAACTGCCAGCAATACCAGAATGGAAGCTGCAGTTATGAATGGAATTCGTGATGTCGGCTGTTTTTTTTCTGCAGGGTCGGGGGTTTTCAGCCATTGTTTTAGTGATGCAATCCCATCTCTGATCTGTTCTGATCGATAATCAGGAAGATTCTCAGACTCTACCCCACTGAGTAAACGCTTCTTTTCAGCCAGTGCAATCTCTTCTCCGTGAAACAGATCAGACTGCCTCGCAAGCATACTCATATCTTCAATGATTACGGTGTCAAAAGCAGATAGCTGCTCTAGGGAGAGATTTGGACCAATTCTGTCTTTTGCAGTGTCTGTTTCGCTCTGTGAATAAAGAGAGATTCTGGTCTGCTCATCTATGGCTTTCTCTCTGCTCAGAAGGTTTTTCTGAAGCCCTCGAACTACTGCTAATGTATCATCTTGAATCAGCTCATCAGGGAGGTTCAGTTTAGCTAGGGTTCTGTTTGAAAGAGACTGATTTTGACGAGCAGCATTGATCTTTTTCTCAAGATCTTTTTGTTTATCAGCAAGCTTTTGAAGATTCTGTTCTTCTGAGCCGCTGAGAAGAGCTATCTCATCTGGATAGAGGGCAATCTGATCACTTATCACTGTGCATTGGTTTGCCGCACTCTGAAATTCTTCAGCCTGATTCAGAATTGAAATTTTTCGCTCTGCATCAGATGCTTTCTGGCGTTTCCTGCGAAGATCCGGTAACAATTGTTCTTTCCGGGCTATTCGTTCCTGCACCGCCCTGGCTTCTTTTACCTTATCGTGGGCATCTCTTGCTTTTTTTAATACTTTTGACGGCTTCCGTGTCGGGGTGCTGAATTTTAGTTTTTCTTTCGCCGCATCAAGGTCAAAACCACCCTGGCTTTCAGCTGTGATGACTCTCGCAAAGTCAGTATTCTCGCTGTTTATCAATTCATGCAGTGCAAGGAGATATCGTGAACGGTTCTCCACAGGTCCGATATTCGGTGTTGACCCAGAATGCTGCATGTTTTCGGTTTCAGTGTGACCTGCGTCAATTTTTACCGACCAGACTAAATCGCTTACTGAAAATCTTGCACTCACAGTGGGTTTCGGAATTCCGGTTTTCCCGGGCCAGAGTAGTTCTTGAATGACAAGTGCTGTTGTGCTTTTCCCCGAGCCATTCGGTCCAAAAATAAGATTTACTCCCGGGGAGATCTCAGATAGTTCAAACCCATCACCCGGAGTAATACCCAGTGCATTGTGTATTTCGATTTCTTTAAAGAATACAGCCTTGTTATCCATCAATTTGTCCAGTCAATTCTGTGAGAAGGGCTCGACTGCTTGTGAGCAAGTATTTACGAGCCAATTCAGTGTTTACTTCCCGCCTCTCCAGTGAACCATAGCTACCTGAATTCTCTGCATTGCGGAGCTTCTCAACAGTAATCTGTATAAGTTTCTCAACTGCTTCTGAGAAGTGATCCTGTTCTTGCTCCAATTCTAACAGCAATCCCGCTACGGCACCGGCTGCAGATTTGCTTTTCGAGTACTCTATCAAATCGATTTGGGGAATGGTTTGATTTTCAATTCTCTCAACAGAAATCGTACCGTTTTGGATGGTAAGTGAAAGATCGGAAGTAATCTCTTCTGCTGTTTTCTCAACTATATGAGAGATGGCAGTTTGACCGGTAAGGTTGATTCGAAGACTGGTATGTATGAGAGAAGTACCAGCTTGGTCAAAAATACGATTTCCGGTCTCTTGTATTTTTTCCAGGACAATACTCTGTAATTCATTCGGCTTCGAAATTTCGCTCAGATCAATCTCTTCGTTTTCGTACCAGACGGTGGATAGTGGAATTTGTACAGGTGTACCGATTCTGCCGTTTGCAACGTCTAGGATCCAGGGACCGTGCGGACCGGTTTCTCCGGGATCCAGAGCCTGAGGTGAGCCCGGATATAGTACCCAGGAGGATTCTTTGATAAGTAAAGGAGCATGAATATGGCCCAGCAGCCAGTTCCCCGATCCTAGAGAGTGAAGTCTGGCCAGGTTCAGAGGTGCATACGGTGAAGACGGGGAATTCAGATCACCGTGTATCATCCCCAGAGTAGGCTCATTCTTGTCTGTTGTCAGTTTGTAAGAGTCCAGAGGGCTGGTTGTTACCAGTTTTCTAGGAAACGACCAACCCTGAATGTTCAGAACCTCACCACATTCAAGTTGAAGTCTGAAATTTTCCCACTTCCCATCTCTACCTAGCAATTTGAAGGATTCGGAAGGAAGTTGGTCAGCAAGACCCGGCAGAACATCATGATCGTGATTACCCGCAACAGCAACAGTTTGTATCCCGTTGCCGGCCAGGCGCTCAATTCCAGTTTTTAATGGTCCTATTGATTCCCAGAACTTGTTTGCTTGATCGGCAATATCTCCACTGAGGCAGAGGATATCGGCTTTCTCCCGGATTGCCAGATCCACAATTCTGAGCCATGCAGTAGCAGAACGAAGCTGTTCGGGGTCTACCGAACCGGGTATTCTTGAAGACGATCGACCTAGGTGTATGTCGCCTGTTAAAACAAGTTTCATAGTATGAGGAGCCTCCTGCAGGAACTGGTAATTGCCCTGAATGCATATGATTATCCGATGAGAATAACAGAGTTGGTACCGTTGGTCAATGTAGTTTAATAAAAAAATTCACCATCCATTGACTGAGAAGAAGCGCTACTGCATTGTTTCTGTATGCCCCATTGGATTGTCAGAAAGGAATTTGCTTATGCTTCATATTGTTACTGTGATTCTTACCTTCCTACCAACACTGGTTTTAATCACATTCTTCTACAAAAGAGATATGAACCGTGAACCTCGCAAAACACTTTCAATCACACTTTTGTATGGTGGCCTCGCTTTTGTGCCTGTTGTCATCGTCGAAAACATTCTAAGCAATCTTGGCTTGATGACCGGTACAAGTCCCATTCTTTTCAATTTTTACGATATGATTGTGAACGTAGCCGCTCCGGAAGAAACTTTCAAGCTCCTTGTTATTCTACTTTATTGCGCGAGATCCCCCGCTTTCGATGAGCCAATGGATGGCTTGGTTTACGGCGCTGCAGCAGCCCTCGGTTTTGCCACTGTCGAAAATATTTTGTACGTGCTTGAAGGCGGTCTGGGCACAGCCATAACAAGAGCGGTACTTTCTGTTCCAAGCCACGCTTTTTGGGGTGCAATTCTAGGATATTCTGTTGGCCAGGTTCGATTCAAGCAAAGGAAAGCCGGTTTTGTTGTTTCCGGTCTTCTTATCGCAATTCTTCTTCATGGTTTGTTCAATTTCTTTTTGATTACAATTGAAGATACTGGAGCCTATACTGATGTAGTGGCAGGCTTTATGATTCTTGGCTTGCTCTTCTTGCTCTTTACTGTTTTCGCTCTTGAAATAGTATGGATACTGCGAACAATCAAGCGTCTTAGAATTGAACAGCAGCAGGAGATGTAGTCAGACTCAATGCCTACAATTGCGATTCTTGGGGAATCATAATATTATAGGTTTATTCCTATAATTATCTAGTTGATATCTAGATATACTTGAGAGGAGGAGTGTATGCTACTCAAAAGACTTCTCAAGAACGCTTTTCCTTCACAGTATGAGCGTTACAAACAGAGAAAACTCGCAAAATGGATTGGTAAGTTGTTTGTGTACGATGAGAACTCATTTCTACAAACAACCGGCTGGCTGAAGAGCCTGGTCGAAAGTAAACCACTGGATGCTGAGGGTAATCAGATCCCATGGATGAATTACTCAATTGTTAATATCCTTAAAGAGAGGCTGCAAAAGGATTTTCATCTGTTCGAATTCGGAAGTGGTTTTTCCACTTTGTTTTATGCAGAGCTTGTCCAGAGAGTTGTAAGCGTTGAACACGATAAAGAATGGTATGATTTACAGAAAAATTCGCTGCCGGAGAATGCGGAAATCATTTTCAAGAATAAGGATGTTGATGGTGAATACTGTCGGACAATTCTCAATACAGGACAAAAATGGGATGTCATAGTGGTCGATGGCCGGGATCGTGTTAACTGCATAAAACAGAGTATTGAAACACTCACTGAGTGCGGGGTGATTCTGTTGGACGATTCCAGTCGTGAGAGATACCGGGAGGGGATCAGTTTCGCACAGAGCAAAGGATTTCGTGCTTTGAATATTGAAAGCTTCAAGGCAACAGGCTTAGAGATAGAGAGAACTACTATTCTTTACCGCAATGGTAATTGTCTGGGTATTTAAAAAGGAATCAACTCCTAGTTGAACCTGCACCCGCCATTACAGTCTTTCCTCCAGTCACAAAACATGCAGTTTTCGGATGGTCTCCATCTCCTGAAATTGGATATTTCTGTTGTGTTCCGTTCAAGAAGCTCTGAAAAGGAGTATTCCAATAGACTGCCGAGTTCTTTTTCATTCTGTTCACAGGTACGTAGATTTCCATTTGGACCAATTGCCCACTTCGAATGACCGCATTGACAGGTGGAGAAGGTGATTTCCGGAAATTCACGATTAGAGGCAATGCACGGTTCAACCGGAATACCGGTGTATATGTAAATACCTGATTTTAGTGCAGTCTGATTAGCCATTTCAAGGGCATAGAGAAGGTCTTCTATTCCAATTTCCAGATGGCTTGAATTTTTGGCACCCATACCTGTCGGAACAAATCGGTTAAGGGCAATAGCATCTGCTCCCAATGCTGCAGCCATTTCACTCAAGGCTCCGATTCGTCTAAAATTATTGTTGTGAATGCATATTGAAGCAGTTACAGTACACCCGGACCTGGCAGCCTCTGTCATTGCCATTCTGGTCTCGTGCGAGGGGTCTGTGAAGCCAATGTCGAAATGCTGGATTCCGCTTGCTGTTAACTCATTTACCATTGCTTTAGTGAGAAGTGTTCCGTTTGTCGCAATCGCTGCTTTCAATCCATTTTTTCTGCAAATATTAGCTATTTCTGAAGTGTCCTTACGCAGAAGAGGCTCTCCACCGGTAATCGTAACACCCTCGACTCTGGTAGCTTTGGAAATGTTCTTCAGTATTAGTTCAATTGAATCCAGGGAAAGGCTCTCGGAGGTGCATGAGCTGCCTTTGTGCCACACATTGTAGCAGAAACTGCAGTTGAGATTGCACTTTGCTGTTACTTCGAAAGCAAACCATATGGGAATCAGTTTCCAGCCTCCATCAGATCGAAGAGCAGAATTCTGAGAAGCGGTTTAGCCTGTTGAAAATCCTCGTATCTATGCAGGAATTCTTCATGCTGCTGAACAATCGTCAGGAAGTATTCTTTGTTTTCTACCCGATGATCTGCCTGAAGAGAATCCAGGGCAACTCTGTATGACATGTCCAGTTTCTGTAGAATTTCATCTGACCCTGGGTTTTCCACCTCGTAGAACTGGGTTCCATCATAAAATGGATATTCTCGAACCTCATCCAGTATCTCCAGAAGTGCAAGAGTTTCTGCTTTGTCAATGAGTGAATCCCTGGCTGCAACACACTCTGTTGCTGTGATCTCTCCCGCTTCAGCAAGATTGGTAATGGTAGAGATTCTGCTCTCAAAATTGAACATCAGGCTATTCTGAACTGTTTCATTCCATGGAGGCATCATTCTTGTCATCAACATTGTATTAACCCTGCTAAGTCGGTTAACTCTTGCTGAGGTGATCTTCCTAATCATCGAAACAGCAAACTCCAACTCAGGATTCTCTATCCCCTCTCCTGGAAGTAGATTCTGTATAACCGCGCTCAGCGAATCCCCTTTTTCAGTGGCGATGCTTATGGTGAAATGATCTTCAGAAGGTCTGACTCCATCCAGTAATCTCCAAATTGATTTGAGAGTCTGCCAGTCGTCCGAGTTCAGAACATCCAGTGTTTCAGTAATTTGTCCGTCGGCCACAGGCGACGTGGCCGAAAGCAGTAGAGATCCTGCAAGCGCAATCCTTGTTCGATCATTCATTTTAATTCCCTCCGGTTTATTGCTTTACTGTGAAATTGCCTTTTTTGTTCCAAAATTTTTTCTATATCTTCTTGCCTGATTGACAAATCAGAGTTTGCTGTTATCATTCGGAAGTCTAGCACCCGTTCAACTTTGGAGGTTTACATGATCTTAAGAAATTCAGTCGCATAAGGGCCATTCGCCCTACTAATTTTTTAAAACCTTCCTGTATCAGTATTTATCGCTGATTACATGTTCTGAAATTTGAACGGAGATTCTTATAGATGTATAATTTTTATGATGACAATTCTGAGAGTAAAAGCCCCAAAATCAGTTCAATGAAACTGCTTTTAAGGTTTGTACCCTATCTAAAACCACACCGAAAAGCCTTTGCTTTTGCGGTTTTTCTTCTGCTTTTCGCGATAGCTGGAGAGCTGGCAGGTCCTCTCGTTCTTCGAGCTGTGATAGATGATGCTATTCCTGCTGGAAGTGCATCTGAAATCGTCAGACTTTCCGGTCTGTTCGCACTTATTTTTCTTGTTACAATGGCAGTTTCCTACCTTCAGGTTATCATTGCCAGCCGGATAGGTTTAGCGATTGTACGCTCTCTTAAACGAAAGCTGTTTGATCACGTGATGACCCTATCTATGGGCTTTTTCCACACAAACCCTTCGGGCAAGCTGATGGCCAGGGTGGAGAGTGATACTGAAAGAGTTCGTATGCTTTTCAGTGAGACCAGCATGGCTCTTCTTCGAAATGCTGCCATGGTACTCGGTACCCTTGTAATAATGTACAAAGCAGACAGCTACATTGCTCTCAGGGTTTTCGCAATTACTATTCCAGTTGGTCTTATTGCACTGCCTGTGCTAAGAAAGATGCGTGGAATCTGGATGGAAGTGCGCAAATCCTATGCCTCAATCGCTGGAGTTGCCGCTGAGTTCGTAAGGGCGGTGCCGGTACTGCAGGTATTTGGAAGCACTGCATACGCCCTCAAGAAAATGCACAAAAATGGGAAAGACTATTTCAAGCGTGAAATGAAAGCTTCCATCTGGGAATACACCTTTTGGAGTTTTCTCGGAGCTCTTGAGATTGCTGCAGTAGCGGTAATTCTTGTCGCCGGTAGACCTGGTGTTGTAAGCGGAGTTGTAACAGTCGGTACTGTTGTGATGTTTGTTGAATACACAAGGAGGCTTTTCGGTCCACTTGTGATGTTCTCAGAAACGCTGAATCAGATACAGAGAGCCCTGGCTTCAGGCGAGAGGCTGATGGAAATACTCGATACTGAGACGCAGACACCTGACGGAAAACTGATTAACTCAGGCTTTCCGGATCCATGGAGTAAAATTGAGTTTGAAGATGTCTGGTTCCGCTATTCCGAAGAAGCTGAATGGGCATTAAGGGGTGTCAGTTTTACCCTTTCGCGGGGTGAGACTATTGCATTGGTTGGAGATAGTGGCGGTGGTAAGAGCACTATTGTTTCCCTGTTGATGAGATTCCATCACATTGAAAAAGGCAGAATTGCCATTGACGGAGTAAACATTAATGACTTGTCTCTTGATGCCTGGAGAAGCGGTCTTGGACTGGTTTTACAGGAAGTAAATCTGTTCAGTGGGACTCTCTCCGGTAACCTTACTGTTTTTGATCACTCCGTTTCTCGCGAGGATCAGGAAAATGCACTTCGCGTTATTGAAGCCGGAGAGCTTCTAGAACGAATTCCGGGAGGGCTGGACGGCAAAATCAGTGAAGGCGGTGCAAACCTTTCAATGGGGCAGAGGCAGCTGATAAACATTGCAAGAGCAATGCTCCGGCAACCGGAGATTCTCGTACTGGACGAGGCAACCTCCAGTGTTGATCCGGGTACAGAGCAGAGGATTCAGAGAGCAACCAACCTGGCACTCTCCGGAAGAACTGCCCTCGTCGTTGCACACAGGCTAGCTACTATTGTCCATGCTTCAGAGATCATTGTTATTCGCCATGGAATCGTTGCTGAGCGCGGAACCCACGCTGAACTGCTCTCAGAGAGAGGCATCTATTCGAGGCTTCATGCTCTTCAGTTCGGGGGTGATTCAATTGCTCAGTGAAAGCCTTAAAAGATGGTCAAAGTATCTCACCTGGATATTCAATTACTGGAAACCTGTACGCAAGTACATGGTGTTTCTTATCTTGTTTACACTTCTGTCCAGTGTAGTTGCTCTAGGTTTCCCTCTGGTATTCCGGTACCTTCTGGATAATGTCCATACGATACTGGGAACACCGGATTCTTCCGGTTTCAACAAGGTTATCCTGATTCTTGCAGGGTTGGCCGTAGCACGATTTGTTGCTGGACTATATCCATGTGCAAGGGGAATTATTAACAGTGCAATCGGCGTGCTTGTTCGGGATGATGTTTTCGGAGCAATCATGCGGAAGGACTGGCGCTTCTTCAACAAGTTCCGCCCTGGGGATCTGACTACTCGTCTTACTGATGATATCACAGATTATCCCAGAATAGCCTGGTTCAGCTGCAGTGCTTTTTTCAGAGCTCTGGAATCTACATCAAGATTGCTCTTCTGCATGACAGTGATGTTCTTCATGAGCTGGAAACTGACCCTGATTGCCATGGCTCCGCTGCCAATTATGCTGTTTATCTTCTACACAGTTGAGCACAAGCTTGGGAAGAAAGTAGCTGCGAGCAGAAAAGCAACAAGCCATACAAATGACCTTCTGGACAGCACCTTTGATGGGATTTCAATAGTTAAGGCTTACAGGGCGGAGAAACCTCTGGCTCTAAGACTTCATCGCCTTCTTGATGAGAGATTTGCTATTGATTTTTCTCTTATCAAGCTGGAAATGATTGTTCACGGGCTTTACAGCATCATTGGACAGGTTGGTAAAGTAACGGTCATGCTGGTCGGTGGCCTTATGGTTATTGATGACAAGATAGGCATTGGTGATTTTTATGCATTCTATGTTTATCTTGATATGCTCCTTGCCCCGATGATGGATATCCCCAATCTGTTCGTTGCTTCAAGGCAGGCGTTCGTTTCCATTGATCGCGAGATGGAGGTCATGGACTTCCCGGAGACCGACAAACACAACACAGACGTGAGTCCTGTCGAACGGGTTAATGAGATAAAGGCTGTAAATGCTGCTTTCGAATACGACGGTGGTACCGGAGGGCTTAAGAATCTTAACTTCCACCTCAAGGCGCCTTCAGTTATTGCGGTGGTGGGTGAGGTTGGTTCAGGTAAATCAACACTTCTGAAAATACTCGCCGGCCTGCTTCCTGTGGACTCCGGACATATTACTGTAAATGGAGAAGATATAGGAGGCTTAAACATCACCTCCACTCTTGGTTATGTTCCACAGGACTCTGTTCTTCTTGGTGAATCTGTTGATGAGAATGTCAGGTTCGGCAGAGAGAGGGTTTCTGACACAGACATCGTAAATGCCCTTGAACTTGCCGGAATCGGTAAAGATGAGCTTGGAGAAAACAAGATTCTCGGACAGAGAGGCGTTGGGGCAAGTGGAGGTCAGAAACAGAGGATTGCAATTGCCCGTGCAGTTGCAGGAAAACCCTCTCTGCTTCTTCTTGATGACTGTACAGCAGCACTCGATGCACAGAAAGAGGATGCTTTCTGGGATAACCTGAGGTCAGACTCCATGAACACTCTCACCCTTGTTGTTACCCACAGAGAAGCAACTGTAAAACAGAGTGAAATGGTTCTTTTTATTAGTAATGGAAAACTTTCAGATACTGGAATTCACAGTGAATTACTGGATAGCAATCCAGAGTATGCCCGGGTAATCCGGGGAATGGAATCGGAGGAGATTTAGCATGGCTAAGGAGCAGGATATCAGGAAAGCTCTTGAAGGGCTTGGAACACAAAGTGTATTCGATGCCTTCCTCAGGGAAACTGGAGAAAGAATACTCTTCACCTTTACAATTCTGAATGAACTGAAGAATGGAGCAACTCCCCAAAGAGTGAAAGAGCTAAATGATAAAGCTCATTCTCCCCTTCTGGAAGGGGCTTATGAGAATACTCTTTCCAATCCAGCAAAGGCAGTCGAAGTATTCGGGGAAGAGCTTGGTCAGTTTGTCTCATCTTTCAGTTTCAGAGTTGCTACTCTCTTCGGAGATGCATTTCGCGGAAACTCTCTCCAGATATTGAGAGTTGCTGATCGCTGGATTGAAGCTTCTTTGATCGGGCAGGAAGGCTTTGTTTCTCTTATGAGGGAAAGATGGTCGGAAATCCGCAGTGATATATACGAAGAAATGTACCGCAGTAATTATGATTCTGCAAAAAGTTTCTACACTGATATCGCAGCTTCTGCGACTCCTGATGATCTTTCTTTTCTTTACCGTTACGGAGTTCGAATCACAGAGAATAACCTGAAAACAGCGATTTTTGTTAACTCTCTTCCTGAAGAAGACATCAAACTCATAGTTGATACAATGGTTACAGGTTACATAGAGGGTTTCAAAGAATCCGGAATGGATTACACAGCCAAGAATTCTCTCTCCATGACCATTCAGGCAGGTTATGAAAGAATTGTACCGGGGCTTATTGCAGGATTCGAGAAGTACGGCCTCAAGATGTTTGTAAGACACGTTCAGGGAACGAAGCTGAACAAGCAGGCAACATACGATCATCGTTTTGACTATGCACTTAGTATCAGTGAAGATATGGTGGAGAAGCGAATAGCTGCCACAAAGGAGATTTTCACCGGGATAGCCGACATACTGGGTGGTTTTTCCGGTTCGGCATATCTGGACGTCTTTGGTGAACCTCCTTTCAGCCCCGAGTTGAAGCCGGAATCGTGCAAGGCTGATGACAAAGCTTCCGGTCTCTTCAACAAGCAGATGCAGGGCTTGCGCATGATCGGTAACGAATACATGCCTGGAGACGAGACCAGCTTTGAGATCATCGCTTTCCCTTCACCTGAGATACAGGGTGATTTCGAAGAGATTTTCAGAGATACCGTGAAACTGAACACCCTTTCAAATGAAACATACAGACCTGTTCAGCAGGCTATTATTGATGCTATGGATGGAGCCGAATATGCTCACATCCTGGGCAGTGGCACCAACGAAACCGACCTTAAGGTGGCATTGTGTCCAATAGTGGATCCTTCGAAGGAGACAATCTTCGAGAACTGCCTGGCCTCTGTTAACATTCCCCTCGGTGAGGTTTTTACTTCTCCGAAGCTTACTGGAACGAACGGGCTGCTTCATGTGGAAGAGTCTTTTCTGCGGGGCTTGCAGTTTGATAACATTCGCCTTGAATTCAAGGATGGTTATGTGTCAGACTGGTCATGCGAAAACTTTGATGATCTCCAGAGAGGGAAAGAATACATCACAGAGAATCTCTTCTTTCCCCACAAGACCCTTCCTCTTGGTGAATTCGCGATCGGCACAAACACTGTTGTTTATGCAATGGCGTTGAAGCACAAGATTATGGGCCTGCTCCCGATACTTATTCTTGAAAAGATGGGACCGCATTTTGCAGTAGGTGACACCTGTTACTCATGGTCTGAGGATGCTCAGAAACCTTCTCCGATAACGGGTAAAACCATGATTGCGGTCGATAACGAAAAGACAATTCAGCGAAAAGAAGACCCCTCTCTTGCATACACCAACAAGCACACAGATGTTACACTTCCATACAGCTCGCTTGATTCCATCAGCGTTGTTCACCCGGGTGGCAGGGAAGTATTCATCATCAGTGGCGGAAGATTTGTTCTTCCCGGCACGGAAATGTTGAATGATGCAATAGATGAGGCACACAGTTACTAATTACTGCACTCTCTGTCCACGCCAATGCGGCATGGACAGAGATGCCGGTGAAACGGGATATTGCGGGGCGGGTTCTGTAATGGAAGTCGCCTCTCTGACTATTCACAGAGGAGAAGAACCTTTTCTTACAGGAGCAACCGGTGTCGGGAATGTGTTCTTCAACCACTGTTCGATGAACTGTGTCTACTGCCAGAATCACCAGATAAGCAGATTTAGCGGGGGGGTTGAATACTCTCCTGATTTACTGGCGAACGAGCTTCTTGTTTTTCAGGAGCAGGGATGTTCCACCGTAGGTTTTGTTTCCCCGGGACACTATTTGCCTCAGGTAGCTGAAACCATTCGAAAAGCAAAGAATAAGGGATTGATTGTTCCTGTTATCTGGAACTCAAATGGTTATGAAACAGTGGAAGCACTGCTGACTCTTGATGGTCTCGTCGACATATACCTGCCTGATTTTAAATACTGGAGTGATGGGTATTCCAGAGAGTATTCAGATACTCCCGGTTACCCTGAGGCTGCCAGAACCTCAATAAGAGAAATGTATAGGCAGACCGGAGCATTGAAGAAAAAAAACGGTATTGCTACAGGGGGTTTATGCATCAGGCATCTCGTACTGCCCAACGATATTGCGGAGACTGAAGAAATTCTGAGCTTTATAGCTTCTCTCTCTAAAGAGATACCTGTTAGCTTGATGTCACAATACAATCCTCTTTACCGAGCCGAAGAATTCATACTGCTATCAAGAAAAGTTCGACCCTCAGAGTATTGGAAAGCGGTTGAAATAGCAGAGAAACTCGGGCTTTCCAATCTTCTTATCCAGGAGCCTGATTCAGCACCTGACAACTACCTGCCTGATTTTAACAGAGAGGATGTTTTCAAAGGCTGAGGGCTTCCAGAAACCTCGCAACTTCTGAAGCAGGTGAGTCTGCATTCATTATAGCTGTTACAACAGCAACCCCCGCACATCCGGCATTCATCACAGTGGGAGTGTTCTCAGGGTTTATTCCGCCGATTGCAATCAAAGGCAGTGATGATGCGTCTGAGAGTGCTGAAACCATATCAAGTCCCAGTGGCTCTTTGATATCTTTTTTGGTGTTTGTCGAGAAAACAAGATTTGCTGCTATGTAGTCGGCCCCATCAATCATTGCTTTCTGTGCCTGCTCGACTGTTCTTACAGAAACACCAATCACAGCATTCGGTCCCAGAATAGAACGGGCAAGTCCTGCAGGCATATCACTTTGACCAAGGTGAACTCCGTCAGCCCCGACAGCCATAGCCACATCAATTCGATCGTTCACCACGAAGTAGCTGGAATGCGCATGGCATAAGTTTCTCAGCTCCACAGCAGAGTTGTACAGAGAGAGGGTCGATGCATTCTTGTCTCTCAATTGTACAAATTTCACTCCTGCACATAGAGCTTCTTCGCATGTTTGGGCAACACCCCGCCCTCCGTGAAGAGCAGGGTCTGTTACCAGGTACAGCCGGAGGGCTTCTGTCAGTTCAGCCTTCACAGGCTGGTCTCTATTTTCAGTCGTTCCCCGATTGTTTTCATATCGAGACTGGCCAGTTGGTCAATGAATTCCGGAACAAATGAACCCGGTCCTTTGCTGTTTTCGACGGCAATTTCTCCGGCAATGTTGTAGCAGGCAACTCCAGCTGCAACTGAGTGAAGCAGTGGAGTTCCTGAAGCAGCAAAACAGGCAACTGCTGTTGTTGCTCCGCATCCTGTTCCGGTAACTGAAGTCATCAGAGGATTACCATTGAATACTTTGATCCAGTCTTTGCCATCTGTTATGAAGTCAGTCTCTCCACTAACAGCTGTAATTATTCCTGTTTCGGCAGCAAAGGCTTTGAAAACATCTTCGTTACCCTCTCCGGTTGCTAGAGAGTCGACCCCTCTAACCCCGCCGGCGGTTCCTGCCAGTGAAAGTACCTCACCCGCATTTCCTCTGACTACATCAATCTTTAACTCGGAGAGAAGCGTTGTTACCGCATCAGTACGCAGCTTTGTAGCACCAGCGCCCACAGGATCAAGAATAACTGGAATACCGCTTTTGTTTGCTGCTTTTCCTGCTGCCAGCATGCTTTCAAGCAGTTCAGGGTTGATAGTTCCTATGTTAAGAAGCAGGGCTCCTGCATAACCGGCCATCTGCGCTGATTCTGCAATGGATGGAGCCATAACCGGTGCAGCTCCCATTGCCAGAGTGATGTTGGCTGTGAAATTCATAACCACGCTATTGGTTATGTGGTGGATCATGGGATGTTCTTCCCGTACTCTGGTCGACATTAAAGAAACGGTATCTTTGTTAAGAGATGTGCTCATGGATTTCCTTTCGTGCTATCGCTCGGGAAGCGCTCCGCTTCAGGCAATGGTGCTTTTCGTGCTATCGCTCGGGACGCGCTCCGCCTTTGGCAATGGTGCGTTCTCAGACCCCACGTTGAGGCCACCCCCAACCCACGCCGTGAATACTGGAGAATTTTAGACGACTTGTCAATACAGACCCGGCTTCCTTATTGTCGCCTGTTACTTGATTATTCAGCAGGTATTTTATCTGTAGTTGTTTCTGAGGGTGGGTTACCCGACATCAATTTTGTTTACAGGAGGAATTTTGTTAAGCCTTATCTTAAATTTTATGCTGCTTTCGTTGCTTCCATCTCCTGTCCTTGATGCCGCATCTCTTGCCTTCGATTCAGCCGACATGACACCCGGAGAGATGAATTTTGATCGTAACTGGGCTACTGCAGTAAAATTCGCGGACAGCACTGTAGTCCGGTGTATTCAGGATGTTTGGGCTTTGCCTATTGTTGCAGACTCGGTTTTTCATCTAGCCAACAGCTATGAATTTATTCCTGTAGAGGGTGGAGTCGATTCTCTTGTCTCTCTTCTTACTGAATACAGCAGAGTCTACATGAGTGCTCTTGATACTCTTTCCGCCTCGGACACTCTTGCTTTGCTGTGCACGGGAATGTGGGCTCATGATGATTCTTTAGGGACTCCCGGTGAATGGGGTCTGCTTTACTCTTCCCGTGGTTTTGAAATTCCGGTTTCAGAGGATGCAATTGAGCTGGATCTGGATGAATACACCGATTTACTCACCCGTTGGCAGGATGTTGAAGGACCTTCTCCTGGGCTCATTACCGGGCTTGTAATGGGATTGAACATTCCTGACGTATATGGTACTCTGCTGGCTCCAGGGGTTGAGGGCAGAGTTATTGATTATTCCGTTGACTCGGAAGTAACCTGGGTTATAGGAGACCGGGGCAGAAATATTTACACCGGTGAGACCAGATACGATCTGATCATTGATGCAGGTGGAAATGACATGTATTTGTGCGGTGGAGATGGTATCGGGGTTTTGGGCACACCAGTTGGTGTGATTGCTGACATCTCCGGTAACGATGTTTACAATTCAAACTCTCCAGTTTCACAGGGTGCTGGCTTCATGGGATATGGAGCTCTCATTGATCTCGGAGGAGACGATGTTTACAGGGGCTCTTCAATGTCTCAAGGCTCTGCAATGATGGGACAGGCCCTTTTCGTTGACCTCGCCGGCAACGACTACATGACCGCAGATGTGCATTCCCAGGGAGCAGCTACTCTCGGTCGTACGCTGTTTTTTGATGGCGCGGGAGATGATGTTCGCCGGGTGAGTGCATACGGACAGGGATTCGGTGGCCCCTCTGGCGTTGGAGATCTTGTTGACGGCGGTGGGAATGATACTTACCTCGCAGGGTTTACATACGCCCACGAACCGCTACTTCCACGCGATAACATTGCCATGTCACAGGGATTCGGCATCGGCCTCAGACCATTCTGCGCGGGTGGAATTGGTACTTTGTGTGACCTTGGCAGCGGCAATGATACTTACAGAGCCGAGGTGTTCGGACAGGGCAGTGCCTACTACTATTCTCTCGGAATTCTCTTTGATACCGGAGGGCAGGATACCTATTCATCAGCTCAGTACAGTCAGGGATCGGGCATTCATCTTGCTTCAGGGATTCTTGTAGATATTAGCGGTGATGATCAGTACGTAAGCCGAAGAGGACCTGCCCAGGGCAGCGCTCATGATCTTTCAACCGGCTTTCTTCTTGACATGGAGGGTGATGACTATTTTGCAACTGACGGAGGTCAGGGGCTGGCTCTTACAAATTCAGCAGCAGTTTTTGTCGATTGCGCCGGGTCAGACCTGTATGCTGTTAGGGGTTTGGGACAGGGTCAATCAAGGTGGGCCAGAGGCTCTGCCGGTACCGGTCTATTTCTGGACCTGGCAGACAGGGATTTCTATTTCGGAGACGGTGCTGATTCCAGTAACTGGATAAGGGAGTACTCTGCAGGTCTCGATTTAGAGGGAGTTACTCCTGTTCCAGTTGATGAAATTGTTGAGATCGGTAACCCGTCTGCCCTTGAAATTGATTCACTTTTTGCAGTTGCATCAGAATGGGGCGTTTCCGGTAACAGCGAGAGAGTTCTTGCCCACAGAGAGGAATTGGCTTCAAGAGGAAGCTCTGCTGTGGATTATATACTTGAAGAACACTTAGGCTCCTGGGACGGTCTTGAACACAGGGCAATCAAAGCGGCATTTATCGAAAACTCAGATTATGCAATAGAACAGATGATGGAAATTCTTTCAGGCGAACCTGAGCGCGGCGAGATGGGAAATATCATCCAATGGCTCGGTGAGGTTGGTGGAGAAGAAGCACGACCTGAACTTGAAATCATGCTATCCGATTCTCAGTCGATCGGGATTCAATTAACACTTATTAGAACTCTCGGGGATATCGGGAACATGGAGTCCCTTTCCCTGATTGCTCCATTTGCCAGTTCCGAAAACGAACGCATTAGACGGCAGACGGCTGTTACTCTAGGGCAGTTCAATGTTGAAGCAATGCAACCTCTTGAGCTTCTTCTTTCGGACCCATCTCTTGCCGTGAGATCCGCTGCAGAGAGGTCAATTGATGGAATAAATATTGAGCAAAGTCAGTAGAAAAGGCAGTGGGTTTGACACCATTTAGACTTGGCGGTATTTTGCTTGGTACGGAGGGGACGACTCTTCGTGTTTTAGAAACCAGAAAGCGAGGAATGATTAATGAAGAAAATTAGTTTGATTTTTGTGGCGGTAATGATTGCTGCTCTTGCCGGTTGTGCCGGTGACTCTACAACAGAGCCAGGCACATTGGCCAACGTTGCCAGCCTTGAGCTTGATAATTCAAGTACAGGAAGAACTATCAATCTTGTATGGTCCGAAGTAACTGACGTAGACGGATACAAAATCTATTTCAAAGCCGACGGAACAGGTGACTGGTCTGAGATAGGCACAAGCACTACTACTGCTTACACAGATGCCGACGCTATGAATGCCGGTACTTACTCTGTAAGAGCTTACAAGGGTGATGATCTTTCCGCAGACTACGCTACAGCAGTATCCACAATGCCTAATATCATAAGCACAACTTTCACAATCTATGATAATTATTCAGCTGCAGATACCTACAGTGGTTTCATCTTTGGAGCAACTGATGGTACAGCAGGTAGTGCTGCTTCTACAGGTTTTGCACAGGACATCTACGCTTTCGACCGTAGCAAAGGCGATGCTGATGTATGGCTTTACAGCGGAAACTTTGGCGATTTCGGAAACGGCAACCAGGCTTATTTCCAGGTACCAGCAGAGACAGGATATGGTTTCTGCGAACCTAGTGGAACTTGGTTTAACGAATCCTATATTCTTTATACTTCTGACAGTGTAGTTTTTGTTAGACTGCCTTTCTCAGGCAACACAAATGCTTATGTAAAGATGTATAATCTTTCTGTAACACCAGATCCTAATACCGATAACGGTACTATTGTTAGTTTCTCTTATGAATATCAGCCAGATGACCGCGGTCTTACTGTATTCTCAAGCAGAGCTAACTAAGTCTTATTTAGGCTGAATATATGGGGGGAGGTTAATTCCTCCTCCCATTTTCTTTTCCATGAAGCAACTGGAGGCTCTTAATGATTACTCTGCTTATTAGTTTACTAATATCTTCTCCCGGAACCATGCTAAAAGATGGAGGGCTTCCTCCCATGCTTCTAAATGCCGATACTGTTGTTACTCAAGCCTCTGGTGGATTACCAGCTGGCATCGGTAGTGTTTTGAATGAAGTCGCTAGTTTACCGGGTGCTGTTTTTGGTCTAGGTGTTATCGATTTGTCTTCCGGTGAGCGTTCTAGCAAAAATGAGGATAGAAGGTTCTATATTGATACACCAGATATTGTGAACGCTGTTGTTTGCGTTGAGCGGCACAACTCAGGTGAGTTTCTTTTAGATTCCCTTATCGGACGAGATGAACAGCTTTGGCAACTTGTAAGACTCGGTCAACAGGGCTCTCGAGAAGCTACTCAAGCCTTGATTTTCCATATTGGTGGCATTCAGCAGATTGAAAATTGGTTATCAAGAACTTCGCACACAACTACCAGATTTGAGGGAGTTAGTCGCGAATGGGAAGGTGCTCCCGAGGTGCTTCCTAGTTACACTACAGTTTCGGATTGTCTAGATTATATCGAGATAGTATCTAATAGTCTTGATATTACTGCTGTAAGAAGAATGTGCTCCAATCCGCCGCTTTCCGCCGAACTGGAGGGTGCTCTTGGTTCGTCGAATGTTGTTTATGGTTGGATCAGCGGTCGCGATGACACCAGATGCATTAATCTGATAATTTCAAAACCTGATGGTTCCAGGTATGGTGTTACAGTGCTTGCCAATGATCTATGCTGTGTCGCGAAGGCAGATCTTGCGTTCTCAATGATTTGGAATGCATTGTAGGAATTTAGGCTCTTCATTGACGGTGAGTTTTAAATCACTATCTTCCGTCGATCCCTATTTTTTAACAACTCATTAGAGAGGAGTCGCAATGGCTTTTAACCTCAGAGGAAGAAGTCTTCTTACGCTTCTTGATCTCAGTCCTCAGGAACTTCGCTACCTTCTTGACCTTTCCCACAACCTGAAACAGGAGAGACTGGGATTCCAGACTTACCAGAGATTTCAGGGTAAAACTCTTGCTATGCTTTTCGAGAAGCGTTCAACCCGCACACGTTGTGCTTTTGAAACTGCTTTCGGTGAAGAAGGCGGGCATCCTGTTTTTCTCAGCTCCGCTGACATTCAGCTTGGAGTAAAGGAATCTGTTGAGGATACTGCAAGAGTTCTTGGAAGAATGTTTGACTGCATTATGTTCCGCGGCTTCAAGCAGGAGATGGTCGAAGCTCTTCACGAGTATTCAGGTGTTCCCGTTTACAACGGGCTGACCGATCAGTTCCACCCGACACAGATTCTTGCCGATCTTATGACTATCGAAGAAAATCTTGGAGAATTAAAGGGTGTCAACTTTGTTTACACCGGTGACGGTAGAAACAACATGGCAAACAGTCTCATGATCGGAACGGCTATGATGGGCGTTAACTGCACAATTCTTGCCCCTGAAAGTCTTCAGCCGGAGCAGGAACTTGTTGATACTGTTGTTGCCCTTGCCGAGGCCAGTGGTTCAGAAATCAGAATTACAGACAATGTGGAAGAAGCAGTTGCAGGAGCTGATGTCATCTATACCGATGTATGGTCCTCTATGGGCGAAGAAGACAAAGCAGCTGCCCGTATTGCAATGCTTCAGCCCTACCAGGTGAATCAGGAAATGATGGATGCCACAGGAAATCCTGATTGCCTCTTCATGCATTGCCTCCCTGCAGTAAAGGGTAAAGAGGTAACATTCGATGTTATCGAAGGCCCGAACTCAAAGGTATGGGACGAGGCTGAGAACCGTAAGCACACAATTAAAGCAATGATGATTGCTTCAATTTGCTAAGAATTCTAAGAAGTTGATTGAATGGAAGTCGCCCGGTAAACCCGGGCGACTTTTTTTATTAGAATGTGTTTTCTTCGTGAAGAAGCTTCAGGTAAGACTTGTGTCTTTCTCTGTCGATAAGACCTTTCCTGACGGCTTCCACAATAGCGCATTCCGGTTCTGTTTCGTGAAGACAATCTCGAAATTTGCATGCTCCGGCACCATCAAACTCGGTGAAACAGAATTTCAATTCAGATCTCGGAATATGGTCTACGGAGAAAGCTCTTAAGCCCGGGGTGTCCATGAGGAAGGTCTTGCTGTCAAGCCGGATAAGTCTAGCAGAGACCGTAGTGTGTTTGCCTTTGGAAGTTTTTTCGTTAACTGCTCCGATTTTCAGGCTGAGCTCGGGATGTATCGATTGTATCAGAGATGTTTTACCTGCCGCTGAGATACCCGCGAGAGCAACTGTTTTACCCGAAATAAGTGTTTTGAATTCTTCCATTCCTGCTCCGGTAATTGCACTCGTTTTTACTACTTTATAGCCAGCATGCCCGTACACCTTTCCAAGGAGATCAGGTGAAGCGGCTTCCTTCTGCCCTGCAAGATCAATCTTGTTTAGCACCAGGGCTGCTGGAAGATGGTTCCATTCTGCAGAGGCGAGAGCTCTGTCAATGAATCCTCTTCTGAGGGGAGGGCTGGCAATGGATGCTACAACAACAACCAGGTCTATGTTTGCCGCCAGGACCTGCCGCTTTCCGACGGGTGAAGTTCGCTCAAGCATGCCCTTTCTGTCGAGGATTTCCTCAACATACCATGCTCCCTGTTTATTAATCACTCTGGCATTGTCTCCGCAGACCGGATTTTTGAACTTTCGGAAAACATTGCTGGATACCCGGCCTTTAGCCGTTTCCCCATCAGAAAACAGAAGAGTAACTCCCCTTTTTCCCGTTGATGCAATTCTTGCTGTTCTGGTTTCCTTGTTATTCTCGGTAATACTGCACCTCTATATCTGTTAGTTCTTTAAGCCACTCTTCTGTATGTACTGGAAAATACACGCCCCGGGGAACAATAACCACTCGTGTTACACCTGATTCTGTGAGATCTGTTTCGGAAGCATGTGCCCAGGCCGCCTTGTCAACAGAAACGAACCTGCCATTAGGGTCGAGTATGTTGCTGCCAAGACAGAGACCGGGAATCAGCAGCTCGTTGGCAGCCACAACACCTTCCTCGGGCATCTGGAAGGAACTGTATACTTCTCGAAGCATTACATATTCTTTTATCTCGGGTACTGTACTTAACCACTGAAAAGATGGGAAAGCAAGCAGGGCAATCACAAGAAGTGTGTGTTTTTTGCCAGTGGTGATTCTGGCTGTTTCCATGAAAATGAAAGGAGTAGCCAGCAGGAACAACTGATCGATGTAACGGGGCAATACCAGCGAGCCCATTGCCAGGGAAAGACCCAGCAGAAGGAAGTTCAGTGCGAAGGGAATTCTCAGCTGCCAGCGTTTGAAACCATTCAGCAAAACCGCGGCTGCCGGTGCACCCAGAATAAGAATGGAACGCAGCCCCGCCCATGGCAAAAAGGTTATTGTATTTGGTGTGGGGTATGCCATCGCCGCCACAGAGAACTTCACTTCATCCGCTGCCCAGGTGAATGAGCCGCATGTAATGCGGTGGAAAACAAGCCACACTACCGCCGCCGAGGTAAGCATTGCAAGGAGCTTCCAGTTCCTCTTCCTGAGGCAGTGGAAACCGCTGTATATGAAGCCTTCCGGTCTTACCAGAGAAGACAGCAGTGCACCTGATGTGGAAGCACTCGATTGAAGAAGAAACATTCCTCCAAGAAACGGAACAGCCGGGTTACCCCTGAGGCAGAGAATAATAAACGCAGGATTCAGGCCAAGAAAAAGGGCAGCCTCTGCGCCGGTTCTGCCACCCCCTGCTGCATACCGGGCAGCTGCCAGAACAAGCATGGCTGTAAGCAGAGTAATACCACTCTGATAGATTGTTCCTCCGGGGGCTCTGAGAAAGCCGATTGCAAGCTCAGCAGGTTTCGGTACTGTGTTGGGGTAGAAGAATCTCCAGTCATCGAAGGTGCCATGCTCTGAAATAACGAGGGAACCTTTGTTGATAAGCTGCAGGGCCCACATGTCGTGAGCATTCCTGTCGGGGTCGGGTATATCTCCAGCCACTAACAGCAGAACTGTCAACAGAGGAATAACTGAGGCCATTGCAGCAAGATTGTATTTTTTAGTCAGTGCCGGGTTCCATAAATTTTATAATGGTCTCACCTTCGAAGCCCCAACCCAGTATTTCCCTCACCCTTTTCTCCATGTAAAGAGAATCGGTTTCCAGGAATTGAATAACATTGTTGAGGGAATCAATTTCTGCTGTCACCATGTTGTTTTCATCGATAACAGAATGAACATCCTCCTGGATTTCAGTAATGGCAATGAATCCATTTCTATTGAAAAGAAGTACGGCGCCGGTTACAAGAAAGACCGCCGTAAGAAGCAGAGCAGTTAATAATCTGGTTTTGCTGCTTTCCTCAGGCGGTCTCTTCCTGTACATTACTAACCCTTAATTACACTCATTCCAGCAAATTCTGCGCTGGTTTCAAGTGCTTCCTCTATTCGGAGAAGCTGATTGTATTTAGCGGTTCTGTCTGTCCTGCAGGCTGATCCGGTTTTGATGAATCCTGTGTTTCTTGCTACGGTGAGATCGGCAATGAAAGTGTCTTCTGTTTCACCGCTTCTGTGGCTGATAACAGATGTCATGCCATTACGGTGTGCCATGTCGATCGCCATCAGTGTTTCGGAGACAGTTCCTATCTGATTAAGTTTGATAAGAATTGCGTTTGCTGCTTTGGTCTCTATGCCCTGTCTGAGCCTATCAACGTTGGTTACAAACAGATCGTCTCCCACTATGTGGATAGAGTCGCCGAGTTTTTTCATCATGTACTGCCAGCCACTCCAGTCATCCTCAGCAAGACCATCTTCAATGCTGACAATTGGGAACTCGCTAACCAGCTTGGCCCAGTAATTAACAATCTGCTTCGAGGTTAATCCGGCAGGGTCTTCTCCGTGCATGAAGTACCGACCATCTTTGTAGAATTCACTTGCTGCCGGATCAAGAGCGATGAAAATATCCTGACCTGGAGTGTAACCAGCTGCTTTAATGGAATCAATGATGAACTCGAGTGCTGCTGCATTGTCAGGCAGATCCGGAGCCAGACCTCCCTCGTCGCCAACGCTGGTAGACATACCTGCTGCTGATGCCTTCTTCTTCATCGTCTGGAAGATTTCAACACCAGCCTGCAGAGATCTGCTGAAAGTTTTGAAACCAGCCGGGACAACCATGAATTCCTGAAGGTCAATTGGATTTGAGGCATGCTGGCCTCCATTTATGACGTTCATCATGGGGACTGGAAGAACTCTAGCTGCCGGCCCACCGAGATAGCTGTAAAGAGGTAGCATCAGGCTGTCGGCTGAGGCCCTTGCACACGCCATCGAAACAGCAAGTATTGCGTTTGCTCCCAGTGCTGCCTTATTGGACGTACCGTCGATATCCTTCATCGTGGCATCTATCTCGAGTTGGCATGATGCATCTCTGCCAAGAAGCTCTGGTGCTATTCTGGTATGCACGTTGTTAACTGCGGTCAATACAGATTTCCCCATGAAGTTGAATTTGTCATTGTCGCGGAGTTCTACTGCCTCATGTTCTCCAGTTGATGCCCCGCTTGGAACTGCAGCTCTGCCGAAGCTACCGTCTTCCAGGTAAACATCTGCTTCAACCGTGGGGTTGCCTCTTGAATCAATTATTTGTCTTGCTTTAATTTCGACTATTTCTGCCATTATTCTCTCCCTGTTTTTGTTTTGATGTTGTCAGGAATATAAGGCAAGCCGCTTAGTGTTGCAGAATAGGCTGACTTTCCAGGAGAACAGAACCATAGGTTAAGAGAATTTCCTGATGTGGGCGGGCTTCTATTATTTCGATGAAAGCCTTTGCGAGATCAGGGTCAAATTGAGAGCCGGAGTGTTCTGCGAGCTGTTTCAGCGCAAACTCGACACCGGGTGATTTTCTGTAAACCCTGCTGCTTGTCATTGCATCGAAAGAGTCGGCTACAGTTAGAATCCTTGCAGAAAGGGGTATGTGTGTTCCGTCTAGCCCATCCGGATATCCTCTGCCGTCATACCTCTCATGATGGAACCTGATTGCCGGTAGCAGATTCCTGAAAGCCTTTATTGGTTCAAGTATGCTGCAACCCTTTACTGGATGGGTCTTAATTATCTCATACTCTTCATCGGTGAGCTTGCCAGGTTTGTTAAGTATGCTTTCCGGAATACCTATTTTCCCTATGTCGTGAAGCAGAGCAGCATTCCAGAGGTCTTTCCTGGACTGATGGGTTATCCCGATCTTGTCTGCAAGAGCAAGAGTATATGCAGTCACATTTCTTGAATGATCGTTTGTGTACTTGTCTTTTGCATCAACAGCCTGAGCCAGGGCAGTAATGGTTTCCAGATAGTTTCTCTGATTTTCTCTGTACTGAAGAGAGTTGCAGATAGCTGATGTTGCATGTCGCAGGAGTATTGGGATGAACTTTGAAGAGGGCATAAGCCTGCTTCTTCCCGACCAAGAACTCATTGCAATCCAGCCGTGAATTTTTCCGTAATCTCCAAGTTCTGTGAAGGTGAATTCCGGATAATTCTCGAAAGATCTGATGTTTTCTCCGACAAATGTTCCCGAATGAGCTCCACTCATGAGTTCCGTAGCAAGCACTTCACCAAGATTTTTACCGATTTGCCTTTTGATTGCCCCAAAAACCTTCTCCTTGGGGATAGCTTCATTCATCAGGATGTAGTTGTAGGGGGTCCCATTTTCAAGTGAAACAAAAAAGCCTGCGGCATCGAAAGGGATAAAATCTCGTAAGCCTCTTGCTATAGATGAGATTACAGAGGAAATTTCCAAGGATGATGAAAAGCCACTGGTAACAAGGTTGATTTTTTCGAGTTCCTTGTTGTTTATTAGAAGATCGTCGGTCATTTTAAGGTGCTGAAGCTGGTTGCCCAACTGTGCGGCATATAGACCAAGAAGCTTTAGGTCTCTTACTTTGAAACGATCTCTTCGCTGATCCCTTCCTGCAAGGATAACTCCCAAATTGTTACCCTCGCCTGTGGGAATAACAGTTCCCATGAAGGATGCTTTTGTACCGGACATGTCTGTGTTTTCAGAGCTGCTGGGGTCAAGAAGAACTTCTCCTCCGGACTGCATCGTTCTGCTTGCCAGAAAATACCAGGTGACTTCGTCAGCGAATGTCCCCAGACCTGTTTCCACAGAGTTCTCCAGCATCCCTCTGCCTTTGTCATCCTGAAGGTAGATGCGGAGGGAATCGGCACCGAAGCTTTCGGCTGTCTTCTTGCCGAAGTTTGCCAGAGAGGCCTTCTTTGAAAAATTGGTCATTTGGTTGGAGAGTGTCAGCTCATGAAGAATTTTCAGCTCTGTGGAAGTTATTTCAGAGAAATGCATTCGTTGTTCATTTTCAGCACGGTGAACAGCTTCAATAATTTCGTTGCTGGTAAAAGGTTTTGTGATGAAATCGTAAGCGCCTTGTCTTATGGCTTCTTTAGCGAGGTCAACAGATGCATGCCCTGTAAAGAGGATTACAAATGTATCTGGATTTAGTTGTTTGATCTCGGACATGAGCTCCAGGCCATTGGTGTCCGGCAGCAGGATGTCGCAGAGAACAATTGGATAGCTTTTTTGGGCGAGAAATACGGAGACCTCTTCACCCGAAAGAGCAGCATCAACGGTGTATCCCTGATTATTCAGAGTTTCAACAACAATTTCACAGATGACGGGATCATCATCAATAACCAGAATCCTGGGAAGATTACCGCTCATGGCTATCCTTTCCAGCTATCCTCAATTTCCAGCTTTTTCATTCTTGCCAACAGCGTTGTTCGTTTCAGACCAAGTATTTTTGCGGCTTTGGACCTTACTCCACCAGAAACCAGCAACGCCTTTTTAATATAGTGTCGTTCAACTGATTCAACAATAATATTCAAGTGTACTGCTCCCTCAGTCTCTGTCTGCAGTAATTTGCCATCTGTTGGGTCTGAGATCCAATCTGGAAGGTGGGCCAGTTGTATTCTTGCATTTCCTGCTAGAACAACTGCTCTTTCCATTACATTTTCCAGCTCTCGTACATTTCCTGGCCAGGCATAAGTGAGGAGAGCTGTTATCGCAGCATCGCTCAGTGATTCAGTGTAGAGAGGGCCCTGCATTTTAGAAAGGAAGTGTTCGGCCAGAGGGATGATATCTGCAGGTCTTTCTCTTAAAGACGGTATCTTTATTTCAAAGACATTGAGCCGATAGTAGAGGTCCCTTCTGAAGGTACCGGCTTCAATATCCTCTCTGATGTTGCTGTTGGTAGCAGAAATAAGTCTGGTGCTGATTGGAACAGGAGTCGTAGAGCCAACTGGTGTTACTTCTCTTTCTTGAAGAGCTCTGAGGAGTTTCACCTGCATAGGCTGACCCATGTTTCCGATTTCATCCATAAAAAGAGTGCCGTTTTCAGCCGCCTGAAAGTGACCCATTGTGGTTGCACTGGCACCGGTGTATGAGCCTTTTACATGACCGAAAAGTTCGCTCTCCAGAAGCCCCTCGGGGATTCCTCCGGAGTTTACTGAAACAAATGGTCCGGCAGACCTTCTACTCATACGGTGAAGAGACCTTGCAATCATCTCCTTACCTGTTCCACTCTCTCCGGTGAGCAGTACAGTACTGTCTGTAGTGCTTACTTTCTCGACAAGCTCCATTACCTTCTTCATCTCAGCGCTCTTGAATATCAGAGATTTCCCGGATGTGTTTTTGCGGAGTCTCTGCTTTGTAATTACACTCTTAACAGCAACAAGAAGCTCTTCCACGGAGAATGGCTTTGGAATGTAATCCAGAGCACCCAGATCCATTGCTTCTTTTATACCTTCTATTGATGCAAATCCTGTGATTACCATTGCCGACATGTAGGGGTGTTTTTCCCGGGCAATTCTGATAATATCGATTCCTGAGCCATCCGGAAGGCGGATGTCAGTAATCAACAGATGGTATGACTCTGTTCTTAACTTGCCCAGTGCTTGCCTGGTTCCTGTTACACAGTCACAGAGAAAGCCGTTGGAGTCTAGAACTTCTTTTATAAAGTCCAAAACACCCGGTTCATCATCTACAACCAGTACTCTGTATCCCCCCCTTGACTCTTTCATGCGTATAGTATTGAAGATAACCCTACGGATGTCAATATACTGACGGAGGTTAAATGAAATACTGGCAATATATTGTCATGATTTTTGTCCTGTTCGGCTGTTCAAGGGACCCCGTCCCTGAGGATAGCTACTTTATAACGCAAAATGATTATAACAATGCCGTTGATGAGCTGCCCGAAGAGATATTTTTAGAAGATTCTCTTATTCTTATAGTACTCCCTGACAGCACAGTATCTCTGGATATTGATTCAGTTTCCGCTTTAGATTCAATGATTGTTCTGGAGGATAGCTTAGTTGTCGAGATTGACTCTCTTATACCTCCTGAACCTCCAGCGGAATGGAAATTCATAGAAATCGAAATACAGGGATCTCTCTATCAGAGCCTTGCGGTTGTATCTGATGTCGAGCCAGATATCCTGGGAGCGCACTGTGTTCGTAATCTTGTCTGGGAGATGAACCCCTGGAGGGGATTCATTGCCGGGGATTCAGTTCGAATTCTTTACACAACAGAAGAGTTACCCAGAGAGAATATGGTTGTTGCCTTTGAGTACATTCCTGTTGCCGGTTCATCTAACCACAGCTTTTCCGGGTATGTTTTTACGAAAACCGGAGACAACTGGCCTTCAGTCTGGCAACCGGATGGTTCTGAGCTTGTTAAGCTTCTGGATAGATCGCCGGTTAGAACATTCGAAGAGATTACAAGTGTATTTGGTGAACCCAGAGGGAACCATACACACCAGGGGGTAGACTTCAAGGCTCCACTTGAAACGCCTGTTTTTTCTGTAACCGGGGGAACCGTTTTACGAACCAACTGGAATACAAGATACAACGGTTACTGTGTTGAAATTGATTTCGGAGGGTATTCTGAAGTATTCCTACACCTTTGTTCAATTGATTCTGCTGTATCTGCGGGGGCTTTGATTGAGCCCGGGCAATCGGTCGGAACTGTGGGTAACACCGGAATATCCACCGCACCCCATCTTCATTATCAGATTAATGGTCCTGACGATTACGCAATTGATCCCTATCTCTATTTCAGTAGTCACCGAAGAGTTCTGGGCGCTGAAGATATGGATCGGTTTCAAGAGCAGGTTGCACTATGTCAACGCATGATGGGAGAATGACCTGAAAAGATTTACTGTTCTTACTCTTAATTGGAATGGTAGTGATGTTCTGCCAGATATGATAGCTTCTCTGGCAGAACCTCTTGAAAAGCTAAATGGAAATCTCATTGTTTTCGACAATGGATCCACTGACGGTTCAGATTGTGTTGCACAGGAAACCTGGGGCAGCAAAAGCTGGTTTACTTTGATCAAGTCATCTGAAAATCTGGGATTTGCCGGAGGAGCAAATAAAGCTATAAAAGATATAGATGCTGAGATCATAGTTCTTGCTAATTCGGATACTGTTTTCCTTCAGGATAGCCTTGAAATATTGCTGAATGCTCTTGAGAGCCATCCTGAAGCCGGTATAGTCGGCCCCAAACTATTGTGGCCGGACGGTACACTTCAGCGATCACTTAGAGATTTTCCCTTTCCCGGGCGATTAATCACAGAGCATCTTCCACATTTTTTTAGCAGTAAAGCATATATAAACCAACCACATACAGGTCAGCAAAGTGTTGACTGGCTTGTCGGGGCGGTAATGGTTTTCAGGAAAGAATTGTTCGAAAGCTGTGATGGATTTGATGAAGACTTTTTCTTTTATCACGAGGAAACAGAGCTTCAATACCGGTTTTTTCTAAAAGGATATTCATCATTATTCGTCCCTGCTGCTGAAGTGATTCATGTGGAGGGAGCATCGGCCAGAAAGATGTTTGGTAGAGAAACTTACCTGAAGTATATTCAGGCAAAGCTGAAGTTTCTGAGGAAACACGGATATAGAGGCTCCATTCTTCTTTTCAGGTTGTTTATGGGGTTGTTGCAGGGGTGCAGGTTGGTAACCGGTGTTTTTCGACCGGAGTTGCCCCTTAGAGATATTCGATACACAGCGCCGTATTGCCGAAGAGCCTTTCATGAGCTTTTCCGGCGCAACAGACAGGATTTTTAATGACTGCAATTCTTGGTGTTAACTGTTTCAAACACGATGCTGCTGCCGCTCTTTTTGTTGATGGTGTTCTTGTTGGAGCTTCCGAAGAAGAGAGATTTTCCAGACGCAAGCACGATGCCGACTACCCGAAAAATGCTATCAATTTTCTCCTGAATCAAGCTGGCTTAAAACCATCAGATATTGATCATGTTGCCTACTACATGAGGCCTGATCAGGTTCGTGGAGAAGCAATCAGATCGCTTCCGGGATATTTGACTAGAAAAGGGTCTGTGAAATTTTTCCTAGGGCAGCTGAGTGGTTCTATAAAAATGGCCTCTATTCCCGGCAGGATGCGTGAGCATCTCGGAGAATCCTTTAACCCAGAATTCCATTTTATTGATCATCACGAGTCACATGCCTGGTCGGCCTGGTTCGGGGCAGGCTGCCGTGATGCCGCAATACTCACTATGGATGGTGCCGGAGAGAAGCATTCAAGTCTTGTAGGATCGATTACAGGTGGTGTTCTTAAAGAGTACAGAAGAACCAGACTTCCTGTTTCCCCGGGTTTGTTTTATTCAGCAGTAACCCGATATCTCGGTTTCACTCCTGACAATGATGAATACAAGGTTATGGGTCTCTCCAGCTACGGTAAGCCGGTTTACCTGGATCTATTCAGACGAATATTCAGCGCTGAAGACGGTCGTTTTGTCATCAATTCAAAGTTGATGGATGTTTCCATGGGTGTTCACCATGCGATATTCAGCAGCGAAGTTCTTGAAATTCTTGGGGAACCGAGAAACCCAAAAGATGGCGAACCGACCGAGAGGCACGAAAATATAGCAGCCAGTGCTCAGAGAGCAATTGAAGAAGCCGGTCTTTCTGTTGTTAAGTATCTTAGAAAACAGACCAACCATGATCTCCTTGTTATTGCCGGAGGTGTGGCTCTCAACTGTGTGATGAACGGATTGTTCGAGAGAGAAGGCGGGTTCGAAGAGATTTATCCATTCCCTGCTCCCAACGATGCGGGAACCTCTATCGGTGCAGCTGTTGCAGTTTATAGAGTTCTTTTTCCTGATGTTACTTTGAAAAATCTGGATACCATGTATCTTGGATCGGGATCTAGCACAGAAGAGATCCAGAGTGATATTGATATGGCAAAACTCAGCCCGACAATGCCTGAGAACCTTGCAGCTACGGTTGCAGAAATGATTTCAGAAGGGCAAGTTGTTGCTGTTTACCAGGGCAGAACAGAATTTGGTCCCAGGGCTCTTGGTAACAGGTCCATCCTTGCAGATCCAAGAAGAGCAGAGATGAAAGATATTGTTAACGGGGTAGTGAAACACAGAGAAGGATTCAGACCCTTTGCTCCAGCCTGTATTCAAGAGGAAGCGGGTAAGTACTTCCAGGGTTGTGTAAAATCCACTCACATGATAAAAACATATCCGGTAGTGAAAGACATGGATAAGGTTATTCCTGCAGTTACTCATGTAGACAATACTGCAAGAGTTCAAACTGTAACACGAGCAGAGAACTCATTCTATTATGATGTTATAAAGGAGTTCGGGAAGATTACAGGAGTTTCTGTTGTATTGAACACTTCTTTCAATATCAGAGGTGAACCCATTGTAAATACTCCCATCGATGCAGTACGCTGTTACTATGGAACCGGAATTGATGCTCTTGCCATGCCTCCCTTCCTGTTTGTGAAAAAGCCTCTCTGTGAGAAGAGCTAAATTGGCCACCATTCTCGGTCGTGGAACAGTTCTTTTTGTGGATCCGGATAACAGCAGAGCGTCGTGTCTTCGCACAGAGGTAGCATCAAGCGGTTACAACTGCACAATTGAAAATTCTGCCAGATCAGCTCTGCGAAGAGTGAAGACCAGAGCTGTTAATGTTATTGTAGCCAGCTCAGAGCTGACTGATCTTCACATGGATACATTCCTGGAATCTCTTTCCAGGGCAAATGTGAACTCAAGTGTTGTTATTTACGGTAAGAACATATCGGCAGGAGAAGCCATCTCTTGGATGAGATCTGGAGTTGTTGACATTCTGCTGGATCCATCGGATTCCGAATCACTGAGAAGTGCTTTGCAGAATGCCTTTACCAGATCATCGACCAAGAGGGAGAGTAAATCACTTCCATCAAAAGCAGGCTCTGGTATCGAAACCCATGTCAGTGGGCTTCTTTACCGCAGCAGGTCAATGTCTGATCTGATAAAAAAGGCAGAGAGAGTTGCTCCAGTTAAAGTAACCGTACTTCTTTCAGGAGAGAGTGGCACAGGAAAAGACGTACTTGCCAGAGAGATTCACTCACTTAGCAGAAGGCGTGGTAATTACATTGCCATTAACTGTGCTGCAATTCCTGAAACCCTTCTTGAAAGTGAGCTCTTTGGTCATGAAAGAGGAGCATTTACAGGAGCTGATTCTCGGCGCGAAGGAAAATTCGAAGCCGCCGATGGAGGCACCCTGCTCCTTGATGAAATAGGTGATATGCCTCTTTCAATTCAGGCTAAACTTCTTCGTGTTCTGGAAGAAGAAAAAGTAACCCGGCTCGGGGGAAATTCAGCAATCTCTGTCAATGTTCGATTGATAGCAGCAACCAATCGTGATCTTTCCAAGATGGTGGAGGAAAACACATTCCGCGAGGACCTGTATTATCGAATAAAAGTAATAGAGCTGGATATCCCTCCTCTTCGTTCCCGTAGAAGCGATATTCCTCTTTTATCATTATCACTGCTCAGAGAAGCTGCTGAAAAATTTGGTCTTTCTATGCCTGAAGTTGATCCAGAGGTCATCCAGAGACTCAAGTCATACCGGTGGCCGGGGAATGTCCGTCAACTGAAAAACATGATGGAAAGTCTTCTTGTAACCACTCAGAACAAAATTACTATCGAAGATCTTCCTGCCGAATTTGAACGAGTTAAGGAAGACGCATGCAGCACACTGGAACTGTGTCTGCCGATGACTATTGCAGCTGTTGAAGATGAGACAATAAAGAAAACGCTTGAGTTAACAGGAGGGAACAGAACTAAAACCGCAACCCTTCTCGGCATCGGCAGAAGAACACTTCAGAGGAAACTTGAAATACTAAAGGAAGAGGGGAGATGATATGAAAGTTGTAGATGTTCAATCGTTTGGGCCAAAACAGATTTTGCTGGTACTTCTTTCCGTTATTGCTCTGGTATGGCTCATTAAAGGAGGTCCATTCTATGTTATTGGGCCAGAGGAGCAGGGGGTAGTTCTTACCTTCGGCAAGCAGACGTCCGTTACTGAACCGGGATTCCATTTTAAGCTGCCGTGGCCTATTCAGACAGTTCTAAAGGCTCCTGTTAATGTAGTTCAGAGAATAGAAATTGGTTTCCGTTCCTATGGATCCGGAAGAAACACCGAATATGTCGGATTTAGCGATCCGGATATGCTAAGAGAAGCTCAGATGTTAACCGGTGATGAAAACATCATCAACTGCTCAATAATTGTGCAATACAGAATTAGTGATGCAGGCGCATATCTGTTCAATGTTAGAGAACCGAGAGGAACTCTGATTGATATTTCTGAAGCTTCCATTCGTCAGGTAATTGGAGATAATGCAATCGATGCAGTTCTTACCACAGGTAAACTCGATATTCAAAATCGCATAATTGAGCAGGTTCAGGAAATGACCGACAACTACTCCATGGGTATCGACATCGTTGCGGTTCAGTTGAAGGATGTTCAACCCCCTTCACAGGTTTCTGATGCATTCAAGGATGTTGCGACTGCCCGTGAGGATATGCAGTCATACATAAACGAAGCAGAAGGATACCGTAATCAGGTTATTCCAGAAGCACGGGCAGATTCCGTATCTGCGGTGAACGAGGCGATGGGCTATTCGGCTGTAAGAGTAAACAGAGCAAACGGTGAAGCTGAAAGGTTCACCATGGTTGCTGCTGAATATGCTAAGAGCCCGCAGGTCACTTCAGCAAGAATTCATCTGGAAATGCTTGAGAGTGTGCTGCGCGATATGCAGATTACTATTGTTGACCAGAGTGCAGGTGCGCTTACCCACTACAACCTTGATGGAGGCATGTAATGAAAATCCCTCCAAAATTTAAGGGTTGCCTTACAGGCGTTGTTGTTGTTGTTGTGGGTATACTCTTTTTCGGAGCCTTTTTCACTGTCGACGAGACACAGCAGGCAGTCATTCTTCAGTTTGGTAGACCTCTCCGTGTAATTGTCGGAGACAGAACTCCCGAGGAAATGGCTGAACTTGAACTCTGGATGGCTGAAAATGCTCCCGGTGTTGCATTGAGTTCAGGTGCGGGTCTTTACTTCAAGATTCCCTTCCTTCATCAGTTGAAGATATTTGATGACAGGATTCTTGAATACGATGACGATCCTTCCGATGTTGTTACCCGAGACAAGAAACATCTTCAGGTTGATTGTTATGCAAGATGGAGAATCCAGAACCCACTTCTCTTTCTTCAGAGCGTTCAGTCTGTCTACGCTGCGAGTTCCAGGCTCGATGATGTTATCTACTCAGTTCTTCGTCAGGAGATAGGACAGAGTGACCTGATTCAGGTGGTAAGAAACAGCAACGACCCGATAGGTATTGGTGAGTATGTGCGTCTCGTTGATAATGTTACTTATTCCGACACATCTGACGCAGATATTCTTATGACGGAATCCGGAGAGGTTGTTGAAGTAATCAGAATGATTCGTGTTCCTGTGGGTCAGGGCAGAGAAGCTCTACTACACAGAGTAACAGATGCCACTAGAGTCATGACAGCTCAGTATGGTATTTATGTAGTTGATGTAAGAATAAAGAGAGCAGATCTTCCCGTAGCAAATCAGCAGGCTGTTTTCACAAGGATGCAGGCTGAAAGAAACAGGATTTCTACAAGATATCGTGCAGAGGGGCACCGAATGGCTCAGACCATTCTTGCAGAAACCAACCTCAGGGTAGACAGCATCAGTTCTCTGGCTGAGAGAAGTGCTCTTCTTATTCGTGGTGCTGCAGACAGCTCAGCAGCAGCTATATATGCCAACGCTTACGAAGCTCATCCTGATTTTTACAGATTTATGCAGTCACTTGAAACCCTTGAAAACATCATGGACGCGAATGATGAGATGGTTTTAGGCACGACTGGTATCTTCCAGTACTTTGCCACAGCTCCCGGTACGATGCGGTGAGAGAACTCTTTTTAACGGGTGCTACCGGGCGCCTGGGAAAAACTGTACAAAGCGAGTTTGAAGGCAATTGGAAAATCCTCCCCTGCTCATTGAGCGGGGGAGATGACCTTACCTCTCTGGAACCTGTGGATGTTGTACCCCTAGCTACAGATTTCGTGCTGAATTGTGCGGCTATCTCTTCCAGAGGTAGTTGCATTAAAGACCCTTTATCGGCTTTCAAGTTAAACACCCTCTGGCCCCAAAAACTGGCTAGTTTCTGTAGAGAGGAAAACCGAAGACTTCTTCACATGTCTACAGACCTTGTATATGCTGGTGGCATTCCACCTTATACCAGGAAGTCTCCTGCAGTCCCGCGCTCTTTGTACGGTTGGACCAAACTTCTGGGAGACATTGCTGTAGCAAGAAGAAATCCGGATGCCTGTATAGTACGAACATCAATTCTTGTAGGAAATGTCGGTGCAGCGATGACTACTTTCAGCGAAGACATTCTTTCTGGAAGAGCAACACATTTTCACGTTGACTGTTTCAGGAATCACACTGATATCAATGCCCTTGCCCGTTTTCTCTCAAAATGTCTTCTGTCTTCATGTTCCGGTTTGATTATTGCTGCAGCACCCTATGCCCAATCCCGGGCAGCCTATGCTTATGCCCTTCTGCAGAAGGACATCAATCTGATTCATGCTCCCACGGACATACCTCATGATTTAACACTGAGACCAACAGAAGTTATCGAGTTTGTAGATTAATCTACAAAACGCCCCTGAAACCGAAGGTGCTCTCCCGTATAGGAGTTCTCGGAATTAGCGATATCTCTCGGCGTACCAGTCACTAGAATTTCACCACCACAATCTCCTCCATCAGGTCCCAAATCTACTACCCAGTCGGAATTTGCTATTACATCTGAATTATGTTCAATTACAACAACGGTGTTTCCAGCTGAAACAAGCCTGTCCAGAACATTGAGAAGCTTACTGACGTCATGTGGGTGAAGACCTGTTGTCGGCTCGTCAAGGATGTACATGGTATGACTTGTTGAAGGACGACTGAGTTCTTTTGCAAGTTTTACTCTTTGCGCTTCTCCACCGGAAAGCGTTGGTGCGCGCTGTCCAAGCTGAATGTAGCCAAGCCCAACTTCGTTCATGACTTTCAAAGTCGAGTAGACAGTAGGAATTCTTTCGAAAAGTACCATTGCACTTTCAATGGTCATGTTAAGAATATCGGAGATGTTGTGTTCTCTGAATTTTATCTTAAGTGTTTCTTTGTTGAATCTGAGTCCCTGACATGTTTCACATTCGATGAAAACATCCGGGAGGAAATGCATTTCAATGCGCTTCACTCCTGCTCCCTTACAGTCTTCACATCTACCACCTTTTACATTGAAGCTGAATCGACCGGGTTTGTAACCTCTGATCCTGGATTCCGGCATCTCTGCGAAAAGGTTCCTCATGTTGTCAAAGACTTTTGTATAAGTGGCGGGGTTTGATCTGGGAGTGCGGCCGATAGGGTCCTGTGTGATGTTTATTATTTTGTCGATGTGTCTAATACCATCAATTGACTTGTACGGACCGGGCTTCATACTGGAAGCTCCACCGATAAGCCTGGAGATTGCCGGGTAAAGAGTTTGTCCCACAAGAGAACTCTTACCTGAACCGGAGACCCCTGTAACTGAGACAAGCCTGCCAAGCGGTATGTGCAAATCAACAGACTTGAGATTGTGAAGAGAAGCACCATTGAGGGAGAGAATAGGAGTTTTCTTTGTTCTAGGTTCTCCAAGGCGAACGATAGATTTGCGTCCCGATAAGTAAGCTCCTGTGATTGAGTCCGGGTGCGCCATGATTTCCTCAGGTGTACCCTGAGTGATAACCTCACCTCCGTGTGAGCCGGCTCCAGGACCGAAGTCTATAATGTGATCGGCTTTAAGCAGAGTGTCGGTATCGTGCTCTACAACCACAACCGTGTTACCGATATCTCTAAGGTGTTCAAGAGTTTTGACCAATCTTGCATTGTCCCTAGGGTGTAGACCGACTGTCGGTTCATCAAGAACATACAGTACACCGGTAAGACCACTTCCTATCTGGCTTGCAAGTCTGATTCTCTGTGCTTCACCACCGGAAAGGGATGGTGCTGATCTGTTCAGTGTGAGGTAGTGCAGACCAACATCTGTTAGAAAGGTCAGCCGGGCTAAAATTTCTTTTAAAAGCCCATCTGCTATTGCCCTCTGGTAGTTTGTAAGTTCAATCGTTTTAAGGAATTCCAGAGTGTCGCCAACGGTGTTGTTAGATATCTCATGAATACCCTTGCCGCCAATAAGAACCGCACGGGCTTCAGATCTGATTCTTGAACCACCGCAATCATCACAGGTGTATTTGCGGAAGAATTTCTCGTAATACTTGCGCATATCATCACTACCGGTCTGATGATAAAGCCTTTCTATCCGGTGTACCACGCCTTCGAAAGGACCGCTCCAGCTTCCTGAGGAATGAGTCGTTTTCCAGCTGACGTCAAATTCCTTTTTGCCGGATCCGTGAAGAATCATGTTTTGTATCTCTTCGGGGAGTCTGTTCCACGGCACGTGAAGACTGAAGTTCATTTCCTTGCACATAGTTCTTAGTGATGCAGCAACCCAACCCTGCGGGATTCCCCAGGGAACGACAGCACCCGACTGTAACGATAAGGAAGGTTTAGGAACAATGAGGTCGGGATCAACCTTCAGAATGTATCCAAGCCCCGAGCATCTGGGACACATGCCCAAAGGGTTGTTGAAACTGAAGAGCTGTGGAGAAAGGTCAGGCAAGCTTATTCCGCAATGAAGACAGGCGTTGTGTTCACTCATCATTGTTTTGCTGCCTGTTTCTGCATCAATTATGGCGATAACACCATTCCCGATTTTTGTAGCAGTTTCAACCGAGTCATTGAGTCTGGTTTCTATGCCCTGCTTTACAATGATTCTGTCAACAACAACAGAAATAGAATTTCGTTTGTTTTTGTTGAGCTCAGAAATCTGATCAAGGTCAGTTAGCTCGCCGTTCAGGAGAATTCTTACAAAACCCTTCTCTCTGATGTCGGAAAGCAACTCTTCGTGTGCGCCTTTACGATTTGTCAGAACCGGGGCGGTTATCAATATTTTTGTGTTCTCAGCCATGTCCATTATGGAGTCGGACATCTGCTGGGATGTTTGTGTTGTAACTTCTCTTTTACAAGTAGGGCAATGGGGTACACCGGCTCTTGCATAGAGAACTCTGAGGTAGTCCGCTATTTCTGTTACCGTGCCCACAGTAGAGCGGGGATTGTGACTCACAGTTTTCTGCTCAATTGATATTGCAGGAGAAAGTCCATCAATTGAATCAAAGTCTGGTTTATCCATCTGCCCCAGGAATTGTCGGGCATAGGAGGAGAGTGATTCTATGTATCTTCGTTGACCTTCTGCATACAACGTATCAAAGGCGAATGAGCTTTTACCGGAACCTGAAACGCCGGTACAGACAACCAGAGAGTCTTTCGGTAACTCAACCGAAACTCCTTTTAGATTGTGCTCCCGGGCTCCTTTTACAGTGATTTTATCGCTGGACATACACTCTCCTGTTTTGCGTGACACCTAATATAACTCCAACTTTGCATGTGTCACATTTGCACCATGCTGAGATGACGAAGAAACCGCACACAGAGGCTGTTGTCGGTAATTGGCTGCGGTAGAACAAGAAACAGAGCAACAAAGAAATGGCATGACAATTGCTTTAGTAGGATTAGACAGCAAAGTTGCTGTATAGCAGGAATAAATAAGTTAATTGAATGAATATAGATATAAAATACACTAAAGGAGGTACGGAAAATGAGTAAAGTGATAGGAATCGATTTGGGTACAACCAACTCGTGCGTTGCTGTCATGGAGGGTGGTGAACCTGTTGTTATTCCCAATGCAGAGGGAACTAGAACAACACCATCCGTTGTTGCTTTTAACGAGAATGGTGAGAGACATATAGGAGTGGTTGCCCGTAGGCAGGCAGTTGCCAACCCGGGTAACACCATATTTTCAATAAAGCGTTTTATGGGCATGCACTTCGGTGAAGCCAAAAAAGAAGTGAAAAGAGTCCCCTTCAAAATTGTAGAAGGTAAAAGCAATGATGCCTGGGTTGAGGTCTTTGGGAAGAAGTACTCACCTGCAGAAATCAGTGCCATGATTCTTCAGAAGATGAAGCAGACTGCCGAGGATTATCTTGGTGAAAAAGTGACACAGGCGGTAATAACCGTTCCTGCTTACTTCAATGACAGTCAGAGGCAGGCAACTAAAGACGCTGGAAGAATCGCCGGTCTTGAAGTGCTGCGAATCGTTAACGAACCTACTGCAGCTGCACTTGCCTACGGAATGGACAAGCAGAAGGGCAATTCTACAATTGCTGTTTATGATCTTGGTGGAGGAACCTTTGATGTTTCTATTCTTGAGATAGGTGATGGTGTATTTGAAGTAAAATCTACCAATGGTAATACACATCTTGGTGGAGATGACTTTGATCAGGTTATCATCGACTGGATGGTTAGCGAATTTAAGAAAGACCAGGGAATAGATCTTTCGGCGGATCAGATGGCAATTCAGAGGCTTAAGGAAGCTGCAGAAAAGGCCAAGTGCGAGCTTTCTACTACAAAAAGCACTGATATAAGTCTTCCCTTCGTTACTGCTGACGCTACAGGTCCTAAGCACCTCAGTCTTACTCTGAGCAGGGCAAAGTACGAACAGCTTTCCGCCCCTCTTGTTGAGAAAACAGTTGCACCTTGCCTTCAAGCACTTAAAGATGCCAGAGTTGCAGCTTCTGAGATCAGTGAAGTAATTCTTGTTGGTGGAATGACCAGAATGCCACTCGTTCAGCAGAAGGTTACTGAGATATTCAAGCGCGAGCCCCACAAGGGAGTAAACCCTGATGAAGTTGTTGCCGTTGGTGCAGCAATTCAGGCTGGTGTTCTCAGCGGAGACATCAAAGATGTTCTTCTTCTCGATGTAACACCACTTACTCTTGGTATTGAGACTCTTGGAGCTGTTTTTACCTCCATCATCGACAGGAACTCAACAATTCCTACGAAGAAGAGTCAGGTCTTCAGCACAGCAGCAGACAATCAGACCAGCGTGGAGATTCATGTTCTTCAGGGTGAGAGGAAAATGGCAGGTGACAACCGTACACTTGGTCGTTTCACTCTCGAGGGAATCCCACCTGCCCCTCGTGGTCTTCCTCAGATTGAGGTAGAGTTTGATATCGATGCAAACGGTATTGTACACGTCTCTGCTAAGGATAAGTCCACAGGCAAAGAACAGAAGATCAGGATAGAAGCTTCAAGCGGTCTTTCAGAGAATGATATTGATCAGATGGTTAAAGACGCAGAAGCACATGCTTCTGAGGATGAACAACGCCGCGAGGCTGTCGATATGCGAAACAAGGGTGAAAACCTTGCTTATCAGGTAGAGAAGCAGATTGAAGAGATGGGTGAGAAGCTTGATTCAGCCGATAAGGCTAAGCTTGAAGAAGCTGTTTCTGAAACCAGAAAAGCCCTCGAAGGTGATGATGACTCGGCCATTGCAGCTCAGGTTGAAGAACTTGAAAAAGTATGGCAGGATGTTGGCACCAGGTTTCACACTCAGAATGCTGAACAGGCTCAGCAGGACGATTCCGCCCAGCAGGAAGAAGAGCCTTCAGCCGGTGATGATGCAGTAGATGCAGATTTTGAAGTGGTGGATGACTGATGAGTGATCCAAGAAGAAAAAAGGGAAAAGAAAATCGTGGAAGGCGGGGCACAGAGCCCCGCCCCGTCGAGATAGAAGAAGAAAGCAGTAGTGCTGTTGAACCTGGTGAGGAAGAAGAAGTTCCCATCGATCAGGTCGAGGTTCTGGAGAAAGAGCGCGATGAAATTCTGGACAGATACCAGAGACTTGCTGCAGAATTTGACAATTACCGGAAGCGACAGGCCAGAGATTTCAACAGATTGATTGAACAGGGAAGAAAGAAGCTTATTGAAGAACTTCTTACCGTGGTTGATAACTTTGACCGGGCAAGAGCCACATGTCAGGGAGATCATTCTGACAAAGAGGTTGTAGACGGAATAATGCAGACTTCAGAACAGCTTCAGAGTGTTTTGAAAAAAGAAGGGCTTGAGGTTGTTCCCACCGAACCCGGCGATCCCTTTGATCCCAATATACATGAGGCCATGGTTGCAGAGAGCATCGAAGGTGGAGATGTTGATGTTGTTCTTGAGGTTTTCCAGAAGGGTTATACTTTTGGACAGGATCTCCTCCGACCGGTTCGTGTCAAAGTTGGCAAGGTTTCTCTCGGGAATGGGGTTGATGCCTGTTGACGAAAGATCTTTATGAAATTCTGGGAGTAAGTGAAAAATCGACTCCCGATGAGCTGCGGAAATCCTACAGGAAACTTGCAAAGAAGAATCATCCTGATGCTAATCCTGATGATCCTGCATCAGAGGAGAGATTCAAGAGAATTTCAGATGCCTATGATATTCTTGGCAATCCTGAGAAGCGCGAACAGTATGATCTGATGCGTCAGGGGGGACACGATCCTTTTGCCGGTGGAGGCGGTGGCGAGGGGTTCGGTGATCTGAGTGATGTACTGAGATCAATGTTCGGTGGTGGTGCAGGAGGAGGGAATCCTTTTGGTGGAGGGAGATCTGCCCAACGTGCTACTTCGCAGGTTGAGATAGAAATCCCCTTTGCGACAGCTGCCAGAGGGGGAACAGTTCAACGTGTTCTGCGCCTTCCTGTACAGTGTTCCGAGTGCAATGGAGCTGGAGGATCGGGAAGAGAGACATGTTCAAGTTGCGGTGGAGCTGGAAGAATCTCCAGTGGACAGGGTTTCTTTTCAACTATGCATCCTTGTGTCAATTGTGGAGGAAGAGGATACACTCTTAGGAAAAAATGCTCCAGCTGTGGAGGCTCTGGCGAGACACAGAGCAGCGAAAAGGTTTCTTTAAGAATACCTCCAGGCGCAGTCGATGGTTCCGCTCTCCGAACCTCTGTTGGCGGTAATACCGTTTTGGTACGCTTAAGGGTAAAGAGTGACAGGTTTTTCACAAGGCAGGGAAGAGATCTCCTCTGCAGTGTAACAGTCACAGCTGCACAGGCAGTTCTGGGTTCTGCTCTGATGGTTAGAACTCTTGATGGTAAAGTTAAACTGAAAATTAAACCGGGAACACAACCCGGAACAGTTCTTCGCATGCGGGGAAAAGGTGTTGTTCACAATGGTGTAACCGGCGATCAGTTTGTAACGGTTGTTGTTAAACTGCCGGTAGAGCTGAGCGATGACCAACGTTCATTATGGACAAAAATCAAGGAAACCGGTTCCTAACCGATTGGAGAAATCTTGAATTACTCATACCTGATTCTGGTTGTGATTGGTCTCATTCTGGCTGTCTTTGGATTTATCCAGAATGGCAAAAGCAGGGGTCACAAACTGGGTGCAGCCCTGCTCTTTCTGATCGGCATTGTTTCGCTCACCTTAGGGATTCTGCTTACTTCCGTTCCAGGATTCTTTGCAGGCTGATCCCGGTCTAGGCTTTAACTAGCTTTTTACAAAACCGAGTCTTTTCAGTTTTGAGTAGAAAGAATCCAGAAGAGAGTCGTCAGGGTGTCTTCTAACTGCTTCTGCGACCATTTTGCCGGCCTCTTCGAAGTTGTCATCTTTTACGGCTGTTCTTATTCTGTCTGCCCAGAGCAGAGCTTCCCCACCGGGGCTCTGTTCTGTACTGTTGTCTTCGGACTTTTCCTGAACAACAGTTTCTTCAATCTCGACCTCTGGTTCCTCTTCCGGCTCTGATTTGATTTTCTTTGCTGCTTCAATACTAGAGAGAAGTTCATTAAGCCCTTTTACTCCTGGAGCAAGTGTAAATGCTTTTCTCGAAGCGGCTATTGCTTTTTGTATCTCCCCGGCAGAAAGTTTTTTTACTCCGATTTTGACAAGATTTTCTGCATTGAATCTGTTCTTCAGATCCTGCAGTTTATCTATTGCCTGCTGTTCATCTGGAAAAAGTTGTACTGCCTTTTTTAGATAGGCCAGAGCCTTGGCATCATTTCCAGAAGTAAGGGCTTCATCAGAGAGTTTGAAGATTTTTTCGAGCTTTGAATCCATATCTGCAGTTATGTTCCTTTCAGTAGTCGGATATAGAACTGGTATGTCTATTTCGTTGCTATTTACTTGTTGCTCACGGACGCTGTCAGCTCTTTCCATTGAGATCAAGACTTCGGTAATAAGTATTTCTCCTGGATCTACAGCTAGAGCTTTCTTTATTGAGAGTAAGGCCTGTTCTCTATTGCCCCCGGCTACGTACTGCCTGGCTTGAGTCAGGTGAGTTTTTACTCTGTTCTTCATCATCAAGAAATCCCTTTGCTGTAAATAACCCTAAGTTGATTTAATTGCAAGCACACCGATTAGTTTTAAGAAACGGTGTATCTGTTAATTGTCGATCTGGCACTCTGCCCCTAACTTTCAATATAATCGCCTACAGGAACTGGAGTAACCCCTCACTGATAACGAGGAAAGAGAAGTGATGTCAATAAAGAAATTTTTCCACAGGAAACCTGCTCCAAGAATGGAAGCTGTACCCAGAGACTCAGTAGAATTTGTTGACTTGAGTCTCAGAGATGGGCAACAGTCTCTTCTTGCTACAAGGATGTCTACAGAGCAGGTATTGAGAATTCTTCCACATATCCTTGAGACCGGAGTGAAGCTTCTTGAGGTATGGGGTGGAGCGACTCTTGACAGTGCTATGAGATACCTTGGAGAGAATCCTTTCACCCGTCTTCAGAAAATGAGTGAAATGGCAAAACCGTATAATGCGGGTTTGCGTGCCCTTTCCAGAGGGCAGAATCTGTTCGGTTACGATCCTTATCCAAATGATATTGTGAAGGATTTCAACCGGGAAGCTGTCAAGGCTGGAGCCTCGGTGATGAGAATATTCGATGCTCTGAACTATACGCCTAATTTCAAAGCAGCTCTTGAAGGAGTTAATGAAGCAGGCGGCACTTTTGACGCTGCCGTATGCTACACCACCGGATCACCCTACGGTGTTGATCACTTTGTGAAGAAGTGCGTTGAGCTGGAAAAAATGGGTGCTCACATGGTTAGTGACAAAGACATGGCTGGTCTGAAAACCCCGGCAGAGGCATGGGAATACTACAGAGCTTTGAAAGAAGCACTGACGGTTCCAGTGGTTTCTCACACCCATTGCACTCCCGGATATGGTCATATTTCTGCAGTTATTGCATTGCTCGCAGGTATAGATAAAATAGATACTGCTTTCCTCCCTCTTGCCGGCGGTTCCTCTCATCCTTCTATTGAAATACTTTCACTGTTTGCAGAGGTTCTTGGTATCGATACTGGCCTGGATCTTTCAGACAAAGTACTGAAGCCCATTCATGACGAGATGTATGCTGTGATAGCCGAAGTCGAGCAGGAATTCGATTTGAGTATCCACAAGTCCGTCTGGCCCGGAAGAGAGACTCTTCTTCCAATGGTTAAGGATATTTTACACAATCTGGCAAAGGGCAATATTGACAAAGCGCTTGAAATTACCCACAAAATGGAGCAGGCCTGCGGGTTCCCGAAACCTAATCTGGAAGTGCTGAGCGCTCAGATTCCCGGAGGAATGTACAGCAATTTTGTTAATCAGCTGGCCAGAGACAATAAATCAGAATACCTGGGTAAGGCTCTTGAGGCTGTTCAAGAGATAAGGAAGAAAGCTGGATGGTGTCCCCTGGTTACCCCTACGTCACAAATTGTTGGGGTTAAAGCCTACTTCACCGCAATGGGTAAGTCAGTTAACCCTGTACAGTATTTTAATCTTATTGCTGGTTTCTACGGCAAAACACCTTTCCCTATTGATAAGAACTACAGAGAAGAAGTGTGCGGATTTAGAGAAGAGAAAGAATATGATTCTTCAGGGTTTAACAGGAGAATTCCTCTTGCCGCCGGTACAGAATTACCGCTTGCTGAAACCACTCACGAGAAGCTTCTTTACTATCTCTTCCCGGATAGCTCGGGTAAAAGCTACCTCGAAGGTCTGAGGCAGAAAGAATGGGCCTCTGTAGCAGATGAAAGAAACAAACGCGAGGAAGAAGAAAGAGAAAGAAACAAGGCAATTCTGGAGGCAAATGCTTTAATGAATCGCTTTGCGGACGATATGTATTCTCTTTCTGAAAATCTTTCCGGTGCGGTTGGAGATGGAGATACTTTCACTCAGGACGATGTAGTGGGTGATACAGTAGAGGATTAGCAGAAAGCAAGGAAAATTTGGAACCCTTTACCGGTTTCAGCTGTTCATTTATGTTACTGAAGTGTGTGGATTGATTTGAGGTGTATTGCAACCACATTAAAAAAAGTGCTAAAAAGCCGTCAGCCAGACCCTCGGGCCGTCGGACGACGGCCTTTTTCTGTACAACAAAGAGGAATTGGAGATTTTTATGAGAAAGCTTTTTACCAGCGAATCTGTTTCTGAAGGACACCCTGATAAAGTTTGTGATCAGATATCTGACGCAGTACTTGATGCCCATCTTGCCCTTGATCCGAATGCTCATGTTGCATGCGAGACGCTTGTAACCACAAATTTTTGCCTTCTTGCAGGAGAAGTAACTGCAGAAGGTGATGTTGATTATAGCCAGATTGCAGCGGATACAGTCAAGGATATAGGCTACACTCTTCCTGAGATCGGTTTTCATTACGAAAAGAACGATTACGAGATCAAGCTGCATTCACAGTCTGCAAATATTAATAACGGTGTAAGCAGTAATGAGGGTGCCGGCGATCAGGGAATGATGTTTGGCTATGCTTGTAATGAGACAAAGGCTCTTATGCCTTACCCTATCCACCTTTCTCACAGGCTTCTTGAACGGCTCAGTCTCGCGAGACGTAGCGGTGAAATTGAATGGGCCAGACCAGATGCCAAGAGCCAGGTTACAGTTGAGTATGAAAACGGCAAACCCGTCGCAATTACCGATATTCTTATGTCAGTGCACCACGCCAGAGGGATTGATATCGACTCAATGAAAGAAGAGATCAAGCAGAAGGTAATTACCCCACTCCTCGATGATTTTGTTCCCTACCTCGAATGGAGTGGAAAGTTTACCTATAACCCTGCCGGTGATTTTTTTATTGGAGGTCCGGATGGAGACACTGGTCTTACCGGAAGAAAAATTATTGTAGACACTTATGGTGGAATGGGTAGACATGGAGGCGGTGCTTTCAGCGGTAAAGACAGTACAAAAGTTGATAGAAGTGCTGCATACATGGCAAGATACATTGCTAAAAATATTGTTGCCTCTGGCGTTGCCGACAGATGTGAAATACAGCTCGCATACGCAATAGGCCAGCCCGAACCGGTTAGTGTAAGGGTCGACACATTCGGAACAGAAAAAGTTGGAAATGTTTCAGACATTGAAAAAGCAGTAATTGATATTTTCCCTCTTAAGCCATATGAAATAATTACTTCACTCGGGCTCAGGAAGCCGATTTTCAGGAAAACAGCCTCCTTCGGTCACTTCGGTAGAATTCCTGGAGAAGATGGTAGTTTCAGTTGGGAAAAAACCGACAAAGCCGAGGAATTAGCTTCAAGGTTGCTTAAATAGGAGCGATTCATGGGCCATAGTGTCTTAGTGTTTGTTTGTCTGCTTTTACTGGGGGATGCCAGTATTGACAGCCTGGATGTCAAGCTTGATCAGACCAGGGTTTACCTGGAACAACTTGAAAGCCGGCAGGCATCCAATGAAGAGATACTTGTAGGGATTCATGAGCATCTGGGAGCAGCACGGAATTATTACAATGAACTGGCGGTGCGGGAAGCCAGAATTACCATGGATATTCACAGTATCGACCAAAGATGGTTTCTAACAGATTCGGCAAGAATCGAGTTGGAGGAGGGTGTTCAGGATTACATACTCTTCCTCTATTCCCATCGAAGGCTTGTCGGATCCTCAGTTCTTTTCGCACCAGGCGGGATAGGCAGATATCTCCGGCGGATGTCTTTTATGGATCATCTTGCCGGTAGTGCCATTTCCAGAATGGAAAATCTCGCTCAATCAGGAGATTCTCTCTCTCAATACAGGGATTCTCTCGAAATTCTCGTTGAGGATGTAAGAATTCTCAGGATCCAGATGGAAGATGTTCAAGAAAGAATTTACAGAGAAGAAGAGAGACAGATGCTTCTTCGCCAGACTCTTGAAAGCGAGATAATTGCAGCGCGGGATTCTGCAGAGGCAATGGAGCAGCGAAGGCAGCAACTTTCAGCATTTGTTACCACTCTTAGATCCAGTGTTTCACCTTCGTCAATTCCGTCTTCGGATGTTTCCTCCTCGGCCTTTCTTGCCGCTAATAGAGGAAGCATCATCTGGCCAGTTAGCGGAACCGTTATACGAAGATTCGGATTGGATCAAGATCCTGTGTATGGAACAGAAACTGTCAGTGACGGCATTTCTATAGCTGTAACGGGTAATTCTGCCAGAGTTTCAACCATTGGCCCCGGTGTTATTCTTTATGCCAGTGAATTTCTTAACATGGGCAGGATGGTTGTTCTTGATCACCTGGATGGTTATTACAGTGTTTATGCACACTTGGGAAGTCTTGAGGTGGACCGGGGAGAGACCGTGAATACGGGCTCTTTCCTCGGACTGACCGGTCCGATGCCGGGAGGCAGGTCAGGTTGTTATCTTGAGATACGAAGAGCAGGAGAACCGGTTAATCCTCTTGAGTACCTGGAGTAGAGATGGAAATGTTTTCAACAATTAAGGGCCAACACCAGGCGAAGGAATTACTTCTTTCTGCCGTTAAGAGCGACAGACTTGCTCATGCTTACATCCTTGCAGGACCTGATGGCAGCGGCCGATTGACAGCTGCTCTTGATATGGCAAAAGCAAGAATTTGCCCTGTAGTTGAAAGAGGTTTCTGCGGTTCATGCAAGCATTGCCTTCAGATTGACGGAATGACGCATCCGGATGTCAGAATTACAATCCCTGCGATGAAAACCACAAAAGTTGAGGATGTAGCTGACCTCTTCAAAACCAGAATTCGTGATGGAGTTACACCCCTACGTATAGCTGGAAATACCTATATTTCTATTGATCAGATGCGTGAAGTGGGGCATAGGCTATCCCGAAAATCTTTTGAAGGGTATGGATTTGTTGAAATTATATATGATGCTCACAAGCTCAGAAGAGAAGCAGCAAATTCTATCCTGAAAACCCTTGAGGAACCGCCAGACGGGGCTATGATTGTTTTAGTCACCTCCAGAGTAACAGGCATGTTGCCTACTGTAAGGTCCAGAGCGCACACAGTCAGATTCGGAAGACTGACAACCAGTTTGGTTGAGGATCTTCTTATCGAGAGAACCGGTGTTTCACGGGAAGAAGCCTCAAGACTTGCCGTTCAAGCAGACGGAAGTCCAGGTAAAGCTCTTGTCTCTGGAAAGAGCAAGATTAAGGAATCGAATCAGGCCGTTACTCTTATGGAAATGATATTCAGCAAATCTCTCGGGGATATGGAACTTGTTGAAGAAGTGAATACATTGTCCAGGAAGCTTGGCAGAGATGGTATACTTGTTCTATGCTCAGAATTGACTTCTCTAACGCACGATCTTCGAAGAGCTGCAGCTGGGTCAAAACCGATCAGTCGGGAAGATGTTCCAGAGTTGTCTGGTGCAGATTGCGAAACCTTACAGGGTATGGAAATACTGTTTCGGCAATGTGAACAGAGACTGAAAGCAAATGTATCACCTTCAATGGCTATTGCGGCAGCAGTAGTGGGTTCAAGAAGAAGAGTACGCTGAAGTAGTAGAATTACCGAGAGTTCCAAAAGTTCCAAAAGTTCCAAAAGTACCTAAATAAAAGAATGGGATACTTGAATAATGGAAAATCAACCACTGGAAATAATTCAGCTGGCCTTTAAATCAAGAAGACTGCTGATGTTTGCAAATAGAACAAGCAAGCCCGTTAATATGGGTGACATGGCTGTTGTCTCGGTTGACCGTGGTGAGGACATTGGCAGAGTTGTTGACAAACTGCCTCCCACTGAAGGCAACATAGAGAGAGTTGAGGGCGACTTCCTCCGTGTCTCTACAGATGACGATCTGGAAAAGTACAGATCTAACAGTGAATTTGAGAAAGAAGTTCTGCAGCATTGTGAAAGCAGGGTGAAGATTAGGAATCTTGAGATGCGTCTCACCGATTGCGAATCTCAACTTGACAGAAACAGGATTAGAATATTTTTCACAGCAGATCAGAGAACAGATTTCAGAGGACTTGTCAGAGATATGGCGTCTGCCTTCAGAGCTAGAATCGAGATGCGTCAGATTGGTGTCAGGGATGATGCCAAATACAAAGACGGTGTTGGAATATGCGGTAGACAGCTTTGTTGTGCCGGGTTTCTAAACGAGTTTAAATCTGTTACACTCAAATCAGTAAGAGATCAGCATCTCTCTCCGAATCCCAGCAAAGTTTCTGGTGCCTGCAGTCGCCTGATGTGTTGCCTGGAGTATGAAACTGAATTCTACCACAAAGCTGCCAAAACATATCCCAGACCCGGTCTAAAGTTAAAGGTAAACGGAATGCAGGCTTCTATTAAGGATGTCAACATTTTTAAGGAGACCGTTACTCTTCGCTGGGAGGAAAGCGGTGAAGAGGAAATACAGTCTATTGAGGATTTCCACAGAAGACGCACAATGACTTCCATGCCGGCTTCTCCCTGCTCTGACAGCAAGTGCAACAACTGTTCTGATGCAAAAGAGAAGCGCTTACCTAGATCGAAGCCAAAGGCAAAACCGAAACCCAGACAAAAACCTGCACGAAAACCACAATCAAGGTCTGTAAAAGAACCTGCAGCACAGAATACAGCATCTACAAAAGAGACCAGTAATACTAATGAAACAAATGAAAAAACAGACAAGCCAGAGAAGAAGAACAGGCGCAGAGGCCGTGGCAGATACCGAAGAAGAAGCAGCAAGAAAGAAGAGGGGACAAGTGATGCCTAAATACATGGTGACAAGCGCACTTCCTTATGCAAACGGACCATTGCACCTGGGACATCTTGCTGGAGCATATCTTCCGGCCGATATATATGCCAGGTTTTTGCGGATGAATCAGCAAGAGGTTCTCTTTTGCTCAGGCACGGATGAGCACGGGGTTCCAATCACGATTACTGCTGAAAAAATGGGAATTACTCCCATGCAGGTTGTAGATAAGTTTCACTCGATTATTGCTGAAGATTTCAGAAGATTTGGAATCAGTTTCGACAATTTTTCCAGAACAACTCGACCAGAACACATGAAATTTGCTCAGAGTGTTTTTCTCGAACTTCTTGAAAAGGGACATATTGTTCCCCGAGATATGAAACAGCTTTACTGCCCCGATTGCAAGAGGTACCTTCCAGACAGATACATAAATGGCACTTGCCCCAAATGCGGATCAGAGGATGCCAGGGGAGATCAGTGCGAGAGTTGTGGAACATGGACTGAACCTTTTGAACTTGTGAATCCCAAGTGCGGTATTTGCGGAGCCGTTCCTGAAACCAGGGACACAAGACACTGGTTCTTACTTCTGGATCACTTTCAGGGCTGGCTTGAGGGTTGGTTGGGAGAACAGTCAGACTGGAAAACAAATGTATTGAAGTACTGTCACAGCTGGCTTGGGGATGGTCTCAGGGAAAGAGCTATTACCAGGGATATTTCGTGGGGAGTTCCTGTTCCTTTGGAAGAAGCAAAGGGTAAGGTTCTTTATGTCTGGTTCGAAGCAGTGCTTGGCTACATAAGCAGTACGAAGGAGTACTTTGCAAAAGCCGGGAAAGACCCCGAAGAATGGAAAAAGTACTGGCAGAGTTCAGACGCTAGGCTTGTTCAATTCATAGGAAAAGACAACATTGTTTTTCACTGCATTATTGAACCATCTCTCCTTCACGGGCTTGGGGGTTACACTCTTCCCTGGAACGTACCGGCAAACGAATTCCTGAACATTTCCGGAGAGAAGTTCTCTACAAGTAAAGGTACTGGAATCGGTCTCGCTGATTACCTCGAGCATTTTGATCCTGATCCTATGCGTTACGCTCTTTCGGTGAATGCTCCTGAGAGCAGAGATTCCGATTTTTCCTGGATGGAATATCAGTCCAGAAACAATGAGCTCGCCGACGTACTCGGTAATTTCATAAACAGAACACTCAAGTTTACTTCAAGTAAGTTTAGTGGCAAGGTTCCGGAGGCGGTAAATGATACTGTGCTTCTTGGTAAAGCCGAAGAAACAGCAGCGGATATGGCTGTTCTTATAAATTCTTTCAAATTCAAGAAGGCCATTGGCGTTGCGATGGAACTGGCAAGAGAGGGTAACAGATACTTCGATACGGCCAAACCATGGAAATCATTGAAGACAAATCCTGAAGAATGCGCAGTGACAGTTGCTAGCTGTCTGAATCTCTGTGCTTCTCTGGCCGTTATTTTCGAGCCTTTTATTCCCTTCTCCACCGAGAAAATTAGAAGGATGCTGGGCCTTGATAAGCTTAGCTGGTCTGACGCTGGTACAGTTCTTCTAAAACCTGATCACGAGCTTGGAAATGCTGAAATACTCTTCAAGAAGCTGGAAGATGGTTTTGAGGAAGTTATGAATAAGACTGAAATCTCTGTTGAAGAAGAACAGGCTGCCCCCGAAGCTCCGGAAACTACGCAAGTGGATTTCGAAGACTTCATGAAAATTGAGTTTAAGGTGGGAAGAATCCTAACCGTGGAAGATATCAAGAAGGCCAACAAGCTATATAAAATTGAAGTTGATACAGGAGACAGGGTAAGAACTGTTGTAGCTGGCATGAAAAAACATTATTCCAAAGAGGAACTTCAGGGCCGCCTGGTGTCAGTGGTGTGTAATCTTAAGCCGGCAAAGCTTTGTGGTGTTGTCAGCCATGGTATGCTTATGGCCAGCGATGGCGAGGCTGGAGTCTTCCTGATCGAACCAGGCGCAGATGCGAAACCCGGAGATACAATTCGCTAGTGAAGAAGATTCTAGTTTCTCTGCATGATGTTACTCCGGTGATGTTCGATCGATCACGACGACTTACTGATATGATAATGAAGAGAACCGGGACAGATTTTACTATGCTGGTTGTGCCGGATTTTCATTCACAGGGCAGAATAGACAAGTATTCGGATTTCTGCACTTGGCTCAGAGAGTTGAATGATGCGGGTGTTGAAATCGCTCAGCACGGCCTCTATCATCTTGATGTTCATGAGAAGTTCTCTATTGAAGGCAAACTTTTCACGAAGGGGGAAGGAGAGTTTCTTTCTCTTTCCTCTGCAGAGGCCGGTTTGAGAATTGAAGAGGGGTATAGGATTTTAGCTGATGTTCTGGGAGAGGCTCCGTCGGGATTTACTGCCCCTGCGTGGCTCTACAGTCGTGGAACAAGGGAAGCTCTTAAGGACTTTCCCTTTAAATGGGTTGAGTACCGGTGGGCTATTGAATTTGCAAATGCTCCAGTTCATAGAATACCTGCTGTTGTTTTTGCAACGAGAACTCTCTGGAAGAGATTGTGCAGTGTTCTATGGGCTCATTCAGGTCCTGCGGTTTTTTCTGGTACTTCTGTTTATCGTCTTGCTCTTCATGTGAAAGATCTTCCTCTTTTGGAGAAACATCTTGATCATGTTCTCGAGAATTCAACTAGTGGCAGGAGCTGTTTGACCTGCGCTGACCTGGCACATGTATGATGACAACAGATTAGATGTTTTCTTATGTTTATGCCACTTACCGTTATAGCTTTGGAAACAGAATTGCATACTCTCTTCCTATAGAAAGGTGACAATAGATGCTATTTCAAATGATGTACGATATGAATCCCGGTATCATTGTGATTTTTGCAGCTTTCATTCTGGGAATGATTGCCCGGTCGAGAGTGAATTCCACCTTCAATCAATACAGTAAAGTTCGGAATGGAATGGGGCTTACTGGTGCTTCGATGGCTCGAAGTATTTTAGATAATTACGGTTTAGCAAATATCCAAATTGAGCAGATTCAAGGAAAATTAACCGATCATTATGATCCACGGTCATCAACACTGAGGCTTTCAGCTGCGGTATACGCCAGCGACTCTGTTGCTGCAATAGGTATTGCAGCTCACGAGGCGGGTCATGCTGTACAGCATGCAATGGGATACTCTCCGCTTAAGTTTAGAACTGCTCTTGTACCGGTTGCCAACCTTGGCAGCAAAATGTTGTTTCCTCTTCTTATTGGTGGTTTCTTCTTCCGGATGACAAATCTCATCTACATTGGAATTGCTTTGTATGGAGCAGCTTTGCTCTTTCAGCTTGTTACTCTTCCTGTTGAATTTAATGCCAGCGCAAGGGCTGTTAACTGGCTTGAAAAAGAGAGAGGCTTCCCTCCATCAGATGTAGCGGGTGTAAAGAAAGTTCTTACTGCTGCTGCTTTAACCTACGTTGCAAGTGCACTTGCTGCCATCGGGCAGATGATATGGTTGCTTCTTGCCGGAAGAAGGAGATAAAGTACATGTTAATGGAAATGCCTCTGGTTCTTGTAATGGTCTTTTTTAGTGTTGTTTGTCATGAGATCGCTCACGGCTATACAGCTTACAGGCTTGGTGATCCCACTGCTTCGAGAATGGGACGCCTCTCTTTCAATCCTATTGTGCACGTTGATTTGTTCGGAACAATCATTCTGCCTGCAATTCTTGTTTTAACACATTCTCCCTTCCTGTTTGCATGGGCAAAACCGGTACCGGTAAATCCTGCCTATTTCAGAGATCCTAAGAAAGGTATGATGCTTGTTGCTATAGCCGGTCCTGCTACTAATCTTCTCATTGCTATTGCACTCGCAGTTCTTCTTTTTCTTACAGGTTCATTTCTTCCAGCATTTTTGACAAAAACTTTTGCGTATGTTTCAGTTATCAATGTAATGCTTATGGTGTTTAACCTTGTACCCATTCCACCTCTTGACGGTAGCAGGATTGTTGCCCGGTTCCTTAAGGGAAAGACACTGTTTAATTACATGAAGCTTGAAAGGTATGGAATGTTCATTGTATTTGCTCTTCTTTTTACCGGTGTCATTTCCAGCATATTATATCCTGCCATGAATCTTTCTGTCAGGCTCTTAGGGCTTGCACAATACTTACGTTAGGAGTCGCTATGTCATTTCTGATTCTTTTACTGATTGCTGGTGTATATGATGAAACACCAATTACGAGGAACCTCGACACGGACTATGTCCCAGGTACTTATTCGGAGTACAGGGAAAGCCAGCCCAGTTATACAGACCTTAAGGTTACTTCTGTCAGTGGTCCGACGAGAGGAACACAGTTCTTGATCGTCATGGAAGAGTACATGTCTGACAGTCTTGACTCTGCTCTTCTTGTGCAGTGGATTGCTGATATTGAGGGCGAGGGTCTTACTTGCTCATCTGTAGAGATTACTTACGCAGACCCGGTTGAAATCCGTACTTGGCTTTCGGGTTTGTATGCGGATGGTCTTGAGGGTGTTGTATTTGTCGGAGACATTGCTGCTCCCTGGTCCTGTACTGTGGAGTCTAGCGCCAGATCTAACGAGACATTCCCCAGCGACTATTTTTATATGGACCTGGACGGAGTGTGGGAAGACAACTGGATCGGTTATCCAGGTATCGGAACAGCTGGCCAGGACAGTATATATGACGGGTGGAGCGGTGATCTTTATCCAGAGATTTATACCGGTAGAATTACAACCAGTAATATTCCGCTGGGTGATGAATATGATCTGATTGAGGCATATCTTACCCGTCTTCACGAGTGGCGTCTTAATGGCGACCCGTCTCCAAATGGACTTTGTTATGTTGATGATGACTGGGCTTCCTGGGGTAACTCTTACAAGGCCGCCATGGAGAATCTCTATGATGACGTGGAGCTTGTGAATCAGCCAACCAGCGCAACTAACGGAACTGACTACAGGGAGAACAGGCTTCCTGCAGGATACACATGGATCAGCCCCTTTGTACACTCAGGTCCTACTGTACATCAGTGGAGCCCCGGCCCCAGTACCACAGCCGGCCACATCTGGACGGACAATCCACCTTCCAGATTCTATAACCTTTTCGCTTGCTCTAACTGCCGCTTTACATCAAACTGGTGCATGGGTTGTGTATATGTTTTTGGAACAGATACGGGACTAGCAGCAATCGGTAGTACAAAGAGCGGAGCCATGCTTCAGTTTCCACAGTTTTATTCCCCATTGGGTAACGGCAGCAGTTTCGGTGAGGCTTACCAGGCCTGGTGGAACTACATTATTGCCGGCGGGTTCACCCAGTCTGAACAGTACTGGCATCTGGGTATGGTTGTTATCGGAGATCCTACAATAGCACCTGCAATACACATGCTAGGAATTGACGATGCTACACCATCACAGGCCCCTGCAATTCACTTCAGTTCAAACCCCGCCATGGGTACTGTTACTATCGCTTCTCCGGGAGTTTTCAGTATTCATGACATGAGCGGCCGAGAAATCGCCTGCGGATCACACAGCGAGACCTTTACAGGTCTACAGGCTGGTATCTACCTTGTCAGGGCAGAAAACCAGGGTGTAACCGCAACAGAAAAACTCTGCGTTCTCAGATAGACAGCTTTTTATGGGGACAGTACCGATTCCGTTACTGTCCCCAGTAATTCTCTATTCTGTTCAGTGAACTTGTCTGATATCTCACTATAAAATAAATTGAGATGCTGGTGAAGTTGAATGTCACTAAGAATATCTGTTAGCAGCTCTTCAGAAGATTCCGCTCCTGCGGTGGCAGAAAAACTTCCCGCGATAACCCACATTATTGCAGACTGATTTATCGAAAATGCTCTTAATTGTCTCGACAGCAGGAGACATTTCTCTGCAGCAAAAGCAAGACCCTGCGGAGGCAGGCTCTTGAGTGTCTCGCGGAGTGTTTGCTCTGAATCTATCATTACTGATGCTATTGCAGTCATTGTATCGGCCGGCATTGGATTCGGATGTATGGCATTCAGCGCAAAAAGCACCCTGTCGGCGAAGTCGATGTCTCCCGGGACCAGAAGTGTAGCCCTGGCCCAAGCTGAAGCGGAGTGACGGTCACGACCAGCGGCTGAAAGGGCTGTGGCTTGAAGCTCCCAACCTCTGTAGTTGTCGGGATAAAGAGCGATGAAATTATCAGAATCTTCGAGAGCAGCAAGAATCATTCCATTCTGAAGATGCATTACACCTGAAGCCAGGAATACTCTTTCCTCCCATGGGATCCGTGCTGATGCGTATTCCAGTTCTTCTAGAGTTGCTCTCCCTCTATTACCGAGGGCACCATACCCTGCTAGAACAGTGAAGCACCAGAATAGAGAAAAAACACCAAGCAGAAGAGGGATCCCCAAATGTATCTTTATTGTTTTTGTACTAATGGGCGGTATAGATCCGATGAAAAAAGCAGCAGGAATGGCCCCCAGTGGTGTAGCGAGGGGGAGGTCGCTGGTGAACAAAATCCAGAAAGCTGCAAGGAAGGAAAACTGGATTGCTGCATAACACTTTCGGGAAAACCAGAATAGAAGGAACAGCAGCAGCAGTAGACCGGGTATACCTTGTTCTACAATCATAGTCAGAGATTCAGAATGCAGGAAGTCTATTCGTTTCTCGCTACCGGACAATGCCCTCAGTTCCGGTTCACCGGAATTTAATACCTGAAGCCTTGAAGATCCTGCCCCTGTGCCAAGCGGCAAATTTTGGGTCACAAGAGCGGTTGAAGATCTCCAAATTCGTGTCCGGAGTTCAAGAGTAGGTCCAATCTGTCCTGCAAATTGAGGAACCATGCTGAAAATTATCTGACCTGTGATCATAACTAGCAGAACTATCCATGGTTTAATTTTGCGATTTTTAGGGAGAAGGAAAATTACCATTCCGACGGCACATGCGATCCAGCTGATGTAGAAAAAAGAGATATAAATAGCTGAGATGAGGACTAATTGAATAGCCCATGAATACCACTTTGTTTTGTTGAAAAGAACAAGATTTCCAAGAAAACCCAGAGAGAGAATCATTCCCGCTCGGTTTGCATTTCCGGTTACAGTATCAGTTCCCATGAAGAGCATCAAGAGTGATGTCAGCAGTGCAGCTCCTACAAGACCTTTTATATGAGGTCGGAGCCCCCAACGTTTTACCGTACCCGAGAAGCCTATGATCATCAATCCGAATGAGAACCACCGTACAGCGAATGGGATTCCCCCTATGAAAGATGAGTTCCATAGAAGAGATATCATCGGCAACAGGCTGATAGCTGCTCCGGATATGATGTGTGTGAGAGAAAGGTTCTTTCTGCCAAGAAAGAGAATGACTGTTCCAGCTAGCGGATACACCGCCAGCCGGGACATCATAGAAGGGTCAAACAGATCCGGTAAGACGAAAAGAAGTACAAAAGTAAAGGGCAGTAGAAATGTAGAGAATCCGGCCAATTACAACTCGCTCCAGCGTGATGGTTCAATTGGCAGTTTGCTCAGTATTTCACTGTTTATCCGGTACTGATGCGCTGCTTCCAGCTGACAGAGCCATTCCATTGTTCTCTGTTCTTCCAGGTGTATTGTAAGATTTCTTCTGATCGCTGGTTGAAGGTACTCAAAGGAAGCCGGGTGAGGGGGAATTATCTCTTTCAATCGGTAGGCAAGAAACAAATCCTCTTCGATTTCAAGCGGCCTGTTCCAAGCGGTATCATCTTCTTCGAGCAGAAATAGCAAGACTCCCATTTCATACTGCAATTCACTTGAGAAAACCGGCCTTGAGAGGAATTCACTACCAGATTGAAGGTACTCTGTATATCCCGGATAACCGAATTCGAGAATGGCATCTTCATCTTCATCATCAAGAAGAACCAATGCTTCCTGAAGTAAACCGGCGGGAATCATTACTGATTCAAACGTTCTGGATTCAGGAACAATAGGAAGAGAATCCATGCTTTCATAGCTTTCCAGGATCAGTTCATCGTTGATAATTATTGAGTCTGTAACATTTTCTTTAAAAAGAATCTCACTTGCCTGATCAAGAGCAAAACTCTCTGCACCGGCCTTCAGTTCTTCATAATCTGAAGGATAGAGAGCTCTATAAACATTAGCTATATAGATTAGTCGTGCCTGATTTCTGAGATTATGAAGGACCCAGAGGGAAGAGCTTCGATTCCCATAATTGCCCAAAGTTAGGAATTGAACTATGGCATCAAAGTTTTCAGCTGTAATTGACCCGCCTTCCCAGGACGCCAGAACCTCAGTTCCAACCAGAGCATTTCTATCCGTGCAGTAGGTTTCGACTGCAATGGAGTCATAGGTGAACGTCTCAATCACTTCTCTCTTAAGGGTAGAGAGATGCCTGAGTGTTCGACTTTCTGTAAGACTTGTAGACGCGAAAACATTGAATTGATCTTCGTTTGCCAGCGTGGCATCAATTAGTTCCTGATCTGAGGTTACTATCGAGTCCAGGGTGTAAACATTTCCGTCAAACTCTACAGACGATCCGGTTGCAATAGTATCAAATGCAAAGGCGAGCTCCCATGGAAGGTCGGGAAGCCTTTCGGGGCCCATAAGACCATCCCTCTCTGAAGAATACCAGACTACACTTCCGAGAAGATTAGAGTAATTGGAAAGGTCGGCTTCTGTCAAACCTGCGCGGAGAGAAACCGACAACGTATCTTTGTAGGCAATGAATGCGGCACTAGCAAGCCAACATTCCTTCATCTCCTGGATTACCGGTGAGTAGAGGTATCTGTCATTACTGATTTCTTCTGTGATTATTGCTTTTCTGCCAAGTGCAGTGAGAAATTCACCAACCGGATTGTCTTTTGCTAGAAACCCCTGCCTGGCACTTTCATCAAGGTCATTCCAGATTGTTCCGACTTCAGCAACCGTGAGTGTATCAGTGGCTGTTGAAATCAACCAGCTGTTCCCATCGGGAGAACTACAGCTTGTAAGAATCAGTAAAAGCGTTGAGAGATACAATACCTTATTCATTCAAACCCTCCGTTTATTAAAAATCAAAAACTTTGATGTTTCAAATATACAAAAAGATTGTGATTGGAAAGTGAATGATGTGGGAGTATAAAAAAAGCGGGAGCCCCCGGAGGAACTCCCGCTGAAAAGCGTCTAAGATGTCTTAGAACAAGCTCTTAATGGATCCCCATGTCTCGCGGTCGAGAGCGTCAGGGTTTACATCGTATCCGTGAAGTGCATCAGGGTCACCCTGCTCAAGAACAAAGAGTTCGTTGATTGGGCTTGTCATAGCCATTGTAGCTCCACCGTATGTAGCGGCAGCAATAACTGTATGGTGATCGATGAGAGAACCGTCAGCAGCGATCTGATCGATGATACCTGTTGAGTTAGCACTTGTTACCCAGAGACAGTCGTTGATAGCATCCCAGGCTGCACCGTAAGCGCTTGTTGCCTGAGTAGACCATACTGTGCTGGCAGCTGTTGAACCGCTTACGCCGTCCCATGTGAGCTGATTAACATCTGTGCTGAATGAGCTTGTGTAGAAGCACATTCCGTCGTAGGCAAGAGCACGGTTCGGGTTGATTGGTCCTGTGAAAGCTCCAACCTTCTCGCCTGTGGTGATATCGTAGTAATCGATGGCAGTTGAAACACTACCGTACATGTAGGTACCGTCACAGCAGAGATCACGAAGACCCCAGCCTGGAGCAGTGTTCTGAACAATACTGTCAAGGAGAACACCATCATGGTCAAGGATGTAGAACATACCTGTTGAAGCTGATCCACCCTGAGCAAGTCCGTTTGTTACCCAGAAGTTTGTTCCATCCCAACCGCAACCAACGTTGTATACAGACGCAATTCCAGACGCTGTAAGGTCGATGTATGCGATTTCTTCAAGCCACGTATCTGTTCCCGGCTGAGTAATCCCAGCGTGAGGAGCAGAGTCGGTCATTGCAAAAGCAGCAACAGCCAATACCATAAGAAGAGAAAAAAGTCTCATTCTTATCCTTCCTTCTAAAAGATAATAATTTAAAACCCCGAACAATAATGCTTACCTAGCGACCCGTTGTCAAGAGAGGGGGAAAGATTGCAATCATTTCCCCCTCTCTACAGAAAGATACCATCTTAGTGGCTAATAAAAGAAGCTACACTACAGTTTTGGGCTGATACTCACCAAACTCCTCACGAAGAACACCGCAGATTTCTCCCAGTGTTCCGTAGCACCTGACGCAGTCAATAATGGCAGGCATCATGTTCTCATTTGTGGAGGCAGCACTTCTAAGAGCGGCAAGGGTTGTTTTTACTCTGTCATTGTCACGGTTTGCCTTGTCTGCTTCAAGTTTCTTTTTCTGGGCAGCTTCAACGGCAGGGTTTACTCTCAGAAGACCGGTCGGAGGTGGCTCTTCCTGAGTGAATTTGTTAACACCAACAACTACGCGATCGCCCGACTCAATAGTTCTCTGATAATCGTAAGCTGCATCCTGGATCTGGCGCTGAGGGTATCCCTCTTCAACTGCCTTAACCATTCCGCCCATACTGTCTATGTTGGCAATGTAGTTCATCGCATCTTCTTCTATCTTGTCTGTAAGGTTTTCTACAAAGTAGCTTCCAGCAAGTGGATCAATAGTGCTGGCAACACCGCTTTCATGGGCTACAATCTGCTGAGTTCTTAGTGCAATTGTAACAGCATGCTGTGTAGGAAGAGCAAGCGCTTCATCACGGCTATTGGTGTGAAGACTCTGCGTGCCTCCCATAACTGCTGCAAGAGTTTGTATTGCAACTCGAACGATGTTGTTATCAGCCTGCTGGGCGGTGAGTGTTGAGCCTCCGGTCTGTGTGTGGAAGCGAAGCATGAGGCTCTTGGGGTTTTTTGCACCGAATCGATCTCTCATCACTCTGGCCCAAACTCTTCTAGCAGCACGATATTTTGCAACCTCTTCCAAAAGGTCATTGTGTGCATTGAAGAAGAAGCTCAAACGAGGAGCAAAATCATCAACACCTAGACCAGCTTTAGTAGCAGCTTCAACATAGGCTATTCCATCGGCTATGGTGAATCCAACTTCCTGAGCTGCTGTGCTGCCTGCTTCTCTAATATGATAACCACTTATAGAGATCGTATTCCAGTTGGGTACACTCTCTTTGCAGAAACCGAAAATATCCGTGATTAATCGCATTGAAGGCTTTGGGGGAAAAATGTAGGTTCCACGAGCCATGTATTCTTTTAGAATATCGTTCTGAATAGTTCCTCGCAGCTTATCGCTTGAAACACCCTGTTTTTCGGCGACTGCTATGTACATAGCGAGAAGAACAGATGCGGGGGAGTTAATGGTCATGGAAGTTGACACTTTGCCGAGAGGAATGTCTTTAAAGAGAAGTTCCATATCTGCAAGACTGTCAATGGCAACACCGACCTTACCGACCTCACCTGCGCATAGAGCGTGATCTGAATCGTAACCTATCTGTGTTGGTAGATCGAAAGCTACAGAAAGCCCGGTTTGTCCAGCATCAAGAAGAAACTTGTAACGATTGTTCGACTCTACTGCACTGCCGAATCCGGCATACTGACGCATTGTCCAGAGTCGCCCTCTGTACATTGTCGGCTGGACGCCTCTGGTGTAGGGGAATTCCCCTGGGAATCCTGACTGTTTGATGTAATCATCATTAGGATTTGATGGGAAGTAAACTCGCTCTACAGGATTTCCAGAGCCTGTCACGAATTCCTCTTTGCGTTCAGGGAATCTGCCCAGAACTTTGGCAAGGATTGTCTCTTCCCAGGCACTCTTTGCCTCGTTGAACCTATCACTCATATTAATTTCCTCCGGTCCCTATTCGGGATTATATGTTTTTGGTTCCTCCTGCTTTCTCAGAACTCGAAGAGCTCCCAGAGCAAGGGCCTCCATTTCCATTTCACCTGGATAAACAATAACGGGGGCTATAAAGTCAATCATTTCCTTGAGCCACCCGATAAACTTTTTGTCATAAGCAATACCACCTGAAATAACTACAGCATCAACAGACCCTTTAAGCACAGTTGCCATTGCCCCGGTCTCTTTAGCAATCTGGTAAGCCATAGCCTGATAAACAACTAGCCATTCTTGATTCCCTTTTTCAACTTCGTCTTCAACTTGCATCATATCATTTGTACCCAGGTAGGCAACAATACCACCATTACCCTTGATCATTTTCTTCACATCGTTCAGAGTGTATTCTCCTGAAAAACAGAGCTTTGCAAGATCACCCGCTGGCAATCCACCAGACCTCTCAGGAGTAAATGGACCGTCTCCGTCCAAGGCATTATTTACATCAACAACACTGCCATTCTTGTGAGCCCCAACGCTTATACCACCGCCGAGGTGCACCACTATAAAATTGCACTCTTCATAGCTCTTACCGAGCTCATCAGCTGCTTTTCTGGCGACTGCTTTCTGGTTCAATGCATGAAAAATGCTTCTTCTGGAAAGAAGAGGATTCCCGGTGTACTTTGCAATTGGAGCCATTTCATCGACTACAACCGGATCTACAATAAAAGCTTCACAACCTGCAGTTTTTGCAAGCTCTGCTGCTATTGGCCCACCGAGATTGGATGCATGCTGTCCGAGAATTCCGATTTCCAGGTCATTTAGAAGTTTATTGTCAACGAGATATGTGCCTCCAGGGATAGGCTTTACGAGACCGCCCCTGCCCACAATCCCATCGAATGTGTCAACCGGGTATCCTGCACTATTCAAAGCAGAAACTATTACATTACGTCTGAATCCATACTGCTCAAAAATGTTAGTACCGAACGGAGACAACTCTTCCGGGGAGTGTGTCAGTTTTAGATCCCATACTTCTTTTTCGTCTTCAAACACAGAAATTTTCGTAGAAGTAGAGCCGGGATTTACTGCGAGTATCCTCATCTTCCCTCCTCAGGGGTTATTTGGTATCTTTGCAACTGCTTCACGCTGCGGCGAATCTATTTTAACAGCAGAATATAAGGCAACTTTTACATGAATGGAAATTGTAGAACTACAGCGGATCTAAATGAAGAGCTCAGCTTCATGGAGAGATCTCTTTCTCGTTTGGGGAAGTCTTTTAAGCTCGAGAAAGAGGCAGCCACGCTTAATGGAGAAAAGGCTCTGCTTGCTTTTCGAGACCGTTCACGCTGTCATTACCAGCCAGTTTTGCTTAGTATGTCAAACCAGTTAAAGCAGCTTCGTTATGCTATGAGCAGGATGGAAAGCATTCCTTCCGCTATATTCCTGCGTCTTGAAGCATTGGAAAATAGAATTAAAGAAACTCGGGCATCCTTTGTGGGCACACCAAATCGTCTACTGAGATTTACCGGGAAGAATACAGGAGAAGAATAATGTATAGAGTATCTACATCAGTAGATCAGAGGCTGCTCTCAGCAGCAGATCTTGCCGGAATGGACGGTCAGCAGGTTGTTGTTCACGGCATGATCCAGCGAATCCGCAAACTCGGTTGGGGTGCTTTTATAGTTATTCGCCGTCAGGATGGTCTTTTGCAGTGCGTTATTGGCCGTGACGGGAATGAAGAACTGATTGATGGTCTTGCAGAAGAGCAGTCGATTCAAGTTACCGGTATGGTGAAGAAAGCAAAGATTAAGGATAAATCAATCAATCCTGGCAGCGTGGAGATTCAGGTTGAGGGAATAGAAGTTGTTTCTGTTCCAGCCGAACTCACTCCGATTGATCTGTCCAAAAAGATTCTTGACCTTCACATTGACACAAATCTCGACCTCAGACCTCTTAGTCTCCGCCATCCAGTTGAAAGAGCCAGACTTAAGATTTCAGAAGCTTTTGCCCGTGCATTTGCTGATTTCCTTCGTGATCAAGGCTTTACCGAGATCAGAACTCCCAAGATCGGTGTTGCGGGAGCAGAGGGTGGAGCAAACATCTTTACAGTTGATTACTTCGGCAAACCTGCCTACCTTGCTCAGTCTCCCCAGTTTTATAAGCAGATGGGTGTAGGCATATACGAAAGAGTATTCGAAGTGGGTCCTGTTTTCAGGGCAGAACCTCATCAGACCAGCCGTCACATAAATGAGTATACATCTCTTGATTTCGAGATGGGATTTGTAAAGGATCATACTGAAATCATGTTGATGGAAACTGCTCTGCTTAAATACTGTCTGGACTATGTTCAGAAAGTGTGTGCTCCCGAACTGGCACTTCTTGAGGCGGACATGCCTGTTATAGAAGATGACATTCCTGTTGTTACTCTAGCTGAGGCACATGAGATTGCAGGGCAGGTAACGGGGAAAGACTACTCCAGTGAACCGGATCTTGAGCCTGAAGAGGAACGGGCACTGTGTACATACTCTTCAGAAAACTGGAACAGCGATTTTGTATTTGTTACCCATTTCCCAACTGAGAAGAGACCGTTCTACACAAAAGATGACCCTGCAAATCCTGGCACAACCCTGAGTTTTGACCTGCTCTTCAGAGGTCTTGAGATAACTACTGGCGGGCAGAGAATAAACGATTACCAGGAGCAGATCGACAAGATGGCTTCAATGGGGCTTAACCCTGAGGATTTCTCCAGCTATCTCCAGGCCCACAAGTATGGTCTTCCTCCACATGGCGGGCTTGCAATTGGTCTTGAGAGAATTACAGCCAGGTTGCTGGGAGTAGAAAATATCCGTCTTACGACAATGTTCCCCAGAGATATTAAAAGACTTACTCCATAAACTGAATTCTATGGCCGCTGTAATCGGTGGCCCATCCTTTGACTAAAGAGTTAGCTGGGTGCAGATTTAGGCAGAAAAAAATGGGGAGAGCTGATGCTCTCCCCATTTCTTAATTTCATTATTTCTTACAATTCACTGAAGACTCTGAGCCCCATTAATGGCTGAATCTGGCCTTTGAATACCAGTGTGTCTGTCATAGAAGCAGTGTCGGGGAAGGTGTGTGAACCCTTCAGCATGCAGTAGTAATTGTTATCAAGGCGAATAAAGAAATCTCCACCGAAGAGAATACTGTCTGCCCAGCTTACTGTATCGTTTGGTGCCGGTGCAACATACCCACCAATTGAAGAAATTCTTGTTCTTGATCCAGACGGCCAGAGCTCTGGATGGGCATCTCCTCTGAAAATATATCTCTCACCAATCCAGTTTGGCGCTACGACAAATTGCTGCTGAAATTCAAGAGATGTCGGATCTCCTGCGATGAGAGAATCACCTTCAACGTCAATTCGGAATCCTACTGGTCTAAGAGCGTATTCCTGCCTAATTTCAGAGAGAATGTCAGTTTTTGTGTTTACTGTTATGCTCATGTCTGCAGAATTGTCGATACCGGCAAATGCCATTACTCCATAGAAACCGGACTGATTGGCAATATGGACTCCAACATTGCTCTCTGTCGTAACAGCAAGAGACCAGTTACCTTCAATGTTTGGCCTTGTCCATACAAAATAGCCATCTACCAGGGTAGTATCAAGAGCTGTCCAGGTAACTACTACGGTATCACCTCTGCTTGTCAGTGTGTCGATTGTAACGCCTGTAACGATTGGCAGTGTGCCGGTTATCTCTGTTGCAGAATCTCCGCAACCAGAGAATACAGCTATCACAGCAAGAAGACTAATGGCTATCAGTATTTTCATTCATACCCCTCCAGATTACTATTTACCCCTATGTCAGTGCAAAATTCAAAATAAAAACAGTTATACTCAAACTGAACGTTTCTCATGAAAGTTCTTCTTTAAGGTTTACAAGTTCTCTGTCTTTCAAACCCAGAAAGTTACCAAAGGCTGTTTTCTCAAGAAGAAGAATCTCTGCTGCTTTTTCCGTCATCTCAACATAATCGCACGCCATCTCAATATTCTCAGCAAAGCCCAGTATACCGTGTTTCCGCCAGATTACAGCATTTGCGTTTTTAAATTCATCCCGTGTGCTTTCTCCCAGGTGCCAAGTTCCGGGTGGGGTGAAATCAAGGAATGCCAACCCTTTTCTCATAAGAATTGAGATTTCAGGGTGTGCTCTTTCGACCGCATCTTGAAGCATCTCTCCCGGTATATCGCTTGAGGAGAGAGTAAGCATCTTTGTGGAATGGGTGTGCACAATGGCAGAAGTTTCCCAGCCCAAATCGGGTGAAAGAGAATGGACCTGTATGTGTGTGCCAATCTCGCTGGTGGGTGCAGGAAAGGCTGATGGCCACAAGGCAGCAGTACCGAATTCGGTTATAACTACCGGGACAATCTGTGTATCTATATCGCGTTTCATTCTTCTGAATCTGCTGCCACTCGCAGTAATCAGCAGTGTGCGGCCGGCAAGGGCTCGAACAGGTTCGGGGAAGTGATAGGAACTGGGGTTTTCTCCAAGATCAAACGTTGTTCCTCTTGGAAGAAGGACCGAAATGTTACCGGCATTCGCTTCTGACCATCCCATTTGGGAAAGATGGGAGGCTATTTCAGCAATATCATTTTTTACCATGTCTGTATTTTTCATGCGTGCAATATGATTGAAAAACGTTTTTCTTTCCAGTGCAGGAAACCAGAATGACTAACTTCATGAATAAACACCATTTATTAGAGCTGAAACTGATAGATGATTGACAGATGCTAATCCTGGAAACAAACCAGGAGTACCTCTCTATTGACGAATGATTTTGATGCCCTATAATAGGAATAGTTCCGAATAGCAAGAAGGAGAAAATTGAATAAAAAGCCGGTAAGAAGATCATCCAAGCAAAGAGAAGCGGTCATGTGTGCTGTTGAGGAATTGAATGACCACCCCACAGCTGATATGATTTTTCTTAAAGTCAGACAAAGTAATCCCAGTGTCAGCCTCAGCACCGTATACAGGAATTTAGGTGTTCTTGTTGAAGAAGGAGATCTGATTGCCGTTAAGGGACCTGGATCAGAGGTTCACTACGATTACAATGTAAGCAATCACTGCCACATACAATGCAGGATTTGTGGAAAAGTGAGTGATATAGATTTTAAGCCGGTGGAATATGTTTCGATGCTTCCAGAGCAGGCATCGGGGTTTCATGTTGATGGAGTTAGTGTTACATTTACTGGTAAGTGCAGTCAGTGCTTGAAAAGCAAAAAAGGAGTAATCAATGAGTATTAAAGGAACAGAGACAGAGAAAAACATTCTTAAAGCCTTTGCAGGCGAATCACAGGCCAGAAATCGTTATACATATTTTGCATCAAAGGCAAAAAAAGAAGGATATGTACAGATTTCTAATGTCTTTACAGAAACTGCAAATCAGGAAAAAGAGCATGCAAAAAGGCTTTTTAAATTTCTTGAGGGTGGCGAACTTGAGATTACTGCTGGATTCCCCGCTGGAGTAATAGGTACCACAGCAGAGAATCTTAAGGCTTCAGCCGGTGGTGAGCACCACGAGCATACTGAAATGTACCCTGACTTTGCTGAAATAGCAGACCGCGAAGGTCACAAGTTGATTGCAGCAGTATTCAGAAACATCGCTGTTGCCGAGAAGCAGCACGAAAAGAGATTCCTCGGTCTTCTGGAGAATATTGACAAGGGAACAACATTCAAGAAAAGTGAGCCTGAAGTCTGGTTCTGTCAGAACTGCGGCTATGTACACACAGGCAAAGAAGCCCCTGCAAAGTGCCCTGCATGCGATCATCCACAGGCACACTTCATGCTGGTAAGCGAAAACTGGTAGCAAACACTCTAAAGGAGATGTATCATGGCTGAAAGAATGCAGGTATACAAGTGCGAAATGTGTGGAAATATTGTTGAGGTTCTTCATGGCGGACCGGGTGAACTCGCCTGCTGCAATGAACCGATGGAGCTTTTGGATGAGAAAACAGCAGATTCCACAACAGAGAAGCATGTTCCGGTTATCGAGAAGGTTGATGGTGGTTACAAGGTCATTGTCGGTTCTGTTTTGCATCCGATGACAGACGCTCATTATATCGAGTGGGTGGAACTGAAAGCCGGTGACGCAATTATGAAGAAGTATCTGAATCCGGGAGATACACCTGAGGCATTCTTCGCAACAGATGCTGTTGATGTTAGTGCCCGTGAGTATTGCTCTCTTCACGGTCTCTGGAAGGGTTAGGTCATACCATGCTCTCTGAATCAATGGAGACTGCCATTAACGGGCAGATAAATAAAGAGATTTTTTCTTCCTATCTTTACATGGCTATGGGCATGTATTTCGAGGCAGAAGATCTTTCTGGAGCTGCTTCATGGATGAGAACGCAGGCTCTTGAAGAAATGACCCATGCTGAGAAGTTCATGAATTTTGTTAACGAAAGAGGGGGAAGAGTTACCCTGCAAGCTATTGCAAAGCCTGCTTTCGCTTGGGATAGCCCTCACGCAGCATTCACTGCGGCCCTTGAACACGAAAGGTTTATCTCTGCATCAATCAACGATCTTGTAGCCTCGGCCAGGAAGGATAATGACTACATGTCAGATAATTTCCTTCAGTGGTTCGTAGGTGAGCAGGTTGAAGAGGAAGCCTCAGTGAGTGAGGTTATCAGAATGTTTAAGCTGGCCGGAACTTCCGGTGGAGGACTTCTGATGATAGACAGAGAACTTGGCTCGAGGGTGTTTACCCCTCCGGCCGCAGAATAGAGTCCGGAGAATTGATGAAATCATTCACCGCCGAGAAGATAACCGAGAAGGTCTACTGGGTTGGTGCTATCGACTGGGGTGTCCGTGATTTTCACGGATACCTCACCAGTCGTGGCAGCACATACAACGCTTTTCTGATAATTGATGAAAAAGTGACACTTGTTGACACAGTGAAGAAACCTTTCCAAGATGAAATGATTGCAAGAATAGCATCCGTTATTCCACCTGAGAAAATCGACTACATAATCAGTAATCATTCTGAAATGGATCATACAGGCTGTCTTACCGATATGATTGAGCTGGCAAAACCTGAGAAGGTTTACGCTTCAACCATGGGGAAAAAGGCTCTAGGCCTCCACTTTCACTTTGATGATGATGTTATTACTGCCGTCAAAAGTGGTGAGACTCTCTCTCTTGGAGAATCTAACCTAACTTTCGTTGAAACAAGAATGCTTCATTGGCCCGACAGCATGGTTACATATCTCGACACCGAGAAAATCATGTTTTCCCAAGACGGATTCGGCATGCACCTGGCTTCTACTGAAAGGTATGATGATCAGCTTCCGCAGCAGGTTCTGTATGAAGAAGCAGAGAAGTATTTTGCCAACATCCTTCTTCCTTTCTCACCAATGGTGTCTGGCTTGATGAAAAAACTGGCTGATTTGAATCTTGATATAGAGCTTCTTTGCCCGGATCACGGCCCCATATGGCGTAGCGATATTTCAGGGATACTGAAGAGATGGGAAAACTGGGCAATACAGAAGTGTTCACGCAAAGCTGTGATTATTTACGATACCATGTGGAAGAGTACAGGACTTCTTGCAGATGCTGTAACTGACGGATTGGTATCCCAGGGAATTTCCGTTAAAGTTATGCCTCTTGATTCCAGTCATAGAAGCGATGTCGCTACAGCGGTACTGGATAGTGGAGCACTTCTTGTCGGCAGCCCAACCATTAATGGTGAGATGTTTCCCCGGGTAGCCGATGTTCTCACCTATCTAAAGGGTCTTAAACCCAAAAATCTGATAGGTGCAGTGTTCGGTTCCTACGGATGGAGCGGTGAAGCTGTAAAGAATGTTGAGCAATGTCTTGAAAAAATGAAGATACCTCTTGCCGCTGAATCTCTGAATATCAACTATGTTCCTGATAACGAAGCACTTGCCAGGGCAAGAAGCCTGGGAGTAGAGGTTGGTAAGGAACTCAACGAAAGGTGTAACCAGTGAATGAGATAGATTTCTCCGCTCTCTTCACTCTCAGCTATGGTCTCTATACAATCGGTTCGAAAAGCGGTGAGAGACTTAACGCTCAGATAGCAAATGCAGTTTTTCAGATAACAGCTTCTCCTGCAAGAATAGCTGTTGCAATCAATCGCGAAGAGCTGACAAATGAATTCATTAAAGATTCTGGTTATTTGTCTATTGGTGTACTCAGTGAGACAGCAACTATGCCCTTCATCGGTCACTTCGGTTTCAAGAGCGGTAGAGACATCAACAAATTTGAAACTGTTGATTTCATCACGACTCCAGCCGGATGCCCCTGTCCCCGTGAGAATGTTCTCGCGTGCATAGAGCTTAAGATTGAAAGCAAAGTCGAGGTAGACACCCACACTCTTTTCGTCGGAGAAGTTACTCATTGTGCTATTCACGGCGAGGGAGTCCCGATGACTTACTCTTACTACAGAGAAGTACTTTGCGGAAAGACTCCCCCAACAGCACCTTCTTTTAAACCAGTAGTTGAATCAGTACCAAAACCTCAGAAAGAGGAAACAATCATGAAACAGTATGTATGTGATGTATGCGGATATGTTTACGATCCTGCAGTCGGTGACCCTGATGGTGGAATAGCACCCGGAACCGCTTTCAAGGATATCCCTGAAGACTGGGTTTGCCCTGTTTGTGGTGTTGGCAAAGATCAGTTCTCGGAGCAGTAACAGTCTCTTTCAATACGAGGAGGGAATGTGATTAAGAAAACTGTCATGGTGGTTCTTATAAGCCACCGAAATGATGCCGCTTCAAAAGTTCAATCTGTTCTGACGGGTTGGGGATGCTTGATTAAAACAAGATTAGGGATACACGAAGGCGTACAGGAAAACTGTACAGAAAATGGTCTTCTTTTCCTTGATCTTGTCGGTGAACAGGAAAAACTGATCGAACTTGAAAGAAAGCTGAATCTTTTCGACGGTGTTTCTGCGCGCAAGCTGGATCTCGAACTGGAAGATAAGTAAATGCCTAAGGGTTCCTCCAGGCTGAAAATTCAACTGGAGGAACTCTACTCCTTCTATAACAAACGAGAATTTGTTCACCCTGATCCTCTTGAGTTTCTTTACCGCTACCCTGATGTAAAGGACAGGGAAATTGCAGGTCTGGTAGCTTCTGGACTTGCTTACGGCCGAGTCAGCATGATCCTGAAAAGCACTGAGACTGTACTCGGTTTTCTTGGAGCCGAGCCTTCTGAATATCTTAAATGTACTGAAGCTGCTGAAGTTGATTACCATCTAGCCGATTTCAAGCACAGGTTTACATCCGGTAAAGAAATGACCTCCTTTCTCGGAGCAGTTTCTTCTATTCAAAAACAATATGGAAGTATTGAAAATTTTCTAGGATACCTTTTGAAAAAACATGCTTATACAGATGCTATCGATAAGTTTTCGGCTGAAATTACTTCCAGAATGGGATGCACAGCATCACATCTGATCCCCAGAAGCTCTAAAGGAAGTGCTTGTAAAAGGCTTCACCTCTTTATGAGATGGATGATAAGGGAAGATAATGTTGATCCCGGTGGCTGGAAATTGATTTCTCCCTCTGAATTGATTGTTCCTGTAGATGTTCACATGCATAGAATAGGGATAAAACTCGGTTTCACCCAGCGAAAGGCTGCAGACGGGAAAACTGCCAGTGAGATCACTGCTGGTTTTAAAGTGGTATCTTCGGGTGATCCTGTGAAGTATGACTTTGCACTCACAAGATATGGGATTCAGCGTTTAACAGAATGTGAACTCTTCAGAGAACTGCTTAAGTAGGGTAAAGATGAAACAAACAGCGTTGATAATTCTTTTGTGTATGGCAGCTTCCATGCTTTTCGGTATTCTGCACAATCAGTTTTCTGTCCGAGTTAATCTAGAGTACTTTACCATAGGCCATAAGGCACTTATCAGATCCACCTCTCCCACTCTCATGGGAATTGCCTGGGGTATTCATCCCAACTGGTGGGTTGGTTTTGCTATGGGGGTTCTGCTGTCTATCGTCGGAAGAGCTGGAAAGTGGCCGAAAAGAGATGCCCGTTCATTTCTTAAACCACTTCTAATTCTTTTCGTGATTGCTGGAATTGCCTCTGCAACGGCTGGTATTTTCGGTTACAAGCTGGCGAACAATGGAACTCTTGCCCTTTACGAACCTCTTTCTTCTCTTGTTCCCGCCAGCGGACACTCTTCGTACATTGCAGCCCTATGGATGCACACTGCCAGCTACACCGCCGGAACAATGGGTGGCTTGATTTTGGCTCTTTTCGTCTTTACAGGAAGAATTCGTTCTTCTCTTCCGAAAGATACTCTGGCACATAGGATTTAAGAGTATATATTCCAGCCATCGTATTTTACATCAGACCGCTTAAGAATTTTCTGTAACCCGGAAGATACTTCCCGTCAGGCTAACGCTGGAGTGTTGGCGGTCCTCCTCGGTGTTGACGGTGAACCCGACAAAAGAAGGACGAAACCATGAGCACAGAGAAGATGACTTCTGAGAAAGCTATCGCACTAGAGCACAAATACGGTGCCCACAACTATCACCCGCTTCCTGTAGTACTGGCAAGAGGAGAGGGTGTTCACGTCTGGGATGTTGAGGGAAAGAAATACTTTGACTTTCTTTCTGCATACTCAGCTGTGAACCAGGGTCACTGTCATCCTGTAATCTTGAAGGCAATGGTTGATCAGGCAGGAACTCTTGCTCTCACCAGTCGTGCATTCCATAATGATGTACTCGGTGAGTTCGAGAAATTTGTAACCGAATACTTCGGTTTTGACAAGGTTCTTCCTATGAATACCGGAGCTGAAGCTGTTGAAACAGCAATCAAGCTCTGCCGTAAATGGGCATACCTTGCCAAGGGCATAGAAAAAGATCAGGCTAAAATCATCGTCTGCGAGAACAACTTCCACGGAAGAACTACCACAATAGTTTCATTCTCAAATGATCCTGATGCATACTCTGAATACGGTCCTTTCACTCCAGGCTTTATCAGAATTCCATACAACGATCTTGATGCCCTCGAAAAGGCTCTCGAAGACCCCACCGTTGCAGGTTTCCTTGTAGAACCTATCCAGGGAGAAGCCGGTGTATACGTTCCAAGTGAGGGTTACCTAAAGGGTGCTTCAGAACTCTGCAAGAAGAACAACGTTCTTTTCATTGCAGATGAGGTTCAGACGGGTATCGCAAGAACCGGTAAGCTCCTTGCCTGCGATTATGAAGATGTAAAACCTGACATCCTGATTCTTGGAAAAGCTATCAGTGGTGGTATGTATCCCGTTTCCGCAGTTTTTGCAAATGACGACATAATGCTTCTTATCAAACCCGGCCAGCATGGATCAACCTTCGGTGGCAATCCTGTAGGGGCTAAAGTAGCAATCGCTGCTCTCGAGGTTGTTCGTGATGAAAAACTTGCAGAAAAGGCAAACTATCTTGGTGAAATCCTCAGAAAAGAGCTTGAAGCAATCGATTCCGATATGATTTCTGTTGTAAGAGGTCGCGGTCTTCTGAATGCCATTATCATCAAACCAAAGGGCGACATTGTTGCCTGGGATGTCTGCCTGAAGATGGCCGAGAACGGTCTTCTTGCAAAGCCCACACATGGTGACATTATCCGTTTTGCTCCTCCTCTGGTTATCACAGAAGAGCAGCTGATGGAATGCGTTGCTATAATTAAGAAATCTATTGCATCTTTCGAGTAAACTGACAGACAATAGAAAAGGCCGCGGGAGCAATCCCGCGGCCTTTTTAGTTTCATTGACACTATTCGTGGGATGAAGTAATTTAATTACCCAAGAGAAAAGGAGGAGCACGTGCGTAGTACTTTAGTGGTTGTTGTTATTTTTGGAATGTGTTTGGGCAACCTGGATATTGTACCTTCAACTGATATGTCTGGCCTTCTCTGGGTTACATGGATTGATCATGATGATGTATCTCATCTTGCCCGTTACTTCGGTTCTACATTAGAAAACGAACTTATTTTCCCTGCTGCCGGTTTTTCACCTTACGAAGATCGTGGTCGTGTTAACATCTCTCTTTCTGCAGATGAGCTTGGTGATAATCATCTTATTTTCATGCCTTCAATGAACTTGTATAGAGATTCTCTTTTCTCTTTCAGTCCATATAATGGAATGGCGCTGGAATCCAAGCTTGATTACTCTTACTACACAGGATGGGGATGGGGGGACCACAATCTTGCAGGTCTTCTTCGTTTCTCAACAGGCTCAGGCAACGGTCTTCTTGGATTGTACCAGTACGAGATATACAGTAGTGGAAGTTCCTTTTTCTGGGGAACCCTTGAATTCAACTCTCATTCATCCGGATATCTCGCTCCGGGTACCTGTCTGGAGTTCAGCGATCCTTACCCTCTTGATGAGCCAATCTCTGTGCTCTACTATAGATTTGAATCCCCTGTGGTGAACTATTCCGGTTTTCCCTTAATGGCCTCTATGAGATACAAAAGTGGTTATGGTGGAACGCCGGGTTCTTACAAAATATTTGCTCACACTCACAATCTTGATGAGGATTCTCTCTCCCTTTCTCAAGACATTGTTTACTCTTCTTCTGCTACAGGACAGAATCCCGGTATCACAGCGCTTGGTTCAAACAGCGAAGAAATCATGCTGATCTGGTGGGATATCGACGCTGTTTTACACTGTACAGTTTACGATGGAATTTCTGTTTCACCTGTGGAGGAATATCTTTTCCCTGGAGCTGGACCAATACCTAGTTTTGCCGCTGCAATGACAGCCAGGCCAACAGACGAAGGTCTTCTTCTCGTGTGGAGAGACCCAGTTACCCGGATAATGTGTCGTTATTACGAAGATGAATGGAATGGATATGCTCATGTTGCAGCATCAAACGTAGGATATGTGGAGGAAGAAAATCTGGCAGTCTGCAGTGTTGAGGATGGGTATTGGATTGTGTGGCTTCCATTGGACTCGAATTACCCGGATTTTGTGTTTATTCAAAGGGATGTAGTTACATCAATTAGCGAAGAGCTTCACATTGAAGGCCCTCTGGATCTTGATGTCTGGCCTAATCCATTCATGGATTTGCTACATGTCTCTTTAAGCGATGTTCCTGAAAACTGCCTTTTAGAAGTTTTTGACAATACTGGCCGAGTTGTCCACTCTTCTGATATGGAGAATCCCGAGATCTACTGGAATTCCTCCGGTTGTCCTTCCGGAACATATTATGTGAGAGCATCAACCAGTGACGCTGTTACTGGAAAAAAAGTGGTTCTTCTCAGATAGATTATCTGAAAATAAAAAAGGCCGCGGGAGCAATCCCGCGGCCTTCCTGCACCTATTGACACGGTATAAATTTCTATAGTATGCTCATCAGGATCACCTTGTATGATAAAGAAAGGTTGAAATTGGGTAACAATCCTGACGATGCCACTATCAAGCTAATCCTTGCTGCTTTCGATCAAACAGAAGAAGGCATTGCAATTTTCGATACCGAAGGCAATATCCTGCATCTTAATAATGCATTTGCAGAAATGCATGGCTACACAAATGAAGAACTAACAGGGCTCAACCATTCGTTTTTGCATCTTCCGGAGCATATGACTTCAGTCCTCGAAGCAAACAAACAAGTCCTTAAAACCGGCTCATTTTCCGGTGAGATACTTCATCTGCACAGGAACGGATCTGTTTTCACCGCATATATGCGGAACACCCTTGTTACTGATGCTAATGGTTTTCCTGAAGCTCTGGTTGGTACATTTAGTGACATCCCGTTTGCTGTGCAACAAATTGAAGAAGATGACCGCGCGCATCATATGCTTAGCAGCGTGCTGAATGCAATCCCCGATGTTATAGGAATTCAGGATCCGGATCACACGATGATTAGATACAATGCGGCCGGATATGCAATGCTCGGTATTACTCCCGACGATATTGATGGTAAAAAATGCTATGAGTTCATCGGTCGCACCGTTCCCTGTGCAAAATGTGCTACATCCACTGTTTACAAGACCCTTAAGCCTGCCAGAATAGAGAAGTATATGTCGGATTGGGGTGTCTGGCTGGAGGTGCGGGCGTACCCCATTCTTGATAAGTCAGGTAAGCTTGTTAAGGTAATTGAGCACTTGAGGGATATCACAATGGCCAAGGAAGCGGATTCCCGCAGTAGGAAACTCGAAGAGCAGATCAAGATAACCCAGAAACTGGAAAGTCTGGGTGTGATGGCCGGGGGAATTGCGCACGACTTCAATAACATACTGATGACAGTACTGGGCAGTGCAGATCTTGCAATTCGGGAAGTAAAAGATAACGAGAATTTAAACGTACTTCTCCAGGACATCATAGGAGCATCACGAAGAGCCACCGAGCTGGCCGGGCAGATGCTGGATTACTCCGGTAGAAGAGAGTCACACCGGTTGCCTGTCAATATGAATCAGATTATTCGGGAAACTACCCATATGCTGGAGGTTACTGTTTCGAGGAAAACGAAACTGGAGTATCATCTTTCCAATGACTTACCCTCCATTCATGCAGATCCCACGCAGGTAAGACAGATTGCTATGAACCTTCTTACCAATGCTTCTGAAGCCCTTGAGGAGCACACAGGAGTTGTTACCATTTCAACATCAACCAGCTACTGCACAAAGGAATTTTTGTCTGATACCTATCTTGACGACAATCTACCTGAAGGAGATTACGCTCTTTTGACTGTTACCGACTCCGGTTCAGGCATGTCTATGGAAACCATTGAGAGAATATTTGATCCTTTTTTCACCACGAAATTCACCGGACGTGGGCTTGGTCTGGCTGCTGTTCTCGGGATTGTAAGATCTCACCTTGGGGCTGTTAGAATTAAGTCAGAACCCGGGCATGGCTCGACTATCAGTATTTACTTTCCTGTCTGTGATGAAGCAGAGACTATAGAGGAATCTCAGACTGTCTCCGACTCTGATGGAACGGGCTGTATCCTTGTTGTGGACGATGAGGACGCAGTAAGAGAGGTGACAGGAAAAATGCTGGAGAAAGCAGGCTACTCTACCGTTTACGCCTGTAATGGCAGAGAAGCTCTCGAGTTTTTTAAGGAGAAGCCACATGGGTTAAACTGTGTGATTCTCGATTTGACCATGCCTGTTATGGATGGTATTGAAGCCTATGATAGAATAACAGAGCTTGCTCCTGATCTGCCCATCATTATCTCCAGCGGATTTTCAAGAGACCGAATAATGAGAAAATTCACCGGCAAAGATATTGCAGGAGTTCTGCACAAGCCATGTTCAATTGATGAGATATCTTCTACCGTTAAACAGGCGATTCACGATAGCTGTAGAAAAGGCCGCCTGCAGTAGCAGACGGCCTTTCTTTCGCGTCGTTCTAGAAAAGTTCAGTCAGCGATTTCTCGATGATTGCCATTGCTTTTTCAACTTCTTCAGCCGTGATATTCATCGGTGGACGGAACCTTACTGTTACATGTCCACAAGGAAGTATGATGGCTCCGTTGTTGAAGATTTTGCCAAGAAGATCGTTACGGATTTCTGTACTTTCCATATCAAATGCTATCATGAGTCCACGGCCTCTGATATTAGAAAGACGACCAGGGAACTTGGCTGCAAGAGCCTCTAGTCCTTCAATAACCTGGTCATGTCGAGCTCTGACGTTTTCCAGAATGTTTTCTTCGACCATGATTTCCAGGTACTTGGTGCATCTTACCATGTCTACAAGGTTTCCACCCCATGTTGAATTGATTCGGCTGGATTCATGGAAGACATTGTTCTTTACCTCGTCGACTCTTCTGCTGGAAGCTATACCGCAGACCTGAGCCTTTTTACCGAAACAGAATACATCTGGAGCAACGCCGACAGCCTGCCATGCCCACCATTCGCCTGTCATTCCCATTCCACTCTGAACCTCGTCAAAGATAAGAAGGAATTCGTGCTTATCTGCTCTGTCGCGGAGTGCCTGAAGGTACTCTCTACGGAAGTGATTGTCTCCACCCTCACCCTGAATCGGCTCAATAAGAAGGCACGCAATGTCGTGACCGTGTTCTTTTATTGCCGCATCGATCTGCGCAAGGCTTGCCTTTTCGGCTTCCTCAACAGCTGCCAGGTTTTCCTCAATAGGGAAGATCATGGCTGGCGGATCAACTCTAGGCCAGTCGAACAGCGGGAAATACATGTACTTGCGAGGGTCAGCAGTGTTGGTCAGGCTGAGTGTATATCCGGTTCTTCCGTGGAATGCTTTTTTGTAATGAATAACTTGTGAGCCCAGTTTGTCACCGCGTCCTGCTTCGATATTCTTGCGTACTTTCCAGTCAAAAGCTGTTTTAAGAGCGTTCTCTACGGCAAGAGCACCACCGGATACAAAGAAAAGGTAGGGGTGGCTATCCGGGATAACTGTAGTGCCGAAAGTATCGACGAAAATAGCCATTTCCTCTGTGTAGAAATCACTGTTTGATGGTTTGTTGAGAGCGACCTCACCCATGTAATTTTTAAATTCGGGAGTGGTCATGGAAGGATGATTAAACCCTAGAGGGGCACTTGCAAAGAAACTGAAAAGATCAAGATAGTCTTTTCCGCTCGCGGCATCATGAATGTAGCGACCCTGGCTCTTTCTAAGATCGAGAGCCATGTCATATCCGTCAGCAAGCATGTGCTTACCGATAGTGTTTTTTACCTCTGTAGCTGGTATGTGCCTCATATGGGGCCTCCCTGTGGGTTTAGGAGTGATCGCATCTCTGTTTGAGATTGATGTGTCAAATCTGAATGCAGCAGAAGCATTTGTCAACTCACCACTCTTGTGGCATCAGAAATGGGCTTTTCCTATATTTCCGCTCGGGCGGAAACGTCTTCTTATGTATTACTGTATGTTTATTATAGGACTGTAGTGAAATTTGAAATTAAGGAGCATCATGGAGCAGATTCGTAGTCTTGAACAGCTGAAGAAGTACGCAAAAGATTTACCTTCAAGCGTCGTGTCGGTTGTTCGTGCAGATGAAGTAGAGACCCTTTCTGCGGTCAAAGAAGCTGTAGATGGCGGAATGGTTGACTGTATTCTTGTAGGACCGGAAGACGGCATTCGCAAGGCAGCAGCAGAGGCCGATTTTGACATCACTAATGTAAAAATTGTAGACGCTTCCGATGACAAAGAGAGTGCTGCCAAGGGTGTTGCTCTTGTTCGCAGTGGAGAAGCTCAGGTGCTTATGAAGGGACTTGTTGCAACAAGCACATTCCTTAAAGCAGTTCTGGACAAAGAGTGTGGCCTGCGCGGTGGTGGTCTTCTAAGCCACGTGGCAGCATTTGATGTGCCTGCATACCACAAGCTTCTTGTTGTTACCGATGCAGCAATGAACATAGCGCCTAATCTGGAGCAGAAAAAAGAAATTCTGAAGAACGCCATTATAGTTGCTAAGGCTCTGGGTGTAGAGGTTCCCAAGTGCAGCTACATCTGTGCAAAAGAAGTTCCATACGAGAAGATGCCCTGCACGATGGAAGCAGCAGAGGTTCAGAAAATGGCTGATGCAGGTGATTTCGGAGACATTCTCTTTGACGGTCCTCTGGCCCTCGACCTTGCCGTATCGCCAGTTGCTGTAAAGATCAAAAAAATTGAAAGCAAAGTTGCAGGAGATGTCGATGTTGTTCTTATGCCCGATATCGAAGCAGCCAATGTGCTTTACAAGGGTCTTATCTTCCTTGCCAATTCAGAGCTTGGTGCCGTTGTAATGGGAGCTACAAACCCTGTTGTTCTCACCAGTCGTGCCGACAGTGCAGAGAGCAAGTTATGCAGCCTCGTTCTCAGTGGAGTTGTTGCAGCATACCAGGGAAGGCAAAAGTAAAAATGAAATTAGTTCTGGCCAGCGATCATGCAGGTTTTTTCTTGAAGGAACAACTGGTCAGCCGACTTGAATCACAGGGGCATCAGGTTCTTGACCTGGGCCCCTGTTCAGCTGAGTCCGTTGATTACACAGATTATGCTCAGACCCTTTGCAGGGCTTTACTTGATGGGAAAGCTGAAAAAGGAATTCTTGTCTGTAATTCCGGAGTAGGTATGAGTATTGCCGCGAACAGATTCAAAGGAATCCGTGCAGCACTTTGCCTTTTTCCAAAGATGGCCTACTACGCCAGACGACACAATGATGCTAATGTTCTTGCTCTTGGTGCCGGATTAACCGGATTTTTTCTTGCCTCTGAGATAACAGACGTTTTTCTTCACGAAGAATTCGAGGGTGGAAGGCACAAAAGAAGAACTGACAAATTTGATCTACCGGAAGTGATTTCATGATTGATCTTATCTGCGGAGCAAGACCTAACTTCATGAAGGTTGATTCGATTATTCGAGGTCTTTCTGGGAAGGTAAGGCTTATTCATACCGGTCAGCATTACGACTACTCGATGTCCGGCAGTTTTTTCGACCAGCTGGGATTGCCCAAACCGGATATTAATCTGGGGGTAGGCAGCTCGACAATTACAGTCCAAACAGCAGATATCATGAAGGCCTACGAGCCAGTTTTTCTTCAGGGGAAACCTGATGCTGTTGTTGTAGTCGGGGATGTCAATTCTACACTCGCCTGCGTTCTTACCGCAGTAAGATACGGCACACCAACCGTTCATGTGGAGGCTGGTTTAAGAAGCTTTGACAGAACAATGCCGGAGGAAATAAACAGGCTTCTAACCGACCAGATAAGTGATCTTCTTCTTATTACCAGCTCTGAGGCAAAAGAAAACCTTATTCGCGAGGGCAGGCCTGCAGATTCGATTGTTATGGTGGGTAACCCCATGATCGATACCCTTCTCAGGCTTCTTCCAGAGGCAGCTTCCGTTGCGGTGCCAAAAGGCAAGTACGGTCTGGTGACTCTTCACAGGCCGGGTAATGTGGATAACAGGAAGCTTCTCGGGAGTATTCTTGATGCCCTGGGGAAACTGTCACCTCTATCTCTCCTTTTCCCAGCTCATCCCAGAACACTTAAAAACATTCAGAACTGGGATCTTCAAAACAGAGTTCCCGCTAATCTAACCATGATCAAACCAATGGATTATCTGGCTTTTATCAGACATCAGCAGATGGCAGAAGTTGTTATAACCGATTCAGGTGGAATTCAGGAAGAGACATCAGTTATGGGTGTTCCCTGTGTTACGGTAAGGCCGAATACTGAAAGACCGATAACCTGTACCCTCGGTACAAATATTCTTTGCCCAGATCCGGAGAAAATCCCAGCTGCTGTGAGAAGTCAGATAGAAAAGAGACCGGAAAACCCTCCTGTTATTCCCATGTGGGATGGGGGAGCCGGAGCCAGGATAGCATCTGAAATAGAGAGGATACTGAAATGAAAATAGTGAAGGGATTTCTTCTGGTTTTTATAGCCGTTTTTGCGGTTGCAGGCTGCGGTGCAGAAGCTGGAGAAGATGTAAATCAGGATTCGATAGAAACCATTGCATCAGTACACGGTTCTTATGCTTCTGCAGATTACCAGAAATTCGCTGTTTCTCTCCAGGGTGAAGATGTCGGTTACATGACCATGCAGACTGAGGCCGTTGGAGATTCACTGTTTATTACCCAGACAATGGAATGGCATCTTCTTCTTATGGGAACAACTCGAACTGTTTCCATGGATGTTGAAGCACGTACCGGTACAAACATGGACCTTGGCTACCTTAGCATGTCCATGTCTGACGGAACTTCTGTTATAGGTGCTGTGGCAGTACGAACAGGGAATTCTGTTGAACTGACAATGAGTACCTCCGGCCGTGATATTGTGAGCACAAACGAGTTTGAGGGAAATTTCCTTCCTGCTTTCGTTGACCTCGCCTCTGCAACCATGGAATGGGCTGAGGGAGATGCAAGAACTTTCCCCACATTTGATCCTTCCACCGGAATGATTTTTGAGGCTGTGGTTACCTGTGAAGCTATAGAAGAAGTTTCGCTTATGGGTGACTTGGTTCCAGCAGCACGCCTTGTAATTGTTCAGCAGGGAATGAGGAATACAGTCTGGGTTTATGAAGGCCAGATTGTCCGTGAGGAAGAAGCAGGTATGGGTATGATTCTCACAAGAGTCGCCCCTGACACTAACGATGCTATTGTTCCATCCAGCGATCTTTACGAGGTGTACGCTGTTACATCAAATGCTGTCAGAAATCCCAGGGACACAGGCGAAAGATCATGGCTTCTGGTTGGAGATATCGACTGGAACGAATTCGAGCTGGAGTATCCCGGTATTCAAAACAAAACAGATGGACCGATCATTACAGTTACCTCCACAGTTCCACAGAATCCGGTTGTTTTCCCAATGGAAGAAGTAAGCGAAGAACTGAATCCTTTCCTTGAAGCAGACGCCATGATTCAGTGTTACGATCCTGTAATGGTATCAGTTGCAGACAGCCTTACTGAGGGTGTTGCAAATGCATGGGAAGCAGTAGCAGCAATATCCAGATTTGTAGACAGGCAGGTAGAAAACGTACCCACTGTTTCACTTCCTTCTGCCGTTGATGTTCTAGATAACCTGAGAGGTGACTGCAATGAGCACACTATTCTTACCGTTGCTCTATGCCGTGCTGTTGGGATTCCTGCTGTTACCTGTGCTGGAATCGTCTATGTTGATAATGGTATTTTCGGTTACCATGCATGGCCTGCAGTCTGGGTTGGTGAATGGGTTGCGATTGATCCGACATTTGGCCAGCAGATTGCAGACTGCACTCACATTGTGCTTGCCCAGGGAAGTCTTGATGCACAGTATGTTGTAAATGGAGTTCTCGGAAGACTCAGTGTTGAAGAGCAGTAGAATTAAGGGCAGGGAGTAAGTTTGTTCAGTAAGTTTGAACGGGCAGCAATGAAGAGGGCAGTGGAACTTGCTGCCGGGGGAGGGAAGAAAGCATTCCCTAATCCCAGAGTCGGAGCTGTTATTCTTTCTTCCGAAGGTGACGTTGTTGCTGAAGGGTTTCATGCTTTTCACGGAGGGGCTCACGCAGAGAGAAATGCCCTTACAAATGCTGCTGATTTTGATGTAAAAGGGTGTACAATGGTTGTCACTCTTGAGCCATGCAGCCATTTTGGAAAAACACCACCCTGTGCTTTAGCTATTGCTGAGGCTGGTATTACCCGTGTGGTAGTCGGTATTGAAGATCCGAATCCTCTTGTCTCAGGTCAGGGAATAGATTTCCTGAAAGAGAGAGGAATAGAGGTTGAAACAGGGCTTCTTGCAGAAGAGGTAGAGAAACTCAACGAAGTATATCTTCATTACATCTCAACGGGGAGAAGTTTTCTCCATCTTAAGATGGCAGGCTCTCTGGATGGAAGAAGTGCAGCAGCAGATGGATCAAGCAGATGGATTACCGGACCTGAGTCCAGAAAACGGGTGCATGAGTACCGAAGAGATTCTCACGCCGTACTTATTGGGCGGGGAACTGCCGTTGCAGATGATCCGGAGCTTACCGCAAGATCTGTTGAGTGCCCAGAGGATCAGCAGCCCGTTAGAATAGTTCTTGCAAACAGTGAAATGTCGGACAAGCTGAAGTTGTTTAATTCTCCGGGCAGAACCGTCGTCGCAACCGCTAAAAAGCTTAACCTTCCCAATGGCGTGGAAGTATGGATGGGGATAGAAACCCCGGCGCAGCTTCTGGAGCGTACAGCAGAAGAGGGATTCGGTCTGATTTTGTGCGAGGGGGGTGGTTCTCTTGCTGCTTCTTTACTTAGAAACCACCTGGTTGACAGACTGAGCATATTCTCGGCACCGGCAATACTCGGAAGCAGAGGATTCCCACTTCTGGGAGATGCAGGCATAGAGAGCATTGCAGATATTCTCCGGATGGAAAATGTTAATGTAACGCGAACTGGACAAGACATTCTTACGGAGGGACAAGTTGTTTACAGGGCTGATTGAGTGTATGGGAACTGTGAAGAGTACAGGTACCAGACTGAAAATTGAGGTAGAGACAAACCTTGATCTCAGTCCGGGAGACAGCCTTGCTGTTAACGGTTCATGTCTTACAGTAACACAGACAGACGGACGCATTTTGTCTTTTGATGTTTCTCCGGAGACTTTCAGGAGAATTGCTGCTCCTCTCCGTGGAGTAAGAGTCAATCTTGAAAGATCGATGTCAGCCGACGGACGCTTTCACGGACATTATGTGACCGGGCATGTAGATACAGCCGGCACTGTTGTTAAGACAAGAAGAACCTCAGGATTCAGTGAGATAACTGTATCTTTCCCCAGGGAATACTCGACACTTCTTGTCGAAAAGGGTTCTGTCACTGTTTCAGGAATTAGTCTTACTGTGGCTGGTCTTACTGAAAGCAGTTTTTCTGTTGCCATCATTCCCGAAACCCTGAAGTCTACAACTGCCGGGGATTGGAAGCCCGGTTATCGTGTTAATCTCGAGTTCGATATAATAGGTAAATATGTTGCACGGGCTGCAATGGCAGCTGGATCAAAAGAATCGCTGAGGGAGTACCTTGAAGAGTACCAATCTGGCAGGGGCTGAAGAAGCCATTGCCGCGATAAAACGCGGCGAGATGATAATAGTAGTTGATGATGAGAATCGCGAAAATGAAGGCGACCTGATTATTGCCGCTGAATTCTGTGACGCGGCACATATTAACTTCATGGCCACACATGCCCGCGGGCTTGTTTGCCTGGCAATGAAAAAAGAGCATCTTGCACGGCTGGATCTTAATGCAATGGTGCCTAGAAACACTTCTTTGCACGAGACGGCATTCACAGTCAGTATCGATGCAATTGATGGAGTAACAACCGGGATCAGTGCTGCAGACAGAGCTAAAACAATAGCAGTGGCCATAGACCAGAACTCCAAGCCGGAGGATCTTGGAAGACCGGGACACATTTTCCCCCTCGCCGCAAGAGATGGTGGTGTTCTGCGAAGAATAGGTCATACCGAAACTGCGGTGGATCTCGCTAAACTCGCTGGGCTTCACCCATCTGGAGTTATCTGTGAGATAATGAACACCGATGGCACAATGGCGAGACTGCCTCAGTTAAAGGTGTTTGCAGAGAAACATGGTCTTTTACTCACATCGGTAGAAGAATTGGTAAAATACCGCCACAAGAGTGAAGTGCTCGTTGAGTGTGTTGCAGATGCTATCCTCCCAACCGATTTTGGTGAGTTCAGGGTTAAGGTTTACGAAAGCCTTTTAGACAAGGAAACCCATGTTGCTCTCTACAAAGGAGATATCGCTAAAAAGGGAGAAAACATTCTTGTAAGAGTGCATTCTCAGTGTCTGACAGGCGATGTGTTTGCCAGCAGACGATGCGATTGCGGAAGTCAGTTGCATGCTGCAATGCGACAAGTCTCTGAAGAGGGTTGCGGTGTTATCCTCTATATGGCTCAGGAAGGTCGTGGAATTGGCCTGGCTAATAAAATTAAAGCCTACCACCTTCAGGACCGGGGAATGGATACTGTTGATGCTAATGTGGAACTGGGATTTGCACCTGACCTCCGTGATTACGGCCTTGGTGCACAGATCTTAAGTGATATGGGTTTGACTTCTATTAGACTGATGACAAACAATCCGAAAAAAATCATTGGGCTTTCCGGCTATGGTCTTGAAGTAACCGAGCGTGTCGGAATTGAAGTAGACCCAACAGATGAGAACCTTTTCTATCTCAGAACAAAAAGAGACAGAATGGGACACCTGCTGAAGGGAGTTGGTGAGCATGGCCTGGATACATGAAGGACGACTTGAAGGCGAGGGCTTGAAAATAGCTATAGTTATTTCTAGGTTCAACAGTTTTATTACAGGAAGACTTCTTGACGGAGCTCAGGATTGTCTTATCCGTCACGGAGTTGAAGAAGAGGATATAGATGTTTTCTGGGTGCCCGGTGCTTGGGAAATCCCTTCCGTAGCTTCGAACCTGACTGGAAGCAGATCTTTTGATGCTGTTATCTGTCTCGGTGCGATAATACGTGGAGAAACTCCTCATTTTGATTATGTAACATCTGAAAATGCCAAGGGTATTGCCCAGGCAGGGATGAATTCCACAGTTCCTGTTATTTACGGAATGGTTACAGCTGACACTGTCGATCAGGCGATCGACAGAGCAGGAACAAAGAGTGGTAATAAGGGTTTTGATGCAGCAATGACAGCTCTGGAGATGGTGAGTCTCTTCGAGCAGATTCACGGCTTCACTGCTTCAAATACAGAGAATCCGGAGGAGTGATTTGGGTCAAAGAACCAGGGGGAGAAAGTTCCTTCTTCAGTGCCGTTATGCAGCTGATGCAAACGGGGAATCAATAGTTGAGAATATGGAGTTAATGCAAATTACTTCTCGTATTCAAGACGCTGAAACCAGAGTATGGATACAGGATCTTGCAAAAGCTGTTGAAAAGAACAGAGAAGAGATAGACGCTCTTATTGAGGGCTCTCTTGTGAACTGGTCCATGGAGCGACTTACTCCCATAACGAAGCTGATACTTGAGCAGGCTACGGCAGAAAAGAACTACCTCGAGATTCCCGCTCCTGTCGTAATCAAAGAAGCCGTTCGACTGGCTATAGACTTTGAAGGCCCGAAGACCGGTTCATTCGTTAATGGTGTGCTCGATAAAATTCTTATAAGAGGCCAATAGAGACACAAGAATATGGCCCCGGTAAACCCGGGGCTATACCTCAGTAATTCTTTTGTACTGCCCTGCAAGTGTCTGGCGGTCTTCAATATCTTTGATATTTTTCAGCCCTGTACAAAAAGCTTCCCGAGCAGTCTCGGGTTGTTTCATTTTGTATGCAGCCAGATCCATAATTCTCATATATATTTCCAGTCTTTCCGGATCCAGAGGAATCATTTCCAGATACAAAGCCAGGGCTTCTTCATACTTTCCTGCGATTATTTTGCCTTCAGGGATACTGAACACAAGCATAACCTCCCGACCGGCAGTGGCAGGAAACAGTATTGAGCTTGCCGAACTGCTAAACAAAGCAGCAATCGGCTTCCCTATCAGAAGAGCACCCAACAACAAAAAGAAAGCCGACAGCATTTTGATAGGTTTTTCGGCTTCAACAGGAATTGGCAGAAGTAAATAAATACCCACCCCGAACAAAGGCAGCGCAAACAGAAACTGTCTCAAGAGATACTTCAGTGATTCTTTCCGGTCATCCAAATTCGCCACCCTCCCCCAGATACCACAATATATCAATAATTGATTACTGACAGTGCTCTTTTCCCTTTTTACATATTGACATTCAGTATCATACTGTATCAGGTTGCGTACATGGGTGTTGGTTGTTGTTCGGGGGGACATGAGCTTAGGTGGTTTTTAGAATCAATGGGGGATGCGCATGTTGATAAGAGTGTTCAGCGATGTTCATGGTAACCTCGCTGCACTTAAGGCTGTTCTTGATGACTCTTCCGGAGTTAAAGCAGAAAAAACAATATGTCTTGGTGATACGGTGGGTTACGGCGCAAACCCTGTTGAGTGTGCTGATATTGTTCGCGATGTCTGTGATGAGGTGATCGCTGGTAACCATGATTTGGGTGCTGCTGCTCTTATCAGCATTTCCCACTTCAACCATGATGGTCAGAAGGCTATTGAATGGACCCGGAAGCAGTTTGGACAGAGTTATATCGACTGGATAAACACTCTTCCACTGCAGTTGAAATGTTGTGGAATCAGGCTTAGCCATGCTTCAGTTGTTAACCCTTCCTCCTGGATTTACATCCGGAATTCAGCAACCGCTATAGATGCAATCCTTGCGGCAGGTGAATGCCTGTCAATATACGGCCACACCCATATACCTATGCAATGGAACAGAATGGGCAGCTGTTCTGATAAACCTGCGGGATTATTTTCAGACTTTTCCCTTCTTAACTGCGGTAGTGTGGGCCAGCCACGAGACGGAGACCCCAGAGCCGCATATCTTCTTGTTAATACCGAAGAGAGAACTTTCCGCCATGTTCGGGTGAAGTATGATGTAGAAGCTGCAGCATCTTCCATTATCAAAGCTGGTCTTCCCGGAAATCTTGCCGGACGACTCTATCTTGGCAAATAAAAAAGTGAAAAAGAGGTTTCCTATGAAATTATTTCTACTGCTTCCCTTTGCATTACTGACATTGTCCGTTGTGGCGTTCGCAGAAGTCGAAGTTGATGACTATACATACCTGACAGTTAATGTTACCGGGTTTGATAAAATTGAAGGTTCCGTCCGTATAGCTTTCTATATGTCTGATGATGGTTTCGCATCTGACTTAGAGAAGGCCGTGTATGATGCTGCTGAGCCTGTAACTTCCGAAACTGTCACATTTACGTTTGATTTCCTTCCCGCAGGAGTTTACGCATTTTCAGTGTATCATGATGAAGACAATGATGGCGAGTTGGACATGAGGTTCTACGGCCCTCCCAGTGAGAAGGTCGGGGCATCCAACAATGCGACCGGAAGAATGGGTCCACCCAGCTTTGAAGATGCTTCTTTTGATCTGGGAATTGAACCGTTAGAAATGACCATCGAACTATAAAAAAACCCCGACAGATAATGAGATCAGCAGAAAGGTTTGCAATATGAGAAATCTCACATCACTGTTACTATTAGTGACCTTTTTGATTACTGGCTGTTCTGAGAGCCCGGCGGTGATCGAGTTGTCGGCTGAACCGGAAGGAATTCCTGTTGACACTATTTCTGCTGTTGACTCAATAGGCATCCTGATGGGTGATAGCTGCTATACACTTGGAGCAATCGCAGACTATACAATGCTACCGGATGCTTCTCCTGTAATTCTTGATAGAATAAAGGGAACAGTATCTGTTTTTGACAGCAGCGGTGTTTTCCAAAGAAGCTTTGGTGGTTTTGGGGGAGGGCCTGGTGAGTTTCAGCATCCTTTCAAATTCACAAGACTTTCTTCCGGTATTGTTGTTGTTGCAGAGATGATGGGGAAAGTGAATGCATTTAATGAGAATGGTGAATTTCTCGCTGGATGGTCTATGGAGGGTCTTGGAGGCCTACCTCTTGATTGTTTCGCCTTCAATGATTCAACATTTGTCTGTTATTATTTTGGTATGAAACTGGGAGATGAAGGCATCAATGTTACCTATTCCTTAAATAGATATCATGCTATCACAGGTGAAATTGTAACCGAATATTTTGCCTGGTCGGGAAATCCAACACCATCTACTGACTTTACACCCGCCTACCTGGTAGCCACTTCAGACGGTATTGGCACAATGTATCTGAGTAGAATTCAATCCGATAATTGGATGGTTGAAGTATATGGCGAGGAGGCAGAAGCACTCGATACACTTCTTCTTTTTCATGAACGCGAGAGGATATCAGCACCGGATACTGTGATGGTTCCGGGAGCTTTTCAACTTCAATACGCCTATTCTGATGAAAGTGGTACATCAGAGATGGCATTTGTAAACATGCCAGACCAGCAACCATTTATCAGTGCCCTTGGAGTAGACAGGGATGGCAATATCTGGTGCCGCAGAGGAGGGTTACCGGGAGATCTATGGGATGTAGTTTCCCGTTCAGGTGAACAGTTGAGAGAGATAGTTGTTGCTCTTCCTGATTCAGCATATTACATTGATATGCAAGTGAACCCTTATGGAGTTCTCGCTTTTGATATGCTTACCGAAGACTTCCACAAGCTCTACATATTGGGCGACTGAAAAACTGAAGATGAAAGAAGAAAATGGCGATAAAGTTATATGATGGGATAAATTGCCCCTGTCCTGCCGATTGTGTACGACACGGCAAGTGCAAAGAATGCATAGATTTTCACCACGGTAGGGGAGACACCACTTATTGTGAACACCTTGCCGCCAGACTTAGTGAGACTCCAAACCAGCCTGACCGGGCAATACCAAATGGTAAAGAGATAAGGTTGTTGGATTATGCACCCTGCGCCGGTTGAGCAGGCAAGCTTAAACCCGCCAGGCTGGCAGGTATACTGAAACAGCTTCCCAGCTATGATTCACCAAATCTTCTTGTGGGAATGGAGAACATGGATGATGCGGGAGTGTATCGTATAACAGATGACATTGCTCTTGTTCAGACTGTTGATTTTTTCTTCCCCGTTGTAAATGATCCAGGAATGAACGGGATGATTGCAGCAGCCAACTCTCTTTCTGACATATGGGCAATGGGAGCAACTGCTCACACTGCTATGAATGTTCTTGCCTACCCTCCGGGTCTAATTAATGCTGAGGCTATAGGAGAAATGCTTGCAGGTGGAAGCCGTAAACTCGTGGAGGCCAAAGTTTCCCTTGTCGGCGGGCATACTATGGAGCAGGAGGATCTTCTTTACGGAATGAGCGTAACCGGAACAGTTCATCCTGACAGAATCAAGACAAACTGCAGCGCAAATCTTCATGATCTCGTGATTATTACAAAACCCTTAGGTACAGGTGTTTATGCGAATGGCATGATGAAAGATGGTGTTTCTGATTCTCAGTATCGTGAAGTCACGGCTTCCATGAGCAGGCTTAACATGTATGCTGCCGATGTTTTGAGTCGTTTTAGAGTCAGCGCAATGACAGATGTTACAGGTTTTGGCCTGCTAGGGCATGCTTTGCCTGTGGCAAGAAGCAGCAATCTTACTGTTCAGATATGCCAGAGCTCAGTTCCGCTTCTTTCAGATATCTATCAGCTTCTTGAACGATTTACAACTCTGGGAGTCTGCAAAGTCAGCGAGTATGTTGATTCCTTTTTAACTGTACAGAGCGGTGTTCCTTCCGATAATCTTAAGCTTCTTACCGAGTCTGAAACCTCGGGAGGTCTCCTTGCTTTCATACACCCTGACGATGCTGAAAAAGCAGTTACTATGTTGAAGAATAATGGAGATGAGACTTCTGCCATCATCGGCTCTGTTGAAGAGCTGGAGAAAGACGGCAACTTTCTTAAAGTAGTTAACTGATCTTAGTGCCGGATTTATTATTCTTTTCTCTTTGGCGAGTTATACGCTTCAGTAATATCTCTGTGTAAATCGATAGCGAGGAAAGAATTCCTCAGTTTCAGATCATGGATATTGCCGGCTTCCCTCATGAGAGAATCAAATGCATCTCTGAGATAGATACGGCTCTTTGCCGCCGCTTTCTTCTCTTTACAATGCAAATCAGAGTATTCAGAGTAGATGTTTGAAAGAGAAAAGAGGGTTTCGGTTATGTCATTCATTCCCGGAGTGATATACTGCTCTACAATTTTGATCTGCTCTAAGAACTCAGTTTCACTCTCAGGGTCTGAAGACTTCAACAACAGAACAGCGACAGCTGTTCTGGGTTGAACGGTTCGTGCCTCTGCACCTATCTCATTGAATACCTGAATTGAAGCCCTAAGCTGTTCATCCGCTTTTTCAGTGTCTGCTTTTAACCTGAGAGTGTTTCCAATCAGAAACAGTATTTCCCCTTCGCCCTCTCTGTCGTTGATTTCAGTAGAAATTGCCAGGGCATCCTCATAGTAATACAGAGCCTCGTCGTAGTTTTTATTTGCCGTGTGGATTACTCCAATATTTGACTTGATAATACTTGAGTTCAGTCTGTCACCAATCTCATCCGCAACTTCCATAGCTTCAGCGTAGCAAGCCAGAGATTTCTCATAAAAACCTGTGTACTTATGCACGTTGCCTATACCAACAAGGGTTCTGCTCTGACCCATCTTGTCTCCGGTAAGCAGGTTGAGTTCAAGTGCTTTTTCTGTATGCGCGATGGAATCCTGGAATAAACCCATTTTTCTTGTGACAATTCCAATGTTCATATTCAGGCTTGCCTGCCCGTTGAAGTCTTTAAAGGCTTCATAGACAGAGAGTGATTTTTTGTAGAAATCCAGTGCACTTGAATTCTCTCCCATGAACCAGTGGGTGAGCCCGATATTGCAAAGAGTATTGGGTTTAAGAAATCCCATTGAGTCGACTCCCGGTACCTCCAAAGATTTCTCCATGTGCTCGAGAGCACTCGCATAGTTGCCCATGTTGCACTCCATAAGACCAATGTTGCTGAGCGCTTTTGCTTCCGAGGAAAGGTCACCTACAGTTCTTGCCAGCATCATCGCACGGAGAAAAGTGGCTTTAGCTTTTTTGAACTCGGACAATCTTCCCTGAGTAATACCAATGTAATTCAGAGCATGTATTACCCCTGCTCTTTCTCCACTGTCCATTGCCATTTCATAGGCATGTGACAGCTTCAGCATCGCCTCTTGAAGGTCGCCGGTGTATGTACAAATAACTCCGTGAAGAAGTGCCGCTCTAGAGAGGTCGGGTTGAAGACCAAGTGATTTGTCGAGCAGTTCTTTCGCCTTATCAATATCCTCCAGGCATTTTCGGTTGTAAAACAAATCAGAAGCATTTAGATACATCTCATATGCTCTGGATTCAGTTGAGGAATCATCTGAAACAGTATCATTTGTGACAGGTCTGACTCCAAGGGCTTTCAGAAGACCATCAGAAAGCTTTGTCTTAATGGAAGAGAGCTCTAACCAGTTATCTACCCAGTTATCTGCCCAGATTAGCTTATCTTTTTTTAGATCGTGGAGCTCAATAGAAAGCTGGAACAAGTCATCTTTCTTCCATAGAGAACCCTTAAGGATAAAACGGGTCTTCAATTTGTCTGCAATTTCACTGTTGCTGCTCTGATTTTTCATAAGTTTCATGAGATCCGTCAGAGGAGTAACTGCTATTCCACCAGCTGCAGCGAGAGTGGAAACTAGATCGGAAGTAATGCCATAGGCATAGAAATCATCTTCTGAAGAGCCAAGGTTTTCAAGGGGCATGACCGCTATCGATGGAACTGATTCACTAAGAGAGAATTCTGGAATGTTTTCATCCTGCCCTTCCTTCTTTAGGGATATGGGCAGAGGCTCTCCCCTGGAGCCCTTCACATGGAACAGATTGATCAGCCTTCCCAAGCCCTTTAGCTTTTGAAGACCCAGCGGGAAGGTGTCCGGTTTTCTGCCCGTACCCAGATTTTGAAGAAGCTCTGAGGAAATGCAGATTCCACCCGGAGGAGCCATTTTCTCTAATCTTGAAGCAACATTGACTGTATCTCCGAGTATGTCGTTTCCCTGCAGCATAACACTACCCCAATGTATGCCTATCCTTAGTTGAAAATTGTGTTCAGAAAGGGATTTCTGGATTTTTCTTGCACAGTTTATAGCGGATCTTCCCTTTAGGAAGTAGGAGAGAGTACCATCTCCCATTTCTTTCACCAGAGATCCTGAATGGGAGTCGAGAAGCGTAGTAATCGATCTGTTTATCTCTTCAAGCATTGCAATGGCGTCTTTCTCATTCTGCTCCATGAAGGTGGTAAAACCCGCAACATCTGTAAACATTACTGCGATGGTTCTTCTCATGAGAAATTCCCTTTCCTTCAGGACCTTGCAGAGTGCAAGGCAATTCATGCCCAGTTCTGAGTTTGCAATACTGAATATATGAAATATCAGTCGTTTCTCAATTCCCTTTCAGGAGCTGTCAGCCTTTCAGTATAGGCCTTTTGTGCATTCATAATATGTAGTATACTGTTTAATACGATTTAGATTCCCCATAACAGTAGTATGAAAATGTCATAGAAGACATCAGAAGAAAGTTACAGATAATAGAGATTCTAATAGTGATATTGAAGAACTATGAGGAGAGATTAGATGTTAGAAGTAACAAAAAAAATTATCATATTAGTGATAATGAATCTAGTGGCTATGTTTTTTCTCGCGTGTTCCAACATTACAGAGCAAGATATGATATACGACGCTGGGTTGCATCTTGTTTCAGCCGATAATCTGCAAATTGTCAACACCATACCGGGGATCAAGAATGCATCATCCCTAATGCTCTACCCGGGAAAACTATTCGTAGCTTCGAGTGGAGGAATTGTTCGATCTTACGATTCCAACGACCTCTCTCTCCTTGGAGAACACATTGTCGGAGTTGCATCTCCTGCAGGCTACTTTGATTTAACTTTCAGTCCAACAGAGAATACTGCCTACCTAATAGGTGCAATGGGTAAGATACTGGAGCTTTCTCTACCGGATTGTGAAGTCATTGATGAGTTTTCTGTCTGCTTATCACCGATAGACATGACTATTACCAGTGGATCTCCTGGAGATCTATGGGTTGCTGACGGTCCCTCAAATTCTGTTGTTCGTGTTGATATAGAGACCAATGAGAGTTTGAGAGTAATACAAATAGTAGCGAATTCAGTGATTAATGAACTAGTAGCAAGTAATTGTTACCATGATTCATTACTGATTGCTACTACAAACCTTATCGGCCGACTTGAGGCAACTGATGAGGTAGGAACAAGATTAACCTTTGTGCAGAATTCAATCGGTGCGAGTTGGTCCGGGTTATGTCCAATCCCGCATGATTCAAATTTTGTTGCTGTATCTAATGGAACGAAAATAGGAGAGTGTTGCGTCTACGACAAGAATGCATACCCCGGTTACCCTCCTCCGTCATTCTACAACACAGACACAATCGAAAATTCCAATTGGATAACCGCCGCAGGGAATGATTACATTAATGTTTACGCTCTGGGGTCATTGGGAGACGGAACATCCCGTCTCTATCGATACACTTACATTGGTCCCTCATACGGAATAAACGGATTCGCTGATTTTGCAGGATATCCTATAGACCTGAAGATTTCCGATTCCGGGCAGATCTATGTTCTAACTGTGGAGCAATAATGAGTTCAGAGAAAAGAAGTACTAATATTAGTTTTAGTCTATTCCAATTATTGGATTTGGATCGAGAGGTTGAGTATGCCTAAGTTTGTGCTTGCTGTGCTTTTTGTGCTTTTTTCTGCATTGGCATCCCCCAGCGGTATTATCGCAGGCCTTGTTCTTGATGGCTCCGGTGATCCCCTTGTGGGCGCTACAGTTAATATTGAAGGAACAGTGTTCGGAGCAATGACCAGTAGCAGGGGAGAATTTGTAATCAGTGCGGTATCTCCGGGAGAATACACCCTTGTCGCCAGAATGGTTGGACGAGCTACTTCCCGGGTTGAGAGAGTAACAGTTCAAAGTGATAATACCAGTATTGTTAATTTTGAACTCGAAGAGGATGCTTTTGGAAGTACAGTGATTTCTGTTGTACAATCAAGATCACACATATTGAGAGATGTACCAGCTACCGCATATCAGTTGGACCTGTCCGAGATGAGAACAATGGCTACCAGCCGAATAGTTGATGTAGTCGCGGCTCAGCCCGGTGTTGTTCAACAGGATGGTGAGCTTCACGTTAGAGGTGGTAGATCCGGTGAAGTTGATTACGTTCTGGATGGCATATCACTGCGCTCACCGATGGATAACAGATTTAATTTTGACATACCCATTTCGGCAGTTTCGGGAGCGACTCTGATGACTGGGGGTCTTAGCATTGAGTACGGTAATACCCTTTCAGGTGTTGTTGATCTAATCGGTAGAGAGGGAGGAGAAAGGTTTGAAGCTAGCATAACCGGTCGTCTTGGTGATATGACTTCCTCAATGCTGTCTTCTGGGGAGCAGGTATTCATGGAAAGCATTGATATTGATCAGTGTAGAAAAGACCTTATGAATGTTGAGTTTACTCTTTCGGGTCCCGAGCCACTTACTGGGTCAATCCTTCCCGGAGAAACTTCTATCAGTGTATCCGGTCAGGCCTCTGCCAGTGGAGATAACAACCTGGATTCCAGGGGTTACTGGTCCTACAATTCCCTTAATGACGGGTCATGTATTGCAAAAATAACAAATAAACCATTCCCTAGAACGAATATATCTTTGAGTGCTCTCGGCTCGTACAGAGAACACGGCTGGAATCAATGGGCCTGGAACCACTATGAAGAACTATCATTTAGTGAAGGAGAAATACTCCCCCCAAAAGACCAGGATTATGCAATTCCTGCGATGTTCAATCAAACAGAGGGTTTGATTTTCAATCTCTCACAGCTACTCGGAGAGAAAACCAGTTTTAGCTTCACCGCCGGTACTGTTCGCTTCGAAAATTGGAATCGCATTTTCGATAGAGAAGGGGGTTACCTGGGAGAGGATATGAATACTCTTTACTGGCTTTTTCAGTATTCTCCACCTTCACTGATTGAAGATACACTCGGGTTCTATTACAATGGTGTGCACCATAATGTGTGGCATGATTCCAAATCTACTGTCAGCACAGCTATGGCTAATCTTGATATCACTCCAAACCCCAGAATGAGACTAAAACTTGGAATTGCCGGCAGCTACTTTGATTTATACCAGTTTAATGTCTATCATTTATCGCCGGGAAATAGTTACGTTTCTCTCTGGAAGGCTTACCCCCACAGTGCTTCGGCTTTTGCCCAGGGCAGTTACAGGTTCTCCGGCGGAGTAATTACTACTGCCGGTCTCAGAATGGATTATTTCGACGCAAACACTAGTTCATTCTCACTCGAAGAAGGTGTTGCTGAAGATGTAGATGCGAAAATACATCTCAGCCCAAGATTCAGTTTTTCTGTACCCTTCAGTGAAAGATCTCTTTTCTTCACAACTTACGGTCAGTATTTCCAAATGCCTTCAATGAACAGTCTTTACCTCCAGACAACCTACAATACAGGTGCTGAGAGGGTTATTGCCGGCAATCCCGACCTCGATCCTGAGTTGACAACACTTTTTGAAGTAGGAATCAGGCAGGAGCTTGACAACTTTACTGATCTTGCTCTCTCTTTTTATAACAAAGACATTACCGGTCTTGTCAGTACCGAGGACAAGAGTGAAGGTGAGTATTATGTCTTCTCCAATGATGATAGTCATGGCAATGTAAGGGGTCTTGAGTTCTCTCTGACACGAGCACCGGAAAGCAATCTGTCCGGGCAGATATTCTATACCCTTTCTATCGCCAAAGGCCGTTACTCCTCGATGCTTCAGCGATATAACTATGCGCAGTACGGAGAATTCTACGTATCCCGTGAAGATACCTATCTTGATTGGGATCAAACCCACCAGGCAGGGGTATCGGTTGGATTGAGCTCCTTCTCAGGAGAGGGGCCGCTCTGGGCCGGGGTTCATCCCTTTGAGAATTCTGCTCTATCCGTTTCATGGAGCTTTGGAAGCGGTATGCCTTATTCTATCCCCACACAATCATCAGCTCTAATTGAATCGAATACAGAGCGAAGACCGTTCACCATGCAGACAGATCTCTCTTTGTCACGGAGTTTTGACATGGGAGAGAGAAGTATCTCATTTATGATGAGCGCTAACAACTTGTTTAATCGAAGAAATATCATACACATATATGATAATACTCTTTTTCACAGCACGGGTGATCCTACAGGCATCTCAGGGAATCCCAGATCATGGTCCCCGGCCAGACACTTTCTTCTCTCGGCGGTGTTCTCATGGTAGCTGCTGATTTTGACAGCCTTCTTCACATTGCATCTTTATTAGAATCGAACGGATGTGTGCTATGAAAAAAACTTGTGTGGTACTCACAGCATTAACCCTCCTCTTTTCAGGTTGTCTTCTTGAACCGGAAGAGAATGTACCTCAATCGGAAATAGATGTAACCGATTTCTACACCGTATGGGAATCATTTGAAAGTTTTTATCCACTATTCATAGAAAAAGACATTGACTGGGTTGAAGTTGCCAGAGAGTACTATCCAATGGCCCTCGAGGTAGAATCTGTTGAAGAACTGAGTTTATTAACAGCTGATATGATTTCCATCCTGGAAGACCCCTCGCTCTTCGTGATAACACCCTCGGGAGAGCGTGTTTACCCCTTTATGAAAGAATACACGAGTAATGTAGACATGAGTGTTCTGATGGATAACTACCTGGTTCCAAATGGGTTTGTAGACCATGTTGAAGGGTTTGGGTGGTGTGATCCTGCTGTTCTTCCCTATGCATTCTTTGATTCTCTTCCCACTTCTTTTGACACTCTTGCTGCCCCGGCATTCGATGACTTCATTGGTGCTTGTGTCGATGAGGGTGTTCCCGCCATAATCCTTGATATTAGGATGAACCCCTTTGCTCGCAGAAAAAGCTATCGGTATTCTCATTATGTAATGAGCCGATTCCTGGAGCATTCGCGTATTGGAGCTGTTTACCGTTACCGAGTCGGTCCCGAATATGATATGCTCAGCGACTACCACCCTGCTATTGATGCAGCAGGTCCAAATCGATTTTATGGAACTGTCTATCTCCTTATTGGTGGGGAATGTCTTAATGGTTCGGAGGATATGGCTGCAAACATGAACTATTTCCCCAATACAATAACTGTCGGTGACACAACCGGGGGAAGTTGCAATTACATCAATATGGTCAGCTGTGGTCAAGGTACAGATTCGACATGGTCTGTTGCTTATGGACGCGGTACAACCCTTACTCATGATTATCACTACATTGAAGGTGTAGGAGTACCTCCTGATCTCTATGTTGAATCAACGGAGGCAGATTTTGCAGCAGGTATTGACCCCGTTATGGAGTACGCAATGGGGTTGATTCAGTGAGGAGAAGATTTATCACTGTTGAATGTATTTCCATATTCCTTATGAATTCTACGTAACCGGCCTTATTTACAAACTGCCCCCGGGGCTCTCGGGGGCTGTGCTTATACCCTTCCTTATAATCCAATTTATTCACCCTTGTATTCTTCAGGTTTATGGCGGTTACTCTCATTAGAGGCGTGAAGTGTTCGGGGCTTGCGGGGGAGCTGTGCCTTCAGATTGTTTCAACTCTTCATACCTTTGTGTTTTATGGGAACGAACAAAAGGGGGAAAATGATGAGAGTTATCTTAATTCTTGTCTTCACTGGCTTATTAACCGTTTCAGCGGTTGCTTTTGAAGATGTCTCAGCCGATTGCCCGAATGGAGTTGAAGCAGTTCAACAGCCACCGGCACCAATTTTCACAGACAGTGATGTAGATCCATGGACTACCGTGTTTGAGTCACCGGTAGTACACAATATGGCTATCAGAGATGAAGGTTCATCAGTATGGCCTGAAGGCGACTGGAGTAACGATGTTCTTGTTTATGGAGGTGAAGTAGGCTCCGGTCAGGATTTTGATGTTGATGAGGATACCGGAGATATCTATGCCATTTGCGACACAGACCATGCTACACAAGACAGTGCTATCGTTTACCGTTCTCAGGATGGGGGAGCAAGCTGGACTTTCTGGCGAACCAGTCTTAGTTCTTCGGCTACAGTCAATTCTCCAAGGATTCGCGTGGTGAAAGATTCCGGCGGCCAGAGCTGGGTCTGCATGTTCTTCCTTATTGATAAAACGCTGAGGATGAGATACATGACTCCAGATCAGAGTTCAAGCGGATGGACAACCGTTACCACCAATGATGTATCGTATTACGATGTAGATGCAGAAGTCGGTAACAACTCCTGGTTGTATGCGACTTACGTTATGGATGCATCAGATGATGATATCTATGGTGTTAGGGCTTCTCTAGACACAAAAGCATGGGTAGATGATACCGTACTCTTTGTGGATCCTGGAATTACACCATATCCTGCAATTTCAGCTGGTACAGGTGGGCTGGTGTCAGTTACCTTCCTCGACAGCAGGCTTACTACAAACCAGGAGATTAGAATCAAGAGCAGCTCCAGTTATGGTTCAACCTACACAGGTTCCGCCCAGCTGGGAAATAACTCCGGTGGATATGATCTTAGCGGAAACACAATAGCCTACACACACGCATCTCCGGCAATTGGCTGGGTTTTTAATGCCTACTATGTTGTCGACAATGACAATCTTGGGTTTTACTACACCACAAACTCCGGCTCCTCATGGACTTATGGCACAACAATGGGTGGTGTTGGAGATCAGAACATGCCCGACATAAGAGCTCATAAAAGTCTTGCAGCGGTTACTCTTGCCTTTAATGATGATCCGGGAGATTCTACAATGTGGGCATGGGCTTCAGGCACCACTCCCACAAGCTTTACAGCTCCTGAACGCATGAATGAATTTCAGGCTACAGGTTTCTGGCCCGCGACTGCCGGCTGGAGTACAAATATGTCAGCAGTTCTGTACACAAATTGGAACATTGATTACAGGCTGTTTTTCGACTGGTTCGGCAATGTATCAAACGAAGAAGATACATTTGCCTCTACAAACTTAGCTACTGGTATCTCAAGCTATCCCAATCCATTTACTGATATTGCAACGATCAATTTCAATGTAACTGGTGCAACTCCAGTTACAATCTCAATCTACGATGTATCAGGCAGATTGGTAAGAGCGATAGTTGAGAACGCGGTATTCTCGGGTGGAGAGCACTCTGTCCAGTGGGGCGGAGTAAACTCAAATGGAGAGGCAGTCGTTCCTGGAGTATACTTCTGCAGGATGAACTCCGGCGGTTCGATTCATTCCAGCAGAATGGTGATGGTTCGATAATAAACCGGATAAAAAACGGCCCCCTGATGAGATTTCATCGGGGGGCTTTTTCTTTGCCAGCTGAAACTACATTACAAAGGATTCTAAAACGTCCTGGGCCAGTTTCCAGCTGCTACCATCTTTCACCATGCTGACTTCAAGGATCTCAGTCTCACCTGCTAGGGTGATGAAAACAATACTGTTATCTCCATCAACTTCGAAACCTGACACTTCAAAATCTTCTCTGGGTGGCAGTTCTGAGACAAATTCAGGTGATAGTATAAAAGCATCGATAAAATCGGAAGGGGTCCATTCGAGAAGTTCATCAACAGTAATCTCAACACCAAGTGTCTCTGACAGCTCAATTGCCGCCTCTTCAGGCTGAGATTTTACCATAACCAAGACCATGTCAAACATTGCTACAGTTTCAGTTGAAAGGCTCTCGAGGATAACCTGTGAATCTCCTTCGTAAACAGCATCAATGAGATTCTCAAAGGCCTCATCTGGGTTGGTTGCAAACGCAGCGCCTGCTAAGATGGAAAGTAGTAAAATAAAAGACGTTTTCAAAAGGTAGTCCTTTCATAAGAGAGAAGGTTAAACAATCCAGGTACACATAGTTTTATCAAAAACACATCCCTAAGTTCCCTGTCACTAAAATGGATTTTTTTAGAATTTGTTCTTAATGTTACTCAATTCACAACAGGTTCAATATCACTTATTTTGCTTCGTATGCTTTCTAAGTAGCTAGCAGGTTCTATACGAATAAGTCCCATCGAGGTTGGAGAGATTCCGTGGATATTACTGAAAACTACAACAGTATCACCCTGTTCTACATCCATTTCGTAACCGGAGCCGGTTGGAATAATTGGGTGCGAATCTTCGCTACACGATTGATTGCTATGGAAACCGGGTGCTCTATTTAAGTATACAACCGTGTTTCCCTCATTGAGAGAATCAGGACCCTTCAGAACTTCGAGCACATTAAAATAGTACTCAGTTCTTTCGATGTAACTCATTGGAACATCCACGGGCGTCCCAGTTACTGCTAGAAAAACACAGTCGCTTAACTCAAGCACTTTGTCTATATCGAGACAATCTGCATGCTCTGCTGAAGCTGGGGTTGCTGTACTCAAAAAGAGAACAGAAAAAATAACGGTTAATGCTTTAATGTAATCTCCATTCTTGAAACCTCTGCGACTCTTCGCAGAAAACGTTCAGTCTTCTGTAAGCTCAGAGTCTCCTGTTTCCAATCCAACTTTTCTATCTTTCCTCAAATCCTACATGCTTCTGATATACATATTGCAATTGAAGCACTGGACAATTGCTCTCTGCACATTTGTTTTACAGGCTTTTTGAGGAATTGTTCCAATTTCTCTGTTAGTGTAGTTAAGAGAATTGCTTTCATTGAAGACCATTACATGAATTTCTTGACGGTTGCCTTTTAAAGCAGTATGCTAAAATTTAGGAGTTCTTTTTAGCAGAGCATTATTGAGCTGTAGCTGAATGATTGCCATTACGATCAAGGAGCATTACATGCATGATTCTCAACTGGTTTTGTCCATTCCTCAGGGAGTAACAACAGCTACATCTCTTGGAATCGAAGGACTCGCCCGACATTACAGCCCCGGTTCCGGCAAGCATTTCAAGGGCCGAAAACTTTTTGTTGAACTTGCCATTAACAACAACCAGCCGGATTTTGAGTTTCTTGATGACGGGGGTTGGCGAAATGCTAAAGCAGATTCAATCAGCGCACTAGCTGCCGCTGCTGCCGGTAACCGTACCAAAACAGCTTTATCTAACAATGCATTTTCCTGTACTCCTGTTACAGCTTACAAACAGATTTACCTTGTGAAAACAGGTGGAAAAGTTCTGGCAATGGATCCAGCTGGACAGGTTCATGTTTTCTCTTCACATGAATGCCATGAAGGTATGTCTCAATCAGAAGTAACTTCCGCTGCGGGAATTAGCCCGGCTCCACACCGAGAGACTCATCTTTATCTTGTGATGTGTCCTATTCAGCTTCTTATTGTTTCCAATCTCAGCCCTGTTGAGTATGCATGGTATGCTACTCACCGCCCTGGCAAGGTGTTCCGCCAGGTAATATTTACTGAGGTCAAAAGTGAGCTGATACACATCGCTGCCGAAAGTCGTTTTACTGATGCCAAAGCGGAAATGACTATTCACCCTGATAAGAAAACCAAAACCATTGTATCCGGTGATTGTATAAATGAAGTACCTTTCCATAACTGGCTTGGTTACAAAACGAATACAGCTGGTGGCATCTATGTGGCTGACCAGATGCAAATCAGTAAGTGGAATTTCCCCGGAACAATACCTCATGACTGGGACAAAGCAAGATAAAGATAGGGGAAACCAGGGAGCGAAAATGAAAAGAATTATCCTGTTTCCAATAGTTGCTTGTTTCTGTTTATCCATTTTCTCATACAGGGCTTATTCAGGAGACCTTGCCTGGTTTAAACTGGTTGGTTTCTCACCGGACGGAGAATATGTAGCATGGGAAACCGGCGGAATCCAGGATGGGAGCGGGTTCGAATGGATTGAAGCAGAGATTCTGAACTCGCACACTTCCACACAGGAGGAACAGTTCAGGCATGTTTGGGATGAGTGCATTGATGAGTTACCTACCTTGACTGAGCTGCGCGCAGTTGAAGAAAAAATTGAAGGGATGAGGTCTGGCTGGGGAATAGGATTTGACAGGTTTTTTGAGCCGCTTGTTTATCATCCCTTAACAGACCTTGGTGTTCGAAGAGACACAGTTGTGTTTTGTCTCCAAAACTATATGCCCGATTATCATAGCGGTGAAATTGTTCTGACACTCGCAAACAAACCTGCAGGAGTACCACAGGACTACCCAGACTGGTTTCCTCCCCCCGTTACCCCAGAGTTGGAGATATCGATGAATGGAGAGGAATACATCTTTTTTAAAGAGCATCCTGCTTCTGAGAGATGGAGAATGTCTATGGGTTACGGGATTTATGCTGTTTACAGTAATCCGTATTTGTCTGAAAATCTGGTGGTGGTGCTTGCTTCAACAGAGCCGGGTTTTGAAGGATCCAACAGTAGATTCAGAGTGATTACAGGAACTCTCAGATCTGTGTTGTAAGCAAGATTCTTACTTAGTTGCCTCTTTCCACTCAATGACCTCGGGATTCTATCTTCCTGAAGCATCAAACGATGCTATTGATGAATCAAGTAGTATGATGTATGCTAGTAGTAAATATGCTACTAGTAACCATGATACTGCAGAAGGAGGAGCGATAAGGTGATTCCTTTTAAATACGGAGTTTGTGTAACTGGAACAGATTTCTGTGGAAGAAAAAATGAACTTGAGCTTCTCAAGCAATACCTGAGTTCTTCTATGCGAGTGTACATTGTTGGAGAAAGAAGAACCGGAAAGTCTTCTCTGATAATGGAAACTGCGAGGATAATGCCAGATTACAGGTTCATTTATGTTGATCTGCGATCCATCGTCACCAGAGGACAACTTTGTGAGAGAATTGCCAATGGCCTGAACAAACAGGAGAAGACAAAGCATTCCTTCAGCAGACTTCTAAAAGCAATTGCAAATCTCCGGCCTGAAGTATCAGTTGATTCAATTACAGGCGATATCAAGCTATCAGTTTCCCCGCAAATACAGGTTTCAGATGTGGATATAGACAAGTTGCTGGAAATTGCCGGTGAGCAGAGAACAGTAGTCGTAATGGATGAGTTTCAAGATATACAGAGAATCAAGGGTTATGAAACAATTCTGGGAAGCATAAGATCAGTAATACAGAAGCAGAGCGATACTTCGTACATTTTCTGTGGAAGCCTTCTTCACAGGATGAATGATCTTTTCTCTGATAGAAAATCTGCTTTTTACAACAGTGCTGAACGAATGATGCTAAAAAACATTGATGCAATAGAGTTCTCTGCATTCTTGTCGAAGCGGTTCAAGCTTGGAGGGCGTCAGCCCAAAGCCGAAACTGTACAAAGCATTATTGATTTCTGCAGAGGAAACCCGGGTGATATTCAGAGGTTATGTATAGGAATCTGGGCAGGAACACTATCAGGCGATTCAATTGATGAGAGGGCAGTCTTAAAAGGTATTGCTCATATATGTTCTCTGGAATCGGACTCTTTCAGAGAAAAACTTGATTCCTTGTCAAGAAATCAGATACTTTGTCTTGGTGCTCTACTGAAGGGCAAAGAACCATTTGTTCTAAGTAATCTGTTTGCGCGCAACTCCGGTCTTGGAAGCTACTCGGTAGCAAAGAGCGCAATAACAGGATTGCAGGAAAAGGATATACTCCTGAAGAGAGGTCGAGTCTGGTTAATGTCCAACCCATTCTTCTTCTACTGGCTTCATCTTTCTAATTTGAATTAGCGTGTAAATGTTCTACTTGTTGAACTCACTATTTGTTCTAGGGAGGAGAATGCTTTAGGTACCGATTGGTGTTATCTTAAGTAAATGTTTAGATCGGTTCCCGGTTGTCTGTTCAAGCCTCAGTCCTTTCAGGGAGGACACTGTAACAGTGAATCTGCTTGCTACATTTAAACGTTCCGGCTCAACAGCTAGTGCAAGAAAAAGCTTTCTTCACCTCTCTCTCATAATGATTCTTGCATGCACTATCGTCATGGGAATTATCACTATGGTTCTCTACAATTATGAACTTGATCAACGGAAAGAGATGCTTCAAGTTACAGCACAGAGCCAGGCACGGCTTCTTGAGTCCATAGCAAACAAGGAAATTGAAATAGCAGTCTCCATGGCTCGGGGTGGACAGTATTATGACCATGCCCAGGCAGCAATTGACCAGATTGCTGATGCCCATGAACGATATGAAGGCTTTGGTAATACAGGCGAGTTTACATTGGCACGCCGAGAAGCAGACCAGATTATTTTTGTGCTTCGTCACAGATATGAAGATGTACTGCATCCTGAACCCGTTGACTTCAGCTCAGACCTTGCCGAACCCATGCGTCTTGCTCTGCAGGGTCTTTCCGGAACAATGGTGGGTCTTGATTACAGGGGTGAGACTGTTCTTGCAGCCTATGAACCAGTTGATGTTTTAGATCTAGGGATTGTTGCAAAGATGGATTTATCTGAGATTCGCGCTCCCTTTATCAAGGCTGTTTTAGTTGGAGCAACCGCAGCTCTTTTTGTTGTGCTTCTGGGAACAAGATTGTTCTTCAAGATTGGTAATCCAATAATTGAAAAGCTTGAAGCCTACTCATCAGAATTGGAGAGGGAGGTTGAGCTGCGTAAGGATCTCAACATCAAACTCCAATCAAACAACAAAGAACTTGAAAGAATTGTTTATGTTTCTTCGCATGATCTCAGATCACCTTTGGTAAACATCGATGGTTACAGCAGAGAATTAGAGCGTTCTATTGAAGAAATAGCCGGCATTGTTTCTTCTGATAGAACACCGGAAGAAACTGTTAAAGATATTGCTTACTTGCTGAATAGTGATGTTTATGAAGCACTTCATTTCATAAGAACGAGCGCCGGAAAGATGGATGTGCTTTTAACAGGTCTTCTTAAACTTTCCCGTCTTGGTAGATCGGCTCTTTCCATAATACCACTCGACATGAACCAGCTGATCCGCAAATCTCTTGATGCAAGCGATTATCAGATTAAAGAAGCAGGAATTGCAATTGAGATAGGCGATCTGCCTTTCTGCATGGGAGATCGTGTACAGGTAGATCAGCTTTTCTCAAACCTGCTTGACAATGCTATCAATTATCTTGACAAGGGACGGCCAGGGAAGATTTCTCTGAAGGGAAGAGTTGAAGGTAATAAATCCATTTACTGTGTAACGGATAACGGAATAGGAATTGCTCCTGATCACATAAAGAATATCTTTGAGATTTTCCACAGGCTTAATCCCAGTGACAGTGAAGGAGAAGGTCTTGGTCTTGCTATTGTGCAGCAGGCGATCAGTAAATTATCAGGAAAAATCATTGTTGAGTCTGAACTTGGTGTGGGCAGTAGTTTTTGCGTAATTCTTCCTACTGCAGAACAAGACGATAATAGGGGGGAAAGTTGACATGAATAAGGAAGTTGTAATTCTGATTGCTGAAGATGACGAAGGCCATGCTGGTCTTATCAGGAAAAACCTGAAGCGTTCAGGTATTGTGAACGAAATGCTGTTTTTCAAAGACGGCCAGGAGATATTGAATTTTCTCTTCAAAACAGAAAAGGAACGACAGCGTATAGATGGATCAAGCTATATTCTTCTGTTGGATATTCGCATGCCCAAAATAGATGGTGTTGAGGTTCTCGAAAGAGTTAAAGCCGATCCAATACTCCGAAAAATGCCGGTAATGATGATTACTACCACGGATGATCCGAGGGAGGTGGAACGTTGTCATGAGCTGGGGTGTAACAACTACATTACCAAACCGATTGCCTATGAAGATTTTGTTAATGCAATCAGGCAGCTAGGTCTTTTTCTTGCTGTTGTTGTAGTTCCGGCTCTCAATGGAGAGGAAAAAGGTTAATGCAGGACTCAGCCTACATCCCTGAGAAATCAGATGCTAGTGATTCTGAAACAAGATTTATCCTTGTGGTTGAGGACGATGCGGGTCTAAACAATCTTATCAGGAAAACTTTGGATAAAGCCGGGTACAAAACTGCCGGGGTCTCAACCGGCGAGGGCGCAATAGAGTATGTCGTAGCCAATCCGGAAACTGTTCTCTTAATTGATATGAAACTCCCGGATATTACTGGTAAAGAGATTGTCGATTCATTGAGAGAGATGAACACCTCAGTACCCTTCATTGTCGTAACGGGCCATGGCGATGAGAGGATGGCTGTTGAGATGATGAGGCTTGGAGCCAGCGACTACCTGCCGAAAAGTCTTGGTTTTCTGGAACGCCTGCCAGCGGCTTTCCAAAGATTATTCCGGGAACGGGCAACAGAAAAAAGACTTCGAGCTGCTGAGGGGCGAATAAAAATGTTATCGTCAGCGGTGGAACAGTCTCTGGAAGGTATTGTTCTCACAGACCTTAGCGGTATCGTTACTTTTGTTAACAAAGCATGGAGATTGATGCACGGGTTTGATTCTGCCCAGGACCTTGTAGGGCGAAGTGTCAGCATTTTTCACACACCCGAGCAATTTTCGCAAGAAGTTCTTCCATTCCAGAAGAAGATGCTGTTAACAGGCAGCAGAACCGAGGAGATAAATCACCTTCGCAGGGACGGCTCTGTTTTCCCAACCTTTATGGCTGTCCACATTCTTAAAGATGAAAATGACCAACCGACTTCCATAGTCAGCATGGCCAGGAACATTTCACGGCACAAAAAGGCTGAAGCGGAAAGAATGCATCTGGTTACCGCCATTGAACAGTCAGCAGACACAATTGTTATAACCGATACAGATGCTGTGATTCAATTCGCTAACCCCTCTTTCGAGCGGATAACCGGGTATTTTCCAAGCGAAGCAATTGGTCAGAATCCAAGAATTCTTCAGAGTGGTCAACATGATGAATCATTTTATAAAGATATGTGGCGTACTCTGCTCAGTGGAAAAACCTGGAGCGGCCGTTTGATCAACAAGAAAAAAGATGGTTCGATCTTTACCGAAGAAGCAACAATCACTCCTGTCCACAATCCATCAGGTGAGATCGTAAACTATGTTGCCGTAAAACGGGACATCAGCAGGGAGATCAAGCTGGAGGAACAACTGCGACAATCACACAAAATGGAGGCTGTAGGGCAGCTTGCGGGGGGTGTAGCGCACGATTTTAACAATATACTCCAGGGTATTTTCGGATATGTCATGTTCGCCCAAGAGGGTCTTGATCTAGAGGAGAAGCGCTACAAAGACATTGAAGAGATCCGCAAGTGTGCAGAAAGAGCTGCTCAGCTAACAAAGCAGCTCCTCTCATTCAGTCGCAGACAGATTATGCAACCAAAAAATATTAACTTGAATAACCTGATTGATGAAATTCTGAAGATGATCCGCCGAGTTATTGGAGAGCATATTGAGCTGGAGTTTGTATCCGGCACCAATCTTGATGTGGTCTATGCCGATCCAGGGCAGATTGAACAGGTCATTTTGAATCTTTGTGTTAATGCAAGAGACTCAATGCCGGGTGGAGGCAGACTTATTCTGGAAACAAGCAATATTACAGTCGACAGTGATAACATCGACTCCTATACGATCCTTGAACCAGGGCAATACGTTCTCTTCAGTGTGTCTGACACTGGTATCGGAATGGATTCAGAGACTTTGGCTCATATATTCGAGCCGTTTTTTACAACAAAGACTGTTGGCAAAGGCACCGGTCTCGGTCTCTCAATGGTTCACGGAATTGTAAAGCAGCACAATGGCTTCATCCACACCTACAGTGAGATTGATAAGGGCACAATTTTTAGGATATACCTCCCGGTGGCAGAGGAAAGTGAGAGAGAGCTGGTTCATTCAGAAGTAGAACCTACATTCAGTGGTACTGAAACGATCCTCGTCGCTGAAGATGACCAATCAGTACGTGATATCGTTGTCCGCATTCTAGAGGGAGCTGGTTATACAGTTTATTCGGCAATAGATGGGGAGACTGGAGTATCTCTTTTCATGGAGCATGTAGATGAAGTAGACCTTGCCCTTCTTGATGTTGTAATGCCAAAGTTCGGTGGTGCGCAGATGCTTCTTCAGATGAGAGAGCAGAAACCCAATCTTCCTGTTCTCTTCAGTAGCGGATACAGCGAGGGTGCAATTCACACCGGTTTCGTTCTGGATGAGGGCATTATGCTTATTCAGAAGCCCTACAACGCGAATGAGCTTCTGAGGAGAGTAAGAATTACCCTGGATGAGGCAAAACAGAAATAGCAGGAACAAGAATCATTGCTATTACTTTAAGCGATCAGATTTAAAATTAGCAATGAATAGAATAGCGATATACTACAGCCAAACACCCCAGTCACTGTAATCATATTTTCCGCTGCCGTGATGCAGTTTTCCTTTATTCTGTAACTCTCTGAAAGCATCACGCATTCGAATCAGAATCTCAGGTTTGATGTCTAATGAATGATGTCCCGGGAATAGACGCCTCACCGGGAGCAATGATACTCTCTCTAAAGAGTTGAGGTAAGCCTTTGGGTCAGTGGATGGGAAGTAGGCAAATAGAGTGTCTTTATAAACCAGGTCACCTGTAAAAAGATAACCACGCTCCTTTTCCCATAAACACATATGTCCCGGTGAATGCCCGGGTGTATGTAGTACCTGAATACTTCGGTCTCCAATATCAATTGTGTCATTGTCTTTCAATACTCTTGTTGGGCTGCCCTGATAGAACTCATATTTGCTTGCGTCATAACCTTCGGGAAGGTCACATCGGTCGACCACCATCTCAATAATCTGTTCCATTGTCAGGGGGAATTCGCCGTTGAGCCAGTTCAGTTCATCCTTATGAGCATAAAATTCAGGAAAGTATTCGTGCCCGCCAATGTGATCCCAGTGAATATGGGTGGCGATTGCGGTTACAGGTTTATCTGTTAGCTTGATGACTTCATCGTAAATATTGCTAATCCCAAGCCCTGTATCAATCAGCAAACTTCGTTCAGAACCATTCAGAAGATAGCAATGCGTCTCCTCCCAGTGGCGGTATTCACTTATTATAAAAGTATTGCTGTCAATCTTATCTATTGTAAACCAGTCGCTCATTTGGTTCCTTTTCAGTATTGCAGATTCTCGTAACCTATTGCCATGGATTGTTGCATTCTGTTGCTAACAGCCTGATCAATTTGTTCTTCCTTTCTAGCCTAAAAGAAATATACAATCATCTTCAGCTGCTGCTGCTGAACTATTACCTGTCGAGTTTGTGTTTTCCAGTTTTCTTTGCGGCAAGAGGAGCAGGTTGGGCTTTGCAAAGTAGGGTGACTTTTCTCTATAATCTTGCCAGCAACTACACCCAGACCATACCGGGAGTTAAAATGAAGAAATTCAGTGAATTTGAATACACGAGGCCGGACGGAGATGATTTTGCGAAAACTGTTAGAGGACTGATCTCGCAGTTCTCTGTAGCTGATTCAGCAGAACAGCAGAATGTGCTGATGGCAGAGATCAATGCTGTTCGCAACCGGTTTGAAACGATGGTCGTTATCGGGCAGATCAGACATGACATCGATACGAATGATGAGTTTTATGATGCCGAGAATGATGTTCTTGACGAGCTGAAACCGGTGTATGAGGGTTTAAAGAGTGAGTTCTACTCAGCACTTGTGAGTTCTCCTTTCAGAACTTCTCTTGAGGGGAAGTGGGGCAAACAGTTGTTTGAACTTGCCGGGCTTCAGATGAAAACTTTTGATACGGAAGTTCTTTCAGATTTGCAGGAAGAGAACAAGCTGACAAGCAGCTATGTAAAATTAAAGGCAAGCGCATCCATTTCATTCCAGGGAGAACTAAGAAATCTCTCCCAGATGCAGCCTTTTGCCCAGTCTGAAGACCGTTCAACAAGATTTGCAGCAGTAAAAGCTGTCAGTGATTTCTATGAGGGAAATTGCAAGAAATTTGATGAGATCTATGACAAACTTGTTCATCTTCGTCACGCAATTGCTTTGAAGCTAGGATTTAAGAGTTTCGTTCCCCTGGCCTATGCGAGGCTTGGGAGATCAGATTACGATGCCGGAATGGTCGCTAATTACCGTAGACAAGTGCATGAGAAAATTGTACCACTGGCTACCAGGTTACGCGAAAGACAAGCTAAAAGGCTTTCTCTTGAATCTCTTTTGCATCATGATGAGGGAATTCAATTCCTCTCAGGGAATGCAGTTCCCAAGGGAGATCCAGAGTGGATTAAGAGAAATGGTAAGGTAATGTATAATGAGATGTCGCCCGAGACAGGTGAGTTTATTAACTACTTGCTTGATAGTGAGCTGACTGATCTTGTTACCCGCAAAGGTAAGGCAGGCGGAGGCTACTGTGAGTACATTCCCGATCATCAGGCCCCCTTCATTTTTTCCAACTTTAATGGAACAAGCGGTGATGTGGATGTCTTGACTCATGAGGCAGGACATTCCTTTCAGGCGTACCGCTCCAGACATTTTGAGGTGCCCGAGTACTACTTCCCGACGCTTGAAGCCTGTGAAATTCACTCCATGAGTATGGAATTCTTCTGTTGGCCTTGGATGAAAAACTTTTTCCTTGAAGATGTAGATAAGTACAAGTTCAGCCATCTGGCAGGGGCAGTGTTGTTTATTCCGTACGGGGTTGCTGTAGATGAATTTCAGCACTGGGTTTATGAAAACCCTGAAGTGACACCCGAGGAGAGAAGGGAAGCATGGAGAAGTATTGAACAGAAGTACCTGCCGCACAGGAAGTATGAAGACAACAGCTTTCTTGAAGAAGGCGGTTTCTGGTTCAGGCAGGGGCACATATTCGAGGATCCCTTTTACTATATAGACTACACACTCGCCCAGGTTTGTGCTCTTGAATTCTGGGGCAAAAGCAGGTCTGACCGTGATAAAGCATGGAGTGATTACCTGGGATTGTGTGACCTAGGGGGTAGTCATTGTTTCTCTGAACTGGTCAAATCTGCCGGGCTTAAAAATCCCTTTGCAGATGGAACTATCGGAAGAATAATGGAACCGGTATCCAAGTGGCTTGATTCTGTAAAGGATGATAAGCTATAGGGGTGTTAGAATCCAGCACCGACTCCCAGAGTAATTATCCAGTCATGCTGGTTGTCATCACCTGAGATATGGTAGAAAACTCCGGAGTTGAGCCCCAGCACATAAAGAGCACCGGAGAGTTCAAGACCGGCATATGTCTGATTGGGTTCAATGTCTCCGAGTGGATTGGCCCATGTCTGCAAGAGTGAAGCGGATAGACCGATGTTAAATAGGGGTATGAAGCTGTATGCACCAGCTCTGTACCCCACATTTATTTTCCCACCGCCAAAACCCGGTTCAAGCTGAAAGAAGGGTCCGTGGAATTGCTGACGACCCTGTAAATAGTTCTTGCTTATTCCCAGAACACATCCCAGTTTCAGTGGAGTTGAGTACCTGGTCATAACGCAGGGAAACCAGGTTGATCTTTGAGATGTTTGTGGAGTGTCTGGAGGAATAGCACCGAGCGCCAGACCAATGCATATAATAGATACAAGTACCGGTTTCATATTGAGTCCTTTCTGTTATCCTCCTGTAAACATTTACAGATGATTCACTGCACCTTGGGAAACTTACTTGTTAAGCTGCCACAGCTGAAAGTTCAATGCCGAAGCAAAGCCAACCCAGCAAAGGTAGGGAATCAGAAGCACTCCAGCGAGTGTGTTGATCTTCCAGAAGCCCAGCAGAGTTAGCAGGATTAATGCCCAGAGTAGAAGAATCTCAAAGAATGCGATCATTGGCTGATGTGCTCCGAAGAACAGGTATGACCATAAGGCATTCAACACCAACTGGATCAGGAACAGAGCTAAATAGACTCTTGCACCTGCGAAACCTGCTTTCTTCCAGACCAGCCATGCTGCAATACCCATCAGTAGATACAGAACAGTCCATACAGGTGCAAAAACACTGGCCGGTGGATTCCAGGAGGGTTTTGCCAGTGAGTTGTACCACTGACCGGGCATGAACGTCGAACCTATCCATCCTGCAGCTAGAGCCAGAACAATCCAAAGAACCAGACCAATTGACACGTGCTTGGGTCCCATATTCTCTCCCTCCCTTGTAAATTCTTGTAAGAAAAGCATTTCTTAACAATCATCATCTGCAAGCCAGACCATCAGATCACTCAATGCTGTTGAGGAACGTATGTATTCCGATCCGTCAAACATTGCTCTTCTCTGTGTTTCAATAAGCAGCCTGCGTGCACTCCAGTGATCTATTGCTGCCGCTGAATCTTCCTCTTTCCCGGAAACATACCCCCACATATGTTGTACAGAATTTCTTATTCCTCCTGAGGATGGCTTTTCTCTCAGCATTAATGTAAAGATTTCACACATACGGGAGAAGCTTATGTTATGCTCGGCAACCCTCCGGCCGATGTCCCGATAGATATTCTGGTTACGGGCGAGAACAGAATATTTATGCTGACTCCAGAATTGCTGCGGATCCCCCGGAAGAGGTATTCTACCGTTTTCACGGTCTGCGTATTTTTCTCTGAGAAGTTGTATCTGCATATAAGGGTTGTCTATAAAGATGCCAGGCCATTCATTCTGATTGGAATTCATTGTTACCGGAGATCTGTCGGTGTATCCCCTTAGTGCCATCTCGCAGGCAAGTTGTCGGTGTCTCATACTGAGAGCCCAACCGAACCCGCCCCAACGCAGTGTTTCTGGATGCCGTGAGTATCCTTTCTTGCCGTTAACGATGATGGAAACAATCCCGTGAAGCTCACGATGTTCACCAAGTAAACTCTGCCTGTTCAAGTAGCCCGGGCTAATGTCCCATATTCTCATTAATTCAGAGAGAAAACTAATTCGGCATTATAGCAATTCACATAAATCATGCCTGCCTGGTGAAAGAAGTAATCTGGAGATGATGGTACAGGGATTGAGGCAATAACCTCACCAGTTGTACGGTCAAGGATGTAGATAAAATCGTCTTCATCTGTGAAACCGTATCCCGATACTATTACTTCTTCCAGAAGCAGAAAATTCTGACTGTTGGATACAAGAGATTGGCTTCTCCAGATGATTTCATTTGTCTGAATGTCGATTGCAGTTATGTACCCGTTACTTCCATTCGAGCTTTCAGCATACGTTCTATGGGCATTGGATACATATAGAACACCATCTTCAACCTCTGCCCACTTTAGTGCCTGATAAGTGAATTGCATTTCATCTGTTGAGGTTTCTTCATAGTCATAAGCATACATTAGAAAATCCAGAACAGAAACTATTTTGAACGTGTCTTTATCCATTAGAACCAGAATATCTGGGTCTAGGATTACACCCAATGAGTTTGGGGGTGATCCATAGAAAGCAATGACGAAGTCTGAGGAGTTAACCAGTTGGTATAGGTGGAAAACTGTATTACCCGGGGCATATAGAACAGAGGGAATCAGCTCAGGAGGAAGATTACCACGCACAGCATCATTCACGCCACCATTATGGAAGGTCGCCCCGGGCCATCTTCCCGGGAGGGCTTCGAACCATGTATCATAATCTGAGATTGTGTTGTGAATTGATTCCAGGAGCTTGAGTTCCGGTACATCTATTTCTGAAACACCATTAGTTATGCATTCGAACGGGGGTGCTTGAAGAGGGGTAGGTAGCACTTGATCAACAAGTAAGGTTAATGCTGCAATCAGGATAACTGGATACATCAGTAACTCCCTTCATGTTTTATTTACTGATGTAAGTATAGCAAATTCCTGATTGAAATTGAAGAGCTGACAATTGAGGCTTTTGAGGAAATAAAATAGCCCGAGGAAGATTCCCCGGGCTATTTTCTATGGATTCTATTCGTTTACAAGATCTTCTTCAGTAACATTACCGGCAATGGAAACAAACCATTCACCAGGAATGAAATAGGTGGCAGCTGCTTCCCGAAGCTCATCAGGAGTGAGTTCCAGTACTCTGCTCAGATATGTGTTATTCCAGTCCAGTGGTCTGCCTGTAGATTCAAGTGTTGTTAGACCACCTGCAAGACCCGAATATGACATACCGGACATTGCCTGTCTGCCCACTGAGTTGGCTTTTGCAAGTCGTAGTTCAATATCCTGAACATTCTCACTCGCAATTCTTTCCATTTCATTTGTTACAGATACTGTTGCCTGTGGCACGTAGTCTGCCAGGGTGGAGAGATAAGCGGTGAAGACACCACTGCTGTCCATCTGTGATGCCCAGCTGCCTACTCCGTATGCAAGTCCCTGCTCGTCTCTTACACTGTGTCCCAACCTTGAACCTATGCCTCTCCCAAGAATGGTGTTCATCACATTGAATGCGGCGAAATCAGCCATGGCAAAACCTGGTGCTTTTGCAGCGATTAAAACTGTTCCCTGCATTCTGCCATCCATGAATGTTACAACAGTATCTCCGTGAGCTGTGGTAAACTGAGGAATATCAAGCGTGGGAAGAACCTCTGTTGGGTTGTTCCAATCAGAGAAATGGTTTTCGACCAGTTCAAGAGCCGCTTCTGGGGTAATGTCTCCAACTATAGTTATTACTGTGCCCTCAGGTCTGCAGCATAAAGTGTAGAAATCAATAACCTCTTGAAGAGAAATTCTATCCAATGATGCTTCTGACATTCTTCTATAGTCTTCCGGAGAATCAGCAATAATAGCTGTGAGGCTGTCGTATGCAACACTGAATGCCTGTTCGGCAGATTCCTCAAGGCTGGTGTAGTTCTCGAACATTACTTTTTCATAATCATCTTCTCGGAAAGCCGGGTGCAGGAGCAGGTCTTCAATTGTTGTGATGCCGGTTTCAATATCTTCTGAGAGCAGGGTTATGGAACCTGAGGAGTACTCAGTTCCTGCGCCGAACCGGAGGTATGATCCTTCAGTCTCAAGTCTCTTATGAAAGTCTATATACCCAAGTTCTTCAGTACCGTTCATCATGGTCTCGGTTGTGGTTGAAGCAAGACCCGATAAAGCGGAAGGATGCATTAGGCTGCCCATTGGCAATGAGAAATTGATAGATGCAACCGGAAATGCGTGATCTTCCTTTACGAGCAGAACAAGACCATTATCAAGTTCAAACCGCTCTACACCATCTGCTATTGATGAAGTTGGTGGAGTAAGGAAGTCTTCAGGGATGTCGAGGCCTGTATAATCAATGGATGAAGGTTCAGTAACATCTGTGGGCAGCTCGTTGCCTCCTGCTGAACCCCTTCCGTTACCACCAACCGGGGTAAGAACTCCAACAGTAACACCATCCCTGCGGAAACAGTCGGCTGCTGCCCTGCTGATTGCTTCAGGTGTAAGCTGTTCAACAAGCTCCAGCTGCTGCTGGCTGTACATCGGGTTGCCGTACATTGTTGCAGAAAGGCTGTAACCCATGGCCAGGCCAACAGGGTTAGCATCACCAAGAATTTCACGGGCACGATATCTGTTTTTCAGTTGTTCGAGGGTTGCTTCGGGAATGCCGTTTTCAGCAAGATCTTCGAGTTCATTCCAGATAATTTCCTGAACTTCTTCCATGGTAACTTCACTATCACCATCACCCGCAGGATTCATTGAGACGGAGATTGTAAAGAGACCGGGATCGATTCCACCTTGATCGTATGCGCCGATTTCGTAAACCATATTGGTTTCCACAAGAAGCTGATCGAGTCTTGCTGCTCTTCCACCGGAAAGGTAGGACGAAATCATTGCCATTGCCGGAGTCGCTGGGTTGTTGCCGTCGCTGGAATGGAATGCCATAATGAATCTGGGTAGATTTGAATTGTGCTCAATTTCAACAAATCTAGCCTCATTCTGACGAGGTTCAACAGGTATTGATTCCTCTGGTAGATTGCCAGCCGGGATATCTCCGAAGTACTGCTCAATCTGAGCTATGAGTTCTTCGGTTTCAAAGTCGCCTACAATAGTGAGCACTGCATTTGAAGGAACGTAATATGTCTCATAATAGGCCCGTGTTTTTATGTGATCGTAAGCAAGGATGTTCTCATCATAGCCGATTACAGGCTGGCCATATGGATGTTCTGTAAATGCTGTTTCAGCCAATGCTTCCCAGAGAGCTCCGTTTGGGCTGTCCGTTGTGCGCATTCGTCTTTCCTCATGAACAACATTAGCTTCAGAAACCACTTCAGCTGAATCTATGGTGCAGTTCATCATCCTGTCGCTTTCAATAGCAAGGGCATCCTCAATCCTGCTGGATGGGAGTATCAGGTAGTAGCAAGTGACGTCTTCACTGGTAAATGCATTTGCACTTCCACCGTCTCTTTGGACAATCTGCCAGAATCGGCCCTTAGGCATCTCAGTGGTTCCCTTGAACATCTGGTGCTCACAGAAGTGGCTCATTCCCAGAATGTCTCCTGTTTCATTTCTTGCACCAACTCTGTAAGAGATTACGGAAGCAATAACCGGGGCATAGTGTAATTCCTGGGTTATTACTGTTAGTCCGTTATCCATAATTGTTATTGTGGGTTCCTCAGCAAATGCAGAAGAAAACAGTGCTAGCAGAAAAAGCGGGATAAATCGATACATAAAAACCAGCCTTTCGTGATCTGTTTGTCGGGGAGTATATCAAAGGAGTATGCAAAAATGGTCAAAAATCTGCAAATTTTAACTGGTATATCAAATGTATTCAGAAATCAAATTCTCGCTGTTTTGTTATTGAATTTCGCCGCTGTCAAGTAATTTTCTGAAGTAAGACCAACTAGTTTCATTCGGAGATACCCATTCATCAGGAGCTTCTGCGAATTCGGGATGCTCTTCAATAACTAGGCTTTTCAGGTCTTCTGGCAGTGCATCAAAACCACCTGGAAGTTTAGAGCCGGCACAGTGGTAAACTATATAGCCTGATCTGCTGCCCATTCTCATCCAGGGAAGCCACTGGCCGAACCTGGTCCACGACATGTTGCATGGAACGGAAGTCAGAGATTCGTTTTCAAGATCTTCCTCGTCAACGAAGAAATGAAACAGCTCTGCCCCTTGATAAAGATTGGAACAGGAGAATTCTGGAAATGTGTCTACAGGAAGCGCAGAGGGGTATGCAAGAAGAATGTCCAGATTCCAGCTGACATTACCATTCGGCAGAATTGTGTACGGCATGGAAAATTGCCAATCTCCATCTTCGCGAGGCATGTAGCTGTTAACAGGATTATTCCATACGTGTACTATGTCCACAGTGTCTTCAGTGAAGGGGTTGTACCAATCGTTCAGAATTTCTCCTGTTTCCGGATCACGGTAAACGAATACCTCTCTTGTGAGAAGCATATAGCCGTTGTCGTATTCTTCCAATCGGCCGATGTTGAAGCCGTCCGCTTCAAAAAGATGTCTACTTCTTTCTCCCGGAACAAAGCTGTATATGCTTCCCGACCAGTAGTATACAACCTCTTCCCCCGAGAGATCACCACGGGTACGCATGAAGGAATCGAAGTTTTCAGCAGAGTCTGTTAGATCAATCCCAAAACCCACGCAGGCAATTAGGAATAAAGCGATTATTATTTTTTTCATTTTGATACTAGCTCACTTTCCAAAGGTGGATGACTGCTATAGTTCCTGAAGGTAATTAGGAGAGCTTTTATTGTCAATGAAATACAGGGTCAAAATTTTGGCATGTGCTTTTCCAGCATCGCTGCCAGTTCTGATACCATAAACGGTTTGCAAATGCTTGCTGTAAATCCGTATTTTCCTGGGTTTGCCATGATCGGGCTTTGTGAATAGCCACTGGCTACAAAAGCAGGAGTATTTCGGCACAATTTTCTAACCTCTTTAATAGCGTCCTCTCCTCCCATACCACCGGCAATTGTCAGATCAAAGATCATTCCGGAGATTTGCCTTTCTGCTGTAAGTTCCATCTTGAAGAAATCGACAGCATCCTGCCCATTCTCAAAAAGAATAACGGTGTAGCCGAATGATTCAAGCATTCTCTTGAAAATTTCACGAATGGACAGTTCGTCATCCATGACTAAGAATGTGCCACTTCCAGTATGTGTTCTATTTGTATCTTTCCGGACGGGGAGTTTTGATTCTGGTGATGCCGGTAGATAGAGATGAAAGGTAGTTCCCTTCCCAGGTTCAGATACAACATCTATCGACCCGTCATGCCTTGTGATGATTGAGTAGCAGGTGGATAGACCAAGCCCGTGCCCTTTTGGTTTTGTGGTGTAATATGGATCGAAAATGTGTGGTAGGAATTCTTTGGGTATTCCTATGCCGTGGTCCTTAACTGACAGCTTCACATACTTGCCTGAATCGAGTGAGGGGTGATCTCTCTGGGACAAAGATATATTAGTGGCTGATATTTCGATCAAACCACCCTTGGGCATTGCTTGTTGGGCATTTATGGTCAGATTATCAATTACTTGGCCAATCTGGTTTTTATCAAAATCACATAACCACAGATTTTTCTGGATCTGGAAGCTGCTTGAAACCGATGTACCACTGAGTACAAATTTAGCAGTTTTCTCTACAAAGGGGAAAAGATTTTCAACCTTCTTTATAGGAGCTCCACCTTTGGCAAAGGTTAGCAACTGCTGTGTTAATGCGCGGGCTCTGTCGATGTTACAGAGTGATTCAGTAAGGTAGGATGAAACTTGCATTTCGGTAGTTTCTCCCAATGCAAGCTCGATGTAACCAAAGACACCACCGAGGATGTTATTGAAGTCGTGTGCAATACCCCCCGCAATAATACCTAGTGATTCCAGCTTTTGTGCTCTTTGCAAGGATTTTTCATGTTTGTTCTTTTCTGTCAGATCTCTGAACACAAGAACAACACCAACTGTTTTGCTATCGCTGTCACGGATCTGAGCCACACTGTCTGCTATTACACGCTGTGTGCCGTCTTTTGAAATTAGACAGGTATGATTTGCTAATTCTATAATTTCACCAGCTGCGAGTACCCTTTCAACCGGGTTCTCGCATTGCTGGTTTGTGTATTCGTTTACTATCTTGAAAACTTCAAGTAGTGGCCGGCCGATAGCTTCATCGGAGTCCCAGCCTGTTAATTCTTCTGCTGCTCTGTTGAGCATGACAATGTTGCCTTCAATATCTGTGGTAATTACCCCGTCACCAATGCTGCGAAGTGTTACTGCGAGCCGCTCTTTTTCTGCTGCCAGAGCAAGCTCAGCTTTTTTACTCTTCGTGATGTCAAGACATGTTCCAAACATTTTGAATGGTTTGCCATCGCGGTGTTCAATCTGAGCGTTGGTCAGCACATGGATAATTTCTCCATCCTTGCATTTCAGTCGATACTCTTTCGGGTCTAAAATCTTTTTCCCGGAGTTTATGCCATCATTTATCCACTCGGTAACCATATCACGATCTTCCGGATGGTGAATTTCTGAATTTACTTTGCTGTAATCAATGTATTTTTGAGTATCATATTTAAGAAGCTCATGCATTCCATCTGACCATATTACTTTTCCGGTAGCAAATTCCCAGGAGAAGTCACCAATCCCCGCAATCAGCTGAGCGAGCCTCAACTTTGCTTCACTATTTCTGAGGGTTGCTTCCATTTGCTTCTGTTCTGTGATGTTTAGAACAGCTGATTGATATCCCACTACTTCTGAGGCTTCATCAAGAACGACTGTTGCCAGCCCGTGGGCAGTGAATGTAGAGCAGTTCTTTCTCTTAGCTGTGTAGTTGCCCTCCCATTTGCCTTTTCGGGTAAGGGCAGCAAGTATTTCAATTCCTTCTTTAGGATTTTTGAAGAAATCAGAAATTTGTTTCCCTCTAATCTCTTCTTTTTTCTCATATCCCCAGAGTTTCAGGAATGCTGTGTTTGCCTTAGTAATGATTCCATTCTTGTCTGCAATACTGTTTGCAGTTATGGATGCTTCGAAAACCAGATTTGTAAGACGAAGAGATTTTTCCGCCATGTATTTATCTGTGATATCTATATGCTGTATCACTGCGTTGGTGAGCTTCCCAGAAGGCTCACAAATAGGGAAAATTGTCACATCAAGAATGCGGGAAACCGTTCTTTGAAGTGGTAGATCTTTGAGCAGTGAGGAGTCATAATGAAGGTTGAATCTGACCGATTTTTTCTCATCAAAAACTGTTTTCACTAAAGGTATAAGACCCTGTTCCATCAAGATGCTATCCTCAAGAACATTGTATTTCCCAACAACTTCTTCATCTGTGACTTGTAGTAATTCTCTGCAAGTCTGGTTCAACCGAATAAGAAGACCCTCCTTATCAGATATCCAGATTGAAAAAGGGCTCTGCTCAATAATATCATTAAGAAATGATTCATTCTTCCGGAGAGCTTCAGTGGCCCGGTAGGTATACAACTGTTTCTGATGCCGCCATTGCAGGATTAAGACCAGAATAGATGCCAGAAGCAGAAGACTTATAGCGAGGGTAATTATCCATGCCTGCTGATGAAGAGGGGCATAAATTTCCTTCTGATCAATCTTGGCCACCATGTACCACGGTGTTCCCGGCACCCTGCTTATTGCTCCTAGAACTGGAATTCCTCTGTAGTCTATCCCCTCTACGATGCCCTCAACTCCTTCTGCTGCCATGGTAGCTGGATACTGTGGGTTTTCTTCAATAGGCAAGCGCATTTTAAGGGCTGTGTCAGCCATGTGACGCAAATCGTTCAAGAATAGAATTTCGTTACCCTCGCGGCGAAAAAGAAGTGTTTCTGCCGTGCGACTGGAGGTGGGCCAGCTCTGTACCAGTGGATAAAGGAACTGATATGGATCAACTACAAGCAGTATTACTCCGTCTGCAGGTTGATCTGTACTTGATTCTATGTGTATTGGTACCAAAAAACTGAGATGTATAGGATGGTCGGAATGACCTCCATGCAAGTCAAGAAACACAACTTCTTCTGAGTTTAAAGCAGCTCTTACTGATTCCATGTATATACTATCCTGAATGAAATTTTCATTAGGCACTGCCATTCTGACCTGGCAGTTAGAGTCGAACAAGGTTACCGATGAGTAGTCGTAGACCATCCTTGTGGTGGTCATCCACTGAAGTAATTCTTCCCGGAATGCAGGATTATCCGTTTCCGCAAGAAAATGTCGAACCTGATGGGAGCTAAGTATGAGATTTGCGTTATTGCTTCGCTCCTGCACCCATGCAGTGATCTCACCGGTTTTTAGGTTTGCTATTGCAGCAAGTGTTTCATGGGTTGCGCGGCGAGTTTTGGTTTGCTGATTCTGATAGACAAACCATCCTCCAATAGCAATTCCTAATACAAAAATAAGCCCTAAAACAAGAAAGCGCCATGCGAATTTCTGATTATCAAGGGTGGCATGCATTGATGAGTCAGAGAACGATCGGCTTTTAACATGGTGCTGTTTTTTTTGATTTCCGCTCACCAGAAGGCCTCCATTAACAATTTAAGAACCTGCTTTTTGACACGCTTTGCTTCCCTAATAGCCTATATACTGGTAGCTTATCTACATCATTGTTGATAGAGAACCATCTTAATTACCAGCATTTGTCTTCTTCCTCTTGCTTGCAATTAAAATAGTGTCACCATGTAGTCAGCGCAAGGTGTGTATCTTCTTGAATTGTAATGAATTGATGAGGATGCGAGATCTTTATGAAGAAGTGATCCAGAGAAGCTAACCTACTGGGGAATGGTTACCCGAAAAGCCTTGCTATGATTCAGTTCATTGAGTAGTGTTACTTTCGTCAACAAATTTAATAGTTTTCTTTTTCTTAAGGATTCATGAAATGAAACAGATTATTGCTGTATTTCTTGTGTGCTTGATTCAATCTGCTACTGCCATGAACCGTTTTGATGTATTCAGCAATAACATTTCTGGTGATCTGGTTCTGGCCATTTCAGATGACGGCTTTCTCTTAGAGTACACTGATTCTGGTTGGGAAACTATTGGTGAATCCTGTCCGGGCACAAGCCCTTTCAGCCTTCAGCTAAAAGCAAATGAGAGAAACGAAAGAGAAGCTCTGATTTTTGTTATTGATTCTTCCGGACAATTGTTTCAGACAAATGGAGATACTTGGGTTGAACTACTTTCCCCTCCAGAAACACATTCGGCAATAACACTAAGCTCCGTTATCAGTTTATCGCCTGCATCGATACAGCTTGTTCTGATTAGTGAAGAGGGTGATTTGTTTATCAATGATTCCGATACAAGTTGGGTTTCTCCATTTGAAACTTTCCCCTCATCCCCTCCAAGAGATATGACCTTTTATTCCGATGAAGCCACATATACAATCAATCCATTCATTATTGGTGCTGATGGAAAGCTTTACGGTTTCTATAATGGAGGCTGGCAAACAGCAGAACTCCCTGAAAGTGAATGGAATATCCAAAACCTTGAGAGCTATGTTCATTCAGAAACAGGCACAATCTTTTTGATTGCAGTTGATGGCTTGGGCCAGCTTTATGACAATGTTAATCAGGGTATTCTGGCTTCTTCAATTCATGACCCATGCCCCGGTACAGGTCCCTGGGACTTTAAGTTGGTAAATAGCGGCCCTGGCATCTTTGATCTTTTATGCCTTGATTCAACAGGCCAGCTGTTCCTGGCATATGATGGTTCCTGGAGCAGATTAGCAGATTCATTTCCTCAGGAATAATTTATAAGTACTCTAAAACCCTTGGCAAGATGCCTATAGCATTGACTGGATAACGCTCTGGTCTAGCTTCCAGTTCGCCCCATTTTTCACGAGAAGCAATTGAAAGGTTCCGGGATAATCAGCCATAGTGAAAGAAACCATGCTGCTGTCTCCGCTTATTTCATAACCCGATACAGCGATGTCCTCTCTTGCTGGCAGTTCGGTAATAAAACCTGGAGCTGAAAGAACTGTGCTTATCAAGTCGCGAGAATCCCAGTCCATAAGTTCCTCTACTGAAACATCAATTCCCAGCTGACTGGATACCTCGACAACCGCCTCTTCAGGTTTCATCTTCACCATTACAAGCATCATATCGATCAAGGCAGTCGATTCCGTTGAAAGGCATTCTCTGAAGCAGTCAGTATCTTCTGAATAAACTGCATCGAGGATCTGGTTGAAAGCCTGATCCGGACTGTCAGCAAGTAGCAAACCGGTGAAAAGGACAAGAATCAGAACAAGATACTTTTTCAAAGCGATCTCCTTTGTTCATCAGGAAAGTTACATGTGTACCTATCTTCAGATTTAGTAGAGGTTCCACCTGCAATCGGTTAATAGCTTGGTAGGTAACTCTTACAGGAATGCGTTTCTTGCTCCTTCAAGAAAAAGCTGCACAGAGAGAGCAACAAGAACCATTCCCATAAGTCTTTCAACGGCAACAAGCCCTCTTTTTGTCAGAAATTTCATGAGGAATGTAGAAGTCATCAGAACTACAAAAGTTGCCGACCAGGCAATCCCTGCTGCAAGAAGAAGCCCCGGGATATGGCCCTGCTCGCCTGCCGTTAATAGAAGCAGTACTGCAAGCAATGAAGGCCCCGCTACCAGTGGAACTGCAAGCGGAACAAGAAGAGGTTCTCCTTCAATCTCTTGCTCGCCTTGTTGGTTCCCCCCTGGAAATACCATACGC
>JADGDO010000010.1 GCA_016744855.1 Candidatus Fermentibacteraceae bacterium | reverse complement strand
GATTATTACTACGCTGATCTGTCTTACCCCGATTCCGTGTCGTGGGATTCTGATAATGATGGTTATTTTGGAGAGTATACCCAGGATCTCCCTGATTTTCTTGCTGAGGTATATGTTGGAAGAATTCCGGTGAATGACACCAATCGCATTACCTATGCTCTGAACAAAAGTGTTTCTTTTGAGCAAGACGATGGAGCTTGGAAGAACAATGTTCTCCATCCCACATCGATGCTATTCTTTGAGAACCAGAATTACCAGGGGTACCCAAACGATGTTGATGGAGCCACTCTTATTGATTCTATCGAAACTGGTCTTATGCAGGGTTGGAACATTACTCACATGAGTGAGCAGTGGGGTCTTGCTACGTCTTTGTTCCCATGGCAACCTGTGAGTGAAGTTTCGTTCGCTAATTATTGGCGAACCGGTGAATTTGCCGTTGTAAATTGGTCTGGTCATGGGTGGACAAACGAGGTGGCAAGGATGGTCTGGGCATGGGATGACGGTGATGGAGTTCCAGAGTCAGCCACCGGTGAGTACTACTCCGTTACACTGATAGAGGTTTCCAGCACAGATCTGGATGATGATCATCCTTCAGTAGTGTTTGCAATATCCTGTGATGTGGGCTTTCCTGAACCAAGTTCCTGGGGTAACCTTGGAATAGATCTTTTGACAAAACCCGGTTGGGGTTCATCTGTGGGTATGGTGAGTGCCTCCAGGCCTGCAGCAGTATCAAGTGACTGGAAGAACAATCCTTGTGGAACAGAACAAATCTGCTTTGATTTCAACCGTTACCTGATTGGTTACGGTGCTGCAGTTGGGGTTGCTGTATATGACGGCAAGTATGACGCTACAACTGCATATGGTTGGTCACATGTCTATGAGTACATGAACCTTTACAACATAAACCTTTACGGCGATCCATCTCTGAAGGTTGCGGGATTTCCAACTGGTATTGAATGTGAGTCTAATCTTGAATTGATTGCTCCATCTCTTCTTCCCGCAAGCCCCAATCCATTTTCATCTTCAACAGCATTGCGCCTTACATTACCGGCTTCAGGAATGGTTCTAGCTACAGTGTATGACATATCTGGCAGACAGGTAGCATCCCTCATTGAAGAAATGTGCCCCAGGGGAGAGGTTCAGCTTGTTTGGGATGGTAGAGATGATTCAAATCAACCACTCGGACACGGCATCTACTTTACCGTTGTCACTGTTGGTAACAGTCATTTCGTTCAGAGAATGGTTCGTTTGAATTAGATTCAATCTCAGGTGCTGAAAAAGATTGGTATAAGTTTCCGGATGGATCATGGCAGGAAGGATCGATTCATATGACTGGCTTATTGTGGCTAATGGTACTCTTCACGGGCTTTCCACAAGAGAGTGATTCTAACTACAGATTCATGTCCACACGCCTGTACGATGGTGATTGGGTAGAAACAGAAGATACATGGTACGGGCTTTTCCAAACGGATTCTATCTTCGAACTCCGTGAAGTGGAGCTTCAGCTGAGTAAGAGTACAGCCCCTCTTTGGGAAGGGGAGAGACCACACCCATTCAGGGTAGATCTTGTTGGTGAACCCGATTGGCCCTTGATCATCTTATCATCTTCGGAAAAGGAGTTTATCGAAGGACCTGTACCTACTGCATTTCGAAACTACCAACACCTTGTACCAGACACATCCATAATACTAGAAGCTCCCGGTATAGTGGAAACCCTGCTGTATACCACGGAAGAGGGATTGTTCCTATCGAACGGCGAAGTATGTCAAACTTTATCGGATACATACCCAGGCGAGGAATTCAGTGGTCAATACATAGGAATTCTTTGGGCAGGTGATCTCGACAGGGATGGGAGAGTCGATCTGATAATCGACGATGTCGATGACGGTTATTACTGTTACAGATTGCTTCTTTTTCTCTCCACCGAAGCAGGGCCTGACTCCCTTGTGGAAATGGTGGCCTCTTTCGGGGATGTTTACTACTGATATTCGTTCTATATTCACTGATTGTCGTCGTATGAAAAATATAAGACTATTGAACAAACAAATGCAGCAGAACGGCGGTAAGTGGAATGACTAGTACTTCTTGTCTGCTGATTTGAAACTTTCAAGCAAAATTGAAGTAAAAGTCATGAAAGCAAAGGTTCGAAAAGTGTCGATAACAATTCCTACAAATTTGATTGCACCTTGCGGAATGAACTGCCGCCTTTGTTGGGGATATATTCGAAAAATAAATAATTGCCCAGGTTGCCAAGCAATAGATAGTCAAGAAACTCAGAAATCAATATGCCGCACCACATGTAAAATCAGAAACTGTAAAGAAATCATTAAAGACGAAACAAAGTATTGTTCCGATACTTGTGATAGATTCCCCTGTTCCAGGTTGAAACAATTGGATAAACGTTACAGAACAAAGTATGGAATGAGCATGATCGACAATCTCAAAATGATAAAAGAATTCGGTATCAGGCATTTCATTCGGAATGAAAAAGTGAAATGGATTTGCCCAAGATGTGGCGAAATTATATGTGTTCATAAGCCAACATGCCGATCATGTGGGAATAGATGGCAATAAGACGACGTAGCGAAACATTTCAGCGGAAGCCGGAAACAGCTCAGCTCTCGCTGAACTCCACGTAAGCAAGAAAACTAAATGAAAAACTGGCTTAGCGATATTGACAAACAGCTTCTACAAATCCGAAACCAGTATGGGAACACATATTACCAAGGTTTCAAGACTGGCAAACTGGACTCTGCTTTGCTTGAGGAATTGGCAGAAAAGCAAACTGAAGTTCTGGCTGATACGGGTATTGTAGATAAATTAAACCAGATTTTGAGTGAAGAAGATTCTGGGGCAGAGGAAGCTATTCAAATTCTTCGGAAATCTATTTTACTACGCAGGGTGATTGATGGCGTTAGGGTGGAGAAGCATCCTGCTCTAGTTTCTCTGAAAGGGAAGATTCAACTGCAAGAAAACGAGTTTATCCCATCCTTTGGTGGTGAGCAGAATGGTTACTCTGCTAGGAGAAGTATTCTCTCTGAATCTGATGATATGGAGTGCAGAAGAAATGCTTTCCTGTCACTACAACCGCTTCTTAACAACATTAGCGATATATGCTATGAGTTAATTGAAGTAGCAAATGTAGCTTCCTCTGATTCAGGTTATACCAGTTACTTTGATTTTCTACTCGCTCAAGAGGATATGACTAATGATCAGCTTGAATCAGCAATGGTTAGCGCTCTTCATGCTACTGAGGATTCTTATCTTGAATTTCTTGCGATAGGTCGAGAGATGCTCAAATCTGAAAGAATCAATTTGTTTGATTTACCATTTATTCAGGGAGAGCTTACTCGGGAAACAGACAAACTTTTTTCTAAGAGAAATAGATTCACAGATTTAAGGGAAACACTTAACTCGATAGGAATTGATTTATCTGAATTCCCGGTAACGATAGAAACTGTTGATTCACCGAATGCTGGTACATGTTTTGTACTGGGCTCCAGGGACATCCGACTTATTCTTGGATTGGAGGGTGGCTACTTTGGTCACTATGTCGCCTTTCACGAATTCGGACATGCCCTCCATTATTCCATGCAACCTGATTCAGCTATCCTAAGCGATCAGGGGGTTTGCATGGAAACCATGGCTGACTTCTTCGCAACATTACTTAGTGATCCTGACTGGCTTTCTGAGCACACTTTGATGACAGCTCAGGAAGTACAGAAATTCTTGAGAATGAAAAAGCTTAGTGATTCTTACCGAATAAGAACAATGATTAGGGATACGATGTTTGAAAGTGAGATATTCAGGAACCCAGGGAAATCTTTCGATGAGGTTTGGCTAAATCTGACAGAGAAGATCCTTGGAGTTCAAGCGAAGGAGGCTATATGGTCTCCTTTCAGCATATATCGTCCAGCTTACTCGAAGAATTATGTGTTTTCACACTTCCTCTCTAAGTCGCTAACTGAACTTACTTCCATGAAGAAAGACTCTTCTTCTGAAAACACGAAAAGACTTTTTTCTCTCTTTAATGACCTTGTGAGGCAAGGGAACTTAGAGCCATTCGAGGACAGGGCAGTGAAACTAGGTATAGACTATTGTGCATTGGGAACAGATATTAACTTATAGCAGGTGAATGGAGCCTACTATGGTTGTGATGGGTCAGGGAGTGACGCGGCTCATTCGAAGCATTCTGTCGCATTACGCGAAGAGACAATGGTATCCAATAGAGGTGAGACTATGAAGACGATGACATGCAAACAGCTTGGTGGAGCCTGCGATGAAACATTCAGTGCGGCAACGTTCGAAGAGATCGCAGAAATGAGCAAGAAGCATGTGATGGTAATGTTCCAGGAGGGTGATGAAGGACACCTGAAGGCCATGAATCAGATGAGGACTCTAATGCAAGATCCTATCGCAATGCATAAATGGTTTGAAGAGAGAAAGAGGGAATTCGAGACCCTACCTGACGAATAGACTTCATCCAACATCTCTTCCGATTGAAGGCTGACTGAAATGCTATAACCAGATAGGAGACAGAATGTCGGATACAGTATTTTCTGGTTTTCCAAAAGACTTATTACTATTTTTAGATGACCTTTCGAAGAACAATAATCGTGAGTGGTTTAACGCTAATAAAGATCGATACAAAGAATCTATTGTTTCTCCAATGACTAGTTTCATTAACGCAATGGGAGAACGATTAGACAAAATCAGTGGTAACTTTATTGCTGACCCCCGTACCAATGGCGGTTCCATGTTTAGAATTTACCGCGATGTACGGTTTTCTAAAAACAAGTCCCCGTACAAAGAAAATGTCGGTTGTCAGTTTCGACACGTCGCTGGCAAAACTGCTCATGCTCCCGGTTTTTATGTTCATCTTCAACCGGGCAAAGTATTTATTGGTGGAGGTGTTTGGGCGCCCCCAAATCCAGTGCTTGATAAAATCCGTACAGCAATTGTTGAGCAACCTGGACGTTGGGCAAAAGTCGTCAATGATGAAAATCTTATTAAAACATTTGGTCAGATTGAAGGGGATCAGTTAAAGCGTGCTCCTAGAGGCTACGATGCAGAGCATATATATATCGAAGACTTAAAACGTAAGTCATTTTTCTTGAGTCATACAGTGGAACCTTCGCATATTTTTAAGTCTGAGTTTATTGATGAAACGGAAAAAGCATTTATAGATGCAATACCATTAATGATTTTTGTTAACTCTGCTATAGGGCAACCCTTCTAGCGAAGGTATACCTTGGTGAGCTCCTCCCTTAAGAAAGGAATTGCAGCTTGACCAGAAATCCATGGGAAAATGAGAATTTTGTAGCCGATAGTTTGGAATCTATTGATAGAAAATTCTTACCGGGGACTGCTCAGGAGATCGAATTTATAATACGGGAACTGGGGGTATCTTCTGGCCAATCTGTACTTGACCTTGGCTGTGGTGCAGGACGGCATTCCATAGAATTGGCTTCTCTTGGCATTCATGTTACAGGGGTCGATATCTCGCCCAGAATGCTTGACGAAGCCCGTAAGAGGGTAAAAGCAAGGAATGTAGAAGTGGATTTTGTGCTTCAGGATTTGCTGTTCCTGGAGGAGTGCTTTGAAGGTAAGACTGATATTTACGATGGAGCTATATCCATCTGTGAATCTGGACTAGGCGGCCTTGGGTGGGAAAAGGACCTCAAGATACTTCAAGCAACTAAAGCGCTATTGAGAGAGAATGCAAGACTGATACTTACAACCTTCAACGGGATCAGAAAGTACCGGGGAGAGAGAATCTTTTCGAAGAGTTTCGATTTCCTGAATGGAACCGTACAATGGAACTGGCATGGAAAGGAAAAGCTATCAGAGATTCAGAAAGCATACATTCCTTCTGAAATGAAAATGCTCTTTGAAATGGCGGGTTTCAAAAAGATAGAGATTTTAGGGTTCAACCCTGGTAGTTTTGGAAGAAGAGCTCTTGAGCCTGATGATATTGAGATGATGGTAATTGGCACAAAATAGATTGATAACTCCTGCCCCGTTTGTGAAGGCTTGAACCAATTCATTTAGCAAACCTTTGCTATACGTTCAGCAAAGTAAGAAGAGTATGGTAAGACTTCGAGAGATAAGGGAAGACGAAAGTATTCAGCTTGCAAAGCATATTGATAGGGATAAACAATTGCGAGAAGAAGATGAATCTGACAATCCGTAGACTTGGGCCGGAAGATGCAGCTTGTGCTCAGACTAACTGTACTCTCTTCTGGGACATGGGCAGTGCTGACAGGAATCTCGTTGACTTCCTGGCAGACCCCAACTGTATTCTCCTCGTTGGTGAAATTGACGGCGAACCAGCAGGGCAGATCGTAGGTCACATCCTGAAGCGGTGGGATTCTAAAAGACCGATGCTCTTTCTCTATTCAATCGATGTTGCTGAATCACACCGCCGCAGGAGCTTAGCTCGAGGTCTGATCGAAGAGTTTCTCCGTATTGGGAGAAAGGCCGGATGTAAAAGCTCATTTGTGTTCACTAATTCATCCAACGCTCCTGCCATGCACATGTATGAAGCTCTGGGTGGCACCCGAACGCACCCGGATGACGTGATGTTTGAATGGAAACTTGATCACGAACCAGAGGAATCATTCTGAACAATTGTCTCGCCAGCAGATAATCTATTCAGTCGCTGCTTGCTTCATACCGGTAACTAAGTTATGGGATATTGTTTTGAGCAGTAGAAAATCGACCAGCCACTCTTTTGTCACGTTCCCCGAAGACCTTTCGGACTTCTAAATGAGATTTTCTAGCTTCAGTAACTGTCTTGATTCTGCGAAGTGTTACTTGTAGCATATAGCCATAGAGTTGAGATAGTGTTTTACAGAATCAGTGTCTGTACTGAATTTAAATCAGGGGAATCTGGTGACAATGAAACATCTGGATAAACTGGCGTATTGCGGAATCTATTGTGGTAGTTGTAAGAATTTCAAAGCGAATGCTAACTGCATGGGGTGTCGTGATGAGAAGGAGATGCTCAATGATTGTCCAACACGAACTTGCGTAATAGAAAAGGGTCTTCTCTTCTGCGGGGAGTGTAGTGAATTTCCATGCCCTGTGCTGGATGAGTTCTATAAAGATGGTAATCCATCTCATAACTTAGCTTTCAAGAATGCGCTTCATATACGAGAAATTGGAGCTGATAAGTGGCTACAGGAGCAAGCTGCTGCGCATGCCTGTAGTTGATGGCCAAAAGGAACATTATGAAAGAGCCATTCTGGGAAGAAACATATAAGTTAGCGGGTTATAAAACATTTGGTGGCGCCAGTTCTGAAATTGTATCATTAGCTAAAGCATTACCCGCGAATGCAAACATACTGGATGTTGGTTGTGGGGATGGACGGAATAGTTTGTATCTGTCGAGCATTGGTCACAATGTTGATGCATTTGATATCTCAAGTAATGCAGTTCGTAAATTAAGATTTTTGGCAGAACAAAGTGATTTGAATATTAATATTCAAGAATCTGCCTTGCAAGACTATATCTTCAAAAAAGAATATGATCTGATAATTTCATCAGGAGTGTATCAATTTGTGGATAAAAGAATTGCACTTGAATTTATTAAGAAAACACAAAGGCATACAAAAGTAAATGGGTACCACTTTGTGGTAGTTTTTATAGATACATTGCCAATCCCGGAAGATCTTAAAGATATAGCCATCGGGTTGTATCATGATAATGAACTGAGTGAAATTTATTCCGATTGGGAAATCGTATTTTTTAATTCATATGAATTTGAAGACAATCATCCAAACGGCATTCACCATAGACATGCTGCCAATAAATATGTGGGAAGAAAGCTGGCAACTGCTTCATATTGACAGATATGTCGGATTTGCGAGTTTTGATTCTTCGGAGCAAAGCCACTGATTCCTTCCTAGTTCTTTGGGAGGGTTCCTGGAAATTTATCGTCTTCTGATTGCATCTTAGAAAACACAATTGATTGGAGTTGATGATAAAACTCTTGCTGTCTGCTTCTATACTTATTGCAGTTTGCTTTCTGGTGCTTCGTGCTTTAATATTAGGTGTAGACATTAATGAATCGCAAGCAATCTGATTTCAACAGAACATAGAATTGCAAGTGTTGATTTGATTTCCATGAAGCAACGGTTTATGAAAGGAGGTCTGTATTGTGATTGTATTTAGCTTACTTATAGCAACATCATCATTCAACCTGACCGGTTTCTGGCATTCTGAACCTGATCTTTCCGAGGGGTACGAGAGTTGTTACTTCTTCTGGGATACAGGTGAGTACGCCTTTTTTGAGTCCATGGAACAAGGTTATGTGTATACGGGGAATTGGCTTCTTAAAGGTGATGAACTTGTTCTTAAACTGACTGATGCTGTTACTGTTAGTGGTTATTCAGTTAATATCAGACTCTCTGAAACAGTGGTTGATCTATCTTCTTCTGCAGGCATAAGCCATAGAATTTTCCTCGATGGAGAATACTACTATCTGCTGGACAGGGATCCTCAGTCAGCGATTATATCTCTTGTTCCAACCTGGGGTATGACTGGAAGTGAAAGAGACGCCTTTTCTACATACGACTGAGTAACTGACTCAGGTGGTTGCTGTGTGAGTTGAGTTGTTTCGAGTTTTCTCGGAACATCAAACTCTTACGGATTTCAGTTATTTTAGTCTACTATTTCAGAATTTGCAATTGCTATAAAGGCCAAACCAACAAGAACTCCCATTGTCCCAAGAACCACCAATCCATGTCCCTGGCTTGCCTTTAAACCTACCCAGTAACTGGTTGTCCAACCGTTGGGGTCCGGTTCCTCAACATTTTCTGCTGGAAATGCTTCAGCACCTAGAACAACAGAGAAATGATTTATTCCTAATCCTGCTTCAGAAAAATATCCGGGCAAGTTTAATCTACCCCTATCATTGAAATCATTTATCGCCAGAAGATATAGTCCTGCAGAGGCTTCAAAGAATGATCCTGCAGGTTTGCTGAAAGGAATTCTGTAGTGAGCTTTTGGGGCAAAGCGCAGTCCTCCGTCATTTACATTGCTTATTACACTGTGAATGCCCCAACCCCAGGTGGGCTGGTTTGGATCAAGTTTGAGGAAAGAAACATCAACAGCCGCCATTACCCATGATTCCTCAAAATTTCGCACAAAGTAATGTCCACCTAATCGATAGAACAAACCAGTTTGAAAATACAGTGATGTTTTCAAAGGTACTTCCTCAAGGCTGTCTACCACAAGCTCCGAAACCATTGGGTCTGCCAGTGAAATTGAAGGTAGCAGGAAGAGTAATCCCATTAACATGCGTTTGTATTTCATTTTTATTCTGTACTCCTTTGATATTTGCACCTGCACATGAGCTGTCACTTTGCTAACTCAATGAAGTCTCTTTTTGCAATTCAATCATTTATTATAACTACGTAATTACGGTATAACAATGACTCAGATTTGTACTAATGCGATCTCGGAGATTATGTGCCACAAGGAAGAATGGAGGACAATCCCCTAATCCCTGAGATTCCAGAAGTAGCAATACTTTGCAGCGTTCTCTGTTATCAGGATTACTCCATTCTAAATTCCGGTCTCGGAGGGTTGCCCAGTAGATCAAGAGTTTTGTGAACAGAGTAGTCTTTGTTCCAGAATCTTACCTGTGCTTTTTCAGGGTCAGGTGAAACTGCAGGTTCATCTTTTACAAATGGGTCGTAGAATTGTGTTTTGAGGAGGTCTCTCCAGCCTTCTGCAGTACTTACATTGTATTTGGCTCTTTTTTCTTCAGGTACTGCTGGCCAGAATACCTTGTTCCAGAAAAGAAGATACCTTGGATCATTGAAGACAGTATCCCATGTGATTCCCATGAACTCTGCTGAGAAGCGGTGGCTGTTTCTGAGCTTTGTTACATTGTCTTCAGAGGGGCCGAATGCTTCAATTGCCTGGGCACATCCGGGAAGAAGACCGATTGCTTCAATGAACATTGCGTCCCAGACATGTTCAACATTGGATAGCTCTGCCATTAGTGTGCCGTGGTATTCAAGTTCAGCAACTGTTGTTACATTGGTGAATGTTTGTATTGCAAGTTGCTGCTGGTAATCTACTGCGGGTGAATGGGCAGTCTCAGCTTGCTTGAGTGTTTCCTCTGCAATTTTCACAAGTGGTTGTCTGGCCATCTCAAAGAGAACACCGTCTTCCTTGAGAAGAGTGTTGAAGTGGATGGCGTCTTCAGCCTGATCCTCTATTGCGAAAATTCTGTTGTAGAAGACTTCCTGACTTGCTCTTGCGTTGGTGCCCATTGATTCCCAGGCCATGTGATATCCCGCAGCGGCAATTCCTGCTGCTGGAACCGGAGAGGGAGCTGCTTCGATGTTCTCGGGTACAGGTTCCGAAGCAAGTGCACCGATAAGTACACCGAGTTCACCGAAACCGGGGTCCATTGTGATTGCGGATATGTCTGCCCCGTTCTCGGCAAGAGTCGTAATAGCCTGCATAAGTTCAACTGCTCTTTTTACCTTTGCGTTGTCCGCTCCAAGGCTTGAAGAATAGCTTGATACAGAGTAACCGAAACCCTCAAGAATCTGTTTTACCATGTTATCCATTGCAGATCCTCCTGAATATTTTTTCCAGTATTTCCATCTGCCTATCAGTGTAGATGATTCTGTCTCTGTAGGGAGGATAGGTACTTATTTTTTCCCAAGAAAAGTCGGGGTCAGCTTCCTTGAGCATTTCCCAGTACTGCTTAAAGTTAGCAAGCGAGCGTCTTTCATTGCCGGTTCCATGACCGTCGCTTCCCAGCTGAAAAACTGCACTCATTACAGAGGCCAGAGCGGTGAAGGCTTTGTTTTCATTGAATGCAAGTTTCGTTGCAGTTTCAAATTCTTCAAGCCTGCTGCTTAGTTCAGTATGGGTTGCTGATGATCTTATGATCTCGAGCCTTTGGTTGTTCTCCTCAAGCTTTTTCTGCTCTCCGAGCTTCTCATAAACAAATGAACTGTTCTCGTACCTGTCCATTGAATCTGCTTTAGCAGTTGAAACCATGTTGCCTGTCTGCTTAACAGCTTTCATGAAGTTATCGGCTGAACCTGATTCTTCCAGCAGTTTTATGTAGTGTTTGCAGTCTTCTATCTTAGCCTTATTTAGAAGCGGGGTGCTTTCCATCTGTTCTATCTGTACCTCAAAGTATCTTTTCTGCATTGCATAGGAATCTGTCATGTATACTGCCATCCTTACCGGTCTGTATTGTAAAAAACCTGTGATTGTCTTATCTGTATAAGATACATAAAACTCGTCTTTGTGTGTCTTTCCGTTGTAAACAGTGGGTAACATGTATGATTGCATATTGAGGACTGATCTGCTTCTTTGACTATTAAGAGAGCATCCTGTAAATAGAGAAAACAAGGGGATTACAATGAAGAATGTTTTACTGCTTCTTGCACAGGGTTTTGAGGAGTACGAAGCAAGCGTGTTCACAGATGTGATGGGTTGGAGCAGGGAAGTTGGTTTTGACCCGGTGAATGTTGTTACTGCAGGAAGGCGTGCTGAGATAAAAGGTGCCTGGAACTTTACCGTGATTCCAGAGGAACAGTTGTCAGAGATTGCAGTAGATGATTTTGACGCACTTGCCTTGCCTGGTGGTTTTGAGACAGCCGGTTTTTACACTGATGCTTTCCACGAGGATTTCCTGAGCATCATACGAAGCTTCCACAATTCGGGAAAAGTGATAGCATCAATTTGTGTGGGTGCACTTCCACTGGGTAAAAGTGGTCTTCTGAAAAACAAAGAAGCAACAACATACCCATTGCCCGATGGTGAAAGAACTGGCCAGCTTAAGGGCTTTGGAGCTTGTGTTAAAGATCAGCCGGTTGTTATAGACGGCAATATCATTACCTCCATGGGTCCAGCAACAGCCACGGAGGTAGCATTTACCCTTCTTAGAATGCTTACTTCACCGGAGAATGAGAGAAGAGTGAAAGAAGCAATGGGTTTTCTAAAAACACCGCTTAAGATGTAACTTTATTCGTTTTCCGTTTACCTCACTAGAACTGTCTTTTGGGTATAAACATTGTTACCCGATGTTACTTGGAGGAGGTAGCAACCCACAGGAAGATTTCCGGTGTTAAACAGTATTGTACTTCCTGTAGACGTTTCTTCTCTTGCTACTCTTCCGCTGTGGTCGAAAAGCATTGCATGGAATGACTCTTCAGCACCATTACCATTTAACTGCACTGAGAGAGCTTCGCGGAAAGGGTTGGGGAAGGCGGTAACGGAAATCGGATCAACGCCTTCTGAGTGTTCTTCAATAGAAGTTACATCATCCCTGTCAACGAAGAATACCACGGGGTCAGGGTCTGTAACCGTGAAGTATGCTACCCAGTAGCCGTCCTCCGTGCTGCACACGGCAAGGCTTCCGTGATAGATACCGGTCACATTCTCTAAAAGCGTGTAAGTATAGTCACTCCAACCATTCTCGTAGTGACGACCGAGGATGCTGTTGGTGCCATTTTGCCATACCATAAGCATTCCGGGGTCAGCAGGGTCTGCAGAAATGCATGCTGCCCCATAAATAGTCGGTGGTTCCCCTGTAAAGGGCATTGTTGAAACAATTCCCGTTTCACAATCATGAAGTGAATAGTAGAAAGCTTCAGTAGAGTCACTCCAGAGGAAAAGGGCATTTGAAGTGCAGGAGCCTGATGCGATTGGCATTGGATCCTGTACGTTATTAGTAGAGCACGTAAGGGTATCGGCAGTGATATATACGGCTGAGGCTGTTGTGTTGTGGCATTGGGTAGCTATTCTCCAGGAGGCTGGGGTGGGTGGCATGGGGCCACCACCTTTAAACTGTCGTGTTGCCATAACAGGATATCCCGTTGCATTCATTACTGGATACTGAATAAACATGAAGTCGCTCTGGTAATCTGATCCACTTACGGGGTAGAGGTCCTCCAGTATGAGGGTATTACCGATTGTGATTAATCCCGATTCTGAAACGGTGTAATCACTGGTCTGCCAGTCGTGGCTGCTTCCGCTGCTTAAGTAGGACGATCTGTAGATTCCCAGGAGACCCTGTGTTGGGTCAGCATTTCTTCTTAAAAGTCCTGTTCTGCACCACTCAGAGCTGTTTCCAAAAGAGAACATATCCTCGGTAGTCATGGCTCCTGAGGGATCAAGGGAAAACAGGGTGTCGCGTTTTGAAAACATCAGGTGCATACCACCTGAGGGATCTTCAGTTATTGTTGTTGATATACAGTCGTAGCAGTCTGTAAACATTCTGGTCTCTTCAAGAGTCGTTCCATTGAATCTGGCAACTACTCCAGTATCTTCCTGGTCGGTCCATGATAGCCAGAGAAGATCGGTACCATCATTGGCTGGAGTAATGTTCAGATTTGACGATGCGAAACCATTCATCACGAGCACAACTGTAAATGCCAGCAGATACTTCATTGATCTCCCCTTTTGATATTGCCAGTTCTCCCACAGCAGAGTATCAAAGCTCGTGTGTTAGCAGAACCTGGACGCCGGATTCTGTCTAGTTAAAACCTTCTGTATATATATACTCTTCTGGTTATTGGCGCAATCAAGTAATGAAAGTTCCAGCATTCGAACTTTTATACATCTTATGGATATAAACATGAACGGTGAAGAGTATGGCTGTCAGTACTGTTTCATAAAAGCGTTCTGAGTGCTATTGTTTGCAAGTGCATTCCCTGGTTCCTTTGAATCGTTTGCTGTTGTTTGTGCCTACAAACATAAGGGCAGGTGCGTCTTACGACGAATGTTGTTATGTTGGACAGATGATTATGGTTTATCTGTAAAGAGACACAACTGCGGAGGGAGGTAGAATGGGATGCAGCAGCTTCAGCTATTCAGTTTCAGCGTGGAGAGAACAAACAGAAAAGGAGTCATATTGTGGACCGGAAGAAACTAACCACTGCAGCTGGAATCCCCGTTCCTGACAACCAGACATCACTCACTGCCGGAGAACGAGGTCCAACCTTACTTCAGGATCACTACCTGCTTGAAAAACTTGCTCATTTCAACCGTGAACGGATTCCAGAGCGTATTGTACACGCCAAAGCGGCAGGAGCTCATGGGGTATTCACCGTAACAGAAGACATTACAAAGTACACAAAAGCAAAAATCTTCTCAGAGATAGGGAAGAAAACGGATATGTTTGGCCGCTTCTCAACCGTTGCCGGAGAAAAGGGCTCTGCTGATACTGTTCGTGATGTTCGTGGTTTTGCTCTTAAATTCTATACTGAAGAGGGAAACTGGGATATGGTTGGTAACAACACACCTGTTTTCTTCATCAGGGATGCTATGAAGTTTCCTGATTTTATTCATACCCAGAAACGTGACCCTCAAACCAATGCCAAAAGGGACTATGCCCAGTGGGATTTCTGGTCCAAAGTACCGGAGTCTCTTCATCAGGTAACCATTCTTTTCTCTGACCGGGGTATTCCCAAGGGTATTCCATACATGAACGGTTACGGAAGCCATACATACAGTTTTATCAATTCAAAAAACGAGAGATTCTGGGTGAAGTTCCACTTCAAAACCAGACAGGGAATTCAGTGTTTGCCACCGAGTGAAGCTACAAGAATTTCTGGAGAGAATCCGGATTACCACACTGTGGAATTGTTCGAATCCATAGAACGTGGCGAATATCCCACCTGGACATTCTCAATTCAGGTTATGCCTGAAGTTGAAGCTGAAAACTACAACTGGAACCCCTTTGATTTGACCAAGGTCTGGCCTCACAGTGACTATCCACTGATGGAGGTTGGAATTCTGGAATTGAACCGTAATCCAGCTAATTACTTCGCAGAGGTAGAGCAGTCCGCCTTTTCACCTGCAAATGTTGTACCTGGTATCTCATTCTCACCGGACAAAATGCTGCAGGCGCGTATTTTCGCCTATGCTGACGCCAGTCGATACCGCCTTGGAGTGAATTTTGAAAGATTGCCTGTTAACTGTCCACATGCTGCAGCTGTAAACAACACCTATCAGCGAGACGGGGCAATGCGGTTTGATGACAACGGGGGCGGAGATCCCAATTACGAGCCCAATTCCACCGGTGGTCCGGTTGAAGATCCGAGTTACAATGAACCACCAATGAAGCTATCCGGTACTGCAGATCGTTTTGAACAGAAACGCGGAGTTGATGACGATTATATCCAACCAGGGAACCTCTTCAGACTTCTGGACACCGAACACCAGAGAAGGTTGTGCAGGAACATTGCAGGCAGTTTGCACAAAGTACCGTTCGAACTTCAGGAGAAGATGGTAGCCCACTTCGCGAAGGCAGATCCCAAGTACGGTGCTGGAGTCGCTATTGCTCTTAGAAGCATGTGATTCCGGTTTCTTTCTGCTCAGTGGAACTCATTACAGTGCAACCTGTTTTGCCAAAGGGTTGATTCCTGCGTAAGATTCCTTATGTTTCAAGAAACCATCTGCAGGATACATTCCTGTCTGGTACATCACAGAAGTGAAGCTTCCCGCCGGCTTTGCTCGTTGAGAGGGGAATGCTCTATGATCTCGCCTATCCTTTTCTGTTTACTGACGATACCCACCTTTGAAGCTCCGGTAATTATTGAGTCTGTCGAAAACCTGGCCTCACCGGTTATTGCAGACTGGGATGCAGACGGTCTTCCTGATCTTATTGTATCAGAAGGGTTCGATGTTAATCCCAACCCTGACCCATACGGTATGGGGGATCCCTGCTACGGTCATTTCCGCCTCTACCTTAATCAGGGAGAACCGGGTGCTCCTTCATTTATTGACTACACCTATCTGCAGGCAAATGAAACCGACATTGAGGTTTACAGTACTTGAGGACACGCTGCAACACCTAATCCACAGGTTGTGGACTGGAATAATGACGGCATGATGGATCTGATATTCGGTGGGGGATGCGGTACTATCTATTATTATGAAAGACTGGCCGATGGCAGCCTTCAGAGTATGCCTAATATAAAGAGCAATGGAAGCCAGATTGATGTAGGGTTTATCTCTTGTCCTGCTTTGTACGACTGGAACGGGGACGGCCTCATTGATCTTCTTGCCGGAAGAGAGTTTTACAACGGCGGCAGCATAAGACTCTACCCAAACACAGGATCCACTGGATTACCTTCTTTCTCAGGATACACTGCAATGTCCAGCACATCAGGCATAATTCAGAAGTGGCGCTCAGCTCCACAGATGGGTGACCTGGATGCTGATGGCCTGGTTGATCTTGTGTTGGCTGCCTGTGACACCGGTCCTTTTGACGGGGTTTCTGACGGCCCTAACTGGGGTTGGGTATACTTTTACAGAAATATCGGTACCAATGATGCACCGGTGCTTGCTGACCCGGTCCAGCTGTACGGCGGAGAAGAGTTGATCTACAATTACCATCACAATATCTGTCTGTTCGACTGGAACAATGACGGTGCGCTTGATATTCTTTCAGGAGACTTCAATGGTGATATCAGACTCTATCTTGCAGACCCACCTCAGGGTGTTGAAACCCCTCAGACAGGTGGATTTCTCTCTTCCGTTCAGAGCCCTGTAACAGACTTATGTGTTCTGAGTTTTGCTATGGATGAACCCGGCAAGTGTAGAGTTGATATCTACTCGACTGATGGACGCTCCCCTTCCCGGGTATTGGACGAAGTCCTCCCGGCGGGGGAATCCGTCAGGGCTGTTGATGTGTCAGACTTTCCTGCCGGAGCCTATTTGGTTAAATGTACCAGTGAAACAGGAATTTTTGAGTGTGGTAAAGTTGTTGTCCTGAATTGAAAGCCTGATGACATTGAATGTCATATGAAGAAAATCAGTTTCTTTCCCAATTTCATTTAAACTGAAGCCGGAATTGGTAAGCTTTTTGGGATTTTTTGCCTGCAAAAAGTTGCTAGATTGTCACTTTTTTGCCTGCAAAAAGTTGTATGGTATACACATTTTCAGTTGACATAAGTACTGGGAAGTGACATAATCAAACCATGAAACGCAAAGTAGAACACGAATTACAGGGATGGTTAGAGAATCCGAACAGGAAGCCGCTGCTTCTCAGGGGAATCAGACAGTCCGGAAAAACCTATCTTCTCAAACAACTCTTCGCCTCCTCCTTCCCTGCAACACACTATTTTGATCTGAAAATGAACCGCACCTCCTGTGAGGCATTTATGTCGGGGAATCTGGATCCTAAACACATTCTGCAGGAGTTGGAATTCATCGCCGGAACTACCATTGATTTAAGCAGAGAATTGCTTATTCTTGATGAGATCCAAGCATGTCCCCAAGCAATTACTGCTTTAAAATATTTCTGCGAATTTATGCCTGGCTCTTTCATTGCAGCTGCCGGTTCATTGCTTGGTGTACATTTATCACAAGAACCATTTCCAGTGGGGAAAGTTAATATCATAAATGTAGACCCGCTGGATTTTAAAGAATTCCTATCTGCTACCGGAGAAGAGCAAGCATTACATTTTCTTGATACTGCTTCTGTACGCAAGCCTCTCTCCGACACAGTTCACAACCGAATATGGCAGATTTACGGACATTACCTAGCAGTAGGTGGTATGCCCGAAGCTGTTGAGGTATACATTAATACGGTCCAGAATGGCGAATGGGCTGCATACAACGCAGTTCGTGCAGTACAGGAGCATCTGGTGGATGGCTGGATTTCAGACATCGCAAAACATTCAGGGAAGACAAACGCCCTCCATATAGAAAAAGTGTGGACCAGTCTCCCATCTCAACTGGGAAGAGACTTTGACGGAAATGCAAATCGTTTTCGATTCAAAGGGGTTATTCCGGGAAAAAAGAGCTTCAGAGATCTCGAGGGGCCTATTTCCTGGCTCCAGAAGGCTCGAATGGTAAATCTGGTACCTGTTATTAACCGGGGTGAAACCCCCGTTTCTGTCTGGAAAAAGCAATCCCTTTTCAAACTTTTCGTTCACGATACTGCCATTTTAAGATATATGGCAGGGATACCACTCAAGGAAACCAGAGTTTTCAACCCTGGTTTTTACAAAGGCTGGGTTGCTGAAAACGCAGTAGCACAAGAGCTTGTTGCAAATGGTCTTAGGAAACTGCATTGCTGGGTTGAAAGAAACTCAGAAATTGAATTTCTGCTTGACGGTAGTTCAAGCTCGGTACCAGTAGAAGTGAAATCCGGCAGAAATACCAGGTCGAAATCTCTCTCTGTTTTCAGAAGTAAGTATAACCCGGATGTTTCAATCAAGCTTGGAGCATGGAATTTTTCTGAAGGAGACGGAGTTCTTTACCTTCCTCTGTATGCAGCACACAAGATACCGGAGCTTATCCTCTGAGATAACCGTTTTTTCACGGTGTTGCACACTCTATTCCAGAAAGAGTCTGGATTTACCCATCAGTGCATGACAAGCACCTTTTCACCACCTAAAGCAGCAAGGCCTAAAGAGGGGTTGCAAGACGATTCGAAAACGAGTTCACTGGAGGTACTCGACATCTGAAAGTGCTCTCTCCAGGCAACATAAAGAACGTGATTTGCTACTACGAGATCAACATGATCAGATGCGTACAAGTCCAGGAGATGCCCATTTCCAACCATATATCAGATAAGCGAATTGTGTCGGCACAAGTGTCTGTGGGGCAAGTGTTACAGCTGTGCAGTCGGCTTGGTCGGTGAGTGTTTTGAAAGTTTTGATATTGTGTAGTTAGGGGCTTTAATCAGCACGAACGTTACTCTCATTGACGTTTCGTTATGTTGTATTATCATAACGCACTCTTTTCTATATCTGGAGGATGTTATGAACAATGTCAATTTCTCGATTGAGAAGCCCCAAAATGAAAAAGTTCTCTCTTATGCACCGGGAAGTGTTGAAAGAGATGAACTGTCAAAAGAACTGATTCGTCAGTCCAGTACTGTGGTTGATATCCCTGCCATAATTGGTGGCAAGGAAATCAGAACAAATGATCTTGTTGATGTCAGAATGCCGCATGAACACGGTCATATTCTGGCAAAATTCCACAGGGTTGGTGCTGAAGAAATTAAGGAAGCCTGTGATGCAGCCGCGAAAGCTCAGCAGGATTGGATGAGAGTTCCCTGGATTGAGAGGGCTTCGGTATTTAAGAAAGCAGCCCATCTCATAAGTGATAAGTACAGATACAAGCTAAATGCCGCTACAATGCTCGGACAGAGCAAAAATGCTTTCCAGGCGGAAATAGATTCAGCTGCTGAAACCATTGATTTTCTTCGAATGAATGCAACCTTTGCATCTAATGTTTATGCCGGTCAGCCGACGTCGGGTATGGATCAGATGAACCGTCTGCAGTACAGACCTCTTGAGGGGTTTGTATTTGCAGTAACACCATTCAACTTCACCGCGATTGCTGCGAATCTACCGACTGCACCTGCGCTTATGGGGAATACTGTTGTATGGAAACCAGCGACTACATCTGTTCTTTCCAACTGGTATCTGATGGAGATCCTGACTGAGGCCGGTTTGCCTGAGGGTGTTATCAACTTTGTGCCTTCCAGAGGTAGTGTCTGTGGTGAAACAGTACTTAGCCAGAAGAGTATGGCTGGAATACACTTCACTGGATCAACTCGCACATTCAATTGGTTGTGGCGCAAGGCTGCTGAGAATCTGGGCAACTACACCTCATACCCAAGACTCGTTGGTGAAACAGGTGGTAAGAACTTCGTATTCGCATATCCTTCGGCTGATACCACTGAGGTTGCAGTTGCTCTCGCACGGGGAGCTTTCGAGTATCAGGGACAGAAGTGCAGTGCGGCCTCACGAGCCTACATTCCTAAAAGTCTGTGGCCTGATATTGAAGAGCAGCTGAAAGAGATTACCGGTTCGATGAAGATGGGTGATGTGAGAGATTACAGTAATTTTGTGAATGCAGTTATAGATGAATCCTCTTTCGACAACATTACACCATTCATAGACAGAGCAGCTAAGTCCAGTGAATCCGATATTGTATGCGGTGGAAAGTATGACAAAACAATGGGTTACTACATAGAACCTACCATTATTAAGGTCGATTCACCTGAGCACGAGTTGATGATTGAAGAGCTGTTTGGACCGGTTCTTGCAGTATGGCTCTATGATGATGAGAAAATTGCCGAGGCGATTTCAATATGTGAGAAAACATCACCGTACGCACTTACCGGTGCTGTGTTTGCAAAAGATCGCGGTGAGATTGCCTACGCACTCGATAACCTTGGTTACGCAGCTGGTAACTTCTACATCAATGACAAACCTACAGGCGCTGTTGTAGGTCAGCAGCCGTTCGGTGGCGGTCGTGGTTCCGGAACCAACGACAAAGCCGGAAGTCATCTTAACCTTCTGCGCTGGGTAACACCCCGCACAGTAAAAGAGACTTTTAGTCCACCTCGTGACTACCGCTACCCCTTCCTGGGATAATTTTCCGAACAATAAATAAGCCCCTTCTTCGTAATTGGTTTACAGAGAAGGGGTTTATTATAAAAAGGCTGGGTCGTCTACTCTTCACCCAGGCATTCAGTTGATTCATCAGTCTCTGTTAGAATTGGCAACGTGTTCTGATCATTCAGAAGCGAATTGTCAGTAAGTACCTGTCGGAGATTATCCATAGACCAGTTGCCCTCATGCCTGCCTATACCGTGCATGAAAAGAGGGAAGTGAACAAAGAATACATCTTCACCATCTATAGTTGCCGTGTATCTGCCGTTAACCGCTATGGCAAAAGGAAAGTGGGTGTCTGGCAGACTGTACAGCTGGATCAGCTCTGAAGAAGATGCGTCAGTGATCAGGTGGTATGCAATCTCATACTCGTCAGTGAATTCAGATAGAATTGTGTTGACCATTTCAAGTGTCTGCTGAGATGGTGGCATCTCCTTGTAAAAAACATCAATGATGTCCGGGACTGCTACCGGAAATGCAGTAAGTGAAATTAACAGGAGGTTAAACATATTGGTTTCTCTTTCATTGCAGGTGATCTGACCATGTAAGAAATATATAGGAAGTTGACCTTTGACACTCAGAACCAACTGGGCTATACATAGGCTATACATGGAGGTTGGATATGAACACCAGAATTCAGAAATGGGGAAACAGCCAGGGATTACGACTTCCCAAGAGCATACTAGAAAAGGCCGATCTTACGGTGGAAGATGAAGTCAGCATCAGAGTGGATGACGGAACTATTCTGATTACTCCCGTGAGGAGAATCAGAGGGAAGTACTGTATAGAGAATCTTGTCGCTGAAATTCCTGCAGATTACATTGTCAAAGAAACAGACTGGGGAAAACCCGAAGGCAATGAGGAGTGGTGATGGCTGCCTACATTCCACAGCAGGGAGATTTTGTTGCAGTTTCTTTTAATCCTCAATCAGGTCATGAGCAGGCCGGCCGGAGACCGGCACTGGTTATCAGCAAGAATCTATTCAATCAGAAAACAGGATTGGCCTTTGTATGCCCTTTAACAAGAACGTTTCGGAATTACCCTTTTCACATACCCGTTCATTCAGAAAACCTAACTGGGTTTGTTATGTTAGAGCAGATTAAATCTATAGATTTCCGCAGCAGAAATGTGAGGTTTATTGAAAAGGCTTCACCTGATCTGCTTGCCGAAGCTCAGGCATTGCTGGATGCCTGTATTTACTGATATACAAGGGTCTTTCATTGCTTTTCATCAATATGAAAAATTGTTCTGCGTTTCTCATGAAATTCCAGTAGAACCTTGCAATCGTCTGCGAGAATCATGTCCAGCATTTCAGTAATTGCACTGTTATCTTTGTGCTCATATGCTTTCAGGTTTTCCGCATACTCGGGAATATCGTAGAGGAAAGCTGAGATGTTATCTCTCGCGAGGTCCAGTGCACATTTGCCATATTTCAATTCGTCGAGCATTAACCCATTTAAGACTTGCTCAAATTGCCCTTTCATGGGCAAAGCAAGAAATGGTTTTCTAAGGTAGAAAGATTCCGTCATTAATGTGAAGCCAGCAGTTGCAATTACCGCTTTGCAACCTGCCAGATCATCCAGGAATCCTTCCCGGCTGAACGATTTAAAGGTAAGAGTTCCTTCGATTTTATCTGTGTTGAAACCATAAACAATAAAGTTTTCTCTCTTATAGGTTTTCAAGTATTCGATCAAAGTATCGTATTCCTGCGTTGCATAGACCAGAATGTAATCTCCCACAGAAGTGTTTGCTTCAATAACTGACTGTCTGAGAATCGGTGGGAACAAAAAGGTTCTGTTATTGCGTTTCTCACCAAAATAGAAAGTTGTTACCAGGGAAATACAGGGGCGGGGGATCATCGCTCTTATCAGGTTTTCGATAAATACCGCTTCAGCTTTCCATTCCATCGGACAGGGAAAGTCCATGTAGCGCATGCGGTGTTGATTATCGATTGTGATCAGAGGCACATCCAGTTCGTTGGCCAGGTAAGCTGCCATCGGCTCAAAATCGGTTATCACGCAATCAGGCTTGAATTCCCTGAAGTATTTTTTCTTGAGAATCGTGATTGCTTCATATCTGTCCCAAATTGTATTGAAATTCTGAGCAAAGGTTTTACCGATTGATACCTTGTTGTCCTCACTGACAATCGAGAATCCTTCGATTTCCAGTACATCGAAATCATCTTTTAGATTGGTGTAACCCCTGTTGTAACTGGCTACCTTAACTCTATGTCCCATTTTTAGAAGGTGAGTGATCATCTCACGCGAACGCGAGGAATGCCCTGATCCTTCTCCGGATAAACTGTAAATTATTTTTGCCATAGTACAAATAGCTTAAATGGAAACTGGATTGTCAAGTTTTTTGTCAGGTAGTTGCGCAACAATCATTCCAGCAAACATAAGGGCAGCACCTGTAAGCTCTGCAGAACTGAGGGTTTCATGCAGTACAATGCATCCACCAAGCGCTGCGAAGACTGCTTCGAGGCTCATTATCAATGCAGCTGGTGAGGGTTTTACCTTTTTCTGGGCAAAAATTTGTATTGTGAACGCTATTCCAACAGATAGAAAGCCGCTGTACGCGAGAGGTAGCCAGGCTGCATCTATTGAGCTCCAGGATTCTCCTGCTGCGAGTGCTGCAAGAGCACTGAGAATTGTAACCGTTGTGAATTGAACAACTGCAAAACCGCCGGCATGATAGCGATTGGCATATTTTCCGATAAGCCTTACATGAAGAGCCCACATGACTGCACCGGCCAGTACGAGTAGGTCTCCGGGATTTACCGACTGGAATCCTCCTGAGAAGCTTAAGAGCCACAAACCCAGAAGAGCAAGGATTATGCCGCCCCATAGCTTTTTGCCCTCGGTATGCCCGGTAAGAAGGCCAAGAAGGGGTACGAAAACAATATAGAGACCGGTTATGAAACCTGCTTTGCTGGCTGTTGTGTAAACAACTCCCCATTGCTGAAGGGCAGCCCCAGCAAAAAGAATTGATCCCGCAAACACGGCCTGTTTAATGTAGGTGCGACTCAGATGTTTTCTGAAAATGGGAAAAAGTATCAACGAGCCGAGGCCGAACCTTATTGTGTTGAACACCATCGGTCCGAGATGCTCCATGCCAGCTCTCTGAGCAACGAATGCCAATCCCCAAATTATCGCTGTCAGCAATAACAAGAACCTTGCCGACCTGGATCCGGTCTGAGTCATTCTCAGCCACCTGAAATCAGATGTATCACTTTTACATCAGATTCGTCCTGGACAGTGGTGGTTTCATAATCAGATCGCTTTACCAGAACGCCATCCACCTTTGTAACAAGCATTCTGAATGTATAGTTTCTGGCGGTGAGTATGTCTCTTATTGTCATTCCCTCTTGCCAGCTCATTGTTTCACCATTCACAGTTATCATTTAAAGTCCTTTCTGTGCCATGGGAATATATCACCCGTGGCGGTGTAACATCATCACAAATGTCACAACTCTTGAAAGGAGAAAAAGATGATTAGTGCAGTACTCGGTTTGAGCATGCTTCTTATGATTATGCCGGCAGATGATTATTCCAGAATGATTGTAATGAATGAGGAGGGAATTGTATCAGACCTTCCACTGGAGCACACAGAAGCTCATATCACAGTTGATGGATCAATTCAGCTGGTTACCGTAAGACAGGTTTACGGTAATCCCTATACCAATCCGATTGAAACAGTCTATGTATTCCCGCTGCCCGAAAGCGGAGCTGTTTACAGCATGGACATGGAGATTGGTGACAGAAGAATTGAAGGCGAGATCAATGAAAGAGCTGAGGCTCAGAGGATTTATCAGGCGGCGATAAGCCAGGGGCAGACAGCAGCCTTGCTTGAACAGGAAAGACCCAATGTATTCACACAGACAGTCGGTAACATCATGCCGGGTGACGATATCATCATAGAGATAATGTACGCAGCACCAGTATCTTACAATGATGGCACTTGGGAAGTAGTTTACCCCATGGTTGTTGGTCCGCGCTTTATTCCGAACGGAGTTGCTGACGCCGACAGAATAACACCGGACATCGTACCTGAGGATACACGAAGCGGATATGATATCGAACTCACGTTGACACTTGATCCCGGTTTTCCAATTCGCGAATTCGAATCTCTTAATCATGCGACCAGTAATGAAATACAGGATGATGACAGATTGTTTGTCGAGCTGAGCCGTGAGAACGAGATACCAAACAGAGATTTTGTTTTTTCATACACTACTGCAGGCAATGATATTGGAGCAGGAGTTGTCTCTCATAACGGAGATCTTGGTGGGCACTTCATGCTGATGCTTGAACCGGATGCCAATGTTGATCCTGGTGATATTGCTCCGAAGGAAATCTTTTTTGTTGTCGACAATTCAGGCTCAATGTACGGGCAGCCTATGGATGTAGCTAAAGAGACAGTAAGACAGTTTGTTTCCGGAATGAATCCAGATGATACCTTCCAGATAATGAAATTCTCAGAGACAGCCAGCTCGATGAGCGCGGAGCCCATGCGAAATACAGCTGCAAACGTAAACAGAGGTATTGACTACATCAACGCAATGTCCGGCATGGGTGGAACAATGATGATTGAGGGAGTCAGAGCCTGCATAGGATACCCGGAGGATCGGGAAAGAATGCGCTACATCGTCTTCCTTACTGATGGATATATCGGAAATGAAACCGAAATTCTTTCCGAACTTAAGAACACACTCGGAGAAAACACCAGGCTTTTCAGTATTGGTGTTGGATCCAGTGTTAACAGGTATCTCATTGAAGGACTTGCTGAAGAGGGCAGAGGTTATGCCACTTATGTAGGGCTTGACCAGGATCCTAAGAGTGCAGTCGAAGATATTTACAACAAAATTAACAACCCCTACCTTGTGGGTATCAATATTGACTGGGGAAACTTGGACGTGACAGAAGTCTATCCCAGAGAGATTAGAGATTTATACGATGGTGAACCCCTCGTGGTTGTCGGCCGTTATGGTGACTCCGGTAGAGATGAGATAACCATAAGCGGAACTCTGAATGGTAGAAGCTGGGAAAGATCAATGAATGTAAGACTTGTTTCCAGGGGGGGATCAGAGGCTGCAGACAGACTCTGGGCAAGAGAGAAAATCCACCACCTGAATCGTCTTGTACTTGATTCCGGTTATCAGGGAAAACCTTCAGACGGTCTTATCGAACAGATCATTGGAGTTTCACTTGATTACCGTGTTTTGTGTGAACAAACAGCATTTGTTGCAGTTGATACCTATGAACGGGCAGACGGTAGTAATCCCGAGTTTATCGGTATACCTGTGAACATGCCTGAAGGAGTTAGCTACGATGGTATCTTCGGAACCAATGCCCGTACAACATCCGGTTCAACCGGTGTTTTCCACGGAAATATGCCAGCACCAGCCTCAACTGCATCATTCGCTGGGGGTGCGGGTGGTAGTGTTGGGTACATACAGTCAACTGAAATGGCTGCATGTGAGGAATTGGAGGCTGAAGATTCTGAGGATTGTTCAATAGCTTATACTCAGGTTTACTATGCAACTCTGACAAGCATAAGTGATTATCTCGGAGCAAGACCTTCTGTATTCAGAACTTTGGTTCTTGAAATGCTTGTTGGACTTAATTCAGAAGGAATCATCTTTGCTAGCGGAGAGATCGAATTCGAGATTGAAGTGAACAGTGCAGGGTTGATTACAGGAATCGATGTAATTGAAGACACTGTTGAGAGTGATGTCATAGTTGAGTTTATCGAGGATTACCTTGTCGGAGAAACAATTGATGGTGCTTCAAGGGGAACATCAACAATAGTTATTCTGATCTAGAAGTTCTACTCCTTGTCGGGGGTGGCCTGTATGGTCACCCCCTTGTATTTTATCTGGAAATTATCACTCGAGTAAAGAAAAGGAATTACAATGGAACAGCATTGCCCCAGATGTCACGAGCAGCAGGTACAGAAGTCCAGCACAAGTAATGTGGGAAGGCATGCCGGTCTTATCGGAATGCTTATAGTCAATTCAGCAGCTTCTTACAGCTGCCCCAATTGCGGCAAGATACCTCTTGCTGAATTCCCGGATGATTTTCAGTCCACGATAAAGAGAAAAAGAACACTTTCTATTCTTGGTGCCGTTGGTGTTGTTGTGCTTGTTATCGTTCTTCTTTTTGCTAGGGAACTAATGTAATTAGAGTTTGTATACTGCACTTCAAGGTAAGTCAGTATTAGTAAAAAACCTCTATGGTTCTCGAGCAGACAGGAGTGCATAAGATGGATTTCAAAGTAGTATTTCCCGGCGGGAAAAGAGTTGATGCAGAAATTGGCGGCTTCACGATTAAGACCGATCAGGGAGTTCAAAGTGGTGGAGAAGGATCCGAACCGGAACCTTTTACACTCTTTCTTGCATCAATGGGAACCTGCGCCGGGATATTTGTTCTTTCATTCTGCCAGCATCGCGGGCTTGATACTGAAGGTATTTCACTTTCCATCTCACCCGAAGTTGATCCAGAGCAGAGATTGATTGGCAAATTCAGAATTAACATTATTGTTCCGGATTCATTTCCACAGAAGTATCACAACGCTCTTGTCAGATCTGCAGAACAGTGTGCAGTTGCAAGACATGTTGAAAAAGCAATGCCCAATTTTGTGACTCAGGTTCTGACGCAATCCGAGGTTGAGTAGACTGGAGGAAAGATGATTGTCAAACACTATACAGAAGTAAGCAATCAGGCAGTTGAGGTTGAAGGTGCGGTTGCAGTAAAGAAAAGAGTGCTAATCGGAGAGAAAGATGGCGCTCCCAACTTTGTAATGAGGCAATTCACCCTTGAAGCCGGTGGAAAAACTCCCTTCCACACCCATAACTGGGAGCACGAAGTTTATGTGCTTTCGGGAACCGGTATTGCAAGACACAGCGATGGTCAAAGTCACATTTCAGCAGGATGTGCTGTTCTTGTTCTGCCCAACGAGGAACACGGTTTTGTGAATACAGGCAATGAACCACTCGTATTCCTCTGCTCGATTCCGAAGCTGTAAGTAATAAATAATCCCCCCATGCAATATGGGGGGATAAACTTTGTACACTTCTAGTACTGATTCATCTTGTTAAGCCGTTTGGCTTTTGCTTCCATCTTCTTGAAAATGATCAATCCTATAATCATGTAAAACAAGCTGTTTGCTGTAATGAACAGGTACCACCAAATCGGGAAAGAAGTACCCAGTACTATTGAATTACGCACAGCCGCAGCACCTGCGATGAAAGGCAGGAATGCGTATGGTGTTAAAGGGTATGTCGGCAGCAGCATCAGGCCGATAAGGCCGAAAGAAAGTATTCCGTTTACAGAACTGATTTTCTTGTGAATAAGGCCGAGACCGCCCATCATGAAGCTGACTCCGACCAGAGACAGCGTTGATATCAGAACCATTAGATAGAGGTAGAGAAGATTTACATTCATCCACCTTCCAGTTGCGGCCATAGACAGGTAGAGCATTATTGTAATGATTATGAAATTGAATACAATGTTGACCAGAGCTCTGAAGAAGAAGATTTTGTGAGCCCCCAGAGGAGATAGATAGAGCTGCTCTAAAGTACCCCTCTGAGATTCACTCAGAATTTCAGTACCGGTATTGCCGAGGGCAAGCATGGCGCTTACCCAGAGGATGTATCCGACCAGCATACTGTCCAGGGATTCACCTGTTACACCGGAACCACCGATTGTCTTAATCCCCCAGAACATCCCCATGAATATCAGGAACATTACAGCGACCATAGCCACTGTGTTGAACATGTACCTTTTAAGACTCCAGAGCATCATCTTTCCTTCTACAGCGAGCATTGTTAGCAATTTCATTGCTTGCCCTCCTTTATCACTTCTAGGAAGATGTCTTCCAGGTCATTTTCTACGGTGCGGAAGTTCAACATTCTTACACCGGATTCTTCAATTGCCTTCATCAGAGGGATCAGGCTTTCCACTGTTTTCAGTTCAATTCGCAGGGTTTTGTCCGACAAACTTGCTTCTCCCAGGGTTGAAATCCTATCCATGAGAGTAGACTGTGGCTCTTCAGCAAGATCAATCAGGAAATGCTTTTTGGAGAATTTTTCCTTGAGTGACTTTACTGTTTCATGGGAGACTATTTCTCCCTTGCGTATGATCAGAATTCTTTCACAGATAGACTCTACAAAATCCATGTTGTGTGATGTAATAACGATGGTCTTGCCTTCTTTTTCAACCACATGCCGAAGCCAAGTCATTATGGTTCTTGTAATCTCAACATCAAGCCCAAGAGTCGGTTCATCAAGAAGAAGAATAGAGGGGTCGTGTATGAACGAGCAGGCCAGAGCGCATTTCTGCTTCATACCTGCTGAGAACTGTCTCACTTCTTTGTTTGCAACATCCGAGAGTTTAAGGCTGTCCAGCAGGTACTCTGCTCTCTCTGCAATATCTCTTTTAGAGAGACCTCTAATTCCTGCAAAATAAGCAAGGTTTTCCATTGGGGTGAGATGCCAGTAGATGTTTCTAGCCCCTTCCAGCACGGCGCCTACACTCTTCAGAATATCATTTCTCTGTTTTTTTATAGAAAGATTGTTTACCTCTACAGATCCACTATCGAATTCAATAAGACCGAGTATAGATTTAAGTGTGGTCGTTTTACCGGAACCGTTCGGCCCGAGAATTCCTAGAATCTCTCCCTTGCGAACATCGAAACTGATGTTGTTGACGGCTGTTAAGTCTTTGTACGATTTCAGAAGATTTTGCACTCTGATACAGTTCTCTGCCACTTGAATCCCTCCCTGTAGATTTGATTCAAAAAGATAATCGAATCAAGCAAAATATACAAATAACAATAAAATAATTACGAATCTTATGCGGCTGATTCCAGCGATTCACATAAGATTATCCACAGGTGGTTGCTTCAGTTTGCACTCCTAGTGTTCCCCTGTGCAAAAGGTAACATAATCATGCAAATTGCTAAAGAATAAGTAAATATTTTTCCTTTTTTTTTGACATTCTGAAAACTGAATATATAATTGTTGATGAGTATTGACGAACAAGTATGTGAGAACCAGATAGGCAGGTTCAACAGTTAGTTTTTGTAACTTTTGAGTCCTTCCTTTTGTCTTGATTCTTATGGGAATAAAAAAATTGCCAATTTCTTTACATTTTTGGATAATTTTAAGTTAACTGCTGAAAGAGCATGTGAGATAAACAAAGGAAGGAAGAGAAATGAGCATTTTTAGAAAATTGTTACCTGTAGCACTGTCTGTGTTTTTTCTGACGGGATGCGGTGAGGAAGCATCGGATACTCCTGATACTTCAGAAACTGATCAAATTTCAATAGATTCGGATGGCGATATCCTTGAAATGAGTATTGTCGGAACTATCGGTGTTGAGTTGGGTGACAGTAACTATGTACTAGGAGCTGTCCAGCAGATCGATCATGATCTTGACGGAAACATCCTTGTTCTCGACCGCTCCGCCTGTTGCGTTAGAGTTTTCAGCCCGAGTGGTGAGTTTATCAGGCAGATCTCAAACGAGGGTGATGGTCCCGGTGAAGTCAGGAATCCTATGTCTATGACTGTTGTGGGCGACGGAAGGATTTTTGTAGAGTCTCCCTTCAGTGGTGGAATGCATGCGTTTACACCCGAAGGTGAATGGCTCGGTATTGTCACACCGTTTTACAACAATCCACCGATGAACACCATCGGAGCGGACAGCAATGCCTATGTGGCAATCAGACTCGAGGTTGGCCCAGACGAGAGTGGAGAGCTGAGCGTTACCACATTCATCGGCCGTTACGAGGAAACTGAAGAACCTGTTGTAAAATACTGGGAATACGAGTTCCCCTTCGATCCTCAGAACCTTACCGCCCTGCTGGAAAACACTATCATGGGACATGTTTTCACAGCTGACAGAAGTGGGAATGTATTTATGGCAGAGCTTACCAGTGAAGAGTACCTTGTACAGGGCTTTACTGCTGAGGGTGAGTTGTTTGTCGAGATAGAGAAAGATGCTGAGAGAGTAGAGAAAACTCCTGAGGAGATAGAGGACGAAGAGGTATATGTAATTGCATACCTTGAGAGTCTCGGAGCGAGTGGTGTTGCTCTTGATTATGACCCGGCTCCATACAGAAATTCAATCAGTGAGATAGAAGTTGATGGAGAAGAAAGAATCTGGGTAAGGCGCGGTACCATTCATCAGCCGGTATTCGATGTTTATGATTTCAATGGTGAATTGCTCTTCACAGCCACTGTACCTGATGCGGGAGATGATGCTGTTTTCTGGGACTTCAATATTGATGAACAGGGTATGATTGCCTACTCCATCAATCCTGAACTCTATCAGCAGATTTACATACTCGAGCTGTAACTGAAATAAGATCAGTTCTCTTGTTTGCTGTTATGTTTTATAGAACAATTGATGTAAATGTTATTTCGGGAGGGTGTGATGGATAGAAGATTGCCTGGTGATGTCGAGTTATCAATAGAGCATCGGAATGCTCTGATCCGCGGCATCTCTGAGTTCTTTGATGAGGAATTTGAGCTGGAGTTATCTGAGTTCAGAGCGGGGATGATTCTGGACATGTTTCTTGCCAAACTCTCTCCCGTGATTTACAACAGTGCTATCTATGATGCAAGGTCTTTCCTAACGGAAAGACTAGAGGATATGGAGGCAACCCTGTTCGCCAAAGAGCAGAGGGAACCGAATACAGAGCATGGAGGAACCAAATGATTATGCTGCTTCTTCAACCAAAACTATGGCCTGTCTATCTACTTCTAGCAGGAATCAAGATGTTTTCACCCGCTCCTGAAGTTGAAGCCGATTTTGCTTACCTTTCACCGGTAAGTGGAATGGAGTTTGAATACATTCCTTTCGGCAGCTTTATGATGGGCTCTCCAGCTTCCGAAGAGGGAAGAAACAGTGATGAGGGCCCTACTCATTCTGTTGATATAGAAAGCTTTGAGATGATGACAACTGAAGTTACCACCGGAATGTGGAATGAGGTAACGGGTGATGAGCGGGATGGCAAACCTGATACACCTGTTAATTTTGTCAGTTGGAATCAGGCTCAAGATTTTATAGAACAGGTTAACATTCTCGATCCAAGGTACACTTACAGATTGCCAAGCGAGTCTGAGTGGGAGTATGCCTGTAGGGCAGGTTCTGATACTCGTTTTTTCTGGGGAGAATCTGCTTCCCCGGCCGAAGCGGATCTTTTTGTTGTTTACGATCTAGCTGACGACGCAGAGATTTTACCGGCAGGGGACAAGTACCCCAACGGTTGGGGATTGTATGACATGAGCGGAAGTCTCTGGGAATGGTGCGAGGACGGATTTTTCACCAGCTATGACAATGCTCCCTCTGATGGAACCGCTCGGGGGGCTACAGAGGAAGAAATGTACAGTTTTCACCGAGTTCTCAGGGGTGGAAGTTTTGTAAATGGCATTCTCAACTGCCGTTCTGCTGAGCGCAACTCATGCCACGCAGCAGATGGCACATTTAACTCCGGATTCCGCCTCGTAAGAACAGAGAACTAAGGGCACAGCTTGTATTGATTTGCTGTTTTTGTTTAAGAAGCCCGGATATATTAAAGACTGCAGAGTGAGTGGTTCGACAAATCCAGTGCATTAAGAAGTTTATAAGAGGTTGATATGAAAATGTTTAAAGATTGTCCTGATGGTTTGGTTGAGATTTTTTCAAGTCTGAAGATTGGCATCGCCGGTGCTGGTGGGATTGGTTCAAACGTTGCTATGCTATTGGCTAGAGCAGGGGTTTCATCAATGGTGATAGCCGATTTCGACAAGGTTGAAATTCAGAATCTCAACAGACAATTCTTTTTCACTGACCAGGTTGGTTCTTTCAAGGTAGACGCTCTGGTTCAAAGCCTCTTGAGAATTAATGACTCTATTGATGTTGAAAAACACAACATAAAACTAACTCCTGAAAATGCCTGTGAAATCTACAAAGACTGTGATGTTCTTATTGAAGCTGTTGACAGCTCTGAAACAAAAGCATTTCTTATAGAAGAGTGGTCGTCTATCTACACTGGCAAGCTTGTTATAGGTTGTTCCGGTATTGCCGGCGTTGGTCCTCATAGCGAAATCCGCACAGAGAGAACCGGAAAACTATCTGTTGTGGGTGATCATAATTCTTCACTTGAGCTGGGAACATTTTCCGCAAGAGTTATGGCAGTAGCAGCAGCGATGGTTTCTGAGATTCAAGCTCATTATACAGGCAGTAAGTGTTCCACCTGCGCCGGTTGTGCACCCGGAGGAGTTTCGCTTATGTGTAACGGCAGAAAAATTCCCCTGATCGGTTTCCCATCCAAAATGGTTGAAAACACAATAAGGGGAATCGTCAGTTCTCTAAAGGGAGCAGATTCTACCGGATCAATAAAAATCAGTCTGGATTAAATTCTGAGCTGAACATCATCAACCAGATCAACCAGTTCTGCTGCAAGTGCTTCAAGGTATCCAGCCGGATAAGAAGACATTCCGGTTAATTCCGATGAGAGTGTTTTCTCTGAACGGAACATCTGAATAGCATACCTTTTTATTCTTGCCGGTTTGAATTCATTAACAAGATTGATAACATCCTGCTTGTTTATGACTCCGGGAACCATTGTTGAACGGAATTCATAATCAACCTGAGATTGATTCAAAAGAATCTGTGCGCTTTCCCTGACTAAAGTGAAGCCGGATCGGCCTCCTGTAGCGAAGATGTAGTTCTCCGGGCTAGCTTTCAGATCCATTGCCACAAAGTCTGTATATGGCAGGGCTTTTTCCAGCCTGTCAGGGAAAGTTCCGTTTGTATCAAGCTTCACAGCAAGCGAAGTCTCTTCTTTTATCCGACGGAGAAGGTCAATGCTGCTTTCATACAACAGGGGTTCACCACCGGTAAGCACCACAGCATCAATAAATCCCGCTCGCTCAGTCAGTTCATTTAAAATCGCATCGTGAGAGAGATTGAACTCACCATCCAGAAGATCGACATTAACCAGCTCCGGATTGTGGCAGAATGGGCAAGCAAGATTACATCCGGCAGTAAAAATAACTGAACAAATTCTGCCGGGATAATCAATCAGGCTTGTGCCCTGTATTGATCGAATCAATTGTTAATCCTTATCTACTTTCAGATCTACATATTCTCTCTGTGAAAACTCTTCCTGCTTGCCTCTGTTCCAGTCCTGAACGGGGCGATAATAACCAACTACCCGTGAGTAAACTTCAGCCTTGATTGCCTTTACGGCTGTTTCTGTGCTCATTTGATATCCACCTTTTCTATGTTAAGGAAGAGAGATTGTTGCTCGTTATCCACTTTTTCTGTTACACTTCTGTAGCTGCCTTCAGGAAGATGGTCACACATTTCTACCACCTCTCCAAATTTGTCTATTTCCTCATCTGAGTGCGGGTATGGGCACTGGAAGTGTTCTCCAGCGATGTATCCGTGCACGGGGCAGATACTGAAGGTGGGAGTGAAACTGAAATATGGGAGTTTGAAATTTGTAACTATTTTCTTTGCCAGTGTTCTTACCATGCGCCAGTCTGTTATTGCTTCTCCTATGAAGATATGAACCACTGTACCACCGGTAAACTTGGTTTGAAGATCATCCTGATGCTTAAGCAGGTTGTAGATATCCAACTGTGTATTCACCGGAAGATGAACCGAGTTGGAGTAGTAGGGGTTTGACATACCCTGATGTGCGGCCTCGGGGAATTCAGTTTTATCTTTGTTTGCAAGACGGTAACTGGCACCCTCGGCGGGAGAGGCTTCAAGGTTGTAAAGGTGCTCTGTCTCAATCTGGAATTCTGTAAGTTTGCTCCTCATGAAATCAAGCACTTCCAAAGACCATTCTTTGCCTTCGGGAGTTGCAATGCCTTTTCCCATGAAGTTTAATGCACCTTCGTTCATTCCAATAAGACCAATTGTGCTGAAATGGTTCGCCCAGAAAGTACCGGCTTCTTCCTTCACATGTCTCAGGTAATAACGGGTGTAAGGGTAGAGCCCTCTGTCTGTCAGTTCTTCAACAAACTTTCTTTTCAGCTCGAGAGATTCTCTGGCGGATTCCATGACAGAACCCAGCCTCTGGAAGAATGCATCTTTATCTCCAGCTGTTACCATTGCAATTCTTGGAATATTAACTGTAACAACTCCGATAGAACCGGTGAGAGGATTTGATCCGAAAAGACCGCCACCTCTGGCTTTGAGTTCACGGTTGTCCAGACGAAGCCTGCAGCACATTGACCTGGCATCCTCTGGGTTCATATCCGAGTTTACGAAGTTACTGAAATATGGAATACCATACTTGCCTGTCATTTCCCAGAGGGGCTGAAGTTCATCATCTTCCCAGTCGAAATCAGAAGTCAGATTGTAGGTTGGAATCGGGAATGTGAAGATTCTTCCTTTGGCATCACCCTTCATCATTAACTCACAGAAAGCACGGTTCAGGATATTCATCTCGTTCTGGAAATCAGAGTATGTCTCTTCCTTTTCTTCCCCGCCGATTATCACATGAAGATCTTTGTGTGTTGAAGGAACACGCAGATCCATGGTTATGTTGGTAAATGGTGTCTGAAAACCAACTCTGGTAGGAATGTTAACATTGAAAAGGAATTCCTGCATGCACTGCTTAACCTCTTTGTATGAGAGGTTATCAAATCTTATGAAAGGAGCCAGGAGAGTGTCAAAGTTGCTGAATGCCTGGGCTCCGGCTGCTTCGCCCTGGAGCGTATAGAAGAAGTTGACAATCTGCCCGAGTGCTGTTCTGAGGTGTGAGGCAGGTTTTGACTCTATCTTTCCTCTGGCACCCAGGAACCCACCCTGCAATAGCTCCATGAGATCCCAGCCGACACAGTATGGACCCAGTATGCCCAGATCATGGATGTGCATATCACCGCTGTCCTGAAATTCTTTAATTCGCGGTGTATAAATCTTTGAGAGCCAGTAGCGAGCCGTGATTGAACTGGAAAGATAGAAATTCAAGCCCTGAAGGCTGTAATTCATATTCGAGTTTTCGTTTACCCGCCAGTCCTGCCTGCCAATGTAGTCGGATACAAGTGAATCCATACCTTTGAATATGGCAGAGAGATCACGAGCTTCACTTCTTTTTTCTCTGTAGAGAATGAAACTTCTTGCTGCTGCTGTATACTTTCTCAGCATAAGGGTTTCTTCTATGCAATTCTGTATCTGCTCGATTGTGGGGATTGAACCCATCTTGAAAAAATTCATATACAGGCTGGCCTCTACCTGGTCGGCCATCTCCCTGCTGGAGCCTTCAGTACCTGATGCTTTCAGTGCTCTGTCGATAGCATTATCAATTCTAGATTTTCTGTAAGAAACAACTTTGCCGCTGCGTTTTCTGACTAGCCAGTCCATAAGACAGTAACACCCCTCACATTGCTAAAAAGCATCCCTTTTTTGTACGATTTCCTATGTGGCGACAATAACAAACTCGTATGGTATGTGCAACTTAGATCACCACAACATATAGTGTAGAGATTGTTCAGAATATCTATATATTGCGTATCCTATTTAATCTCAACCAAATAGCAGTTTCCGAATTTTCTGCATGTAATTTTATGCAGACGGTTGGCTCTGCTTGATGTTCTAATTGCTGGCAAGTGTGAAGAATTCTGTTTATGTTGCCCTCCTGCAAAGGAACGGTAATGGAGGAACAGATGAAACTGGCAAAATCTAACAGATCAGCGGTCATACTCGCTCTTATTTCAGTTCTCTTCTGGTCCGGTGCTGCTACTGTGTTTAAAAAGGCATTGCTCTACGGATCACCTTGGCTTGTTGTGTTTTGCGGGTCTGTAATCTCGACTGTTGTTTTCGGCTTAGCGCTTGCAATAAGGAAGAAAAGGATTACCCGTTCAAATCTGTTGTCCGGTTTATACCTGGGCTTCTTGAATCCTTTTCTCTACTATCTTGTTCTTCTCAACGCCTATCATGGACTGCCTGCTCAGATTGCAATGGTTATAAACTATTTATGGCCCGTAATACTAGTTCTTTTTTCTATTCCCCTACTCGGCCAGAAGTTGAATCTTCAAGGTTTTTTCGGAATCATTGTCAGCTTTGCTGGCGTTGTTCTGCTTGCGCTTATGGGCCGAAATTCATTTGAAATAGCCATGGTGCCACTGCTTCTGGCTTTCATTAGTACTTTGATTTGGGCACTTTACTGGGTGCTCAACACACGCAACAGTGGAGAGACAATTGCTGTATTGTTCTGCAGTTTTGTTTCGGGATCAATCTATCTGTTGGTCTTCGGGATACTGCGCGGAGAGAATCTCAGTATTGATACAGCCATTCTGCCCTGGATTTTCTATATCGGTATTCTTGAAATGGGTCTTACGTATTTAATGTGGAACACTGCACTGAAATGGGCATCATCTACAGCGGTGATTAGCGGATTTATTTTCCTGACACCATTTCTTGCACTTATTCCGATATGGATTGTTGTTGGAGAAAAAATAGCCTATTCAACAGTTCTCGGTCTTATTCTTGTGGTAGTTGGAATTTTCATTGAGAAAAAAGCACGCAGGGAACGGAGTCTACCCTAGTGAAAAGTAGAGCACTTATCGAGGTTTGTACCGGTTCTGTCTCTGATTCTGTTAAAGCATATGAAGCCGGAGCTGACAGAATTGAACTGAATTCCGCTATTGAACTGGGTGGACTCTCACCCTCACCTGGTTCACTGACAATAACTGTAGAAAACGTGGGTATCCCTGTTATTGCAATGGTTAGACCCCGCCCTGGAGACTTCGTCTATTCTGCAAAGGAAAAGTTGGCCATACTGAGAGATGCTGATTTCTTTCTTTCGAGAGGGGCGGCTGGAATAGCTTTTGGAGCACTTACTTCTGATGGGGCTATTGATCAGCGGTTTATACTCGAACTCCGCAGGCTCTCCGACGGTAAGGAATTTGTTTTTCACAGAGCTTTTGATCTTATTCCTGAACTTTTACAGGCTGCTTCATCACTTGCAGATTCTGGTGTTGATAGGATTCTGACTTCGGGTGGGCAAAAAACGGCACTCGCCGGGAAAGATATAATCAGAGATCTTGTAAAGAAATACGGAGACTTGATTGAAATTCTACCCGGCTCAGGCATCAACTCAGAAAACGTTGCCGCAATTGTAAAGTATACCTCCTGCACTCAGATCCATGGTTCATTTTCCAGGGAAATATCTTACCCCGAATCAGTTGCAGCCGTTCTACCTGCTTCTGGAATTGAGACTTCTGCTTCTGATATTGAAAGAGCTATAGAAATTATGTCGAGAATCTGAGTATATCTCTCAGATGTTTAATAATCAAAAAACAAGCATACCCATCCTATGCAATTCTTCTATATTATGGCGTAGGGAGTGAGTTACATTGATAAACGCTATAGATCAAGAAAGAATCAGAGGCAAAACAGTTTTGGTGGTGGACGATGAGGAAGCCATCAGGAATGTAATTAAGGGTTACCTTTCAGATCTTAAAGTTGTTGTAATTTGCGTTGATTCCATTGAAAAAGCTCGCAGTTGTTTGAAGAGCTTTAACGTTGATCTGATCATCAGTGACGTAGCTCTGCCTGGAGATGAAACAGGGATCGATTTTCTCGCCTGGTGCCGTGGTGAGCACATACACTCTCCATTTATTTTGGTTTCAGGGTTTGTGACTTCTGACGATGTCCGCTTTGCCCTCTCAAAGGGTGTGCAACATGTAATCCATAAACCTTTCAGGAAAGAACAGCTTGTAGATGCTCTCCTTTCTTCATTCGCTGTTTCTGATTCATATAACAGCCTGGTCGAAAGTTACATAAAAGAAATCGAGTTAAATCAGCAATTATTTATGTCAGCAATCGACGGATTCGCTGCTGCAATTGGTGCAAGGGATGGATATACATTCGAGCATTCAGAGCAGGTCGCTGATTTTGCCGTTCTTCTTTCAAGAAAAATCGGTTTGGATGAAAAGAATGTTCAGACCGCAAGAATTGCCGGCAAACTTCATGACATTGGTAAGATCGGAGTACCGGAAAACATTTTGATGAAGAAAGAATTTCTTACTGGAAACGAATATGATGTAATGAAGAGTCATCCAATGAAAGCAGCACAGATATTAGCTCCACTTCCAGCACTTGCAGCTGTTGTAGAAGGAGCAAAGCACCATCATGAAAGGTTTGATGGTACCGGTTATCCAGACGGGTTAAAGGGGGAGGAAATTCCTCTTATGGGGAGAATCCTTGCTATTTGTGACGCCTTCAGCGCGATGACAACTTCCAGACCATACCGAGATGCCCTTCATTCTGAAGAGGCCAGAAAAGAACTGCGACTGAACAGTTCCACCCAGTTCGATCCTGCACTGGTGGAAGCATTTCTATCCATACCCGAGGTTATCGAAGCCTGAAATTGATTCTAATCTAAATAGGACATTCAATTATTGCGTATATTCTTCCTTTGTTTTCCTACAAATATTCAAGGAAGGAATTGCGATGGGTGAATCGGTGAAACATCTGTTTATTACCGGGGGTGTGGTCTCATCTCTTGGGAAAGGAATTACCGCAGCTTCAGTTGCGCTGCTTCTTAAACAGAGAGGCTACAATGTATTTCTACAGAAGTTAGACCCTTATCTGAATGTTGATCCCGGTACTATGTCTCCTTATCAGCACGGTGAAGTGTATGTAACAGAAGACGGTGCCGAAACGGATCTTGATCTCGGACATTATGAACGTTTTGCCAACGTCACCTGCACCAAACAAAGCAATTACACTACCGGACGCATTTACTCAGCTGTAATTCAAAGAGAACGAATGGGAGGCTACCTGGGAGGTACTGTTCAAGTTGTTCCACACGTTACTGACGAGATAAAGAATGCAATTTTGTCCTGTAGCGATTCCGGTGCAGACATTGTTATTACTGAAATTGGTGGAACAGCGGGTGATATAGAATCCAGCCCTTTCCTTGAAGCTTTGAGGCAGTTAAGAGTAGAGCTTGGTCCGGAGAAGGCTGTATTTTTACATCTCACTCTTCTTCCTTTCCTGAATGCTTCGGGTGAGTTAAAAACCAAACCTGCACAGCAGTCTGCCAGCATAATGCGCTCCATCGGTATCATCCCAGATGTCTTGATTTGTCGAACAGAGGTACCTATGGAGGAGGAACATTTCAAGAAGCTTTCTCTTTTCTGCAGTGTTCCAAGAACAGCCGTTATTGAAGAGAGAGATGTATCGGATTCCATATACGAGGTTCCAGTAGAACTTGCAAAACAGGGCCTGGATTCTCTTATTCTTAAGAAATTCAACCTGCCTGAAAATCAGCTTGATCTTACAGAGTGGGAAGCCATGGTATCCCGTGCAATTAATCCTGACTGCGGTGAGGTTAGAATTGCAGTTGTTGGAAAGTACATGGCTCTTCGTGATGCCTACAAGAGCGTTTTTGAGGCATTATCACACGGAGCAGTTGATCAGAAGCTTGATCTGAAAATTGAATGTATTGAAGCCGAGGACCTGCAAACCGGAGACCTTTCAGAGTATTTTGATGGAGTTGACGGAATACTTGTTCCGGGTGGATTCGGTTACAGAGGACTTGATGGTAAGATCGAGGCAGTCAAGTATGCCCGGGAAAACAATATTCCATTTTTTGGTATTTGTCTTGGGATGCAGTGTGTTGCTATTGATGCAGCAAGAAATGTTGCGGGATTATCAGATGCAAACAGTCTTGAATTCGATGAGGATACCCCTCATCCCGTGATATCGCTTATGGATGAACAGAAGAATGTAGTTAATAAGGGTGGAACCATGCGGCTTGGCGCTTTTCCCTGCGTTTTGAAAGACGGTTCAAAAGCTAGGGAAGCGTACGGGGTTTCTGAGGTTTCCGAAAGACATAGGCACCGTTTTGAATTTAATAATGAGTACAGAGAAATACTTGATGAAGCAGGATTGGTTTTAACAGGTTTGTCACCCGACAAGAGTCTTGTTGAAGTGGTGGAAAGACCTGATCACAAGTGGTTTGTTGCTGTTCAATTCCATCCGGAATTCAAGAGCCGTCCACTTAATCCTCATCCACTTTTCAGGTCGTTTGTTGAAGCGGCTTTCCGGGGGAAGCGAAAATGAAACAAATAGGTGAGTATTGCGGTTTATGCGGTGTTATCGGAGCAGAGAAATCAATTACCGCACTGGTAGCTGAGGGCTTGTTTGCCCAGCAGCATCGAGGCCAGGAAGCATCCGGTATAGCTACTCTTGATAAGAACAAAGAAATTCAGCTGCACAAGAAAAACGGTCTTGTATCTGATCTCATGCTCGATATTCCATCCGAAATGATGTCCAGTGAGGTTATTGGTGGAATTGGACACGTCAGATACGGTACTTTTGGTGGCTCATCCGTGCTTAATGCACAGCCGATATTAGTTAGAATGGCTGATATTCCGGTGGCAATTGCTCACAATGGTACCATCAGCAACGCAGGTGTGATAAGACGGAGTCTACAGCGCAAAGGGCACATCTTTCAGACCAACACTGATACAGAAATTGTTCTCCATCTTATGAGCAGAGAACTTGAAGATACCGATTACAACATAGAGAAATGCCTTCAACTGGCTATTTCAAAGCTTGAAGGTGCTTTCTGTCTGTTACTTCTTGTTCCACAGGGAATGTATGTAATAAGGGATTCAAAGGGGTTCAGACCTCTCAGTCTCGGAAAAATACGGGGTGGGGGCTGGATAGTAGCAAGTGAAACTATTGCTTTCCCTGTTACCGATGCAGAGTATGTAAGGGAAATTTATCCAGGAGAGATGCTTTTCTTTCCTGTCGACGGCGAAAACACAACCTGTGAGCCTATCTCCTCTATCCCCGGCAGGGAACAGGAGCTTTTCCCCGAACGCAACACCCGCTATGCACAATGCATATTTGAACATGTCTATTTTGCAAGACCGGGCAGTTATGTCTTTGGAGACAGTGTTTACGAGGTAAGAATTAAAATGGGTAGACAGCTTGCACGTGAATACCCTGCTGATTGTGATATGGTGATGCCCGTGCCTGACAGCGGAATGTTTGCAGCTATGGGCTTTGCCCGTGAGCTCGGCTTACCTCTTGATATGGGATTTACCAGGAATCATTATGTAGGGCGCACATTCATAGATCCGGGACATGCTACAAGAGCCGCGATGGTTATGCGAAAACTTCAACCAATCCCTGAGGCAATCAAGGGTAAAAGGGTTTGTGTGGTTGAAGACAGTATTGTACGCGGAACAACGAGCAAAGCCCGAATAAAAGCGTTAAGAGAGGCTGGGGCTCTCGAGGTGCACATGAGAATAAGTTGCCCACCTCACATGTACGCCTGTTACTTCGGAATTGATTTTCCGGAGGAAAATACACTTATAGCAAACAAGTATTCTGTTGAAGAGATAAGAGAAATTCTTAATCTTGACAGTCTTGGATACCTTTCCGTAGAAGGAATGCTGGGTTGTGTCTCAGCCCACAAACCAGAAAACTATTGTGCTGCCTGTTTTACGGGTGATTACCCGGTGCCTCCACCGGTTAGCGGATCAATTCGCTGAGAGGGGACAGAGATGATTAAAGGTGGCGTTGCAATACTCGATTTTGGAAGTCAGTACACTCAGCTTATCGCTCGCAGGGTAAGAGAACTCGGTGTTTACTGTGAGATGCTTCCGGGGAACTGTGAATGGTCTGAAGTTACAAAGTTAGCACCGGGTGCAATTATTCTGGCAGGAAGCCCGTACAGCGTTTATGGTGATGATAGCCCGATGCCTCCAGCAGAGGTTTTTAGCACATCTTTACCTGTCCTAGGAATCTGTTATGGAATGCAGTTGATTGCATATCGTACCGGTGGCAGGGTAGAGGGCGGACATCACAGGGAATACGGACCTGCATTCCTGAATACACTGGAAAGCAATCTTTTTGCTGATATTGAATCCGGCCAGCAGGCATGGATGAGTCATGGGGATAGGGTTACAGAGGTTCCTGAAGGTTACACCGTTACAGCATCTACAGATCTCCTGCCAGTTGCTGCAATGGAAAATATCGAACTTAAAAGGTATGGAGTTCAATTTCATCCAGAGGTGAATCATACAGTTTTCGGGTTGGACATTCTGGAGAACTTCCTGTTCAACATTTCCAGTCTTGAAGCCAACTGGGATATGAAATTTTTCTCAACGAGAGCAATAGAATACATACGTGAGGAACTTGGAGAAAATGGCAAGGTGATACTTGGTCTCTCCGGGGGAGTGGACTCTTCAGTAGTGGCTGCTCTGCTACACCGTGCGGTTCCGGATAGATTTGTGCCTATTTTTGTAGACAATGGTCTTCTCCGTGCCGGAGAGAGAGAAGAGGTTCAAAAAACCTTTGGCGAGCACTTTGGCATGGACCTTATCACGGTGGACGGTGAGGATCGCTTCTTAAGTGAGCTTGCCGGAGTTTCTGATCCGGAGAAAAAACGAAAGATTATAGGAAGAGTTTTCATAGAGCTTTTTGAGGAAGCTGCTAATTCAATTCCGGGAGTAACTCATCTCGCTCAGGGTACCCTCTATCCAGACGTTATTGAGAGCGTAAGTTTCAAAGGACCAAGCGCTACCATAAAAAGCCATCACAATGTTGGAGGACTTCCAGAGCGGATGAACCTGCGACTTCTTGAACCCTTGAGAGAGCTTTTCAAAGATGAAGTCCGAGAACTGGGACGGGAACTGGGATTATCAAACTGGATGGTTTCCAGGCATCCATTCCCCGGCCCTGGTCTCGCTGTAAGAATTCTTGGACCGATTACCCTGGAAGACCGCAATCTTCTTCAAAGAGTTGACCGAGTCTTTATCGACTACCTCCGCGAAGAGAATCTTTACGATGAGATTTGGCAGGCTTTCAGTGTGCTCCTTCCTATCAGAACTGTAGGGGTCATGGGAGACGAAAGAACCTATGACCGAGTAGTTGCTCTTCGTGCAGTAACAAGCACAGATGGAATGACAGCCGACTGGTATAAAATGGACCCTGCCCATATGGCTGCTGTGTCCAGCAGAATTGTAAATAGAGTTAACGGAGTGAGTAGAATTGTTTACGATATCAGTTCAAAGCCTCCGGGAACTATTGAGTGGGAGTAGCTTACTCAGCTTTCTATACAGTAGCGTTAACGTACCCATAAAGGGTAGCGTTAACAAATCGATATGATATCGGGTTGTTGAAATACAAGTGCCCGGTGAAGGGACGGAAATGAAGTTAAAAACAAGTTATAGAGCCAGAGATTACATGGGTATATTGGCAGGATCCATTCTTTTTGGTATTGCCTATTCCTGGTTTCTTTTCCCATTTAGAATATCACCGGGTGGTGTAGGTGGTTTAGCTCAGATTCTTACACATCTAACCGGTGTATCTGAAAGCGTGTGGATGTTCGGTTTTAACATACCGCTCTTCATCGTCGGTTACATTTTTGTTGGAAAACAGTTTGGAATTCGCAGTTTTATCGGAATGATGCTTTCAAACTTGATGTGTTGGGTGTTTGATCCGACTCATCTTAGCTGGATTCCCGGTGGGGCCAGGCATGTTTACAACCTTGCTGCAGCCGGTGAAGTGCCGAGAATGTCAGTATTTCTTAGTGGTTCTTCCGAAATGGATATCCTTCTTGCCTCCATTGCAGGTTCAACTCTTCTCGGTATAGGCCTCGGGTTTATCTTTAAATTCAGAGGTTCCACCGGTGGAACGGATATTCCAGTTGCAATTCTGAAAAAATATACTGGAGTCAGCATCAGTACTGGATACTGGATGGTGGAAAGTCTTATCATCGTTCTTGTGGGTGTTGTTTTCTCTGATCCAAAATTACTAATTTGGGCCTATCTTAACCTCTTCCTGACAACAAAAATGACTGATCTAGCCGCAGAGGGTTTACCCTATGTAAAGGCTTGCATGGTTATTACAGCAAAGCCAGACGAGGTAAGGGATGCTATTTTTGATAAGCTTAACCGCGGTGTGACATTTTTGAAGGCAGAAGGCGGTTACAAGAGGAAGCAGCAGGATGTCATCTACGTCTGTGTTCACAGAAGACAGGTTATGGTGCTTCACCGTCTTGTAAGAGAGATTGACCCGGATGCTTTCATTGTTCTCCACGATGCTTATGATGTGATGGGATATGGTTTCAAAAAGAGAACACTCTCTTTCTGATATGGCAGGTCTATTCGATACCCATTGCCACCTGAATATGGAACCTCTCTCCAGGGACACAGGTGGTGTCTTGGAGAGAGCTTTCTCTATTGGTGTTGAGCGGCTCCTTGTTCCTGCAGTATCTGAAGATAACTGGGATGTTTGCACAGAGCTGTCTTTTCTTCCCGGGATAAGCTGCGCCCTCGGTGTTCATCCCTGGTGGGCCGAAGATGGTGTCGATGTGGAAGAACTGAAATCGAAAATCATTTCTTCAAATGCTATTGCAATAGGAGAGATCGGATTAGACTGGAAAATTGAAGTTTCCAGGCAGAGACAGCTTACAGTATTCCAGAAGCAGCTGGAGCTTGCTTCAGAAATGGATATTCCTGTTCTTCTTCACTGCAGGAATGCTTTTGAGGAAATGCTTGAACTACTAACGAGATTTCCTGTTCGGGGAACTGTTCACGGCTGGTCCAGAGGTTCACAACTAATGGATCGGTTTCTGCAGATTGGTCTTCACATCTCTTTTGGAGGAGCAATTACAAGAGCAGGATGTAAAAAAGCCAGACAGAGCGCTACCCAAATCCCTTCAAATCGTTTTCTTCTTGAAACAGATTCTCCTTCTATCGGCTTGGCAGGTGTACCAACTGGTCAATCTGAACCCGGTCACATCGCAAAAATAGCTCAGGTTATGGCTGATCTCCGTGAAGTAGATTTCGAGGAGATTAAATCTTCCGCCTGGAGTAATTCGATTCAATTGTTCGGAGATGAATGCTAAACGAGAGATTCAAAAGAGTTGTGAATTTCTACGACGATGACTCTTTCAAAAAAATACGTAAGGCAAGGGTTCTTATCGCCGGTCTAGGTGGTGTTGGCAGCCACTGCGCTTCAGCGCTTGCCCGATCGGGAATTGGCAGCCTTGTTCTGGTTGACTTTGACACTATCTCAGCCTCAAGCTTAAATAGAAATTCTCTGGTGGGAGAGAATTGTATTGGTAAATCAAAGTCCGAAGCTCTCTCTGAGGCCTTGACCTTACTTTGCCCTGACACTGAATGCATACCTGTAAACCTCTTTATCAGTGAAGAAACTCTCAATGTCCCCGGTTCCATGAGAAATTCAACCGTTCTGATTGATGCTATCGACAGCGTAAATCCCAAAACCCAGCTTCTTCAGTACTGTGTGGAAAATAAAATCCCTGTATTCAGTAGCATGGGTGCTGCAGGCAAAAATGATTCTTCCAAAATACTAACCGGAGACATCAGTGCAACAACCAAATGCCCCCTTGCCAAAATGATGAGAAAGTTTCTCAAGAAACGGGGTATTACCTCTGGTATCTCTTGTGTCTGGTCCACGGAAGAGCCCGTAAAGCCTCTTCCACCTGATACTGCTGAACCAAGACTGGAAACCAGAGGCAGGGTGCGCAACACCCTTCCAAGCCTTATTACAATGCCCGGTATCTTCGGATACACCCTTGCCCAGATGGTTCTGGATCACTTAGCTAGCCCTGAGTAAATTCTATTTGAACGTTATTCCCACAGGGAAGACAAAATTCCATACACCGGGCTCAAACAGACCTTCCCATTCCTTAAATTTTAGATCAACATTTAGTATGTTGTCATTGAAGAAAAAGACATTGTCTGTTAGCTCATTGCCGAATTTATCAGTTCTCGTAAATAGAAGAAGTACAACGTCTTCAGGAAATAGAGCTTCTATTCCTGGGTAATTAACCTCAATAAAGAGAGAATCCAGCATCTCCGGAGAATTCAGGAGATAGAAGTCGACTTCTGAAGACTCCTCATATGGCTGAAGAATTGACTTGGTGTCTTTTCTGAAACCATGATATAATATTTGATCAATATCAGCACTAAGAGTTTTTCCCATTGTTCACTTCTGTATTCGTAAGGATGATCTTCCGGACTGGTAATACAGGATGAAAAAGTAAGCAGTAAAGCACTGAGCAGTCAATAATAATTCTATTCACGAAAACCCACTATGCTAGTTTATTGCAAACTATAAGTAGGTATTCGTCCTGGAGCAAGTGTCAACTGCTTTTCATTACATAGATAATCAAAACAGGCTCTAGGTTTCCACCACTTTTTTTGGATATGTGTCTTGATGAGATTGCAGGGCGCGGGTAAGGAACGTTAGTATCCTCCCCGTTATTAATAATGGATGAATGTCAGTGATGTTCAGGGCGCGGGTAAGGAACGTTAGTATCCTCCCCGCCATTTAATTTTGGAACAAAATTAAATGGCGGGAACGTGTGGGAATCGAACCCACCCAGGGTGGTTCTAGCACCCGACGTCGGATTTGAAGTCCGAGAGGAACACCAGCTCCCTTGCGCTCCCACTGACACTCATAAGATTACAAATTTTCAGTAATTGTCAAGCTCTCCTGATTTGAGTATATCCTCCACTTGGCATTACAGTCAAAGAGGGGGATAATTTGAAAGTAATCGTTAAAAATATTGTAGATGCGTTGGCATCTGCACCTGATTATGACGCGCGTATTCAAGAATTTCAGAATAAAATGCCTGAAGGGCACGATGCTGTTGATTTATTCGTAGAATTAGATCGTAATGCTCTTGTATCGCCTGCACATTGCCTCGCTTTCTACTCGATCGTAAATATAAGCGACTTATCAGACAAAATAATAGGAATGACTTACGAACAGTTGCTTATTGCAACTAAGCATTCATGCCCGGATATGATAACAATTTGGAAGAGTATTGAATCCTTAAACAGGGATCAGAGACAGAACTTTCTCGCTAGATGCTCTCTTCTTCTTGAAGTAGCATGTCTTGCATGGCAGGATGCCCGTGATGTCGGCCGAGCTTCGGGTTCTTTATCAGGATCTTCCATACTAGTCAGTTTGTGTGGGAACGATTCTGATGATTTGCAAACCCTGCGAACCGGGCCTGATCATTGGCCCTCCGGTGTATGGAAGAAGATGGAAGAGGTTCTGGAAGAGCTGGATTTCACCAGAGAACGAGATAAGAGCTGGAATTACCACATTGATCCGGATAGTTGCTCCAGGCTTGTTTCAGGTGCCAATATCAAGGCATATGTAAAAACAGGTGCTAGTACATTATCTCCTCTTGCATTGGCCAGGCTTTCACAGAATCTGGTTACAAGATTCAGCCTCCTTCTTCGAACTGTCAGTATGTATCCAGCAGATCATCCTTCTATTGAACCAGCCCTTAAATCATTCATTGAGCTTCTTGGAGCCTTTTCAGACAGCGAAGCCGGTATGGTAGCAATTACTATTCTCGGCGGAGAGCTGATGCTGAATAACGTAAAGGTCAAATCCAAAACAAAATCTACTCAGAATTTCCTTAGTCACCTTACGGAAAGAAGAGTAAACAGCATCTCATTCCAGGCCGGTCTCGATTCGGAAAACCTCTTCAGTTTCGTTGAACTTCTTAACAGGAAAGCTGCGCAGATAAGAGAGCGCGGCGGTTTAAATGAAATGTGTCGAACAAGAGGTATCGACAGTGTATCGGTCGATGAGTTCAGGTATGCTCTTGTGGCGAGGGATGGAAAACTTGTTTCTGAAGTTGTAACTGGCTCCGTAGACAGTACACTTGAAGACTTAATTTTCAGAGAACTCATAGACAGGCTGCAAAAGGGTGATTCCATTCAGGATATTCCAACTCAGCAACTTGGAGAAGCCCTCACTCGAATCCTTGAAGAAACCGCTTCTGGTTCTGGAAAATACAGATCCATGTTAGCTGATTTTGTTGCTACACTGGATCCTGAAATTCTGGAACGAGGTATTCTGGTAAGCAGAGAGTTGCAAAAAACCCTGGCCTGGGGATCCTTGAGAAAAATTATCGACAAAAATCTTGAGGACTTAAACAGCGAGGTGCAGGATCGAATTCTTGATGCTCTTGATAAATTGAATCAGCTTGCCTGTATAGGAGCCGAAAGAGGCAAGACACACACAGTAATGCATGTAACAGACAATGTCAGAGGTCTTCTTCTGCAGGGCTCTTTACAACCTGATTCACTGTTTGCATCGATCATTCTTCTTGGCTCTGTTTGTGAAAGACTGATTGCTACAGGAAGATTAACATCAGCTTCTGAACTTGTTTCATCAATCTCAGATTGCAGGATGCTTACCGTTGATACTCCTGCACACGCTAGCGCCCTGCGCAGAGGACTTTCTGAGGCATTCAGAAGGATTGATACTCCAGAGGCTGCCGATGTTATTCTTGCTGCCTTTATGGATTCTGACGAAAGCAGGTATCAGGCCGCAGAGAACATTACTGCTCAGGTTATGTTCAGGAATTTGGGTATGCGTCTGGTTGATCTATTCCTTGAAAGAAAACGTGATGTAAGAGCCAGGGTTTACTCTGTGCTCCGAAGGTTTGGAACCGGGTATCTACTGATGTTTCATAACAGAATTGATGAGTTGGAACGTGGTGGCCTATCTGTCAGGGATGGAGAGACAGGAAGATTTGCCTCTCAGGACTGGTACATTATTAGGAATCTTGTTTCGCTTTTAGGTGATCTCGGGTCTCAGCGGTCGCAGACTGTTCTTGAGAGGCTTTGTGATGATTCAGATGACAGAGTTCGAAGACAGGCTCTTGTCTCTCTGATGAAGGTCTCAGAAAAAAGAGCATTGTCATATGCAGCAAACATGATTGGAGATCCTTCCCCCGATGTTACAGCAGTTGCAATTGATGTTCTTGCCAAGGCTCAGACTGCAGACAGGGGTCTTATCCCGGCGATGTTGAGGTTGATGCATACACTGCCTTCTGCAAGAAAAACACTTATGCGCTTTCTGGTAAAGGTGCATGATGATCCTGCTGTTAAGCGGCACTTCCGCTCTGCCTTCTCTCACATCCGAGGAGTACCTTTTGATAATGAGGATCTGATGCAGGATGGCCTTGCAATTCTTATCCGATCAGGAAAAACTGAGGAAATTCATGCTCTCAAGAGTTATCTGGAAAAAAACTCCGGGGGGAAACTCAAAAGAGCCTCCGTCCCGGAGAGTGTGCTGGTTTCTGTTTCAGCAGCAATCGATATGATAAGATCGGCTCAGATTAAACCAGATCTTTCTACCACCTGATATCGGCCCCAAAGAAGAAATGTCTTGCTGGTGAATATGCATTGGGGTTACCTGCTGGACCTCCGGCAATGTGATCCGGCTCGCCATCTCCGTCCTGATCAGCATCATACCACGCGACATTGTATATGTGGTCCAGATTTTGTCTGTTGAAGAGATTGTACACATCCACGTAAACATTCAAAGTAGAACCACCCAGCCAGAATCTTTTCTCCACTCTCAGGTCAGTATTCATTCTCCACGGATATCTCTTTTGATTCCTGAAGAATGGATGTGTGTCGTGCGCTGCGTTGTCATACGGAATACCGCTTCCGTAGCTTGTGTTAACACGGAAACCGAATCCTTCCAGCCAGGATTGATTGAGGAAAGAGTCTCCCCGTTCAATCATCATTCCTGCTGAAGCATTTGCTGTATGTCTCTGATCCCAATCAAGATATACATCATCATTGGGAACCGGATACTGACTTCCCCAGCCGTAAGAGTAGTTCTCTGTTGGGGATGATTCCCTGCCCTTTGCAACGCTGTATGAATAGTTAGCTGCAAAAGAGAAGTACCTGGATGATCTTCTGAGAAGACCCAATTCTGTTCCCCAGACAGTTCCTGTACCATCACTATTCACATACTGCCAGTATTCTTCTGTAGTTTCCTGAAGATCGGTTGATACCAGACCGGTAATTGTTTTGTTGTAGGCTACAAATTCAAGAATCGTATAGGGATCAAACATGTGTTTTATGCCCAGTTCGTATGCAACAGTCTCTTCCGGATCAAGATCAGGGTTTCCCGAGAGAGGATCACCTGAGGATGAGGAACTGGATTGGTTCTCGTAGTACATCATGCTTAGACCTGGGACCTGATAGTAGTGTCCATAGCTTGCTCTTATCATGTCACGATCGGAAATGGGATGCGAAACTCCAAGTCTGGGGCTGAATTTGAATTTGCTTTCAGCATCCTCCACGTTGGGGTCAATTACATCTATTCGTGCTCCGATATTGGCAATCAAGCCGGCAGTGTATTCAATTCTATCCTGTGCATAGATTCCATGGAATTTTGGAGATCCTTCCCATGAAGAATATGTAACAGTGTATCCTGGAGGAGAATAGATATCCCAGCCCTCGGTGTCAAAGAATCTACCCTCGTAACCGAATTTAAGCTGGTTGTTGGCATTCATCTGGTTTGTGTAGTCGGTTCTGAAGGTAATAACATCTGTCTCCGAATCGTGTCTGATCCAGTCAATATGGCCACTTCTAAAGAAATGATCCCTGTCTTCAAATCTGAATGGTGCCTCATACTCCAGCCAGTCTTCAATCAAGAAATTGCTTCCTATCAAGTTACCGGTAGAGTCTGTGATCCCATGGGTTTCTTCAGTGTGATAAAGATTCAATTTGAATTCGATGAAACTCTTCTGATTGAATGAATGCGTTACCGAAATGCCTGGAGAAAATCTGCCTTGCTCCCTAACAGGAAGAGCCATTTCATTCTCTCGCGAGTAGTAAAGTGTGTCGCCATCATTAACATAGTGATCAACAGTTCTTGACCAGAGCCAGTCACGCCAGCCCTTTTCACCATTTGACAGGTAGAAATTGGTTACAATTCTGGTCATTGGATCGGGTTTCCAGGATAACTTTGCAGTTCCACTCATGGTTTCGATTGTACTGTTGTCCCAGTAGCCCCTGCTGTCGGCATGATTGAAACCGCTTCTGTTATAAGAACCCGTGAGGAAGAAGCCGCTTTCTCCTGGAAGGAATGTCGGACCACCGACTGCACCCTCACCCTTAAAGGCGTTACCATGGTATATCTGATTTTCCCACACAGAGTGTTCCATCGTGTTCAGGCTTGCATCTCCCGTTTCAGAAAATGCTCCTCCTCCACCGTTCAAGGAAGCCATGAAACGATCTGTCGCATCTCTTGTAATAATGTTGACCACTCCTGACTGAGCGCCACCGTATTCAGCGCTGAAACCTCCGGAGGTAATTGAAATCTCCGATACTGCTGAAAGAGGTATTTCCATCGAGAAGAGGTTAGTGGCCGGATCATTCATGACTATTCCATCAACCATGTAAATGATTTCTCCGGAACGACCTCCGCGCATGTGAAAATCGCTTCCCGACGAAACACCACCGGAACTCAGGGCGATTATATCCCTGATCGAGGTCACCGGCATTGCTTCAATATCACTGCTGTCAATTATGTTTATGGAGGATGTCTCATCAAACACTATTAATCCCCGCTGGTCTGTAACAGTGATTACTGTATTCCCTGAGGCTGTGTTGTTGAGCTCGAAATCGATTCTGGTTGTAAGATCTGCAGAGACTTGTATTCCTTCAATGGTTTGCTCTGATTTTCCTACCATTCTTGCCTGAAGATTGTATGTACCCGGATTCAGGTTGTGAATAAGGTATTCACCGTTGGAATCTGTCATTGTACCAAAGTCAGTTCCTACAATGATAACTGTAGATCCCACCACCGGGTTCCGTTCGGTGTCATATACAACTCCTGCTATTCTTCCTGTGGTGCCGGCGAAAGCGGATATAGTGATAAAGAGAATACAGGTGGCAAAATTTCTCACGATGGAGCTCCCCTCAGATTGTTTGTTCCAATATATTGCTTTAATTGATGAAAAGAGGTAGTCTTTGAAATTCTGGGGTATATTCTTACTTATTGTCTGCTTTATGTTGTGTGCAATCGGTTGCACTGCAACGAGCCCTGCGGGTTCCTCAGAATACGAGAATCCACCTTATTCAGACTTGCTTAAGGGGTATTTTTATTGCGGTGAGGATCCGTTTGCAGCTGTTTTTTCCAATGGCAGCTCCACTGTCTGGATATCTGAACCGGTGAACCAGAGAATCTGGTACAAGGATGTTTCTGAAGCACTTGTGAATCCCAATGTATGTGACACACTCCAAGTCGATTTTTCTCCCGGTCTATTGGTTTCTCCCCTCGCCGGAAATGAGATATATGTTACCCATCACAACTATAATGATCTCTACTCAGTCAATACTGAAACACTGAGATGGAAAAAAGTCTACACCAGCGATTCATCAATAAAAACAATCCAGCTTTCCTCTGACGGAGAGACACTGTATCTCGGGTCTTCAGGCATTCCCTGGCAGCTTGAGTCTGTTTCCACTACCACCTGGGAGCAGATTTCCAGTGTTTCTATAGATTGGCCTGTTTTGCGACTGGCACTTTCCCCTGACGATAAAATTGTTGCTGTTGCAAATTCAGGCAGAAACGAGATATATCTCTTCGATACTGATGACCTTTCTCCAATGGATACACTTAGTTTACCGATGCGAATCGGAACAATGTCTTTCTCGTCTGATTCCAGAAGCATTGTCGCACTCGATGCTGCTTCCAGCAGGCCATACATGGTCAGGGTTAGTTCGGAGACGGGAAGATTGGAGTATTCTTCAAGACCTTTGAATTCATATCTGGTATCTCAGAGAATTCCCGGTACCAACACATTGCTTTTGCCCAGAAACCAGGATGAAAGAGTCTCTGTGCTTAATATGGACAACATGATTTTCGCAAATTCAATTCCGCAGTCCAATAGAATCGGAGCAATTTGTGTTTCTCAAGATCGAGACTATATTATTACAATAACAGCAAGAACCACCCCGGGGCATGCTTTTGTTTTTATAAAAGGAGAATAACATGGTTAAGCATTTACATAGCATTGTTGTCTTGTCTGTTTTGTTCTCTATTTTGATTTGTGCCGGCTGTGTAGACTCACTCGAGCCAGCAGGGCTTGCAGAGTATGAAAATCCGGAGTATCCATCCAGCCTTTTCGGCTATGCAGCAATCAATTCACAGTTTTCCGGAGTTTTTTACTATCAGGAAAGAGTCTTTGTTCTCGATAAAACGAATCAGGCAGCTATCTCTTTTTCTGTATCAGATCCCAACCTTGAAGATCCGGACAGCCTTGTTCATAAAGATACATTGCAGTTAGGAATCTCTCCCGGATTCAGTTGTTTTGATGAGTCATCTGCATCTCTTTATCTTTCACATAGTGTCTCTAATGATCTATATGTCATGGACATAACTACTACTGAACCACCCAGGTTGCTCTATGAAAATGAGTCAATTATTACAAGCATTTTCTCTGTTGAAAATGGAGCTTCAATTATCATTTGCCTTCTCGGCCCGGAATGGGCAGTGAAAAAAATCAATGCAAATACAGGAGCTGTAGAAAATGAGTTTTCGGCAAGCTGGCCAATTACCAGAGCTGCAATTTCTGTTGATGATAACAGATTGCTATTGAGTAATTCATCCATGAAATACCTGATTGAGATAGATGCTAACTCTTTTGAGAAGGTGGATTCTATTCCGATGCCTGAGAGGATCGGCCCCTTCCTTTATAACACCAGTGGAAACATCGTAGTATTCAATCAATACACTATTCGTCCCAGCGCATATCTGATAGATGGCCAGAGCAAATCAGTTCTAAACTATATTCGGACCATTAACCCATACAAGACCTGCTTTCTTATGCCGGGAACCGATGTAGTCCTTGCCCCTAGAAGATCAGATAACAGGGTTTCAGTTTTGAACACTGAGAACATGATATTTGCTCCATCCATGTTTTGCTTTTCCTATCCAGATCTTGCAATTTCATCTCCATCCAACCAGAATATTTTAGTTTTCTGCAAGTCGCTTGGAAGGGCGTATGTGTATGAAAATGAATTTTAGTTTGCTTACATTCATTCTTGCTGTACTTCTTCTCTTGGTTGCCTGCACAGACTCTGTTAGCCCGGCAGGTATGGCACAGTATGTTAACCCTGAATACCCATCAACACTCACTGGTTATGCCGTAATATCCAGTTTGATTTCAGGTGGGTTTACGATTGATGGAAGGGTATACATTCTTGACACGGAAGCTGATATTCTCGAATCATTTTCTCTAGAGGATAACTATCTCGACTTGACTCCTTTTCCAGTTACCAAGGATACTCTCCATCTCAATTTCAGACCGGGCAAGTTCGTTCTCAACAGCGTATCCGGCATTGTCTTCATTGAGAATATCAGCGAGGGCAGCATCTTTAGAGTTCAGCTGCCGGACCAAGCTCCTGAATTGATATATGATTCTGAGTCAATCATTTCAGATATGTTTCTTGCTGAAGGAAACTCCAGTCTGGTAGTGTCTTTTTTAGGACCGGAGTGGTTGGTGAGAAAAATAGATGTTTCTACTGGTTCAATTTTGGGTGAGTTTGCCACTGAATGGCCAATAACCAGGTCTGCAATATCTACAGATGGCCAGAAACTGCTGGTGAGCAATTCCAGTAAAAACTATCTTCTTGAGATAGATGTCAATACTATGGAACTGATTGATACTCTGCACCTTACCGAAAGGTCAGGGCCATTTATTTATAACAACAGTGGAAACATTGTCGTATTCAATCAGTACTCGATCGATCCCAAAGTATTTCTTTATGATGGCAACAACCGTGAGTTGATTGATGAGATAAGCTCAATTAATCCCTACAGGGAGTGCGATATTGTCCCTGGAACTGATGTTGTGATTGCTCCGAGGAGAACTGATAACAGAATTTCTATTCTCAACTCGCAGAATTTAGTATTCGCTCCATCTCTCTTCTGCTTACAGTCAGCTGATCTGGCCTTCTCTACTCAAGACGGCCAGACCATTATCGTATTATCTAAAAATGCAGGAAGAGTTTATATCTATTCCCACCAGTGAACAAGACCCGGTTCAACAACCCTGCCATATTTGGGATGTGCTGGTAATACTCTTACAGTAAAACCAAATTTTCCCGCTTCGGTACATGAAATAGAACCCTTAAAGAATAGAACACCATTCTCCTCGTGAGTGAATTGAAGGACCGTTGAGGTTCTTCCCGAGAGCCAGTTGTCACCTGAGGCTTCACCGAATTGTGTTTCTACAGAGAGATCATCTGCACTGAGCCCAGGTGCCCTTAACCTTGCGGTTACTTCAATTTTGTCACCAACAGTAAGTGTCTCATTGGTTTCTTCTGGATCGACTCCTTCTATTGCGATTCCATGCCATTTTTCCCGAACAGCTTCTTTCCAGTTGGCAAGTTCTTTGGCCCCCTCCATGTTGTTAACACCAAGGGTTCTGGAGAAACTCAGTGCAGGCATGTAGTAGTTATTAGTGTACTCGGCAACCATTCTGTTTGTGTTGAACTCAGATAGTGCCATGTACATGGATTGCTTCATCATAGCAGTCCAGCCCACAGGAATTCCACCGCTTCCTCTTTCATGGAAGAGAGGAGTTATCATATTTTCAAGGAGGTCGTACAGCGCTTTGGCTTCAATTCTGTCCTGAACAGCAGGGTCTTTGTAAGTCTCCCCGTTGCCGATGGCCCAGCCTCTGTCCGCGCGGTAACCCTCTGCCCACCATCCATCAAGTACGCTGCAATGAGGTACACCGTTCATGGCTGCCTTCATACCGCTTGTTCCACTTGCTTCCATGGGAATTCTTGGAGTATTCAGCCAAATGTCAACGCCCTGCACCATGTACCTGGCCATGTCCATATTGTAATCTGAGAGGTAAACCAACTTACCGTAAAGGTTCTTGTTCAGAGAAGCGTGGAATATTTCTCTTATCAGGTCCTTGCCACCGTTGTCATGTGGATGTGCTTTGCCGGCAAAGATTACCTGAACTGGCCTAGTGGTGTTGTTTAGAAGATCTGATAAACGGTCGAGATCACTGAGAAGCAGTGAGGCTCTTTTGTATGTTGCAAATCTTCGAGCAAAACCAATTGTAAGTGTATCCGGGTTAAGCACCGGCATGTTCTGCTGTGGAAGACCTCTGATTCCCATGCTCTCGAGCTGGTTGCTCCATTGCACTCTTGCATAACCAACTAGACGGGCTCTGAGTCTTTCGTGTGCCTGCCACAATTCAGAATCAGGTATTCTTGCTATCTTTTTCCAGAAATTTTCCTGATCTGGATTCTGGGGGGAGGTGTTTCCAACATATCTATCGAGAAGCCTTCGTATTTCACCCGAAACCCATGTGTTTTCATGAACCCCGTTTGTTACGTGACCTACCGGGATTTCAGTTTCAGGTAATCTTGGCCATACAGTTCTCCAGATGTTTCTGGAGACTTCACCGTGCAACTTGCTTACACCATTTGCTTTTCTTGAGAAATTGAGGGCAAAGACTGTCATCGAGAAGTTTTCTGAAGAAGAGTGGTTACCGAATTTAAGGAATGCCTGATTGTTCAAACCAATCCTGTCCAGATAGGGGCGGAGGTACTGCAGAACAAGACTATGATCAAACTCCTCATTACCAGCCGGAACGGGTGTGTGTGTTGTGAATACATTTCCGGCTGTAACCATTTCTCTGGCTTCTGCGAAGGAGAGACCCGTTTCAATGTAGTGTGCTATCATTTCAACGATAAGAAATCCGGAATGCCCTTCGTTTATGTGTCTGACAACCGGTGTTAGCCCCATTGCCCTCAGGGCCATTATGCCTCCAGCGCCGAGGAGAATTTCCTGGCGAATCCGCATTTCCTTGTCTCCACCGTAGAGCTGGCTTGTTATTTCGCGGTTTGAAGGATTGTTCTCCGGAAGATTTGTATCAAGGAGGAGAAGCCTGACTCGCCCAACCTTTATCTCCCAGATGGCCGCATGAACCCTGTTGTCGCCCATTGGAACAACAATTGTGATAGCGTTACCGCTTTGGTCGCGAACTCTCTCTACGGGCATATTCGAGTAATCATTTACAGAATAGCTTTCCTGTTGCCAGCCATCACTGTTCAAGTATTGGTTGAAGTAACCGAGCCTGTAGAGCATTGAAATTCCTACGATAGGAAGACCAAGGTCGCTGGTGCTTTTTAGAGTATCACCGGCAAGTACCCCGAGACCACCGGAGTAGATTGGAAGGCTTTCATGAAGACCGAATTCCGCAGAGAAGTAGGCGATAACCTCCCCCTGACCAAGAGCATCAGAGTGATGTTTGCTAAACCAGGTCGGTCTTGCAAGATACTCTTTCATCATGCTGGAAACCTTGTCTAAAGCGGATAGAAACACCGGATCTTCTGATAATTCTTCCATTCTGGATTGACTGATTCTACCGAGAAGCAGTGTTGGGTTGTGGTCTGTTTTTTCCCACAGGTCCTGATCCATAGAACGGAATAGGTCGATAGCTTTTTTGTTCCAGCTCCACCAGGCATTCTCAGTTACTTTCTTAAGTTCACTGAGTTTTTCTGGAATTCTGGGGACTACTCTGTATATCCTTGATCTCAAAAGAAGTTACTCCCCTTTCATGCCATCACGGTATCTGATGAAACTTGCCGGATTACCGGCAACTACTGCTCCTGCAGGAACATCTTTTGTTACAACAGCACCAGCACCGATGATAGCACCTTTCCCTATCTTAACTGGAAGGATAGTCGCATTTGAACCAATACTTGCTCCGTCTTCAATTACTGTCTTCTTCCACTCTGACGGATCAGGTTGTGGTGGATAAACATCATTAATGAACATGACACCATGACCGATAAAGCAGTCGCTTCCGATCTCAACGAGTTCACAGATAAATGTGTGACTCTGGATACGGGTACGATCACCGATCTTGACACCTTTTTGGATTTCACAGAAGCATCCCACCATGCTGTCTCTTCCGATTTCACATCCGTAGATGTTCACGAAGTTCCAGACTTTGGTTCCTTCACCGATTTTGCAGTTATTGATAATCTGCCTTGGATTCTCAGGGGTTACCTGAGGCTTTTCTTTGCTCTTTTTATCCTTCTTGAAAATGGGCATTTCTTTCCCCCTTTTGAAGCAGTTTGGAATGACAACCGAATACCAAACATATTACACACAACACAGGAGGAAAAACTTGCTAAAAAATATCCGAAATTTTTGTATTATCGCGCACATTGATCATGGCAAATCAACGCTTGCTGACAGGCTTCTACAGGCCACCAACTCGGTGACTGATAGAGAATTCCACAATCAGATGCTTGATTCTATGGACATCGAACGTGAGCGCGGCATCACCATAAAAAGCACTGCAGTTACAATGTATCGGGAAAACAAAGCAGGTGAAAAATTCCAGTTGAACCTGATAGATACACCCGGTCATGTTGATTTCAGTTACGAAGTCAGTCGGGCACTTGCTTCCTGCGAAGGAGCTCTTCTGGTTGTTGACGCCGCCCAGGGAGTTGAAGCACAAACAGTAGCTAACCTTTATAAAGCGATGGAACAGGATCTGGAAATAATTCCCGTTGTGAACAAAATTGATCTTCCATCGGCAAATATTGACGAGACTCTGTACGAGATTGAGAATGAGCTTGGTCTTGATCCCTACGGTGCGATTATGGTGAGTGCAAAAACCGGTGAGGGTGTTGATGAACTTCTTAACGCAATAATGGAGAGAATTCCCGCACCTTCAGGAGATCCGGACGCCCCCCTGAGGGCAAGAGTGTTTGATAGCATTTTTGACCCCTATAGAGGCGTCATAGCCTACTTCAGAGTTGTGGATGGAGTTATGAGGAGTGATCAGGATATTCTTCTTATGTCTCAGGGCAACGAGTATCGTATCGAAGAGATTGGGCATCTCGGTATTCAGAGAGAGAAATGCAAATTGCTGAATAATGGAGATGTTGGTTATCTGATAGCAGGTATAAAGAGTGTCAGTGATGTAAGAAGCGGTGAAACAGTTACAACAAAGCTGAGCCCTGCTCCAGAGATGCTAGATGGATTTTCGCAGGCGAAACCTGTTGTTTTCTCTAGTCTGTTCCCTATCTCAAGCGAGGACTACAATGATCTCGCTCTCGCCATGGACAAACTTAAATTGAATGATGCCTCGCTCGTGTTTGAAAAAGTGAATTCAGTGGGACTGGGTTTCGGCTTCAGGTGCGGTTTCCTCGGACTACTTCATCTGGAGGTTGTCCAGGAGAGGCTTGAGAGAGAATTCGGCATGAGCCTGGTTCTTACAGCTCCTACGGTGCTTTACAGAGTTAGTCTTACTAACGGTCAGGTCGTGTACATAGACAATCCGAATCTCTACCCAGACCCTTCACGCATTGAGCTGACTGAAGAACCATACATCAAGGCTTCTGTGATAATGCCGGACAAATACATCGGCCCTGTTACAACACTGCTTCTTGGCAGAAGAGGTCAGAATTACACAAATACATACGTGGGTGCAAAGCGAGTCGAGATTAAGGTAGATATGCCTCTTGCTGAAATCGTGTATGACTTCTATGACAAACTCAAATCCGTCACGCAGGGATACGGTAGCTTCGATTACGAGACTTCTGAATATCAGCCGGGAAATCTTGCCAAGGTTGACATTCTTGTAAACGGAGAACCGGTTGATGCACTCTCGATGCTTGTTCACAGAGACAGAGCACAAGCATGGGCGAAGAACGCCTGCGAGAACCTCAAAGAGGCAATACCTAAGCAGCAGTTCAAGATTCCAATTCAGGGAACAATCGGTGGTGCAATTATTGCCAGAACTACCATCAGCGCTCTAAGAAAAGATGTTACTGCAAAATGCTACGGTGGTGATATCTCCAGGAAGAGAAAACTTCTGGATAAGCAGAAAGCCGGAAAGAAGAGAATGAAAATGGTTGGTAGAGTCATGATACCACAGAAGGCATTTTTAGCGGTACTTAAAAGAGACTAGGAGAGATAATGAAGAAGACTTTTGTTTTTTGCAGCCTTGTTTTACTCGCAGTAATGGCTTGTGGTGACAGTGATTCTCCATCTGCTCCAACAGGATGGAATAACGGCAGCTGGACCGGTGAAACGGCAACTGAAATTCCTATCACATTTACCCTTGATCATCCTGCTATTTCAAACTGGACCATCTCTACAGCCTATGAGTACGCAGACACGACTGATACTCGCACCTGGCTTTGTCAATCAATAACAGTTGCTTCTGATTCAACATTCAGCTGGGCAGATTCTGTTGATAATGACACTCTCAAGTATGTATTCTCTTTCAGCGGTACTTTTAACACCGGTGACAGTCTTACAGGCATATGGGATTCTTCGGTAGAGTACCATCTTTCAGGTGGGCACAGTGGATACGATGAAATTGGCGGTAGCTGGACTGCAAAAGGACCGCAGTAGAAATGAAACCATTCAACTCAATGATTACCTTCTGCTATACCGAGAACATGGATGAGTCTCATGTTTTTTATACTGAGGTTCTTCAGCTTCCCATGGTTCTTGATCAGGGAGGATGCAGGATTTACAGAATAGCGGAAGAAGCATTCATTGGTTTCTGTTCAAGGCGGGAAAACAATCAGCGTGAGGGTGTAACAATCACTCTTGTTACTGATGATGTTGATGAATGGTTTACGCGTGTGGAAAAGGCTGGATATGAGGTTATCAGGAAACCTGCACCAACTCCCGAGTATGGGATTTACAATTGTTTTGTCAGAGATCCGTCCGGGTACACCGTAGAAATTCAGAGATTCGAGGACCCTCTGTGGCAAACGACGGAGTAGGGCTTTACATACATGTGCCCTTCTGTGTAAAGAAGTGTTCATACTGCTCGTTTAATTCAGTTTGTATACCCGAGGATACCTCAGGTATGTGCACTGCTCTTTCTACCGAACTGATACAGAGAATTGACGAACAAGAGATGAAATTCCAGACATTTTATGCAGGTGGTGGTACTCCTACTCTTTTACCGCCTGAATTCTGGATGAGATTAATAGGAATGGTTCAGAATCCGAATCTCAGGGAAGTAACGATAGAGACCAACCCTGCTGTTCTTGATGCCATAGACTACTCTTCATTGAGGCTCGCTGGCTTTAACAGAATCAGTGTCGGTGTGCAGAGTTTTAACGACAGCAATCTACAGCTTCTTGGAAGACGGCATACTTCGCAAGAAGCGATGGATACCCTCAATCTTATACGAAAAACAGGTTTCAAAAACATCAGCATGGACCTCATGTATGGTCTTCCCGGTCAGTCACTTGAAGATCAGAAAAGTGATATTTTAAATACTCTTACCTTCATGCCCCAACACATTTCTGCCTACGAGCTTACCCTTGAAGCGGGAACTCCCATGGGGGACAAGGGAGAGAAAGCATCAGAAGATCAGTGTGTAGATATGTATAATCAACTGCATGATATGCTTACGGAAAAAGGTTACATTCACTATGAAGTTTCCAGTTATGCACTGGGGGACAAATATAGATCTCTGCACAATTCATCATATTGGAACAGAACACCATACGTTGGAATCGGACCATCTGCACATTCTTTTAAGAACAAGAAAAGAAGCTGGAATTTAAGCAGTATCCCTGAATACGAGTCCGCAGTTCTAAATGGAGTGACACCCGAGGAATCCGCAGAGGAACTCACTGCTGAGAATGCAGCACATGAGGTGCTGGCCCTTGGTTTCAGGAATGTTAACGGGGTTGACCTTTCACTAATTGAAGAGTTCGGTTTCCAGCTGGATCCCTCTGATATTGTTTCCACCGGTCTTGTTACCCGGAAGGGGAATCTGCTCATCCCTGATGAAAAGGGCATGCTTTTTGCAGATCACCTTGCTCTTGTTGCAGCAGACCTTCTTAAAGGGGTTTGACGAATCGGGTTGAAAACTGCATACTTGCCTCTCGTTATCCAGTGCCCCTGTAGCTCAGTAGGATAGAGCAACGGTTTCCTAAACCGTAGGCCACACGTTCGAATCGTGTCAGGGGCGCCATGGATAGGCTATCAACGGTCTTATTCACTCAGAAGAAGATCTTTCAATTCACTGAACATGTCTATGCAGTAATCCGGTTCTTCTGATAGAAGCTTTACCCTGGAATGGGAACCCGTGGTAATTGCTATGCTTTTCGCGCCCAGGTGCCTTGCGGTTTGAATGTCCAGAACTGTGTCTCCTATTACATAGATAGAATCGAATGGCAGGTTGTTCATTGCCATTACTCTGGACAGTGCACTGTCTGCGATGTCGAATCTTTTAAGACCATCCTCACCGAACCCACCAGCCTGGAAGCAATTCCATATCCCAATCTTTTTCAGCTTGAATTCGGCCCCAATGGAAAGTTCTCCGCTTATAAGCGCCATTGTGTAGCCTGCATCGTGCAAAGCTCTGACGAAAGGTACTGCATCGGCATTTGTCCGCCAGACATCAGTGCCTGCAAAACGCTTAAGTTCAGATGTGTATAAGATCAGGAATTCTTCCCATTTGCGCTGGTTGAAATCCATTTTGTGCCTCTTCAGTACCTCCATGAAAACGTCTTTGTCAGAGCGTGCAGATGTATCAACCCCCTTCATGGCGTTCTCTGTTCCAAGAAAAGCATTCACAGCATTGGAGTAGGGGAGATCTGTTCTCTCATCCCTCTTGATAAGGGTCCCGTTTATGTCAAAAAACAACAAGGTGTTCATTTTTCTCCTTTCTCAGAGTTTCACTGTAACATAAGCCTGAGAATAGTCATATCATATTCAAATTCTTTCTGAAATTCTATTTATTGGTGCAGTCAAAAGCAGCAGATATATTGAGATTGCCACCTGAATGGGCATTACAGGCAGAATAATGTACCTAATTGACAGGGAATTAAGAATCACGCATACTCACCGCGTAATTTCAAACACGGAGGGGTGCGAGGAGTTAATCAAATGAAAGTGCTGTGTTTTCTCTCGGCACTAGCTATCCTTGTTTCATTAGGATGCAGCGAAAACCAGGAACTTACAGGTCCATGGGAGATGTGGGTACTGGTCAGCAGCCCCTCTGAAAATTCCATATGGTCTTCAACAAGCCCTGAAAACAGGATTATCAGGTGGGCAGCAATACCCGGCAATAATATCAGGTGTGAGCTATACAGGAATGGTGAATCGGTTATGGAGATCTTTTCCTGGAGAGACAAAGCTCCTGGAGAATTTGTTTGTGATATCGATTTGGAGGGTGCCGGAAATGGTGACAGTTTTCGTATAGTTATCCATGATGATCAGGGATTCTACGGAACTAGCGATGAATTCACTATTAAATGAAAGCGGGTGAACTCTAATCAGATACTTCTTTATTCCAGTAATACTTTACCTTATGACATTGTCCTGCTTGGATTTTGGTGAGGACCTTGTGACAACTGATCTTACTCAGGAGCAGCTCAACAGTTGTAGAACGCTTTTTCATATTCGTGAAGATGTAGTTATTGAGCCAGTGGGATTGAAATTGATTGGTTCCGGCATTGATGATGCCATTTGGTTCAAGTTCGAAGCAGATGTTTCCGACCCCCTGATGATTTTCCAGACAGCTTATGTACCGTCGGATTCGCTGGATGGCCAGGCCACTTTCTATCAGAGTGAAGATTTGCCCCACTGGTGGGATACACGTAACAGAATTTTTACAGGTGGAACAGTTCCTTTAAATAGTGGGTCAGTAATGACCGTTGGATACCAGCAGGAACCAGACAGAATAATCTGCTATATCTTCTATCACGAGAGTTGATATTGAGTCTTCGAATTTCTAGCCTGTAGACTGTTTTCTACCTACCCATGATGTATTTCTCAAAAAAAAATACGCGAATTTCGATAAATCAATTGATTGGATTATATTCCGGCGAAATTTGTTGCTAGAAAGTGGAAAGCCAAGCTTTTTCTCAAAGAAATCAGGGGATATCATGATAATCAAAGATGGAAACATTGTTTCGATGCATTACAGTTTAAAGAACAAAACCGGTGAAGTTATAAATGCTTCAACCGATGGTGAGCCTCTTGTATTCAAGTATGGAACCGGGGCAATTATTCCCGGGCTTGAAAAGGATCTTGCAGGAAAATCTGCCGGAGAAGAATTTAGCGTCGAAGTGAAGCCTGAAGAAGGTTATGGTGAAGTTAATCCAGCCCTGTTTGCCGTTCTCAAAAGAGAAGCATTTACCGGTATTGATGACATAAAACCGGGAATGCAGTTTGAAGCACAGGATGAGAATGGAAACAGTCAGATTATCACAGTGAAGTCAGTTAAAGATGAAGAGATTACTGTTGACAGAAATCACCCTCTGGCAGGAGAAACGCTCTACTTCGACATAAACATTGTTTCTGTAAAGGCTGATTCTGACGAGTAGAGATAATATCTGTAGTTAAATAACGAAATTGTTTTGAGAATTTGTCTTGTCATGATCGATCAAGGCAAATTCTTTTTCTCTGAAGAGTTTCAGGCAGCATTCGACTACTTCTCTGCTGAAGTGAGTGTCCGCTCCTTCTAACACTACTTCAAGCGCAACATCAATACCTCTGCTTGCTCTGTATGGTCTTCTTGAGGCTACCGCTTCAACAACATCTGCAACGGCTATAATGCTTGCTTCAATCATTATTTCATCACCTTTGAGACCTCTGGGATAGCCGGAACCATCTTGTCTTTCATGGTGCTGGTAGATAACTTCGGCTATAGGCCAGGGGAATTCAACAGCTTTCAGAATGTCATAACCGGCACCTGGATGAGTTCTTAGGAAATCCATCTCAAAATTGTTAAGAGGACCCGGTTTATTAAGTATTTCCAGCGGAACATTCAGCTTTCCAAGATCGTGCAGAGTGCTGGCAATTCTCAGACAGTCAATAGTATCATCGTCCAGGCCCATCTCGCGACCTATAGCAGTTGCGAGGAGTGCGACGCCTTTCTGGTGTCCAGCGGTATACGGGTCCTTCATTTCTACAAGAAGACTCATTGCTGAAACTGTTCCTTCCACTGCTTCTTTGAGGCTGTCGAGACTTCTGCGAAGAGTTTCCTCATGCCGTTTTCTTTCAGAAATATCTTTAATAATGCCATCGATCATGCTCGTTTGCTCTTCATTATTCTGCTTAAGGTATCTTGCTGAGATTGATGCCCAGAATTCAGATCCATCTTTTCTACACATCGGAACTTCGAAGTTCTCAACGATACCAACTGAGTTTAGCATTTCCAGAAAAGAGATTCTGGACTCTGGTTTATCAAAGAGAAGTTGCGGCTTTTGCTGAATAAGGTCATCCTGAGTGTCGTACCCGAACATTGTTGCCATCATAGGGTTTACCGCCAGAAGAGACCCATGACCTACAGGATCGCTTCTGAAAATACCGACTGGAACATTGTTGGACAGTGTTCTGTAGTTTTTCTCACTAGCAAGAAGAGCTCTTTCGGTTTTCTCCCTGGATGTAATATCGCTAACTGTTGCCTGTATGAAGTTTTTTCCAGCAATTTTGACAGCATTCAAACTTATTTCTGCCGGAAAATGCTCTCCATTTGCTCTGGTGTGGACCCACCTGAAAAACTGAGCTTTCCCGTTTATTGCCTCCTGGATAATTTCTGAAGCCCTCTCAGCAGAGATGCACCCATCGGGTTGTTTCTCTGGAGAGAGATCGTAAGGCTTCATTCCGGTGAGTTCATTTTGCTCACACTGGAAAATATTTGCTGCCTTAGCATTACAGTCTAGAATTAAATCTTCCTCCAGGAAAAGTATACCCATTCCTGAGTTTTCAAAGAGTGCCTTGTACCGGTATTCACTTTCTAATAAAGCCTTCGCGGCAAGTCCTCTTTCTTTCTCGTGTTCAATGCTGTCCAAGGCGAAAGCTATATCATCACAAACCTCTGAGAATAATCCCACTTCTTCGCTGTCTGGTGGTACTGAACCGAGGCTCGTTACAGTAAGAGCACCGAATACTTTTCCATGGCATTCAAGCCTGCAAGACATAATAAATCTGTCATTCTCAGAATCTGGCCTCATGGGGCAATCTGAACAAATACTTCTTTGTTTGTCAGATATCCATGGTTTTGATGTGACAAGCGTTTCATTGATACATGGTGTGTAAAGCCCCTGCATGAGATTTTCTTTCAGAGGTTCAAGATTCTCATCTTGTCTTGTCTCTGAGGCTGTCATACAGGGTCCATCACGGTTTAGCACGAAAATCCATGTGTCCTTGTAACCTCTGGCTTCAACCAGTTCTTTGCATGCGCCATCGATAAGTGCTTGAGCGTCGGTTTCCTTTGTAATCAGAAAGTTGATACTTCGTATTGCTTTGAGAATCTGCTTTAGATGCTCTGCTCTCTGTTCCGCTGTGTTTCTTTCTTCTATCTCAATCCTTAGCAAACTGATTGTGTTTCTAAGTCTGATTGTTTTTTCGTCTACAATGTCCTGAAGATCCTCACGGTACTTTTCAAGCTCACTCGTTCTTTCGGCTACTTTGTCCTCAAGGGTCTTTTGAATAGACAATCTTTCCCTCTCAAGCTGTTTTCTGGTGCTGATATCTCCTATCAGAGCCTGAACAGAGGGGTTTCCCTGATAATCCACTTTGCGAAGATTGACCTCGACCTCAAGAATGCTTCCATCCCGTTTGACAAATTTTGTTTCATATGAGAGTGGAGCATCTTTGTTTGACATTCTTGCGGAATGAATTCTCAACACCCGTTCTCTCTCGGATGGTGCTATAAAATCGGAAAAATCCTTATTAATTAACTGCTCAGAAGTGAAACCGGATATTTCACAGGTCAGTGGATTGACGTATGCTAATTTTCCATCACTGACGATCACAATGGCAATTGTTGCCATCTCCACAAGGGTTCTGTAGTTTTCCTCGCTTTTTCTCAGTGATTCTGTCGACTCTTTCTCCTTAGTTTCTTCCTGAACAACAGCCAGTGTTCCATTAAAATTACCATCTCGGAAGACAGGTGAGCAAACAGCTTTGAACCATCCAGTATGTGTGCCAAGTTCAAGCTTGTAACTGAACTCCTCAATTTCACCTAAAAGGTTCTTTTCAAATGCTTTAGCAAATTGGAGAGAAATTGATTCAGGCAATATTTCTGAGACCGATTTTCCAATGAATTGATCAGGGCCAACTAGAAGTCTGGCCTTGGTATCAGTATTACCGAAAGTAAAACGACCTTCGTTGTCGAAAAGGAAAATTATTGTGTTTTCGAATAGTGAAAGTAACGATGACAAATTGCCCTCTGAATTTCTCAGAAGATCTGCGAATTGTGAATGTGATTTGTTCACACGCAAACTTTGGCCTTTCAGTGGGAATGGATTCAGCACCAACTCCCTTTACATTGTACTCAATTCGCCGAAGGTCAAGCCCCGTTTCAGAGATTATCCGATGGAGTGTTCTCCTGCTCTAAGGGGACACTTTCTGTGTATATGGCAATTAAGAGTAGTGTTGATTTGACACTAGTGTTAAGGGTGTAGTAGTATTCAATAGAGATTAGTTAAGTGATACCACCAATTTCTCTTGTGAAAGGAAGATCAAATGAACACGAGCAAGACTGTGGACAGAAAGTTCAGCAGGGAGCTCAGTTCAGGTATTACCTCTCTTGCATTACTGGCAATTCTTGCTGAAGAAAACAAGCCCATGTATGGCTACAGAATTGCCAAGGAAATGTCGGGAGAAAATGAGGATTTCCAGCTCATTAAGCAGGGAGCCCTATATCCTGTGCTCAAATCCCTTGAGAAAAATGAACTTTTAAGCAGTAAGGTTGAGCCATCTGTTTCCGGACCGCCTCGAAGGTATTACTCTATCACTGATCAAGGTCGGGAAGCTCTGATCAGGTGGAGTGCTTTGTGGAGGGAAACAAGTAGTCTCATAAATAGAATCCTTGGGGGTGAAATCCATGAATAAGCATATCGAAAAATACCTGGATAATCTAAGAGATACTCTTTCTGAATTAGATAAATCTACGATACAGGATGCCCTTTCAAATGCCGAAGACCACCTGACAGCGGCTCTCCAATTTGAAACAGAAGAGAACCCGGATACCCCAAGTGAAGTAATTGTTTCATCAATAATTGAGAAGTACGGGTCTACAGATGAAATACTTGAGCAGTATTCAGATATTGAAGAAATAACAACACCGGTATTTGCCTGTTCACCGAAGAAAAGAAGTGGAGGCTTCCTGGGGTTCTGCGAAATTGTTGCTGAGCCAAAAGCCTGGGCATCTTTGCTTTATTTAATTCTCTGCTCGGCAACAGGAGTTGTCTATTTTACATGGGCTGTAACAGGTCTATCACTTTCCTTAGGGCTTCTTGTTCTGATTGTTGGTATTCCAATTTCACTTCTCTTTCTTCTTTCAATTAGAGGATTGGGCTTTGTCGAGGGAAGAATGGTGGAGGCTATGCTCGGGGTTAGAATGCCCAGAAGAGCGGTTACACCCGGAGAGGGAGAAAACTGGCTGGAGAAGTTCAGAATCATCTTGACAGCCAGAAATACCTGGACTACAATGATTTATATGCTTCTTCTCATGCCTCTCGGCATTACCTATTTCACATTGATTGTTACACTCTTCAGTGTTGCATTGTCCTTCATTGGTGCCCCAATTCTTCAGCAGCTGGGTCACGTCAGCGTTAATCAGCATGTGGTATGGATCCCCTTTTATGCAATGCCACTAGTAGTTGGAATTGGTGGGATACTGATAGTACTTACTCTTCACATGGCGAAAGTTCTTGGAGATTTCCATGGCCGCTTTGCTAAAATCATGCTTGTAGGTTAGGAAAAATGAAATTATTGGCCTTCTATGCTGCCGGTCTCCTCATGCTTTGTGTGATGGTGTTCGGTGGTATAGATGGCTTTTCATTTGATTTCCGCATCGAAACAACTTACCATATCTCGGAAACCACAGATTCAATCACTGATCTAGAGCAACTGCCGAAACAATCAAAAAACCTTCCTGAGAAGCGCACCCTAATAGCCATACTCACATCCAATTCACTTGTTAGTCTGTAAGTTCTAATTCGATTCGGGGTGCCAGAATTAAATCAGTTTTTGTAAACTTCTTTCCTACGCCTAATTCTGGTGATAAATATGGAATCGTTAAGTATTGTGAAAATGATTCGGTACTCACCTACACGGTACTTTCTTAGGCCAGCGGAATTTCCCTTCAGTTGAGCAAAGATTATGTTTTTAGAGGGTTCCTCAGATATTTCAGTTAAGATTTGGTCAGATTCTGTTATATCGATTATTCTTTGATCTTTAAACAGCATTTCTCACAATGTTGCAATACCCTTGACTAGTCAAACCATATCAGTGTCCTCTTGGGATTTAGAAGAGGACCGCATGGAAATCAGAGATGTTTTTGGTGGAATTTTCACCGAAGATGCTAATTTTGAAGCGGTGCTATGTAATTTGCAAAGGGAATGAGAAAGATTTGATGAGTGGATGCTAGTGTATTCCTAATAGCCCTTTATTGCAGGGATTATCTGTAGCATGAATAATGGCATTGATTATGCTTCTGTTACATTGTAAGAAGTGAGATGCATTAGATAGCTTTATCAGCCTGAATTGACGAATTGATTTAGCAATACGATTGATGTACAAAGTGAATTGCAAGTGTAACGATGCCACCTTCAACTTCTTAAGCAGTTTGTGAAATACGGAGAGATGCCGGCAGACAAGAAGAGAGGTGGGAATTGTACTAAAAAGCTGAAACAAACTATCACAAAAAAACAGTCATTATTAATTATTATGTAAAGTAGGGTAATATTATGTTAAAAATTTCCTTGATACTTTTTTGGGTTTCCATTTCCTTTGCTTTTTCCGTTTCTCAAACTGACTGGTGTGGTGATTCAGGAGTACAAGGACCTGTAAGCGTCTGGAATGATTCATTCTGGAGTGCTGATGATGGCATTCATTGCGGTGATGGTATGGTTCAGTTAACAGCTAGCCCCATTACACCGGTTGCGTATTTTGTGACTGAAGCCAATGAAAACCCCTATTCCATTAACTGTGCCGATGTTGATGGTGATGGAGATATAGATATTTTAGGAGGGGACGTGCTGGGTGATGGCCTATTCTGGTGTGAGAACACTGATGGTACAGGATCATCCTGGACAGAACATGTTATCGATGGCGATTTGACTTATGTGGAATCAGTTTATTCTGTAGATTTTGACTCTGATGGAGATGTGGATGTTATCGTTGGAACTTATCTCTATGGCATTCTCTGGTATGAGAATGCTGACGGGACTGGTTCAAATTGGACAAAGCATACAGTAGATAGCTCAACTAGCTGTCATTACTCTCTTTCTTCACCGGATATTGACGGTGATGGAGATGCTGATATTTTGGCATGTGAATATTATGGGTATTGTGTCTCCTGGTGGGAGAATGTTGATGGAATGGGGATAAACTGGGTAGAGCATTCAATAGATGAATATTTCTGTGAATATTATTCCGTAGTATCAAACGATATTGACGGTGACGGGGATGCTGATGTCCTGGCAGTTACACAATATGGTTATGGAGTTGGCTGGTATGAGAACACTGATGGTATAGGAACGAGCTGGGTAGTGCATACAATAGATGACACATTCCAGGGTGCATTGTCCGCTTGCTTAGAGGATATTGATGGTGATGGGGATGCTGATGTTTTGGGAGCATCTCCGTTAATGAGTGACCTTGTATGGTGGGAGAACACAGCCGGGAGTGGCTTAAGTTGGACTCAGCATGTTATTCACAGTGGTTGTCTAACACCATTGGCCTCCTGTTTGACAGATATTAATGGTGACGGCTGGTGTGATGTTTTGGTAGCGGCTGCTGGAGTGGATAAAGTTATCTGGTGGGAAAACACTGATGGAACCGGTACAACCTGGACTGAGCATGTAGTTGCTGACGATTTTGCATGTGCAGTCGCTGTTTGTACAGCTGATATTGATGGTGACGGTAGTGAAGATATTGTGGCATCCAGCGAGGTAGAACACGAGTATGCCTGGTGGAAAATAACGGGGCACCTTCCTGAAGGGACTATTGAATCCTCCATACTGGACCTTGATATTTTACCAGAATGGGATACCGCCACATGGAGTACTGTTGAACCTGCGGGAACTTCTGTGGGTGTTCAGCTAAGAAGTTCTTCTGACTTCTCCAGTATGGGAGAGTGGTCTGATATTGTCTATACATCAGGAATATCTCTTTCCGAGATATTAGAAGATACCACAAGGTATGTTCAATACAGACTTCTACTCAGTGGAGACTCCCTCGCAACACCTAAAGTCGAAGATATTTCCCTTTCTTATATGGAGTATACAGCCACTGAAAACGAAAGTAGCGAGCCGGTTGTTTCAGCTGCTCTTTTGCCGGTATCACCCAATCCGGTTTCAGGATTTGCAAGTGTTTCAGTTTTGCTGCCTGAATCCGCACAGGTCTCCATTGATGTTTACGATGCTTCAGGGAGAATTGTGCTGAGCAGCAGAGGTACACGGATTGCTGGCACTCACAGCGTCGGGCTTGGTGAATTGAATAACGGAATCTATTTCTGCAGAATGCAGACAGAAGGGTATACCGGTATACAGATGTTCGCTGTTGTGGACTAGTCCAGATCATCTTATCCTTTGAAAAAAGGGGCCTGCCCGTTCGGCAGGCTCCTTCATTGCAGCGTGATACTGGATTTAAATCTACCAAGTTTCAGACTGGAAGAATCAAAGAAAAAGAGGGGAGAAGCCTAAGAGCATTGCCTCACATCTTTGTTACTAATATTGTGTGGTTGCCTCATCAAAATGTTACCAGTAAAGAAAAGAACTTAGCGCCCATTAGCTAGGGTTACACCCTCTCTAATGGGTGGCAAAAAAGACAAAGAAAAATAGGGAATTTTAATTGTCGCTGAAAGAAAAAAGTAATTGACGCTTGACAAGGGTGTCAAAAACTAGTGGATACTATATTCTAAATCTAACTATTCTCTTAGTTCTACTGTACCAAGGCATCTATATCGTTACAAGAAGGACTTCTAAAAAGCACATGAAAAATCGCTCCATCATCATGTTGCAAGGGTTTTACCGAGCTCGTGGAGCTTTCCTGTCTAGGAAAGAAATCCGTTCCAACTAGAAATCATAAGGGGTGCCAGAATTAAATCAGTTTTTGTAAACTTCTTTTCTACGCCTAATTCTGGTGATTAATATGGAATCGTTAAGTATTGTGAAAATGATTCGGTACTCACCTACACGGTACTTTCTTAGGCCAGCGAATCTTCCCTTCAGTTCAGGCATAAATTCTGCTTTCTCGGAGAGTTCTTCAGATATTTTAGTGAGGATTCGATCAGCTTCTGTGATGTCGAGCTTTTTGAGGTCTCGGCTAACCGACTTTTTGAATGTTATTCTAAAGGCCAAGATCAGCTCTCATGTCTTCAAGAGATGTTACAGCATCAGTTGTATCATGAAGTCTATCCATAGATACTTGCAAATCTGCAAGATCATCTAGGTAGGCTTCTATAGCCTTTTGAATCAAATAAGATCTGGATCGGTCGGTTTCTTTTGCAATCTCACCTAACTCTTGAGCAAGAAACTCAGGCAGTCTTACAGAAATAGCAGTACTCATTCAACGCCCCCCTGCCAAATTGTATTCATGTGTATGCCTTTGTAATACAATATACTACATCATGGAATTCTAGCAAGTGCCAGATAGTTCCAAAAGCATACGCTACGGGGTACCAAAGCGAATGCGTAGAATTCCTTCTCCTCTTTTGGATTGTCCTCATAATGGGGAGGGTTACGGTGGGCCCGGAGTATCGGGACCTTGTTCTGAAGTACTTCTATACCCGATACCTCTTATGAAGTTCTTGAGGAGTCGGCAATGTTGATATACAGAGTATTACATCCGGTATTTATATTTGTCTGCCCAATGGCGAAGGTTTCAGCTAGAGTTTCAGGTTTCTGCTGACGGAATGAGGCTCTTTTCTCCTGTTTTTTTGTATCAGCATCAGTTACTGCTATAATAACCTCCTGGTATTTAAAATCGGGGGGTTTTCACATCAAGCAGATCGTTGAGGAAGTTTTGTATTTCACAAGAGCTTACCCTCTTTTCTTTTACTCTAGTCGGAACAGGTGATTGGAGATATTTTGGGTGAAACTGTCGTAACTGTTCAAGATCTTGCCAAACATTACAAAGATGTTAAGGCTGTGGATGGAATTTCCTTTACCGTTAAACGTGGTGAGATCTTTGGTATTGTCGGGCCCAACGGAGCCGGTAAAACAACCACAATTGAGTGTATTGCTGGAATGCGCAGCCCCGACAATGGGCTTGTGAATGTTCTGGGTCTTCATCCTACGAACGACTCAGCATTACTGAAGCAGCGTATCGGTTTGCAGCAACAGGAATCAGAAATACCTGACAGATTGAAACTCAAAGAGGCAATGCTGCTTTTCTCTTCTTTCTATGAGGATGTACTCGATTACAAAGAGCTTCTTACTCAGCTAAACTTGTGGGAAAAAAAGGATGCTTATTTTTCGACGCTCTCCGGAGGCCAGAAAAAGCGATTTTTTGTTGCAATGGCTCTAATAGGGAATCCGGATGTGCTCTTTTTGGATGAGCTGACGTCGGGACTCGACCCGCAGGCTAGAAGATCAATCTGGAAACTAGTAAAAAGTCTGCGCGAGCAGGGGAGGACCATTGTTCTTTCCACTCACTATATGGACGAAGCCGAAAAGCTCTGCGACAGGGTAGCTGTTATTGACCGGGGAAAGATTGCAGCTCTTGATTCTCCTGCAAACTTGATTTTGTCCCATGGTGGGCATACCCGTGTTCTTTTTGATGTTGAAGAAGACTTTGATCATCAGTTCCTTTCCGGGATCCCCGGTGTTGAATCAGTTCAGCGTGAGAATGACTCATGCTCTCTTGAGGTAAGCATACGTTCTGCAATTGTAGAGATTGTTAAGGGTTTGGATTCTGCTGACAATGGGCTTGATTCTTTCAGAATCGAAGCCCCTGATCTCGAGGACGTATTCCTTAACATCACAGGCCGTGAGGTGAGAGACTGATGAAGAAGAACTCATTTACTGAAATCATTAAAGCAGAGATGCTTCTCTTTATTCGTGAACCTTCTGCTTTCTTTTTTACGTTGATATTTCCACTTTTAATGATGCTCTTGTTCAGCAGTATTTGGGGTAACGATCCCTTTCCCGGTGAATTTTTTGGTTATCTGGATTTCTCGGTCGGTGGATATATGGGAATGGTAATGGCAACAGGCTTTTTTATGTCACTAACTGTAACCATGGCTACCTATAGAGAAAAGGGGATTTTGAAGCGGTTCAGAGCCACACCGGTATCTCCCTTCGCCATCCTTGTGGGACAGCTTGTTTCTGTATTTGCTGTTACTGTTGCCGGGGTGATTCTTCTGCTTATTGCCGGTTACCTGCTCTTCAACCTTCAATTCTTTGGAAATATTTTTGAGTTTATTCTTGCTTTCCTTCTCTCTTCAGCCAGCATAGCCGCCCTAGGTTTTATTCCAGCAAGCTTGGCACCGACAGCCAGAAGCGGCGTTGTTCTGGCAAACACAATGTACTTTCCTATGCTCTTTCTCTCGGGAGCTACTCTGCCAAGGTCGATGCTTCCACAGTTCCTGCAAGATGTTTCCCAGGTATTCCCCCTTACACATGCGATAAGTCTTATGCAGAAAGTGTGGTTGGGTGAGCATATATGGGATTCTCCGGTGCACATTGCTGTGCTGTCAGGGTTCATTCTAGCTGGCTTGTTTGTATCGGTGAAATTCTTCAAATGGGAGTAGAACCTGTACTAATGTAACCTTTAGACTTACTGAATGAGGTTACTCTGAGTCGCGTTCTTTAGTATTATCAGAACACCCCGATTTTACAAATTCTATAATACTGGAGGATTTTATGTCTGTTATTCTTACCGGAAAGAGTCTTACAATTGAAAAGGTTGTTGCGGTTGCCCGTAACAACGAAAAAGTTGAACTCGACAGTGCTGCTGAAGAGCGAATTTTACGCTGCAGAAAAATGGTAGAGAGAAAAATTGCAGCAGGTGAGACCATGTACGGGATCAATACCGGCATTGGTGAATTCTCCGAGACGAAACTGAAGGATGATGAGGTTCTCTCATTTCAGAAGTATCTGATTTACAACCATTCAGCCGGTATTGGAAAGCCTGCCCCCATTGAGCATGTACGCGGAGCTATGCTGGGAAGAGCAAATGTACACAGCAACGGACACAGCGCTGTTCGTATTGAAATGACAAGAATGCTCATTTCAATGCTTAATGCAGGAGTTACTCCTGTCGTCTGCGAAAAAGGCTCAGTTGGAGCCTGCGGTGATCTTGCCCCAATGAGCATGATAGCGCTCGTGGTTATGGGAGAGGGCGAAGCCTTCTACAAAGGCGAGAGATACCCCGGAACTGAGGCTCTTGCTCTTGCCGGGCTCAAGCCGCTGGAGCTTCAGGCACGCGATGGTCTGGCCCTTATAAATGGCTCAAATCTGCTTACTGCTATTTCAGCGCTCAATATTTACGATATGAACAGATGGCTTAAGCAGGCAGAGATTACAGCCGCTATGAGTCTTGAAGCCCTTTATGCAAATTTGACCCCCTACGAGGACGATGTTCACAAGGTCAGGGGATTCTCCGGTTCACTCAGAAGCGCACGAGCAATCAGGAAGTGTATTGCAGGAAGCGATCTCAGCACTGGCAAAACACCTCAAAAAGTACAGGATGCCTATTCCATGCGCTCTACTCCCCAGGTTATCGGGGCGGCTCATGATGCAATTGCATATGCCAGGAGCCAGGTTGAAATAGAGTTGAATGGTGTGGGAGACAATCCGCTTTTCTTCCCCGAGGAAGACAAGGTGCTTACAGGAGCAAATTTCCAGGGCACACCTGTTTCTCTCCCGATGGAAATGGCTGGAACTTCAATAACAATGGTGTCCGTTCTCAGTGAGAGACGACTTAACAGACTTCTTAATCCGGCATTATCTGTTGGTCTGCCTCCGTTCCTTGCAGAGAAACCAGGTTTGTACAGCGGACACATGCTCAGCCAGTACACAGCTGGAATGCTCATTGCAGAGCAGAGAATTCTTTGTACACCAGCGGCGGTAGCTTCTATTCCTGCAGCTGCTGATCAGGAAGATTTTGTTAGTATGGGTATGAATACATCCCTGAAAAACTGTCAGATTCTTGAAAATGCCTGCGGTGTTTTAGGGATCGAAATGATAGCAGCTGCTCAGGCTCTTGATTTCAGAAACCACAAGTGCGGAACCGGAGTTCAGGCAGCCCGTGACGTGATAAGAAAGCATGTTGATCACCTTGGAGAAGATCGCCCTCTCTACCCTGATCACAATGAGATGAGCGAAGTTGTGAGAACTGGTGAACTCCTGGATGCTGTAGAAGAGATAGTCGGATCTCTTGAAGGAAGTGAATAGCAATGAGAATCGGGTTTCTGTTTGCGATATTTGCTGCCTCTGCTGCACTTGCAGTACCTGAAGGTATTCCAATTCAATACATGGACAGCCGGGATAGGCAACCATCCTCCTCCAGAATTTCAGTCGAGAGAGACAGAGGATCATATTCGATGAATGTTGCTTATGCACCAATTGCACCGAGTACTGATGGAGATAGGGTTGTTCTACTTGTGGATAATGCGGTTTACACTGGAATCTCTTCTTCCCTTACCACTTTTCAGAGTGATCTTGAAGCAGAGGGATACACCGTTATTGTTTGGCAGATTGAGGGAGGAACCGCTTCTGATATCAGGGCAGACCTTCAAGCTGAATACTCATCCACTGGTCTCGCAGGAGCCATTGCCATTGGAGACATTCCTACTGGTTGGATAGAAAACGGATATGGAGAGTATCCTATAGACATGTATCTAATGGATATGAACGGAACTTGGAGTGACCCGGACAGTGACGGTCTTTTCAATTCGTACAGCAGTGGAGAACCAGAAATCTGGTTGGGAAGGCTTACGCCTACCTACCTTTCCTTCGGCTCTTCAGTTGAACTTCTCAATAACTATTTTGCGAAGAATCATGCGTACAGAATCGGAGCACTTTCTCTGCCTGACCGAGCACTTGCTTACGAAGAAGCTTTCAGCGGATTAACTGGTGCTCTCGATAATCTGTATGATGATGTTACCCGGAAAGATGATCCCGTTGGAACCAATGCTGATGATTTCAAGGAAGAGTTGCTTTATGGATATGAATGGGTGCATTTGATCTCTCACTCCAGCCCGTGGGGAAGTAGTTTTCATACAGGAGCCCCCTCATCCGGAGCAGGAACACTTAACAATTTCGAGGTTCCACCTCTTGACCCACATGCTCTATTTTACGTCTGTAACTGCTGCAGTAACGGCAGATGGACCGAGATAGACAACCTCGCAAACAGCTACATATGGACCGATTCATATGGTCTTGCAGTTCTCGCTCAGGCAAAAGTTGACTACACAAATTACTTTACTGAATACTATTCTCAGCTTGCATCAGGGTCTAACCTCGGTGACGCTTACAGGGTGTGGCTGGGTAGCAACATGGGGAATGAAGACGGTGCAGTTCTCTTTGGAGATCCAACACTGAAACCCCGAACAGGCGACGCAGGTTTCACTTCTGTTTCCGGTAATTCGGGGACTCCTCTTGTTGAAGGTTGGCTTGATTACCCACTTACAGATGGCCTTCATACTCAGGGAAGAGTCGATATGTACTCTGACCCTTCCTCAGGTATGCTTTTCGCTGTATCCGGTTCATCTGATCCTGTTAGAGCAAACATCCTCGCAACATGCACTGATGGAGATTCATGGGCAGAGCCGGTGATTGTGTGTCAGCACGAATACTGGGACTGGCATCCGACAGTTGGCGGTGACGGTCAGGGAAATGTTTGGACTGCATGGCAGTCAATGAGAGATAATCATGAGGGCTATGATATATACACATCGCTCTGGAATGGTTCTTCCTGGCAATCTGCCACTGTTATGACAACCGGTGATCCCTTTGATGTTGAACCTTCACTCTCCGGTGGCGATGGACATACCTGGCTTGTATGGCAAAAATGGGATTCCGGAGATCCAGACATTGTGGGCAGATTCTGGACCGGCTCCACCTGGACAACAGAAGAACCGATTGCTGATTCTGACTCTCCGGAGCGTTATCCTGATGTTGCCTGGAATGGTTCAGGATATGGACTGGTGTATCACCGCAAAACAGATGCTGGATGGGCTATTGGTTTCAGAGACGCTCCAGACAGCGGTCCTTTTAGCTCTGAAACTGTAATTTCATCGATTATGGATGAGAGCAGATATCCTTGTATAGCAGGAACTTCGGAGGGATTTGCTGTGGTTTGGCAGTGCCAGAGTGGAAAAATTATGTACTCAGGATACAATGGTAGCGAATGGAGCAATCCTGAGATAGTTTCAGAGGCTGATTACGGGGTCCGCCCATCTGTTGTTCTGGATGAGTCCGGGATTGTGATTGTTTCCTGGACAGCGGGAATGAATTCCATCCGCTGTAACGAGTGGAATGGAACATCCTGGTCCGGGGTTTATTCTGCTGCTTCTTCCGATGCAGTTGACGATGGTAAAATAGGATACGTTTCCACCGGTGAGCGCTGGCTTGTTTACGGCGCGCGAGGTGATGATCTTCAGTGGGATCTGCGTGCATCAACCCCTGATCCTTCCGGTATCAATGAAAGCAATGAAAACTTGGCTTTCTCAGTTACAAACGGGGGGGCAAATCCTGCTCGGTCGATAGCTGTGTTTTCTGTTACATCTCCTGGTGAAGCACTTCTATCCATATATGATATGACCGGGCGAACAATACACACAAACAGAGTATTGTCCGGAGATTACAGATGGAATTGCATCGATCAGCCATCAGGAATTTATATGGTTCGACTTACTAGCGGTACCTCAACTAGCGATATGAAGCTGGTTCTAGTTAAGTAATTCTATAAAAAAAGGGGAGGTTGCTGCCTCCCCTTTATCCCACGTCAGACCTCTAGTCAGCATCAGGAATTTCACCAGCATTCTTCAATGCTATTCTTGCTGTTATCGGACCGATTATTTCAAAAATTATACATGTTGCGGTTATTGTTGTAACGACAGATGCAGCTATTAGTTGAGCCTGAGGACTGTCGATGCTGGCGAACTCCTGAGAAACAAGTAAAGAAAGACCTATTGCAACCCCTGCTTGCGAAAGAAGACCCAGGCCAAGGTTGTTTCTTATTGTTTTATTTGCCCCACCTATGTATGCTCCAAGCCATGCTCCACCAATCTTACCTGTAGTTCTACCAATGATATAGGCGATACCTATCAAGCCCAGAGAGGGTAGAGTTGCAAGGTTAAGGTGTGCCCCGGCGAGGAAGAAAAACAAGATAAAAAGCAACGGCATTAGTGATCTCAGTTGTTCGTTGACATTCATAATAGTGCTTTTCTTGGCAGTATTTGCCAGCACAAAGCCTATACCCATATTCACCAGAATGAGTGAGAGGTGAAACATTGAAGCCAGACCTGCTCCCATCAGTATAAACCCGAATGTTAATGCAGGTATATTGTTTCTAGACTCCAGCTTGCGTACAAGATAGGAGTAGAGGAAACCAAGAGCGCCTCCGAGGACAAGGCTTAACACTATTTCAACAGCCGGTTTGATTAAACCGGCGGCAAGACTGCCCTGGCTTATGCCTGCATTTGAAAGAAGAATCTGTTTTGCAACAGCAGCGGTGAAACCGAAGAGAAGGATTGCAACACCATCATCAAAACCGGCTACAGCATACAGGGATGAAGAAAGTTTGCCTTTTGCTCGGTATTCACGAATAACTGCGACTGTACCTGCTGGTGCAGTTGCTGGTGCAAGAGAGCCGAAAATCAGTGCTGTAACCAAGTCACCGGTAACTAAATACACCAGAGTGGTGACAAGAATCAAGGCGGAAAAAGACTCCAGCACGATTATCATTCCAATCGATTTGCCAAGAGACTTCAAGGTTGTAAGTTTTAGCTCATTTCCAATGCTGAAGGCTACAAATCCAAGGGCAATGTCTGTTATGAACGCAAGCTCTTGCAGATGAGTGTGATGAAACATTTTCAACATGGAGACACCCATCACTGTTCCCAGGAGCATGTATCCGATGATAGAAGGAAGCCCCAATTTTTTTACCAGTCGTCCGGCAAAAAGACCAAGAGTTACTGCAACACCGACCATTGCAAGAAGTGTAAACTCAAAGTTCATTTGGTTTTTCCTATCTCTCCAGCTTTTGTCAATGCAAATTTGGCCCCAATGGGTCCTACAATTTCAAAAACAATGCAAGTTGCTGTGATGGTTGTAATAACTGTTGTGGCGATTAAGGAAGCTTCCGGTGTGCCCAGTTCGGTGAAATCTTTTAAGACAAGCATAGAGAGGCCAATTGCAACTCCAGCTTGAGAGAGAATACCAAAACCGAGGTACTTCTTGATTTTTGTTTCAGATTTTCCCACTTTGGCACCCAGCCATGCCCCACCCATCAAACCTGAGGTTCGTGAGAAAATGTAAACAATACCCAGCAGTCCTAGGGAGGGCAAAGCTCCCACTTGAAGGTGGGCTCCAGCCAGGAAGAAGAACGGGATGAAAAGAAATGGCATCCAGGTTTTAAGCTGTCCTATTAAGGCTTTGTTTAGAGAAGAGGGCACTGCATTAGTTAAAACAAACCCCAGCATCATGTTGGTAAGAATCAGCGAAAGGTGAAGCCATTGAGATAGCCCTATCGATATCGCGATAAAACCGAAAATCAATGATGGAACATCTGTCAGAGGCTTCAGTATTCTTATCAGCACTGTGAAGAGGTAGCCTAGCGCACCTCCTATAAGTAAGCTGAAAAAGATTTCACCTGTTGGTTGTAAAATCCCCTGTATCAAGGACATTGAACTATTAGGATCAAGCATATTGCGTGCTGCAGCGCTTGCGAAACCAAAGATCACGATAGCAAGTCCGTCATCAAAGCCAACTACAGCATAGAGTGCTTTGGTTAATGAACCCTTCGCTTTGTATTCCTGGATAACAGCTACTGTACCGGCCGGGGCACTTGCAGGTGCTAGTGAGCCGAAAATGAGTGCCATTGGTAGGTTTTTTGTTAAGAGCCACACTGCAGTAGTTACTAAGAGGAAGGCTGCAAAAGATTCTGCAAGAATGATATAGATAATACCTCGTCCGAGTTTTTTCAGTTCCCGAAGGTTCAGTTCACTGCCTATTGTGAATGCGACAAATCCGAGTGCAACATCGGTAAGAAAACCAAGGTCATGAACATTCTCGTCTGAAAGAACACCGAAAACTGATCCTCCCATGAGAGCACCAAGAATCATGTACCCCACAAGAGAGGGGAGACTTATTTTCTTTGCAAGTCTGCCCATATAAAGGGATAAAACCGTAGCAATACCCAATAGGGCAATTAGTGGTAGTGTTGACATGATAAACCCCTAAAAATCGAGTGAGCCAAGAGCGTGGTGCAAATCTGTGACTGTGACCATGACATCAGTTTGTTTCCTGAGATCACCACAGACATACTCAATGCTACGCAGGGTTTGATTTAGAAGAGAATCTTGTACAACTGCTAAAATTATCCGATTGAATGTGTTGAGATCATTGTTCCAAAAACCTGCAAATACAGGCATACTAGACATATACTCGGTAGATTCGTGGGCTTCCAGCACCATTGCTCCTGTTTGGTCACCGGAAGCAAAAACCTGAAGCACATCATTGAAAAGTTCTTCACTACTAATGAAAACATGCAGCATCTTTAGAGTGCATAACTGCTGTTGTGGAGTTGCAGGGGAGACATCTTTCAGAAGGCTTTTCAGGAATGTGAAAAGCTCATCTGAAGACTTAGATTCCCTAACTTGTGCTCTTGTGTCCGGATTTCTTAGAAGACGAGCCATTCCGGACAAAATCTTAAGGTGTTCTTTGGGGCTTTCATCGGGACCTATGACAAATGGAAAAACATTGACCTTTGCATTGTCAATTGCATCAAAATCAATACTCTTTTTAGTGGTGACTACACCAACAACAAAGTCTTTTATACCTTTAAGACGGCAATGGGGTACAGCTACTCCACTCCCCAGACCTGTAGAAGCAAGCTCTTCCCTTTGCTCGAGGGCTTTTTCTATATCCTGCAGTGAGACACTGTTGGAAAGTCCCGGATTCGAATAGGCAATTTGTGCAATTTCATGAATTAGCTGTTTTTTGTTTTTGACATCAACATTTACTTTGATATCGTCTTTTCTAAGAACATCAATCAGACCCATAAATTTCCTCCAGAATTGTCAACGCACCCTTTTAGAAGGTGCTGCTACTGCTCTACCACAGTCCCGTAAGAGAGACTATTTCGAGTAAATCAGTAACGGTTGTAACAAGTCCGGGTTCGGCAAACTCAATTTGTTCTGCCTGCCAGGCGAAAGGACGCTCTAAAAAGATTGCGTTAACACCGCATGCAATGGCAGGATTTATGTCGGACCTCGGGCTGTTTCCTATCATGCATGCCTCGTCCGGAGCGATTCCGGCAGAAGCAAGCAATTCGATCATTGTTTCTTTTGTTTTCATTGGTACGATCGTGCAGTGATCAAAGTATCTTGATATTCCTGAACGTTTGAACTTGTCCATCTGGTGATCTTCTTCACCCATTGTGTAAACAATCATACGACGGTTGGCACTAAAAAACTTCTCTAGAGAAGCAAGTACACCGGGAAGAAGAACAAGAGGATGATTAAGAAGGCAGTTGGATATATACGCAAGACTGTCAAGCATATAGGGAGTAACTACTGCAACTCTTTCTTCAAGAATAAGTTTCAGGGTCTGCATGTATGGTCTCGCACCATATCCTGTATGGGACAATCTTTCGATATCCCTTCTGTGAATTTCCGATCGGAGATCATCCGAGTCGAAATCCAGACTCTGCATCAAAGAGATGAAGTCTTCTTCTGCTCGTCTAAAATAAAGACCACTCTCCCAGAGAGTATCATCTGCATCAAAAATCCAGAGCTTTGCATTCCTGATTTTGTTTTTCTTTGTATTCATGAACCGAATATAACACACTCTTGAAGTAGCAGGTATAGAATCCCAATTAGAAGGGTGAGTAAACAAGATTTAAGCCAGAGAAGTATCAGAATCAAAAAGTAGCATTACATGACATAGTTTAAATGCATAACCAGTATGTAGATAGAAGCATGAAATTGAAGGAGTTAACAGATTTTCAAGCGCAAAAAATGATGTTTGAGAAAAAAGTTAATGAAAACTCTGTAAGAGCTAGCAGGAAAGAGCGATAGGATAGAATGCAGAATTTTCCGAACAGCAGTTTAGTTTGTAAACTCATAAGATATGAAGTTGCGTAAACATGAAATTATGAACTTCATAGATTGATGCCTATATTATAGTAAAATCAAACGCTGTTGACGAGGTTCATGAAACGCTTTAGTTTTGTCGCGGCGGGTAGGTTCTAGCTTTCCGCCAGTTTGTGACCTGACACAATCGGACAGAAGTTCTAGATCTGTCTAGAAACATTACAAGATGTACCAGGGGGTTGAAATGAAAAAGTCTATGTTCTTTATTATCCTACTTACTGCTTTTGCTTTCCTTATTGCTGGTTGTGGTGAAGAAGCACCTCAGCCTGCTGCTGATTTGCCAACTGAAGAAACACCAGCTGTTGAAGATGCTATCTCATGCAACATTCCTATTGAGGACGTTGCTATGAATACAGATGCTGTTCCTTTGAAAATTGGATTTGTAAAGCAGGACCATCACTCTGCTGTTTTCGTTGCTGCTCTTAGAAACGAAATGATGCATGCTGATTATCCTGTTTATCTTATTCCTCTCGGTGAGAATTTCTACGCTCTTATTAAAGATAACGAACAGGTCGCAGAAATCGAATTTATTCAGTCACAAGGTGCTATAAATGTGCCAAATAATATGCAGGCTGGCCTCTTTGAACTAGGATTCGGTGGAGTTGTTCCATTCGTTGCAAGTATAGATCAGGGCAATCCTATTCAAATAATAAGCCCTCTTCATCAGCGTGGAGACATGCTGGTAGTTCCTGCCGGGAACGAAAGTGTTTCTGACTGGGATTCATTTATTGCATGGGTGAATGCATCCGAAGAGCCTGTTACTGTCGGCTTCAAGAGTCCTAAGGCTGTTGCCCTAATAATTTTCCAGAGTGCTCTTACCGAAGCTGGTGTAACTTTTACTATGTCCGGCGGTGATGCTGCAGATGCTTCTGTTATTCTTTACAATGCCCAGGGACAGCCTAATCTTAATCCTGCACTTCAGGAAGGCATGATCGATGCTTACGTATCCAACAATCCCGCCTGTGCCATGGCTGAGCATAACGGTATCGGCAAATGCGTAGCTGAGCTTTCTATGCTTCCTCCAGGTGACTTTGAAAATCATCCCTGCTGTGCTATTGCAGCAACAGAACACGTCATGCAAGCAAAACCTCACGAAGTCGCAGTCGCTCTTGAATTATTTGCATACGCGACAGAATTTATCAATGAGAATCCTGAGGAAGCAGCAGCGGCTGCGTCAGAATGGATTGGTACACCATACGAGGTTGAGCTTGTTTCCATGGCTACTAGTCTGTATGACGTTTCTGTTACAGACGGCTGGACAGGTAACATGAATGCAATAATGGATCATATGCGCAGTTTGAATGTATTCTCAGGACCACTAGTAGAAGTTGATGATATTGCCGGTATTGAAATCATTACCGACTTCACGCTTCTTCCTGAAGAATACAGATAGACCTGTTTATTAGTAATCCGGTCTCAATCATGACAATCATAAAGACAGCCTGGCGGAAGATTTCGAATCTTCTGCCGGGACTTATTATTCCTGTAGTCATAATCACACTCTGGAGTTTGTTCTCAGAAAATACACTTCTACCAGCTCCAAAGCTTGTTATAGACATCCTTTCACATCCATCTGCTGACCTTCTGAGCTGCGGATCTCTTTTCTGGAACACAGGTGTTAGTCTTGTAAGAGTTCTTCTCGGCTTGTTTATTGCTATCCTTCTGGGAACACCTTTTGGTTTTCTTATGGGAGCCAGTGAGCGATATAGACGATATACAAATCTTATTACCGAACTTGCCAGACCATTGTCGCCCATTGCTCTGCTTCCTCTTTCAATCATCATTTTCAAGGATACTTCATTCACAGAAGTTCTCGGATTGAATCACTTGAAGTACAGCAGACACCTTTTCAATGAACTCCAGATCGGAATGGTTTTCATCCTTGCGTGGGGTGGGGTATTCCCAGTTATTCTAGAGACAATGCATGGGGTCAGAGGTGTAAGAAAAGTATACATTGAAGCAGCCAGAGTTTTAGGGGCCAGCAAGTTATTTATTTTCAAGAATGTATTGCTTCCGGCATCCCTGCCAGATATTTTTGCCGGTTACAGGATGGCTGTTGGCAGGTGCTGGATGGTGATTATTGCTGCAGAAATGCTTCCCGGGACCAACTCAGGCATAGGTTACCTGCTTCGATACTCATATCAGCTCTCCAGATTGGACATTATGCTGGCCTGCATATTCATCATTGCGCTGATTGGTCTTGTTTTTTCGCGCGGTCTGGAATTTATAGGAGAGAAGTGGCTTCTTCTCCGTGCAAGGGAGCGATAGATGTTTCTGGAGCTCAGTGATGTTCAAAAATCCTACCTGGACTCTTCAGGATCGAAATTTCAAGTATTGGGTCCAATTGATCTGAAGGTTGAAACAGGTGAGTTTATCTGTCTGCTTGGTCCGACGGGATGTGGCAAAACAACACTTCTCAGAATCCTTTCAGGATTAGAGAAATCAGACAGGGGAGAAATCGGCCGGGGTGCAGGAAGATTCGGCTATGTATTTCAACAGGGGGCCCTCTTTCCCTGGATGAATGTTGAATCCAATGTAATGTTTCCCCTTAAGGCTATTGGAATGCACGGAAGTGAATGCCGAGTAAAAGCTGAAAGAATACTCAAAATGGTTGGTCTTTATGAGTTCAGAAAGAGTTTTCCTCACGAGCTTTCTGGAGGTATGCAGCAGCGTACAGCTCTTGCAAGAGGGCTTGTTACCGAGCCGGAGCTTCTTCTGCTTGACGAACCCTTTGCATCGCTTGATGCAAGAACAGGCATCAATTTGCAGGAAATGCTACGGAATCTTTGTGGCAGACTGTCCACGACTGTTATTTTCGTTACCCATAACATCGAAGAAGCGGTTTATCTTGCCGACAGAATAATAGTGATGGGACACAGACCGGGCAGAATCGTCAGGAACGAATCTCTAGATCTGAAATGGCCCAGAGATCGTCTGTCAAACGAATTTACGGAGGTTCTTCTTTCATTCAGAAGGACATTTGAAGAGCTGGTCGACCCCTCTACTTCTTCGTCTTCCTGAGATTGAGGTAGAGAACAAGCGCAATAGTGTCAAGTGATACAAGAGTTGCAAGTGTCTGGCCATCGCCATAGTTGTTAATTCCAAAGACAAATCGCAAAATGATGAACACTAAAGTACCCAAAATTGACCTCCTTCAATAAGTTCGTAAGCTGAATACCTAAATTCCCTCCATGTATGTATATTAACATTCAATTTTCAGACAGGCAACCGGCTGCTTTTGAAAGAGGGTGATTTTCTTTGAGGGGAGAAATTGTTCACGGTGACGGGAACATCAAAATTTCTGGTAGATTTACAGTCAAAGATCTTGATTATGTATCATCCGCACTTGAGAGTGAATCTTCGGAGCGGGTAACAGTGGATCTTAGCGACTGTAAGAGCATTGACACCTGTATTGCAGCAAGAATGTGGTCTATTGCCGAGGATAGAATCGCAAAAGGTGCTTCTCTTGATTTTCAGGGAATGACTCCCGACATTGAAGCACTCTTCAAACGCTTCAGTGCACTGGATGACAAACCTGTTCCACCTGCCCCCCCGCATACCATCAGATATAATTTTGAGGATATTGGAGACAAGGTTCAGGCAACCTGGGAATCACTTTCAGGGCTGATCTCATTTACAGGCCAGTCTTTTAAAGCTCTTTTTTCCGGCAAAGTCAGAGGATCTATTACTGCATACTACATGGAGCAATCCGGAGTAATGGCTGTACCTATTGTTGTTACTCTTAACTGGCTCATGGGTGTTGTTCTCGGTTATCAGGCTGGCTATCAGATGAGTCAGTTCGGTGGTGAGCTCTTTATGCCTGCCCTTCTTGCGTACAGCATATGCTGGGAAATTGCCCCCATGATGACAGCTGTTCTTGTTGCTGGAAGATCAGGGTCTGCTTTTGCAGCAGAGATAGGTACCATGAAAGTCCGTCAGGAAATTGATGCTCTGGAAGTTATGGGTTTTAATCTGTACGGTTATATTGTAACCCCTAAAATGATAGCACTGTTTGTCGTAATGCCCTTGCTGATTACTGTGGCAAACTTTGCAGGTATGGCTGGTGGTCTTGCTGCTGGCGGAATCTTCCTTAAAATGCCGGCAGTTGTTTATATCGCAGAAGTAAGAAAAGCACTTATCCCATTTGATCTATACTGGGGTCTCATAAAGGGACTATTCTATTCGACAATCATATCGGTAACTGGTTCATATATGGGAATGAAGGTCCGGGGTGGGCCGGCTTCTGTTGGAAAGGCGACAACATCTGCTGTTGTTGTAAGCATATTTCTTGTTATTCTTGTTGATGCATTGATGTCTCTTATTTTCATTCACCTCAGACCGGGGCTGTCATTGTGAAGGAAAAAATTATTCAGGTTGAATCACTTACAGGAGGATACGACGGCAGTGTTGTTCTGAAAGATGTTTCTATGGATGTTTTCAAGGGAGAGGTGCTTGTAATTGTGGGAAAAAGTGGATGCGGTAAATCAACAATAACCCGCTATCTTCTCGGATTGCAGAAACCTTATTCCGGCAGAATACTCTTTGACGGCACTGATATCTGGAGCAGTCCGGAGGCGTTGAATTCATCGAGGAAGCGCTGGGGAGTTCTCTTTCAGTCAGGCGCACTTCTTGGAAACTATTCGGTTCTTGAAAACGTTATGATGCCGCTTGCAGAATTTACCAGCCTGAGCAAGGCTGAGATGATAGATGTAGCTCTAAGCAAGCTTGAGATGGTTGGAATGGAACACGCTGCTTACGAGAACCCACTGGAGATATCCGGTGGTATGCAGAAAAGAGCAGGTCTTGCCAGAGCAATGGTTCTTGATCCGGAGGTTCTGTTTTTTGATGAGCCCTCAGCTGGTCTCGATCCGGTAACTTCGGCCGAACTTGATGATACGATACTGTCTGTCAACAGATCACTCGGTACTACGCTGATAATTGTAACACATGAATTAGCCAGTATTTTTGCTATATCAGACAGAGTAGTTATGCTTGATCCTGTTGAACATGGAATAATCGCTACAGGAACCGCACGCAATCTGGCAGACAATTCGGATGATCCCCGGGTCAGTGCCTTTTTCAAGCGAAAGAATGGAGAGTAGCTATGGCATTAAAGGCCAATAAACTACGACTTGGTGTGTTTTTTGTAATTGTTATGGTCCTTTTTGTGGTTGCAATTTTCTGGCTTGTGGGTGGCTTTTCAAAGGATGCAAGCACAAAGTACGCATGCTATTATGACTGGAGCGTCAGCGGTTTGAATGTTGGTAGCTCTGTTAACTACAACGGTGTGCCGGTTGGGTCTGTGGTTTCCATTGAGATCGCCCCGGACGGTCGACTGGTTGAGGTTCTTCTTCAGATAGCAGACGATAAGTTTCTGGTTGATAATACTATCGTAGCCTCTCTTTATGTTACCGGTATAACTGGCTTACGAAATGTCAATCTTGAAAGTCTTCCAGACTCTGTTAGCAGACTCAATACCCCGCAACAGCTCTCATTCGAATCAAATTTTGCAGTTATTCCTGTTCGGTCAGGCACCGTACAGTCAGTAACTACAGGGATAACCCGCCTCTTCGATATCATGGAGAGCATAGACGCTAAGGAACTCAACAACCAGGCGATACTTGCTCTTACAAGGATAAACTGTATTCTGGAAGACCTTGAGTGTGATTCTCTCGGAACAAGAATTTCGACAACACTGAATCGAGTCGATCAGGTATTGATTACCTATAATAACCTGGGTATTGAACTCTCTGCGACTGTTGAGGATATGAGAGGAGACATCACACCTGTTTTTGATGAGATACAGTCATTCATGGATGAACTCAGCGTGCTGAGTGGAACAATAACCTATATAGCTGATGATATGGAAAACACCTTTGACGATACCGATTTAATCCTGCATGAGATAAGCATAATGCTTCCAACTATAAACGGTTTGCTGGAAGGATTTACTTCCGGCCCCGCTCGAGAGGATATCTGGAGATGAAATATAGAGTAACCCTATTACTGTCTTTGTTGCTTGTTTTTACCGGTTGTATTACCGTAAATGTTCCCCTGGGGGGAGGAGAAACTGCACCGTCCTACCAATGGGAGTTACGCTGGGATGCCTCACGTGAATCCGGTGATCTTATCTTTTCAAATCCCATGAGAATTAAAGATCTGGATGCAGCTGGAAGCTATCAGTTGTCCGGGATGGTCGTAAAGCAGGATGACGGTACAGTTACCGAGAGTTCCACAAATCGCTGGGCTGCAAGACCTGGAGCAATGCTTAGTGAAATGCTTTCTCGTGATATGCTTATAAGTGGAAACTATCCGGCAGTTTTCAGAACAGCGGCGAGTGTAAGCAATCTCGTGACAGTTGAGGGATACGTCAGAGAATTTGGGGCCACGCGGGTAGATAGTTTGACCTGGATAGCTGTTCTCGATGTTGATGTTACTCTTCTCGGTGACAGAGGGGCAGTTGTGCTTTTACAGGAAAACTACAGGTATGAAAGAAGAATGTCAGAACCGGGCTTCAAGCCCCTGGCAGATACGATGTCTGTTCTGGGAGCACTATGGTCTGAAGCCGTAATGAGTGATATATCAGCAGTTTTAATGCATAGATAGGAGTTGAATTGGGTCTCTTCAGTAGAAAAAAAGCAGTTGCCAAGCGCCCGGCGAGAACCGCTGTGCCTTTTGACAACATGAATAACTTTATTCTTATAGTTCTCGACAGTTGTCGCTACGATTCCTTCATGGAGGCAGCACCATCCAACATTTTTAAGCTGGGTACTCCGGAGGACAGGTACAGTTATGCCACCTGGACAGCTCCTTCACATTACAATCTTCTTATGGGCCTGATGCCGCATACCAGCCCCAAGGGTGTATTTGCAAGCGAATACTACAAGCATGATTTCCTGAAATACAACGATAGACTTGGTGCTCGTAATATTGAATTCAAAAGTCTGGTTCCCCGACTCTGGCTTCCTGATTTTCTTCAGAGAACGATGGGGTACAGAACTCATGCTATGGTTTCCCTCCCAGTTCTGAACAGTATGACTCCTGTTAACAGAGGATTCGATTCATTCAGACTGATGGATAAACACAATGATATGAATGCCATGCTAGACCTGATGACATTCCCTTCTGACCGGCCCAGCTTTTACATGCTGAATGTCGGAGAAACTCACTATCCCTACGCAAGACCGACCGAGGCGCAGAATGACTGGCCTCGAATCAGTGGAGTTCACGGTGTTTTCAAACACCTGGATGATCTTGTTGTAGACGGTTGCATTGAAGAGAGCACAACTGGTTCAAAACAGTTTTTTGATCAGAAGGAAATGGATATGCTCAAAGCCAGACAGATTGATACTGTTAAGTATCTTGATACTGTCTTTGAAAGACTCTTCGATATTGTTCCTGAAAATACATGGATAACTGTTACAGCTGATCATGGGGAACTTTTTGGCGAAGAGGGGTACTTTGGACACGGACCCATTTTTTCAGAAAAAGTATTTCAGGTTCCATTCCTGGAAGGAAAAATACGTTAAAGGAGTAAAATGTCAGAACAGAAATCAATGAAATTCAAGGCTGAAACAAGAAAAGTTCTTGATCTTGTCATCCACAGTCTATACTCAAACAAAGATATATTTCTGCGCGAGTTAGTCTCTAACTCTTCGGATGCAATTGACAGATTAAGATACCTTGCTCTTGATGACTCCGATCTCCTCGGGGAAGACTACTCTCCGGAGATAGTAATCAGCGCAGACAAGGAAGCAAAAAAGCTTACCATCACCGATAATGGCATTGGTATGAATGCTGAAGATCTTGAGAACAATCTCGGAACAGTCGCCTCATCGGGAACCCTTAAATTTCTGGAGGATGCAGCTGCCAACGCAGCACGTCCTGAGCTTATTGGACAGTTCGGAGTAGGTTTCTATTCTGCTTTCATGGTTGCAGATACTGTTACTGTGAGCACCCGCAAGGCAGGAGAGGAAACGGGATGGATCTGGCGAAGTGGCGACACCGATGGTTATACCATAGAGTCTGCTGAGAATCTTCAGGTCGGTACCTCAATAGAGCTGGAATTGAAGGAAGAAGCCGGAGAATACCTTGATACGTGGAAGATTGAATCCCTTGTCAAGCATTACTCTGATTTTGTGAGTAATCCTGTTTTTCTCATCAAGGAAGAAACCGACGAAGATGGCAAAAAGGAAGAGAAGAAGAGCCAGATCAATACAGGAACACCTGTATGGCTTAGATCTCCCTCAGACGTTGATGATTCTGAGTACACCAGCTTCTACTCTCATCTTACTCACGACCACGCTGAACCTCTGGACAGATTTTGGTACCATGGTGAGGGAATAACCGAATTCTATTCTCTTGTTTTTGTACCGGGTTCGAGGGGTATGGACCTCATGATTCCCGATAGGAGACCCGGTCTGAGCCTTTATGCCCGCAAGGTGATGATAATGGAGAGGGCTGAGAATATTCTTCCACCCTATCTGCATTTCCTCCGCGGTGTGGTTGAAAGTCCAGATGTTTCTCTCAATGTTTCCAGAGAATTGCTTCAGCAGGACAGAGTACTGAAAACTGTAAATAAGGTTCTCACAAGAAAAATACTGGATCATTTCAGTGAAATGCTCGAGAAAGAGCGCGAGAAATATGATAAGTTTTTCGCCCTTTACGGAGACTTCCTCAAAGAGGGTGTTTACTCCGATTACGAGCGAAAAGAAGAACTTGCCTCTCTACTTCTCTTTGATACCTCCAAGTCAGATAAAGCCCTTGCCCTTACTGACATTGTTGAAAGTCTTCCCGAAGAAGGATCAATATTCTACCTGGGAGGTGCTTCTCTTGAGGAACTCAAGCGCTCTCCTCACCTTGAAGCAGCAGGAGACAGTGATGTTCTTCTTCTTCACGGACCGGTTGATCTTCTTGCTGTGGAATCTCTGGTAGAATTCAAGGGCAGGAAGTTTACTAACCTCGCCAGTGAAGCCAGTGAGAAAGATATGTCAAAAGAAGATAAAGATGTTCGTGATAAAGCAGAAAAAGAACATTCGAATCTTATCCAGTCTATTAAGGATGCTCTTGGCGATAAGGTAGCAGGAGTCAGATTCTCTCCAAGGCTCCGAGAAACCCCCTGCATACTTGTTGCAGCTCAGGACGACCCGGGTGAAATGATGAAGATGATGATGAGGGCTATGAACCAGGATGCGCCTGAAACGAAAAAGATACTTGAGCTGAATCCTGCTCATCCTGTCATATCCTCACTTGAGTTACTTGACGGCAAAGAAGAGTCAAAAGATGAATTTAACACAAGAGCGGAGATGTTACTTGAGCTTGCAAAAGTTCTCTCCGGCTCAAGACCTGATGATCCCTCCCGCTTCGGCAGGTTTGTAGCGGATTTGATGGGTTAGCTTTTTCCGGGGAGTGCATATGCAATACCTGATAATAGTTCTTGTTTCTGTGCTCCCCGGCTTCGGCTGGTTGTGGTTCTTTTATAAAACTGATAAGTATGAGCCTGAACCCAAAAAGCTTGTTCTCAGAACATTTCTTCTTGGGGTTTTCGTAGCAATTGCATTGGGAACATCTTATGAAGGGTTACCGTTTCCCTGGGGACCTGCGAGGTATTCAGCTGTTATCTGGGCACCCCTGATTGAAGAGTCGGCAAAATTCCTTATCGTATTCTGGACAATATTCAGGAACAAGAATTTCAATGAACCGGTTGACGGTATCGTCTACGCGGCTTCTGCTGCACTTGGCTTCGCTGCATGCGAGAATGCTTTTTATGTGTTCTCAAGCTGGCACGGAGGCAGCCCGCAAATGGGTATTTTTACTCTTTTAGCCAGATCAGTTTTTAGTGTGCCGGGTCATGCACTTTTCTCTGCGTTCTTCGGAGCAGCATTGGGTTATGCATGGGGTCGAAAGGGCTGGAAGCCTGTACTTGTTGTAATAGCCGGACTTCTTCTTTCCATGCTTGCTCACGGACTCTTCAACTGGCTCAGTATGGAAAACCTCTTCGGAGGGTTAGCTTTCATCGTTTTCATGGCTCTTTTATGGCGTGTTGTTTACCTGAAGCTTCTCATTCCCGCATTGAATGCTTCACCTTTTAAAAGATAGACTGGAAGATAGTATGAGCAAAAAATTTAAAGTGTTTTCCCTGAATATCTCGCCTGAAAAAGGAACCGAGAAGGTTCCAGTTGAATCTGTAGAAGTTTCTTCTGCGGGTTTTAAAGATGATGCACACTCCGGCAACTGGCACAGACAGATAAGCCTTTTGGATCAGGAGAGTGTTGTCGAATTTGCCGAGAGAAGCGGAATTGCCATCAAGCCTGGAGATTTTGGAGAAAACATTACTACTGAGGGAATCGATATTACAATATTGCTTCCTGGTCTGCTGATATCGGGTCCGGATGGCCTGAGACTCGAAGTTACACAGGTTGGAAAAGAGTGTCACGGTGATGATTGCACAATATACCAGAAGGTTGGTAAGTGCATCATGCCGAAAAGGGGAGTTTTCTGTCGAGTGATTTCCCCTGGACATTTGCACAGGGGTGATATACTTGAGCTTACGGAAACAGAATAACACCCTGTAAATTGAAAGAAGGTTCCATGTCGGTATTCAACGATTTGAAGGAAGCCATCACCAGAAACATAGGAAGGGTGATGGAAACGGGTGCTCAGTACTCAGATGCCCGTTGGTACGAAGATGACAGTTCCGAGATGCTCGTTCTGCTTGACGGTAATCTTGAGGGGAACGACACCACTGTAGAAAGCGGACTCGGCGTTCGTGTTCTTTACGGCGGGGCCTGGGGATTTGCAGCAACCAGCCAGACCGGCAATGTTGATTTGTGTTTTGACAAAGCACTCGCAAATGCAATTTCCGCCTCAATGCTCGTTAAAGTTAAGCTTGATATGGGTTCGAAGGAAGGACACACAGGCAGCTACACTTCACCATTCGATGTTGACCCTATTGATGTCAGTCTTTCAGAGAAGGTTGATTTCCTTAGAGGTGTTGATGAATCGTTAACAGAAGACTGGATTCTTCGCAGAATGCTTCGTGTTCAGATCCAAAGAATGATCATCCATTTCTGGAGCAGTGAGGGTACATACACACAGAAGAAGCTCATCAATACCTTTGCCCACATGACAGCAATGGCACTCGATACCGATCATCAGATGCAGAGACGCTCCAAGTCTCTCTACTGCGAGACCGGTGGTACCAGAGGCTGGGAGATGCTGACAAATCCTGCACTCTGGAGCGGTCATGCTGACAGAGTAAAGACTGAATTGAAAGAAGTTCTTGCAGCCCCTGAAGTTGATTTCGGCAAGAGATCTGTTATTCTTCTTCCGGGCCAGGGCCATCTTCAGGTTCACGAGACAATCGGACACCCTCTAGAGCTCGATAGAATTCTTGGATATGAGCTTTCCTACGCCGGTGGCAGTTTTGTTAATCTGGATTCTTTCGGAAAACTTCAGTACGGATCAGATAAGCTTAATGTAAGTGCATACGGTTCTATCATCAACAGCCCCGGAACATTCGGCTTTGATGCAGAGGGAACACCAGAGAGAGATTACCTGCTTATTGATAAGGGTATTCTCGTTAACTGCCTTACTTCCCGAGCAATGATCAGTGAAGCAAATCAGAGAGCCGGACGTAAGGTCTTCACCGAGAGTGGGGGAGCCAGTAGATCAACAGCATTCTACCGTGCTCCTATCGACAGAATGACTAATGTTAACATTCTTCCAGGTAATGATGGAACCCTTAAAGACATTATTGCCACTACTGAAGATGGCATAATTGTAGACAATCCCACCAGCTGGTCGATCGGTTCAAACCGTGAGCACTTCCACTTCGGATGCGAGATTGGATGGGAAGTTAAGAACGGTGAGATTACAAGAGTTCTCAGAAACCCATCTTACCAGGGACATACAGTGGAATTCTACAACAATCTTTCAGCTGTCGGTGACGAGTCCACCTGGGTAGTTGAGCAGGTGGAGAACTGCGGCAAGGGAGAGCCAAATCAGGTTATGGAACTTGGTCACGGCGTTCCAGTGGTGAAGTTCGACGATGTCATTTCCGGAGAAAGGAAGTAGCATGATGAACGAATCAATCAAAAAAATGATTACAGAAGCCAGAGATATGGCCAGATCAAAGGGAATTAAAGCATCTATTCACATGCATCATGAGAACAGCCATCTCATGAGAATTGGTAACAATTCAGTCAGCCTTAACACAAGTGAAGAGCTTACAAGAATTGATATCGAAGTGATTCAGGAGAGAAAAAAGGGAACACACACACATCTTGGTGAGTTAGCATCTGCGGAAGAGCTTTTCAAGATGATCCTTACTGTTTCCGAGAAGGCTTCAAAATCAGCAGAGATGGATTTTGAGCCGGTTCTTACTGTTATTGAGAAGAGTATTGAGCTGGAAACACAGTATGATGCTGCACTTGATAATCTTGACCCTTCTGTAAAAGAGCAGGTTTACAGTGCTATTTTCAGAAATGTAGGCGAAGATTACAACTATTCAGGCTCTTGGTCCAGCGGTGGTACGGAGACCTTTTCCGTCACCACAGCTAATGACAATTCCGTATGGCACAGACTTACTGACCAGCAGTTCATGTGTGTTCTTAAGCATCCGGAAAAAATGTGGGAGCTTGCCAGCTGGCAGACTGGCTGGAAAGCCGGCGATGTTAAAGCTGAAGCTACAATCGAAGAATTTAAGAACATACTTCCTGTTTATGAAAATCAGGATGGTTTCAAGGTTGAACCGGGCAACTACAAGGTTCTCCTTGGCTCCCAGTCTCTCGGAGACCTTGTAGGTATGACAGTCTGGACCGGTTGTGCCGGTCGCACCTACGAGATGAAAATGGGATGGACATCAGAGAAGAGTATCGGAGACGACGTTCTTCACCCTTCTGTAACTGTTCTTGATGATCCTTCCAATGAGAACATATTCTCAGAGCCTCTCAGTGACTCCGGAATGCTTACAAAGACTCTTCCAATGATAGACAAGGGCAAGTTTGCCGGACTTCTTTATGACCGCAACACTGCGTCAAAGTACAAGAAAGAAGCCACTCCAAACGCTGGTTGCCTTGCAATGCAGCCGGGAGAAGGTCTTGCTGATTTCCTTGAAGCTGTTAAAGGAGAGGGAAGAGTACTTTACATTCCTGCAATTCATTACATGAATATGCCAAATATGAGCAAAGGCATTTTCACAGGTAGTAGCCGTTTCAGTGCAGTACTTATCGAAGACGGTAAGATTGTAAGCCCGATATTCTCCAGCAGAGTCACAGACCAGTTTGAGAATATTTTCGGTAATGTTCTTGCCATTTCATCTGAAACAATCAGCGTGAACACATCCAACACCTACGGCAGAAGAGCCCCTAGTGCTGTTTCTGTTCCAACATGGATGCTTGTTGATGACGTGAAAATAACAGACTGTGCCGACAGTTTCTAACTGATCGAATCTATAATCCCCTCCAGAGTCAACACTCTGGAGGGGTCTGCGTCTGCGTACTCAGCAAGTTTTTCCAACTCGTGTTCATCAGTCGGTATTTTACCAATTCTTGCTATTGTGTTTGATTCTCTGTGTCTTATAAGAAGATTTTTCCACTCGTACTGTGATGGATAATCTATCGCGAGTTTCTCTGTAGCAGAGGCTATTACAGCTGCAAATTCAGTCTGATCCTCGGGTGGGTTGATGGATTTAAATCTTAAACTGAAACCCATTCCTGGAGTCTGCTCGCAGGAGACAAGAAGTACGGCGCATCCTGTTCGCTTCCAGAGCTTCCATGGTGCGGAAGGTACAAGAACCGGCACCCCGAAATTGTCTATCCAGGTTCCCCCGGGACCTCCATAAGCGGTTGAGGCATAGTGAATGATTCTACCGCCCTGAAGTGTTCTGTACATCCATCTGGGGTTTTCATTCGGGAAATGAAGATTGTTCCACTTCTCTCCGATACCCAGCCTGCATTCCCGGGCATACTTAGGCATATCGGTGTATTTGCTGGTTATGACATCAACCGGATACCCCTCCATTCCCAGTATTACATGAAGACTTCTTTCGTCCCCGAAGTGGGGCACAAGCAGAAGTACACCCTTCCCAGCCGCCAGTGCCAAGTCAAGATGTTCCCTGCCGGTCCACGTAACGGAATCTGCAATATCAGAATATATTTTTCTTTTCAGAAAGAAAAGCGCAAAAAGGTTTCTCTCATGAACCCTCCAGTAGCCCGACAAAATACTGTTTCTCCAGGCCTTATCCTTATGAGGGAAAATGCGCTTGAGATGATCGATATACAGGTTGTTTCTTGATGATGAAACTCTGCCGCGAAGAGCTGAAACAAAGTTGGATATCCGCTCGACTCTGCTGCCGGACACAGCCATCTTTACAGCCAGAGAAATAAATCGGTAGTAGAGGGAGGATAAGGCCGAGGCTTTCATCAAAAATCCTTTCTTTGCAGTAAGAAAGAAATCTAGCACTTCCAGGGGTGCTTGTCATTGCAGCAGCCTATATCAACTATCTTACCAATGCACTTCTTCCTAGTACATATACGATAAGCTTCAGCGAGTTATAAGTTAAGAAGTATGTATTCATTCCTTAGGTGGTATTGATAAATGATGTTTCCAGGAATCATCGCTTTGCACTGGTAAAACTCATCTGATAGGGAACAGCTAGGCTCTGATGAAGGACAAATCACAGGGGAGATTAGATTCGGGATTTATAGTATGGGGCCATTTTCATGGCCCCATAACTTAATGACACTAACCTAGTTTCTGAATTACTTCTTCAGCAATCTGCTCCGGTTGGAGTCCTTGAAGGGTGTAGAGTTCATCAGCTTCTCCGCTCATTCCGTAGTGAGTTACACCGATTCTGGTCAGTGGGGGAGTATTGCCCAGCTCTGAAAGCTTCAGTGCTAATCCTGCACCAAGACCTGTTTCTGTATCATGGTCCTCTACAGTAATAATGTGTTTGAAGTTCAGAAGACTGCTTATGAGTTCCTCTGACAATTCAGTCGGGCAGCTTACTCCGTAAACAGCAGTTGAAATGCCTCCGACCTCAAGAATCTGTGCGGCCTTAAGTGCATTCCCGCATGCAGGTCCCATGGCAAGGATGGCAACATCTGTACCATTTCTGAAACGGTCTGCTTCACCGTAGTTGAACTCGTAGTTCTCGTCAAAGAATGGTGTTCCGTCTTCTTTGAGTATTACGGCGAGTTTGGAACGGCCCATCGCTATGAAATAGTTGCCCGGATTTGCAGCTGCATGGCGAACAGCTCTGTCTGTCTGATTCGGGTCGGCTGGAACGATTGTACGGTAGTTCGGGAGAGCTCTAAGAAGCCCGACATATTTAATACAGTGATGTGTCTTGCCGTCCGGTCCAACATCAAGCCCGCAGTGGGTGGCAACAACCTTAAGATTTGTCTGATTAATATCATTGAGTCTGTGCTGATTGAAGGTTTCATCAATGGCAAATACTCCGAAATCACTCCAGAATACCACCCTGTCAGCGATTGATGCACATCCGGCCATAGTTGCTGTGTGGTGCTCCATTATTCCTGTCTGGAAGAAGTGGCCCGGGTATTTTGCGGCAAATTCAGCAGTTTTTACACTGCCTGCCAGATCACAGTCGAAAACCAATGGAAGGTTGTTCTCGTTGGCCTCAGCAAGGCTTACAAGAGCTTTTCCCCAAGCACTTCTGTTGTCTCCACGGTGCTCAGGACCGTAGGTGATTGATTTGCCTCTGTTCTGTAGCAAGTGATAATGAGGCTCTTCGCGACAGCTTTCCGGCTTGCTGCTCATGAAGATTTTTCTCTCCTCAGAAAGTTCTTCAAAATTGTTTTCTATTTGAAGTTCTTTCAGAGCGGCTTCAAGTTGATCTTTCTTCAATGCCATACCATGATAATCAGCCTTGTTCTCCATAAAGGAAACACCCTTGCCCATTACTGTTCGGGCAAGTACAAGCCTTGGCTTCTTCTGACCCTCCGGTCTGATGGCAGAGTAGAGACTGTTCAAATCATGACCATCTGTTTCAACAACATCCCAGCCTGACGCTTCAAACTCTGCTTTGAGGTTAACAGGCATAACATCAGCCGTGTCTCCCGAAATCTGCAAATGGTTGAGATCGATGATGTAGGTCAGGTTATTCAGCAGGTACTTATTGGCAAATCTTCTGGCTTCAGAAATCTGACCCTTCTGATTTTCTCCGTCTCCGGCAACAACCCAGATATGGTTTTTAATTCCGTTGCTTCGGTCTGCAAGAGCCATTCCAACGGCAGCACTCAAGCCCTGTCCCAGATTACCGCTTGTGAGCTCGATCCCGGGAAGATGTCTTTCTATGTGTCCTTCAAAGTCGCTGCCTGCAAGCCTGAAGGAAACTACAGCCTCATGGAGGTTGAAGAAGTTGAGGGCTCCAAGAACACTGTAAACACCGGGTGATGTATGTCCGTGACTTACTATGATTCTGTCGCGTCCGCTTTTGAGTGGTTTAGCTGGGTCAACATTGGCCTGGCTCCAAAGCAAAGCAAATATCTCGAGACTGCTCATTGAGCCGCCCGGGTGGCCGCTTGCGGCGAGACTTGTCATTTTCAGAATATCTCCACGAGCCCCGTGACAGAGTTTTTCCAGTTGCTCTGTCGTATCTGCCGGAAGAGACTGAGGAATGAAGTTCGTTCTGTCCATTTTTATCATCCCTTATTTTTCAGTTTTTCTATTACCAGTTTCTGTACTTTCGAAGCGCAATCTTCAGTTTCTGCGAGAAGTCTGTCTGCTTCAACCAGTATTCTATTTTTATACTCTGTATCTTCAATTTCAGGAAGATTAATAAGAACATTGTAGTATGCTCCAGTAGCACAGGCCCTTGCTGCAGCGGCAGCTACTCCTGCGTCAGAGAGGCTTGACTGCATTCCTCTTTCAATCAGAGCAAGTCCCATTTCAGCAATTCTCGGCGATTTTGCAAGAACGCTAAGAGGAACTTCAATAGCACCCTTGATTGCTGTCTGCACGTCACCCTTGGCCCTGATAGTATCCATCCAGATATTGAATGAACGGGTATCATCATCAATTGCATTCACAAGGAATTCTTTGATATCCTGAGCTTCTGGTGCCAGTTCAAGCATTTCTTCCCAGCTGGATTTGAATTTCCTGTTCTTCACAGTGAGGTTTGCAACCATGCTGTCCAGGCCGGCGCCTACTGCGCCTATTAGTGCTGCGGCACTTCCGCCTCCAGGGGCAGGGCTGTCAATCGAGAGCTCGTCGCAGAATGCTTTGCAGGTCATACCTGAGAGATTGACTGATTTATCTGCAATGATGTATTCAACTATTTTTTTGTCGGGATCAAATTCTGCAACATCACTGAGGCCCATCGAGCGAATAGCGATATCTACGAGGTCTCTTTCGGGAGCCCCGACAGATTTCGCCTGCTTTCCGATGTTGAGAAGAGCACGGTTCTGTTTTTCGAGATAGTACTTTCCGGCATCTACCATAGAGCTGAGAGGAACCAGTCCCACGACTTCGCTTCCGGTTACCATGAGACCTAGTTTCTCAGCTTCTTCTTTTGTTACATCGAACCCGATGTGAAGAGGGGTAACTGCAATGTCTGTGAGATTCATAGTTACCTGGGCAGTATTGTATTCTTCAATAAACCAGCCGAAAGCCTTGCAGTTTTTGAGCCTGCCTTCCTGCGTGACTTTCTTGCCATTCTCGTCTCTGGCAAATTTCCACTGATTTGTTCTTTTTGTTCTTCCGGTATCTCTTATGTTTAATGCAATCTCTTTGGCCATTGAAGTGTCAGTTGTATTGAGATTAACATTGTATGCAATAAGGAAGTTTCTTGCACCGATGGTGCATACGCCAGTTTTTGCTGAGGAATCATTCCATTCGTTGGGTCCGAAATCCGGTTTCCATTCAGGTTTTCCAAGCTTGTTCTGAAGGGCTTCGTATTCTCCCTCACGAATATTTGGTAATTTTACCCATTCAGGTTTTGATGCAGCGTATTCGTAAAGGTAGACAGGAATTTTCAGTTCTTCTCCAACTCTTTTACCCAATCTTCTTGCGAGCTCAGCACATTCTTCCATTGTGATTCCGCTTACCGGAACAAAAGGACAAACATCAGTAGCACCGTGGCGGGGGTGACTACCTGTCTGTTTTCTCATATCAATAAGCTTACCAGCGCTCTCGATAACATTGAATGCGGCCTGAAGAACTGCTTCAGGTTCTCCGGCAATAGTGATAACAGTTCTGTTTGTTGCTGCTCCCGGGTCGACATCAAGAACCGATGCTCCACTCACACAAGAAGCCGCTTTTACGACTGCATCAATAACTTCCGGGTTCCTGCCATCAGAAATATTAGGAACACATTCGACTATACGTTTTGCCATTTGAACACTCCCGTTATTTTTGTATTCTTGAGTAATCGTAAATCAGCTAAACAGTGCTGGTAACATAACAGGCAGGGGGCAAAAGTGTACCATGGAATAGTGGAAGGTTATTATGGCAAACCTTTTAGCGAGAAGCAGAGAAAGATAATTCTTGATGAGCTGTCATCTATGGAGAACCCGGCTTACTTCTATGCGCCCAAAGATGATCCCCAACACCGCCTTAAGTGGCGTGAAACCTATCCAAACAAGGAGTGGTTGCCTCTCAGCAATGCTATAAAAGAGGACACATCTTTTTTCTTTTCCATTAGCCCGTGGAAGTTCAAGGACTCCGAATGGAATCTTGCTCGGGAAAAACTACTCAGAGCTGTAGATTCAGGAGCAGCAGGGCTTTCCATACTTTTTGATGACGTCCCCGATAAATCAGCCGGCAAGCTTGCTGAACGACAACTGGATTTTGCCGTTCGAGCTCTTGAGGGAATCGACCTGCCTGTGATTCTTTGCCCATCAGTATACTGTGGAGAATTCCTGGAGAGGTTTCCCGAGGCTGATGAGTATCTAAAAGTCTGGCGCGAAAAGATCCCTTCCGGATGGGGCTCTTTCTGGACTGGTCCTATGGTTGTCTCAGAGGAATTGTCAGATCTGAAGCTTGCTGAAGAACTTCTTGGAGGAAAACCGGTTATCTGGGACAACATTCTTGCAACCGATTACTGTCTTCGCCGGATTTACCTTGCAGGTTTAAGCGGAAGAATTTCTAATGACTATTCATGGTTTGTTAACCCCTCTGAAATATTCCCTGCAGCTCTTCATGGAGTCATGGAGATGAAGGCTGCTCTGGGCTTGCCAAGAGAGTGGCCCGGAGCCCTGGGGAAACACAGCAGAGGCTGGGAGCTTTTGCAGGAGTTTCACTACCTGCCCTGGAGAGATGGAGATACCGGATCGGAAATACTTGCCAGACTCTCGAATGCAATTCGTGGTATCGCTGTTGATGATGCGCTTGCCTGGCTCAATGAAGCAGTACCCGAAATGACTGCTTTCGTTGAATCTGTTCCGGGAATTGAAGGGGGTTGGGAGCTGTTACCGGTTGCGCGTGACCTCTATAGGTCACTGTCAATTATTCGCCGCGCATTGTCAACCGATGACCCGGCCGGTTCTCTGCATTATTTTATGCATACAAGATTACCGTATGAGAACTCCGTTGCTGCTCTTGCCGCAAGAAAACACTGAGGAGATAAAAGTGAAGGTTATTCTGGCCGGATACAACACCGATACCGAAAACGGTTCCGAAACCCCTGAAACAATTTCCGCGGCATACGCCAGAATCAGTCGTGATCCGGCGCCTATTACCGAGCTGAGAGCAAAATCCGCCAGTGAAGTAGATTTTGCACGCAAGTCAAACAGAACCATTGTTTACAAATACGGTCATGGTTCAATAGCAGAGCATGCAGTTTTCAATTTCGATATCCTCGGCATTTCAAGACTGGCTGCAGAGGCTATTCAGTCATTCAGGCTTATCAGTTTTACCGAGAAATCGCAGAGGTACATCCGGATAGGGGAAGATTGGGTTCTTCCAGAAGAGATGAAAGAGTACTCAACTGTCCTGACCGATTTGTTCGAGTGCTATGAGGAGATACTGGCAACCCTGCTGAAATCCGGCCTTTCAAAGACCGAAGCCAGAGAAGATGCTAGATACATTCTCCCTCTTGCAACAACGAGCCAGATGGGTATGACAGTAAATGCGCGAGAGCTTGAACATATGATCAGAAGGATGAAGGCCCATCCAATAAGAGAAGTTCAGGATCTTGCCTGCGCTCTTTACGATGCTGTTCTTCCTGTTGCTTCTTCTCTTATGCTCTTCACCGAACCAACTGAAATGGATAGAATAGCCCATAGACAACCGGCACCAGTAAAAACCGACTGTAACACTGAGCTCCTAAGTTGTGATTCCGATAAGAGAATCGCAGACTGGCTTACTGAACTTTTTGGAGAACCGACGTTCGACAGAATCTACGATCATCTCGGTATTCATGATGCATTGCCAAGGTTTTGGGAGTTATTCAGGGCTGATTTCAAAATTACCCTCTCCGCTACAGCATACGCACAGCTGAAAAGGCACAGAATGAGTACGCAGCTTGTCTCCGCTTATGATCCGGCACTTGGAGTAACAGTTCCACCGAGTATTGAAAACGCAGGGCTAGGAGATCTGTTCAGACGTGAATGCTCCAAGGCAGCTGACGCTGCTTCGGGGTTGGGCAGAGCAGGAGAATTGCTTCTGACAAATGCTCATCGCCGTCAGGTCAGGCTTTGTATCAACGGCAGAGAATTCAATCATTTCATTAGACTCAGAGATGATGCACATGCCCAGTGGGATATAAGAAGAACAGCCTCCGAAATGATTCTCAAAATCAGAGAAAAAGCTCCGGAGACTGTGAAAATGACTTGCGGTAAATCCCGTTGGGAGGAAGTTACCGGAAAGCCTGCTCTATAAAGCGAGGTCTACCCAGTTTACTTCCCTGCCAGGTAGGTGTGATGCGAAGCAGGACTGTTCCTCTTGTTCCCATGATATCTGTTCCGTAGTGCCATGTAAAAGTATTGCTGTATGAATGCGGATTAAGACCGAGAGCATTTCCGGAGACCGTGGCCTGTCTCCAGCTTTCTCCACCATCCGAGCTATAGGCTATGGCGAGATCAATGGTTCTACCGTCTTCATCTCCCAGTTCGAAAGAGACATCTGCCTGTTCTCTCTGTGTGTCCATATTGGATAGTGTTGCTCTAATCAGCTCCGGAATGTCGGTATTGTCGAGGGTGATTGGTCCAATAACTTCTGATCGCACAGAATCACCATCTATTGCAATCAGTCTTATATCAACATCAAGCATAGAAACTTCTGGAAGGTCCACAGAACTGTTCCAGTTAAGCATTGTGTTGTACCTTGACAATCCAAAAGGTCCCTTGCTTACAAGACCATCAGCAAGGTGCCATGTCTCCTCAACACCGTGAAGTCTGTACTCGAGGTTTATAGTAATGTCATCGCTCTCTATATCTGTTACTGAGAAATTTACAGGAACGCTTCCCCGGAAAACATCGTACACGGAGGGAGAAGTGATCCTAGCTGTGGGTTGGGAGTTGTTGTCCAGGTGGAACGGTGCTGAAGGAACAGCTATTCCTGTGTTCATGTCTGATGGAAGAGCCTGAAGCCTAACCTGATACCCGTCAAATCCAGGTAGATCCCTTTGGGACTCCCAGACTATTTCAAAATCATATCTGCCCACTCCAGCCTGCTCTGCCTCAATAACTGTAGCTGGAAGCCAGTTGTATCCGCCATCCGTACTGTACTGGTATGCAATATCAAGCATGTTCTGTTCAGGATCGCTTAGCCGAACACCAAGAGATACCTGACCATAAACCTCTGTGCCCGGAGCTATAATCTGTGCACTCGGTAATCTGTCGGTATCGATATGAAGACCGTCGATGAAGAACCATGAACCTGGATCTGCGTCTGCTGCTCTTATTCTAATTTTTATGTTGTCGGTATCTATATGACCTATGTCAGCAACAGCATTCCAAGTGACCGGTTCCCCGTAGAACCAGGGCTCGATTTCAATGCTGCTGCCGCTGAGGTGCATTGTTTCCCAGCTGCTGCCACCGTCAGTGGAGTACTGTGCCTGGAGCTGAATAATATCGCCCTCGTTGTCTTCTACAGCGTAACCGAGGCTGAATCTTGAATCATCAATTTTAATCGGAGATTCCATGAGAATCTCAGGCGGTCTGTTATTGTCGATATGAAGGAGTCCAGATGTGCCGCTCTCGCCAGGTCCGAAAGTAGAGTATGGAGTGATTCTGATAAGACATCTTCGCTGATCTTCACTCGGTAGGTCCTGATCTGAATTCCAAGTTATTGTTCCGGGGCGTTCTGTGTAGTTGCGCGTTTCATTCCACGTGTAACCTGCATCTGTAGAGTAACTGACAGAGATGCCTGTCCATTCAGAACAGGTTATCGAGTAGGCGACAGATACGGGTCCGCTGAATTCACCGGTGAGTTGCTCAACTTCCGCTGCCGGAAGAAAATCTGTGCCGTAGGAACCTGAATTGTACTGGTCACCAAGGGGCAGGGGCCACATACATTTTGAAGAAACATAAGAGGCGACAGGATATGCAGAAACGGTTCCTCCCACCCCAACTACAATAAGCTCCATTTCTCCATCTTTGTTCATGTCTCCAACAACAGGAGGATAAGTAATACCACCGGGATGTTCAATAGGATAGCCGCTGACTCTTCTACCGTTCGGACTCCATGCATAGATGCTACCATTATTTGAGGTGGTTATAACCGAGGGGCCAGCTTCTGTGTTGGCAAGAATCGGCTGATAGGGTCGTGAATCTGTTCTGTTAGGCCAGCGCCAGTCACCAGCAATGGAACCATCACCGTTTAACAAGTACACAGTACTGTCGATTGAGGAAACTGCTATCTGTGGTAGCGCAAGTTCTGTATCTATGAGACCGATTGAGGTTGCTCCAGGGACGGGACGCTCGTCCATGTAAAAAGGCCACCCTTCCTGCTCTTCCCCCAAGAGGTTGTAAAGGTGAACTTTTCCGTCCTGGCTGGCAAAAACAATATCTGCCTGACCGTCTCCGTTTACATCACCTGAAACCGGTGTAGTACCGGTAGGATAACCTGTCAGCTTCGGCCAGCCGGGCAGTTCAATACCATCCGAACCAAGAATTGTTATGCGGCTGTTGTTTGTTGCGCAGATAATTCCATCATGAAAACCTCCACCGAGACTGATCTGAGTTGGTTGGTGTTGAAGTTGTGATTGCAGATCAACTGGGAAGCCCTGAACGCTTTGTCCACGAAGGTTCAGGAGATGAACCATTCCATTACTGGTTCCATAGGTTATTTCGAAGTCTCCGTCATCATTCAGGTCGACTGTCGTTATACCTGTTATTACATTGCAGTTGTTGTTAACCGGCCAGCCGTAAGCCTCATTACCATTGAAGTCAATCAGGTGGGTGAAGCCGTCATTGTCGGCGTATGCAATCAGAGTTTCGCCAGTCGAACCGGGTACAGCTGCAGGTCGCCAAATCACACCCACTCCGTTTGATACAGGGAAGCCAGGCAGTTGTGTTCCTCCCGGACCCCAGGCACCCAGACCGGCATTGCCCATGGGAATAAATAGAACTTGTTCTGCTACCCCTCTTGATATCAGTTGAGCTTCGCCCCTTGGTGTTGCATCAAGATGTATCTCCCAAATTGGCAGAATGCCGGATACAGTCAACAATAATATTGCAATGGCATTCAATTGGCTAACCTCCGGTGAGTGATAGAAATAAAACTAAGTTATATCAAAAATAGCTCTATACCTCTTTAAGGTCAACTACATTTCAAGTAAATTTCATATCTATATACCAAGCTTTCCAGCTTGACTGTGCTTTGTTGATGTGCGATATTAAGTCTTATAACATAGGGGATCGTGGTTAATAATTCAGGAATCCGGGGGGATTGAGAGGAGTCGTATGCGCCTAGTAGGTGTATTTTTATTATTGTACACGGCGATTGCATTTGCCGGTTCACTACCGTATGCATATGGTGGTGTTGTCAATGCCCCAGACGCCTATATACTGGAACATACAGAGGTTGAGGTCGGCGTTGCCGCCAGTGCCTTTTCTTTTGAAGACTCTGTTGGAGCTTCCGCCAGTGATGTAAAACTTACAGGATATCTAAGATTGGGAATACTGAGCTACGGTCAGATCGGCATGTCTTATCTTGCCGACGGTGGTCTTGTTCTTAACGCAAAAGTCGCCATTCTTAAAGAAGGTATCGCAGTTCCAGCCTTTGCTCTCGGAGTTCAGAACGGTATCGGCGGAGAGCATGTAGACTGTTTTTCAGGCCCGCCGGGCACTGCCGACTCTACTGGTTCTTCTACTACTCTCTGGGACTTAGATGGTATGTACAACTACGATCATGCTCAGAACTGGTCTGTTTACGGTGTCGCTTCGAAGGATATGCGCTACCTTATGGGAATTCCTGTAACACTTAACCTGGGAATCGGTATTGGCCGGTTTGTGGGAGTTGTCGGTGAAGGCGGAGCCTTGGGAGTAGGTAGTGCTATAGCCAACGGCTTGTTCGGTTCACTCGTCTGGAAGCCGGGTGAGGAATTCTCTCTTGCTCTTGAGATGGACGGTCGTGATTTTAACATGGGTATGACATACGCTGTCGGAGACCATGTGAACCTTCATCTTGCATGGGCTGAATTCGAACAGATGCTTTTCGCACCTGAAGGCCAGAACAAACAGGATGTAATGCAGAATGCAAAGGTAACTATTGCAGTTTCTTCCAGATTCGGGCCACTGTTCGGTGCTGGCCGTCTTGAGCTGGAAAGAGAACAGCAGCGTATAGAGAGGGCCAGGACCAGGCTTGATGAGCTTGAGGCTCGAAGAAGAGCTGCAGAATCCGAGCTTCAGAGGCTTCGTGATCTCCTAGACGAGCCCAGGTAGGTTCAGCTATGGTTTTTCATTTCAGAAGCTTAACCATTCTATTTCTGATATTCGCAGTGTGTGCCTCTGCCCTCGGGCAAGCACCTGCTGCTGATCCGGCTGTTGATGATGAAATCAACATCGTCCTCAGAAGAGCTCAGGAAGAACTTGAGAATCTTGAGAGTCAGATCATGCGCGAAGAGGAGAGGCTTGCAAGGATAGAGGCTGAGCTGATTCAGCTTCGAAGACAGCGATCAATTCTTTTCAGTGCACAATCTGCTTTCGAGTTGGGTGAGGAGCTTTACACAACCGGATCTATTGTCTGGTCACGCGATGCCTTTGTTTCAGTCGTAGAGAATTTTCCTGATTCAGATTATTATGATGCAGCTTTGTTCAGGCTTGAGCTTATTTGTTTTGAGCTACAGGACTACGAAGGTGCAGTTCAATACTACGAGACACTCTCTGCTTTTTCTCCCGGTTTTGAATACGCGGATATCGCGGTGATTGTTGGTGGGTTAGCCAAGTATCATATGGGTGATTTTGCAGATGCACGGTTAACGCTGCAGCAAATCGCTATCGGGGGAGAGCAATCATCTCTTGCAGCTTATCTAATAGCAGTAACCTATGTAGCTGAAGGAGATAATGATGCCGCTATTGCAGAACTTCAGCTGGTAATAGACAATGCAAACAGAGGCGAAACCGGCATTGCCGACAGGGCAAGAATTGCTATTGCCCAAATCTATGTTGATCAGGGGCAGTTGGAGTTGGCTTCCGAGGAGTACAGAAAGGTTTCACCTTTCAGCGCTTATTATGATGTTGCAATGCTTGGTCTTACCTGGACATACATGCGCCAGGAAGAGTACCAGGACGCATACAACCTTGCTGAACGCGTTATTGAAGAGATGCCGGGAACTGAGCTTTTCAGTGAATTCGAACTTGCTATGGCCAACTGTGCACTGGGTGCGCAGGATATTGATATTGCTATCTCTATGTACAGACAGCTCATGGAAGATTACGGATCCAGCAGTGATTTCTACGATACATTCGCTTCGGGACAGGATGTAACTGATCAGTACGACTCCGAACGTGAGCGACTCGACAGAATTCGTCTCGGGCTTACTGAGCTCAAAGAAGAAGCTTACATGCAGGGAGATATGGAGCTCGTTGCTCTCATTGAAGAGGAAGAAGCTTCTCTCAGAGCCCTTTTTGTTGATATATCAGGATTTGAGGCTTCTTTGTCTATGCCTGTTGGTATGGATTCAGAAACTATGCTTCAGGAAATGAATAGATTGATCGCTTCCTCGAGGGCAAGCTCAGAGAGACTTGCACTTGAGATAGAAAATACACAGAACATTGCCGAGTATGAAGGAAGCGAAGCAGACAGGCAGGAGCTACTTCAACTTGAAGAAGAGGTTTCCAGAATTAGACTCGCCCTGCAGGATCTAGCAAGCAAGATGGATTCCGGAATGGCTGCTGATCACGACTGGATGCAGGAAACACAGTACGGTATTGCTATTGCTACCTTCATTGATAGAGAGCTTAAGCGTGATTCCCTTAACTATCTTGGTGCTCATTACAATGCAAGAATCGCAGAAAGCTACGCAGAGGGAGACAGCCTTAGGGCTGAAGCACTCAGCGAACAGAGGCGTTCAGAGACAATTTCTCTTCAGGGTAGAATTGATGAGTCAGGAATCGAATGTGCCAGTTACTTCGAGGAATACCTTGCTCACTATCCGGAGAGTAGATTTACAGCTGATATCTATGTGCGCCTTGCTCAGTTGTACTATGAAATAGACAAGAACAGTTATCTTGACAGAACTGCTTTGGCCGGTGGAGATTTCATCCCGGCTGACTACTCCAGAACTATTGATCTATATCAACGGGTTCTAAATCAGTATCCTGACAGTGAAGTAGAGGACATTGCTCTCTATTCTCTTGGCTATGCCCTTAGTGAAATGGGTGATCCTGTTGGTTCTGTTGCAAGCTACAGACGCCTTCTTGCAGATTTCCCTGATAGTCCCCTCGCACCGGAAACGTTTCTTCGTGCAGGAGATTTCTTCTTCGACTCCTTTGATTTCGACAGTGCATACACTTTCTACAATCAGATTCTCAATTACCCTGATGCCTCTTCCACTATCTATCAGTTCGGTATTTACAAGCTTGGCTGGACAGCCTATCTGCTGAATGAATATGAACACTCAATTGCTCTCTTCGGTTATCTAATCAGGGATAGTCACAGAATGGATGACCTGGGACTCGAGCGACGTGCAGATATGGTAAGCGAGGCTATCGAGTATTTAGCCCATGACTTCATGGAACAGAAATCCGGACCACCGGTACTCTTGGCCACAAATTTCCTGGATTCATTCGGAGATGATCAGGTTACAGTAGATGTTCTCACTCAGATGGGTGATTTCTACATGGAGCAGGGCTTCTGGCTGGAATCAATAGAATCATATCAGTCTCTTCTTGAAAGAGATCCATACAGTCCCGAAGCTCCATTTATTCATTCCAGAATTGCTGTTGCATATGAAGGGGCCGGGGATTATGCGAATGCCGCCCTTGCCAGAGAGCAGATTGTTTCTAACTACGGCCTTCAGAGTGAATGGGCAACCATGTCGGGAGATTCCTCAGTGTTTGCGGAAGTGGATTCTTTGAGAGCTTCAGCTCTTGAGAATTCAATTCAGTACCATGCTCAGCAGGTTGCAGAGGCTGAAGGAGATTCCCAGTTGATGGCTATGAACTACACCAATCTTATAGACAAAATCGAGCTTTATCTTATAGACTACGGTAATTCAAGACAGGCGTATGATTTCAAATTCCTTCTTGGTGATTCTTATTACAATACTGGTAATCTTGCAAGAGCCGGAGATGTGTACCTGCAGGTTGTTTATGACAGTACTTCCACAACGCAGCGAGAGAATGCAGCAGTTAATGCTTTCAGTGCTTTCGGTCAGGCATACGATCAACCCGGAGCTGATAGCCTTTTCCTCAGAGAAAAAATGCATGAGATCGGTAATTATTATGCAGACAATTATCCTGCAGGTGAGTACGCTGCTCAGTTCTTGTACAATGTTGCGGGTAGCCATTACAATGCCGGTGATTTCCCAACTGCTCGCGAGTCATACATGAGAATATTTAACGAGTACCCAAGTTCGGAATACACAGCAAGATCAGCCAGGTTCCTGGCATCAGCTTTTGAGGCTGAGCAGATGTATTCTGATGCTGAGCTTTGGTATGGCAGAGCTGCTGATGCAGCTTCCATCACCGGTGAGGATCTTGGCGCAGATGTTGCCGCACTCGCAGCAGCAGTGTCATACAGAGATGCAGAATCTCTTGCTCAGTCCGAAGACACGGAATCGCTTCTTATAGCTGCGGCAAGGTATGAGGAATCAGCGCTTGCTCACCCTGGCACCGATGTTGCTCCTGTTGCTCTTTACGACGCTGGAGAAACTTATGGTAAAGCCGGTGACATCACAAGTGCAATACGGGTGTTTACAACACTTGCGAACACTTATCCTGAAACACCGCAGGCACCAGAAGGAATGATGCGAGCAGCGTTCCTGGCAATGGAAGTGGAAATGTTTATCCTTGCAGGAGACACGTATATTGAAGCATTTAATCGTTTCCCCATGGCTGAAGGAATGAACACAGCTCTCTACAGTGCTGCTGTCGCCTATGAAAATGGAGGAGCTGAAGGGCTTGCTATTTCCGTATACAACAGGATTATTGATGAACAGGCAGCTTCCCCTGTAACAATGGTTATTGCCTTGGGTAAAACCGGAGACTACCTTTTTGATGCCCATGATTATATGGGAGCGCGCGAGAAGTATCTCGCATGTGTTGAAACTTATGATACTTACCGCGAAGGGCCTGCTAGTGATGCCGCAAGGGCTGCTTTCCGTGTTGGTGAGATCATCAGAATGAACTATGACGCGATGATTGTAACTCCTGAGAATGTTCAACAGAAAGCTCAGCTCAAGGGAGAAGTAGAGAATTGGTATGGAAAGTCTCTTACCTACAATGTTGACACCTGGTTCATGGCTTCCTGTGTCAGAGCCGGCGAGCTTTATGAGGATTTCGCAAATTCGGTAGCATTTATGGATCCTCCAGCCGGATTGCCGGACGAGGCAATTGACGAATTTTACAACCAGCTCTACATTCAATTTTATGAGCCAGAAGTACAGAAGGCGATTAACATTTATGTAACAGCTGTTGAAAAAGCAGTGTCTGCCGGAGTGGCAAATGAATGGGTCGATCAGGCCGCAGAAAATCTTGAACTTCTTGCTCCCGGAACTGTATCATCACTTGGTCTTCCCGGATATGAGCTGGAGGTATTTGTCCCTGAACCTGTTGACCCTGCTGTGACAGTCGAAGGGGACCCAGTGGACCAATCCGGTGAATCCGTATCAGGAGAGGGGGCTGGTCAGTGACACGCTTTTTTTCTGTTATATTGCTTGTGCTCACCTGCACCGCAGTGTATGGTCAGAGCGGAGCCACTATGGAGGGTGGAAGACTTATTCTTGAAGAGATCACAATTCAAGGTGAGTTGCGTACACCTCAGGCTTTGTTTCTTATGCTGAAAAGCACTCCGAACCTGAGTAATGTTCTTTTGGAGAGAAGTTTTCTTGAGGATGTAGTCAGACCCATTTATCCCGGTGCTTTCGCTTCTGAAACTAGCTTTTCCATATCGGCAAGAGAATCGAATGCCATGCCGATATATGTACGCTATGGCACAGTGGCAATTCTAGGTGGTTTGAGCGCATGGAAATACGTTGACGGAGATGGTAAAACAGGAATGACATTTGGAATTATGGCTGGTCTTGATTTAGTTGGTAACTTACTGTATGACTTCATAGGTCAATAGATTTAACGAAAAAGGTTAAAGAGAGGAGTCCCTTAATGCGTGGAAACTTGTTTCTCCTGCTGATAGCTCTTGTTGTTATGGTCTTACCTTGTGCAGTTTTTGCACAGGTTGAGGAAGCGACACCGGTCGATTCCGCAACAGTTGCGGAGGGAGATTCTACTGTTACGGATTCCACTGCTGTTGAAGTTGTAGAAGAAGTAGAAGTCGCTCCCGCAGATACTGCAGCTGTAGATGAAGCTGTAGAAGAAGAAGTAGAAGAAGAAAAAGGCGATTTGTTCAGTCAGTTCGCACAGTTCTTCAGACAGGGTGGACCTGCTATGTGGGCAATTCTGTTTTTCTTTGGTGTGGGAACAGTAATTTTCATTGAGAGAGTTATTTTCCTTTTCGGAACTGCAAGTGCAAAGCCCGAAGCTCTTATGGCTAAGATTGCTTCTCTCGTTCGCAAGGGTAGCATTGAGGGTGCAATTGCGGCTACCAGTGAAGAAAAATCACCTCTGTCCAAGATTATAGAAGCAGCTCTAAGAAACTATAAAGGTACCGAGCGCGATATCCAGAATTCTGTTGATGAAATGGCACTCGCTGAACTTCCAAGAATCAATTCAAGAATTGGTTATCTTGGAATGCTTGCTAACGTTTCAACAATGGTTGGACTTCTCGGAACGATCTTTGGTCTTATTGCAGCTTTCGCAGCAGTTGCTGCGGCTGATCCAGAGCAGAAGGGTGTTCTTCTTGCCAACGGTATCTCTCAGGCAATGAATACCACAGCTTTCGGTTTGATCGCTGCTATTCCTATGCTTGTAGCACATTCTATTCTTACTGCTAAAGCAGACAGTCTTGTTGATGATATTGATCGTTACAGTGTTATGGTCATGAATATGCTGGCCCAGGCGAGAAGGGAAGCCTAATGGCAAAGGCTGCTTCGGGGAGAAGTAGAACAGGAAAACACTCACCTGAGATTGATCTTCTACCTGTTATGAATCTCTTCTGTTGTATTATTCCATTCCTGCTGTTCAGTGCAACATTTCTTGAAGTTGTAGTTATTGAAATGGCAGCCACAGAAGGAATTAGCAACAGTGGAGCTGGAGCTACAGCAAACCTGATGCGCTCCGAGGAAGACAGGCTCCAGCCGAAGATTATAATTACTGAGCAGGAGTTGTTTATTGGCACAGCCAGTGGATCTGCTCACGTATGTTATGCTTTTGAGACTGATCTGAATGGGGAAACCATTACTACCTTCCCCTGGGATTCTCTTGAAACAAAGCTCACTGAGGTACATGAACTTCTGACCGAGGCTTACCCACAGATTGATTTTAGGAAAATCACGATACTTACTGTGGAAGAAACCAGATACGATAACATTATCACTGCAATAGATCTTGCTAACGCTATCGGTTTCGACCAACCAGGACTTCAAGTTGCACCTTCTGCATCTGTGAATTCTGCTATGGGTGGGGGTGACCGCTAATGAGCTCCCCCTCTAAAAGACATGTTCCACTGCTTCTTGGATCGGGTAAATCTGTTGCAATGAGCCGTGGTGGAGATAAGAAGGTCAGCCTTAACCTGACCTCGATGATTGATATGTTTACTATCCTTCTTGTTTTCCTTCTCAAGAGCTATTCTGCTGATGGCCAGTTGGTCACTGTAAGTGATCAGCTTATTCTCCCAAAGGCAAGAATTGAAGAGAAGATTGAACTCAAGTTGGATATTCAGGTTAACAATTCTGTAATTGTGGTTGATGGTGATCCACTTATTACAGTTACTCCGGAGCTTCTCAACTCAGGGAATTCAATTCCTGTGCTTGTCACCAGGCTCAGAGATCATTTGGAATATTCTAGACAGTCCAGAGGTACACTTACTGAAGACGATTTGAAGGTCAACATCCAGGGAGATGTGGGGATTCCGGCAATACTTCTACAGCGTGTAATGGCAAGCTGTTCTGAAGCTGGATATTCCGGGCAGAATCTGGCTGTGATCAAGGTTGTTTCCAGTGAAGGTGGTGGCAGCTAATGGCAGATTTGAAAAACAAGATTCTTGCAATTGCAGCAATGCGTGATGGTAAGGTAATTACAAAACTGCTCCCCGGAGAAAAGGAAATTACTCTCGGATCGGGTTACAACAATAATATTGCTGTAGAAGCCCCTGGAATTCCCGAGACTATTGTACTTATCAAAAAAGGGGATGACAGGGAGACATGGGATCTCAGACTTTCTGATGCGATGGACGCTCAGATTACTTCTGCAAACGGATCAAAGCTGAAGTTCAGCGATCTTAAAGGTCTGGGTATTTTCAATACTGATGAGAATGGTCATTATCTGCTGAAGGTAAATTACGGTGATCAAGGTGTTGTCAACGCTGGCTCATTTGTAATTCACTTTGGTTTCATTGATCCTCCCAAGGTCGCCGAGAAGAAAGTACAACCCAAGAAAAAGGTTGTTCCCAAGGAAACTAAGCCGGCTCCATTTGTTGCTGATAAGAGGATGTTAAAGCTCAATATTGAGGATAACTCTGGTAGACGTGAGCTTTTTCCCAACGCCGGAATTATGACAATCGGTAAAGCCGATTACAATACTATATCCGTCCAAACTGGAAATCTTCCCAGAATTCATACTCTTCTTGAACCCGAACAGGGAAACAAGTACATCCTTCGTCTTCTTCCGGAGATAAAGGGAGGAGTTGAGGTTAAGGGCAGTGTTATTCCTTTCTCGACTCTGATAGAGCGAAACCTTCTAAAACAGGAAAAACCGGGCGAACCTTTTGTCTGGGTTTTTGATAGAAATGTTTCGGGTGTTTTCACTGTGGGTAATACTGAGGTTTTCTTTAGTTTTGCTATTCCTCCCGTGGAAGTCGCAAAGCCGAAGCCAAAGCCTGTAGTTGTTAAACCAAAGCGTAAGCCAAGTGTTTACAATTGGAATCGCTTTGCCTCAAGACCGCATGAAATTGTTTCCTTCCATGAGGAAAAAAAGGAAGATAACAGATTCAAAATACTTCTTGGTATTGGTCTTGCCGCTGCTCTTCTTATGGGTGCAGTGACAGACAGACTCATTGTTGTGGTTAAAGAGTCAAAAACTCAGATGCTCAGAAATGCACCAAGTGCCAGAGCTGTTCAACTTGCTGAAACTCCACCCGCAGCCGAAGCCGGTATGGGTGAAGAAATCATCAGTGACATGCCAGTTGCTGAAGTTGCAACTTCCGGCGGAGGAGCAGGCGGTTCTGATGCACCTGCCGGAGGAGGAGCAGCTGAAGGAGCTGACGCTGCCAGTGATGTTCTCAGCAGTATTGGATTTGCTGCTTACGGCACAGGTTCAGCTGGTGGTGGAGCTGGTTTTATCGGTGATCTGCAGTCTGCGGCCGCATCCGGTACAGGTCTTGCTTCCGGGCAGAGCGGTCAGAATCTGATCGCAGGAGCAGGTGGTGGCGGTTCGGGTGGAATTGCTGGGCTTGCTGGCGGAGGCGGTGGAGTTGCTGCGAGTGCAGGTACAGTCAGTGCCAGTGATATGCAGGCAGCTCACCAGGCAGCACAAGTTACTTTCAGTGCGAGTGCATCTGGCGAAGCAATCGACCTGGGATACAGAAACATGAGCGATATAAGACGTAAAATTAACATCATAAAGATGCGTGTACAAACAGCCTATGAGAGTTTACTCAGAAGCAATCCCGGAGCTAGTGGTACTATTACCATCAGTTTCTCTATTGCTCCAGGCGGGTCAGTTACAGGCGTATCTGTGAGTTGTCCAGGCTCTCTTTCAAGCTTGCAGGGAACTGTTACTTCTGCTGTTAGTTCTCTCAACTTCGGTCCTGCTCCAGAGCAAACCGGAAACCTTCCTGTGACAGTACCATTTAGTTTGGTTCCACCACAGTAGAGGGTAGGGTAGAGTCTTAGATATTCGGGGGGAGCATCTGCTCCTCCCGTTTTTTTAATATGTAAATAAAAGAAAAGGGGCTACAGAATAATCTGCAGCCCCTGGATCTATTGAAAGGAACCGGACTAGTACATTCCGCCCATTCCACCCATTCCACCATCACCGGCAGGCATAGCCTTATCCGCTTCAGGAATCTCGATGATAATGGCTTCTGTTGTAAGAAGAAGTCCTGCGATTGAACTTGCGTTCTGAAGCGCACTTCTTGTTACCTTGGTAGGATCTACAATACCAGCTTTGAACATATCAACATATTCACCTGTTGCAACGTTCAGACCCTCTGTTGCACCCATTCCGCGAACCTTCTCTACTACAATTGCACCTTCAAGGCCGGCATTGTAAACAAGCTGACGGAGAGGAGCTGAGAGAGAACGAAGAACAATACTGGCTCCAACCTTCTCATCGCCTTCGAGAGCAAGATCTTCAACAGTTTTTTCACAGCGGATAAGAGCAGTACCACCACCGGGTACAATACCTTCTTCAACAGCAGCGCGTGTTGCATGAAGAGCATCTTCAACTCTTGCTTTTTTCTCTTTCATCTCGGTCTCTGTAGCAGCACCAACATTGATTCTTGCTACACCACCTGCAAGTTTGGCAAGTCTTTCCTGAAGCTTTTCACGATCGTAATCGCTTGAAGTGTCTTCAATCTGCTTGCGAATCTGACCGACGCGACCTTTGATATCATCTGTAGAACCGTTTCCTTCGATGATTGTTGTGTTGTCTTTGTCAATCTTAACGATTCCACATGAACCAAGATCTTCCATTGTTACATTCTCAAGCTTAATACCGAGATCCTCTGTTACAGAGTGGCCACCGGTAAGAATAGCAAGATCTTCAAGCATGGCTTTGCGGCGATCACCGTATCCCGGAGCCTTTACAGCTGCGATCTGAAGCATGCCGCGAACCTTGTTAACAACAAGAGTGGCGAGAGCTTCCCCCTCGATATCTTCTGCAATAATAAGAAGAGGGCGGCCCTGCTGGGCAACCTTTTCGAGTACGGGAAGAAGGTCTTTAACATTGGTAATCTTCTTCTCATAGATGAGGATAAATGGTTTTTCAAGAACAACTTCCATGTTCTCAGGATCAGTTACAAAGTACGGACTGAGGTATCCGCGGTCGAACTGCATACCCTCAACAACATCAAGGTTTGTGTCCATGGATTTGGCCTCTTCAACACTGATAGTGCCGTCTTTGCCAACTTTTTCCATGGCGTCTCCGATGATGGAGCCGATTTCGGTGTCATTATTTGCACTGATTGTTGCTACCTGCTGGATCTCTTCTTTTCCACGTACATCAATGCTGAGATTCTTAAGCTCATTTGTAACAGCAGTAACAGCAATGTCGATTCCTCGCTTGAGAGCCATTGGGCTTGCGCCGGCTGTTACATTCTTAAGACCTTCACGGTAGATCGATTCAGCAAGAAGAGTTGCAGTAGTAGTTCCGTCACCTGCTACATCACTCGTTTTGCTGGCAACTTCACGGATAAGCTGAGCACCAATGTTCTCAAACTTGTCTGGAAGCTCTATCTCTTTTGCAACAGTCACACCATCTTTTGTAATGGTAGGGCTGCCCCACTTTTTTTCAATAACAACGTTGCGGCCCTTTGGTCCCAGTGTAACCTTTACAGCCTTTGAAAGCTGCTCTACACCGGAAAGGATTGCGTGTCTGGCATCCTGATTAAACTTAATTTCTTTACCTGGCATAATGGAATTCTCCTTAATTCTCGATAACAGCAAGAATATCATCCTCGCGGATGATAACAAGGTCTTCGCCGTTTACTTTTACCTCAGTACCGGAGTATTTTCCGATAAGGATCATATCGCCAACCTCAACAGCGGGAGTAATGTACTCGCCTGTATCTGTTCTTTTGCCTTTTCCAACAGCGATAATGGTTCCCTCAAGGGGTTTTTCCTTAGCTGTGTCCGGAATAACAATTCCACCCATCATAACTTCTTTAGCCTCTTCACGACGAACAATAATTCTGTCGAAGAGGGGTCTTACCTTCACTTCTGCCATTTTTTTGATCTCCTTTCAAAGAGAAATGTCTGGCATAATGATATCTAATTATACTTAACCTGCAAATCGCTTCTGTATACAAAAGCAAAAAATGTGCCAGAGAAAACCGGATTTTAATCATAGCTTCCATTATGTTGCAGTGCAATTACAAATGGTGCACCTCTCTACTCTCGATGAAGTAGGGGAAAGGTCATAATTCGGTGTATGTGCCAGTTTGGCACATAGAAATTGTCATTGTGGTTTAAGACTTTCATATATTCCCCTGTCAGCAAAAATTAGTTAAGAATTTCGCATACAAAACACGGAGGTGATAATGTCCTCAAAAGTAATTATTAACAGCTCAGGTACTTCTTTAGATCAGGTTAGAAAGATAGTAGAGGGCGCATCATACGAGCTTGGGCAGGATTCAATAGATGCAATTAACAGTGCACGCGAAAAAATTGAATCTCTTCTCGATTCCGGAAAGCCGATATACGGTGTTAATACAGGATTCGGCAGATTAGCCAGTACAGTTGTTCCTGATGATGAGCTCGGTCTCTTGCAGAGAAACCTTCTTCTCAGCCACGCCTGCAGCACAGGAACAGTATTTTCTTCAACTATTGTTAAGGTAATGATCTTTCTCAGAGTTGCTTCCCTTTCCAGGGGAAGAAGCGGTATCAGACTTGAAACGGTAAATGCTCTGGTGAAGCTCGGAAACAGTCCCTACACTCCTCTAGTTCCTTCTCAAGGTTCTCTTGGTGCTTCGGGTGATCTTGCACCTCTTTCGCATATGTGCCTTCCAATACTTGGTGAGGGTGAATGCATTGATGAGGATGGCATTGTCGTTTCCGGCGAAGAAGCTCTTGAGCAAATTGGCATGGAACCCATAGAGCTTTGTGCAAAAGAGGGTCTTGCTCTCATAAACGGAACACAAGCAATGACTGCACTTATGTGTTCCGCTCTTCTTGATTCGCAGAGATTGATGAATGCGGCTGATGCAACTGCTGCAATAACTTTAGAGGCTCTTCTTGGTACTGCCTCTGCTCTTGATCCCGAGTTAATCGGTCTGAGACCTCACCCCGGTGCGCTTGAGTCTTCCGAGTTGATAAGAGAACATTTGGAGGGCTCAGAGATTCTCCACAGTCATCCTTCCTGCGGTAAGGTTCAAGATGCCTATTCTCTCAGGTGCACACCTCAGGTCCACGGAGCTTCAAGAGATGCTCTGAAGTACATAGAAACGACTATTGAAAGAGAGTTGAGAGCCGTTACAGACAATCCACTTCTTATGGAAGACGGACGAGCTGTCAGTGGTGGAAACTTTCACGGGCAGCCTGTCGCTTTGGCCGCAGATCACCTGAAAATTGCAGTAGCAGAACTTGCTAATATTTCTGAGAGAAGAACTGAAAGATTACTCAATCCAGACCTTAGCGGTCTCCCGGCATTTCTTTCACCTTCTCCCGGAACAAATTCAGGATTAATGATTGCCCAGTATACTTCTGCTTCTCTCGTCAGTGAGAACAAGGTTCTTGCCCACCCGGCAAGTGTAGACAGTATCTCTGTAAGCGGTTGTCAGGAAGACCATGTAAGTATGGGCACTACAGGAGCCAGACAGGCAGTGGAAATTGTTCGCAACAGCTGCCATGTTCTCGCTACCGAACTTGTAGCTGCAGTTCAGGCGCACAGATTCCTGGATCGGGGCAAAATGGGTGCAGGTACAAGAGAGACATTTGACACAGTTTCTTCTGTATTTCCTCCTCTGGACAGAGATAGACAGTTTGTTTCAGACATCGAAGCTGTTGCCTGCCTGATAAGAGAAGGAATTATTGGCTGAAGATAAACTGAAGACGCTATAAATAACATCGGGGTGCTGCCTCCTGTGGCGGCTGAGAGTATACCCGTAGAACCTGATCCGGATAATGCCGGCGAAGGGAAATGTATGAAAATCATCCATTCCAGTCTGCATACGGATCATAATACTTGGAGAAAACATGGAATCTGTTGTAAGCTCTGGAATTATTAAATCATATTTTGACAAACTTGATTGCAGTCTGAAGGCTGATGCTGCCGTTGTCGGTGGTGGACCTTCAGGTTTGCTGGCCGCCGCTCTTATAGCAGAGAGAGGCTACTCGGTCAATGTTTATGAAAAAAACCTTGCACCCGGTGGTGGCATGTGGGGTGGAGCAATGATGTTCAACACTATTCTTATAGAAGAAAGTGCAGCTTCGATTGCTGAAGAGTCGGGAATAGTGCTTACTCCAGGAGATGAGGGATACTATCTTGTTGATTCTGTACAGGCTACTGCTGCCCTTATCAACAGAGCATGTCGTTCTGGAGCAAGAATCTTCAATTGCGTTTCTGTTGAGGATCTTACTTTTAACAACAATGAGGAAGTTAATGGTGTTGTTATTAACTGGTCACCGGTTTTACAGCGGAGGATGATGGTTGACCCACTGATGACAGGAGCGAAAGCAGTGCTTGATGCTACCGGCCATCCCGCTGAAATATGCGAACAGCTTACTCACAAAAATGGTGTCAGGTTATCTACAGTCTCAGGTGATGTTGCAGGAGAAAGAAGCCTAAATGTTGAACTGGGAGAGAAAAATACAGTTGAATATACAGGTGAAGTTTACCCCGGACTCTTTGTCAGCGGAATGAGTGCCTGCGCAGTAAACGGAGGGTACAGAATGGGTCCCGTTTTCGGAGGCATGCTTTTGTCCGGGTCGAAGGTAGCAGGGCAAATGATACAGAGGATAGACAAAAACTAAACGTTACTAGTAGAGCCCTGGATCCCGATTGGGAGAAGGGGCTCCGGTTCCGCCCCGACCGTCCTCATTGCCGAATCCCATTTCTTCCAGCTCCTGTTCAATCTTTTCTGGATCTTCTCCAGACTCAAGTCTTCCGAGAGCGTGTTCTATTTCGGGTCCAAGATCTTCACCCATTTCATCTGCCATTTTGCGAACAGCTTTTGCCATTGATCTAGGGTCGTTTTCGTCAATATTTGCCATGGCAGCCATGTCATCATCAGAAGCGGATTTTGAAGAAGTTGTTGAGAATCCGCTCATTACTCTCTTCATGTCAGTTTTTTTGCATTTAGGACATTGAAGATCATCAGTTTTTCTCGCCCCGCGGATAAGAAACTGGTATATGGTGTTACATGTATCGCAGTAATATTCATAGATCGGCATTATTGCCTCCTGTGTTGGTAAACCGGCTGAAAACCCCTGCACCAATAATCATTCCAGTTGCTCTTGAGACAACTGGGCATTTTACAACGAATGAATGGAAGATCCTCGGGTCGTTCAATCCGAAGAGACCCTCAAAATTACCCTGGCCTTTTGCCAGAATAACATCAGCAGAGTTGAATATCTCGAGTGCATGCCCATTCAGCATCGCAGGAATCACTGCGGGAACATCAATACCGCTTGAAATCAATTCTGCTACTTCGTGAAGCCCAGCCATTTCAGCATCAGTCAGAAGGGCATCATTCATTACAGGAAGTTCCCGAGTCATGTAATACTTTTTCCCGGTGAAAGAGGTGAGATCAAGAAACATCTTGTCCATTACTGTTTCTCCAGCGTTATCTCCGAGAACAAGCAGAGTTTCTGCACTCTGCAGGGAATTTACAAAATCAGTTCTTTCATCGAGGGCGAGCGGGGAAGCCAGAATGTTGAGAAGTGCTTCTGTTTCAGGGAGCGGGGTACCCTGTCCGACATCAATCAGGTTGCACCATGTTGACGCAGAAAGAGCAGCGCTTTCAGGAGACTCTTCGGTTAAAAAAACCTCTTTCAACTCACTGTAATGAAGAAGCATCTGATTTGTGAAGTATTTTTTTTCACTCAGAAAAATATCATCTCCCTGGGTAGATGCATTTCTCAGCAGGTACCAGGGTTCTGAACCAGCCAGGGGAGGGGTAATTCCTTCTTTCAAATTTACTTCAACAATGCTAAAGAGTTTGTTGAATTCTTTGCTTGAAAGACCTGCCCTCGATACAAAATCTTCGAACCCCCTTTTGAAGCAGTCGAAGCATTCTTTGTCAGGGCTAAGAGCCAATTACAGCATCTCTTATAAACATTGCGTGGACCCTCGTGTCATCTGTAAGTTCAGGATGGAAACTGCTCAACCAGATGTTACCGCATTTGACAAAAACCACTCCCTCGCTAACAGAAGATAGGATTTCTGAACTGTTCGAAAGGGGAAATAGCAGAGGTGCCCGGATAAAAACACCGGGGAAAGGTTCTTCAAGACCCTTGATTATCAGGTCTTCCTGAAAACTTGCGACCTGTCTTCCAAAACTGTTTCTATCAGCTCTGACAGGGGCCAGCTCCAGGCTTGGTTGATCTACTCTGTGTTCCCGTTCTGAAATTTCGCTTGAAAGAAGAATAGAACCGGCACAGGTTCCCCAAATGGGAATTCCTGTGCCGGCAAGAGTTCTGATTGGTGCGACGAGGTTCCATCTTACCAGTAACTTAATTAATGCTGTAGATTCACCACCTGGCATAACAAGACCGGCAATGCCGTTGAGGTCCTCAGGACGTCTTACCTCAACAGTATCACAACCAACAGCCTTTAGCATGTCTACATGTTCTGAAACTCCGCCTTGAAGGGCAAGAACCCCAATATATGGTTTCATCTTCCGTTACCAGCCCCTGTTTGCCATCTTCTCATTTGCTGGAATATCAGAAATATTTATTCCAACCATAGCTTCTCCAAGCCCCGCGCTGACTCTGGCAATAACCTCTGGCTTATCAAACTGGCTGACAGCTTCAACAATTGCTTTTGCTCTTACTGCAGGATTTCCACTTTTGAAAATACCGCTGCCTACGAAAACACCGTCAAGTCCTAGCTGCATCATGAGAGAGGCATCTGCTGGAGTTGCTATTCCACCCGCAGCGAAGTTTACAACAGGAAGCTTGCCGTTTTCATGTACATACTTAACGAGTTCATAAGGAGCACCCATTACCTTTGCGCAAGACATAAGTTCCTCAAAAGGAGTTGCCTGAAGCTTTCTAATCTCACCAAGAACTGATCTGGCATGACGGACAGCTTCAACAACGTTACCTGTTCCTGCTTCACCCTTTGTGCGGATCATAGCAGCGCCTTCGGCAATTCTTCTGAGAGCTTCTTCAAGTACTGTTGCCCCACATACAAATGGAACTTTGTAATCCCACTTATTGACATGGTTGGCTTCATCAGCTGGAGTAAGAACTTCAGATTCGTCAATGAAATCAATTTCTAGTGCCTGAAGGACCTGAGCTTCAGCAAAATGACCGATACGGCACTTCGCCATAACTGGAATGGTCACTGCAGCCTGAATACCCTTGATCATATCCGGGTCAGACATCCTGGCAACGCCACCCTGTACTCTAATGTCTGCGGGGACTCTTTCAAGGGCCATCACTGCAACAGCTCCAGCTTCCTCAGCAATTTTTGCCTGCTCTGCATTAACAACATCCATGATAACTCCGCCCTTAAGCATACGGGCGTGTCCTGTTTTTACTTTCCAAGTGCCATCATCGCGAATAAAACTCATAATATTACCTCGTAGATTGAACGGACTCAAGAAATTCTTCGCCGCTGGTTTCCCATCTGGCGAAAGATGCTAAAAGAACTTCTTCCAGTTCTACACTGTAGGGCCTTCCCACTGCTTCCTGGAAAAAAATGATGCAGTCAGCTGAAGACTTCAGGTAAGATATCCATGAGACAGATACCTCTGAAGGAAGAGCCTCACTGCTGTTTGCTACAGCAACATCTAATGCTGCTTCAGCTCGCAAAATGGCGGTTCCAGCCATAAACAAACCGGCAGACTCATTGCTGGAACCCTCAGTCAGATTTACCCATGCATCCATTAGACCAGCAATTTCCCTGTCGAGGGTTGTAAAAGTTTCAACACTCAAAGGCAGGGACAGTACCGGCAATGCGCAAAAAACAAGTATTAACAGCTGTTTCATCATGACGGTAACATACAACAGATTTCAACCTGCCGGAAGGCGTTTACACTTTGCTTTAAGTGTTGTATTATGTGGAGTCCATGTGTCAGCCTGTTCAGCAATGGAGGATTCTTGAAGATAGTTATACTTCTTGCATTATCAATAACTTCTACAGCCTTTTGCGGCATTATTGAAGACTGTTTAAGCAAAGGACTTCCCGTTTCTTCGGCAGTCCTAAGCGAGGATCTGTTTACAGTAGAGATGGAAGGAAGCCTTGCAGAAGGTGATTCATTGCTGAAACATTACGGTGGAGTCTTTTTTATACTTGCAGACAGCATTTCTGCCGGTTGGCCTGTTGCCGGGCTACAGGTTGATATACCCGGAGCTTCGCTGATTCTTTTCAGAGATGACGTTTTCAGTGCTGTCGAGCGGATGCAGCAGGGGCTTTCTGAAGAGGTTCTAGCAGGTTGGATTCTTGAACACACATGGGTTACAAGAAACTAAATAACCTTCTGCTGTTACAGCCCACCCTTTCCAAATAAAACCACAGGAATAGTTTTCATAATCAATCTGAAATCGAGTGAGTGTGCAGAGTCTATGGTGTACAGGAAATCCAGAAATTGAGCTTCATCAAACGGAAGCCTGCTTCTACCATATACCTGCCATATTCCGGTTAGTCCCGGCTTGATAGTGAATCTTCTTCTTTGCCAGCCGTTGTAATGCTCGAGTTCATATGGGATACAGGGTCTTGGCCCGACGATGGACATGTCTCCCTTGAGAACGTTAACAAGCTGTGGAAGTTCATCGATAGAAGTTTTTCTAATGATTCGACCGACTCCTGTAACTCTTTGAGTCTGATCCAATTTGAATGTATTTCCAGTGCCCTGCGCAGTTTTACCTTTAGCGTAATCCTTGAAGTATTTTTTATGGTCATCTGCGTTTTCGTTACCAGCTTTCATTGAACGAAATTTCAAGAAGCCGAACTTTTTCAGGTTTCTACCAACCCTATCCTGCTTGAATAGAACGGTTCCCCTGCTGGAAAATTTCACAGCCAGTGCTGAAGCCATAAAAATAGGAGAAAGAATAACTAACCCAAGTGAAGAAAGCAGCACGTCACTGAATCTTCTGATCGAAAGTTCTATATTGCCTTTTCTTTTTATAAGAAAAGTTAATGCTCCGTAATCGCTTAGGCTGAACCAGGGATCAAAATACCCCAGGTCAAGAACACGGGGGGCATAGATAACAAATGGAATCCCGGTATCATTAAGAATAATGCAGCTCTCTGCGATGCAATTGATGTCATGTCTCTCATCAAAAAGAATCACCACTCCACTGCACCCGAGTGCTTCTATCTGTTTGATTACAGTTTCAGTGATTTCATCAGGTTCAGTAGGCAGAACCTCCTGATATTGTAAAACCCTCTGATTTGCTGCGTATATAGTAGAGCGACGAAGCAATGAGGCAATGTTTTTATTTCTTGTAGGATTACCTGCGATAAGCAGATTCGATCTGCTGCTTCGTTTTCCACTGTACAGTTTTTTGAAAACAACGGGAAGAATTACTAGTTTGTTAGCAAGGGTTAAAATCAGCCACCCAAGCATGTTAAACACAATAACAAACCTGCTGTCTATGAAAACAACTTTCGATTCTTTGAAAATGAAAATCATAAGCATGAAGGCACCGGTTACGATGAAAGTCATTCTCATGGTTCTATACAGCAGCATAGGTCTGTTAAGAGTAGTTCTAACAGAATACAGATTTTCCATAACAGAAACAATGTAATAGCCAAGCATGAAAAATGCAGCTGTTCCAATGTATTCCGTGATCTGGAAAGCAGAGATCTGACCAAATCTTACAAGAACAGCCAGAGAAAGAGCAATGGCCACAGTAAATGCATCCGCAATTACTGCAGCCACATAGTATCTGCTATTGAGAGAAAGTTTTTTTGTTGAAAGCACCCTCAGCCCTTCTCGAAAAATACCTTTATTGCTTCTGCTACTTCAACCTGCTGTTCCTCTACCAGTTCCGGGAACATGGGTAGGGTCATATTCTCATAGGCATTTTTTTCACAGACAGGGAAATCTCCCTTTGAGTATCCGAGGTATGCATATGCTTTCTGAGTATGAAGGGGTTCCGGATAGTGGAGACCTGCACCAATCTGTTTGCTGGCAAGGAATTCCCTCAGTTTATCTCTAACAGGTGTGTGAAGAGCATAGAGGTGGAAAACATGACGAGTATCGTCTGCGACTTTCGGCAGTTCTACAGGAAGACCTGCAAGAAGTGAATCGTATCTTGCAGCAGCAGCGATTCTGTTGTTATTCCACTCGTGAATGTACTTTGTCTTTACTCCAAGTACACCACCCTGGAAAGCACTCATTCTGTAGTTGTGACCAATGAAGTTGTAGTAGTATTTCTCTTCTGAACCATGGTCGCGGAGAGTTCTCATTCTTGCTGCAATCTCGTCACTGTCTGTTGTTATTGCTCCACCCTCGCCGTAAGCTCCCATATTCTTTCCGGGGTAAAAGCTAAAGCTTGCTGCATTCCCGAAACTTCCGGTTTTCTGACCGAATCTGGAACCATCATGCGACTGGGCCGCGTCTTCAAATAGATGAAGGCCGTACTTGTCTGCAATTATCTGTAGTGCTTTGTAGTCTGCCGGCTGGCCGTACAGATCGACACCAACTATTCCTTTAATTTCAACACCTGTTTTGGGATCAATTGGCTTTCCGGTTGATGAGCACCCTGCAAGGAACTCTTCTGTTTTAGCAGGAGAGAGGTTCCAGGTAACAGGATCAGCATCAACAAAAACAGGAACATGGCCGGCAAAAACGATACCTTCAGCTGTTGCTGTAAAAGTGTTGGGAGGGGTTATCATGCCGCTTCCTGCAGGTATATCAGCAGCCCAGATCATTCCATGAACAGCGGCGGTTCCACTGGAAAGAGCAACGCAGTGTTTTACTCCGCAGAGGGCGGCGAATTTTTCTTCAAAATTCTTGACTTTGGGGCCGAGAACATAGTAACAGGTTTCCAATACATCATCTATTTCCGGTTTTACTTCATCTTTTATCTGAAGATATTGTGCTTTTAAATCAAGAAATGGTACTGCCATTTTTGCTCAACCTTTCGTTGTTTTCTTTGGTATTTTTAAATCTATATATCATCAATGTATAATACAATCTTACGATTCTTTTTCAAATAGAGATAAGAACCCCTGCAGCAACTGCCAGAATTACACCAATAATGTTTAAAGATGAGAGATTTTCTTTCAGGAAGAACACTCCGAAAGCAATTGCAAAAACAGGGTAGAGGGCTGTTAATGCAGTTGATGTACTTACCGGACCGCATGAAACAGCCTTTTGAAAAAGGATCAATGCCAGCCCTCCAAGTATCCCTGCTGTTCCGGCTATAAGTACTCCAGGTAAGTCAACCTCTTTGAGGCTCTGCCCTTGGACGAGAAAGAGAATTGATACACAAGCTACAGAAAAGACTGTATAGATAAGGATGGATTGCCAATGCCCCATTCTTGTTGAAGAAATTTTAACCAGTATTGCCCAGACTCCCCAGAGCACTGTTGCTCCGAGGCTGTACATGATATGTTTCTGCATACGCCTCCGTTCAAGATTTCAAAGCTACCGGTCGATAATATAATTCCCCGCGCGCAGTTAAGAAGGGTTTTTATGAAGGCATTAGTAATCGTTTTTTTAGCAGTTTCCATGGTGTTTGCAACTGAGATGTCTGTTTGCGGTCAGGAGGAGCTTCTTCCAATCGGCTTTACAGATGAAGAACTAACAAGAGTTTCCGAGATTGGATCATATCAGGATAGCACAGACCCACCACCGTCCGGTGTAAGAAATCCTGGTGAATTCGAACCGGCAACAGGTGTTATGGTCAGATGGCCTTTGGGTGTTCCTTACAGTTTTCTTGTTGATGTTTCAAACAACAGTGAGCTCTGGGTTATATGTTCATCTTCCAATCAGGCCTCAGCCACTTCTGCTCTAACTTCAGCCGGAGTTAATATGAGCAATACAGAATTTATTACAGGGGGATCTAATTCCATCTGGGTTCGGGATTACGGTCCATGGTTTATCGTTCTTGCAGATGGAACACAGGGTATTTTTGATTACGACTACAACAGACCAAGACCTCTGGATGATCTTATCCCTCAGGTGATAGGAGACCAGTGGGGGATCCCCGTTTACGCATCTGATCTCATCCATACCGGGGGCAATTACATGTCCGGTGGTTTGGGAGAAGCTATGTCTACCGATCTTGTTTATGTGGAGGACCCTCATTCCGACACATGGGTTGATGAACAGATGGAAGAATACCTGGGAGTTACTCAGTACACGACTTTCGATGATCCACAGCAGAGTTACATCGATCACATAGACTGCTGGAGCAAGATTTTAAGCCCCGACAAAATAATGGTACTTCAGGTGCCCCCTTCTCATGAGGATTACGCTGCAATTGAAGCTACTGCCGACATGATTGCGGCTTCAGCATCACCCTACGGACATCCCTGGAATGTGTTCAGAGTTTATTCCGCTGGGGAAGAGGGCTATGTTAATGGCCTTCTTCACAACGATACCTACTACATGCCCGTCTGGAATACAGGTAATGACACACCAGCTGCCGCTGCATTTGAAGCAGCACTTCCCGGTTACACAGTAAAGCCTTTCTACTATTCTGATTTCCAGAATACAGATGCGCTTCACTGCAGAAGCAGAAATGTCATGGACAGATACATGCTTCAACTTCTTCATACTCCAGTGAATACCGAGCAGTCTGGTTATCCTGTTTCCATCGAAGCATTCATTATGCCGAACCCTGCGAATACACTCACTTCAGCAAGTGTTTTCTACAGAGTTGATTCCGGTAGCTTTTCAGAATTATCAATGACAGAGACTGATTCTGATGTTTACACTGCTGTTATCCCTTCGAGCCCCGGTGGCTCTCTGGTTGAGTACTACATAAAGGCAGAAGATTCCTCTGGAAGAGAGAGCTCTCATCCCCAGCATGCACCTGAAACCTGGTTTAATCAGTACACAGTCTCATCAACAGGTATAGCGACTAATGGTGTTTCTGCTATTTCTCCGATGATGCTCGGCTCCAATCCATTCAGCAGCTCTCTGGTATTTTCCGGACAGCCTTCCACAGAATTCTCTGTGTTTGATGCATCTGGAAGACTCGTGCACAATTCAGTTGCCGATGAAACCGGTCTGATGGAATGGCACCCAGCTGATGAATCAGCTGATGGAGTATACTTTGCCAGATTCCTTCACAACGGATCAATATCTACAGCAAGAGCTGTTTTACTGAGATAGAACCAAGATGGATGATCCCCCTCTTCGGAAGGGGATCATCCTAGTTTGTAATTTATCCAACCCGCCGTCATAACAAGAGCAGCTCCTGCAAGAACGGGAGCAGTTGGAACATCATTGAATACAGTAATCTGCCAGAGCACTGAGAATACAACACTGAGATAACCGTAAATTGCCACTCTGCCGCCTGTTGCATATCTGTAAGCGCTTGTCATCAAAACTTGTCCCAAAACACCTGCAACACCTATTCCCAGCAGCGGAAGAATTGTAGCCCTGGTGGGCATTACTCCGTCTACAATCGTTTTTGGCAGGAATGCTGTCACGGAGAAAAGGCTGAACCAGAAAACCACCCGCAGCGGTGAGTCATAGTTACGGAGAGCCCGCAGGGTGGTGTAGGCTGCTCCTGCAAAAACTGCAGAAGCAAGTGCAAGAAGCATGGCATTGTTAAATGTCATTCCTGTCGGTCTTGCAACAAGAGCGACCCCCGCAAAAGCCGTGCAGATGGCGAGTATCTGTACTTTTTTCAGCTTTTCACCGAGGAATATCCAGGAGAAAAGGAGAACAAAGAAAGGGCTCAACTTGTTTACTGTCACGGTTTCGGCAAGGGGAAGAGTTTCTAGGGCTACAAAGTAAAGAATCATTCCAATTGTTCCGAGTGCACTTCTCAAGAACAACAGGGAAGGTTTCCCCGATACCAGAGATTCTCCCTTTCGTTTCATAAGAATGAACGTTACTATCACTGCCACCAAGCCTCTGGCCACAAGCTTCTCGCTGGTTGGTACACCGGAATCAGCGGGAACAAGTTTTACAGCAAGTGGAACAAGTGAGAGGAAAAATGCTGCAGCAGTCATTAGAAGTGCAGCTTTCGTTTCTTTCGTCAAATCTTTACCAGCCGGTATTCTCTGCTTCCCAGGCCAATTTCTTCACCTATTCGAAGCTGCTCACGTCCATCCCTGTCCGGTCTGATCTTAAGGAACTTATCTAAACCGGCTTCGGCATTGTCATCGAGGGGAATTGCCGCAGTAACAAGATCAAGGCATGCCTGATCTATTGCCACTGGATCAGAGCTTGCAACTACACCGATATCTTTCACCATTGGTGGACCTTCATTTTTCATGCAGTCACAATCAGGGGAGATGTTAGTCAGGAAGTTTACATAGACAGGAATTGTTGTTGCCATCGATGCACCCAAAGCATACTCTACCATTCTGCTTATAAACGTATGGGCTTCCTGGTTCCAGCTAACTCTTATCGCACCAACAGGGCATCGTTGAATACAATCACCGCATCCTGTACACAGCTGATCGTTAATCCTGACTGTGTTCTCCAGAGTTTCGATTGCAGAAGAGCCACAAACAGATATACATGCTTTGCAGAAGGTGCATTTGTCTTCATTTACAAACGGCATTACTGAAGAATGCTGATACAGCTTACCTGCTTTAGCAGCCCAACCCATTCCCAGATGTTTTATAGAGCCTCCAAAACCGGCTAAAAGGTGACCCTTGAAGTGACTGATCATTACGGCATTGTCTGTTCTCTCAAGGGCTGCAGCAAGTCTTGCAACTTTTGTTTCACATTGCTCAGGAAGAGTAACTTTACATTCATCCGCTCCCACAAGACCATCAGCGACAATGAAGGGGGGAAGGTCCGGCAATCTGAATCCATGATCCCAAGCGAGAGAGACATAATCAGGAGCCGTCATTCTTCTGCCACCATAAAGCACTGTTGTGTCTGTGAGGAAAGTTCTTCGGTAAGATAGTTCGAGAGAATCAACTACCATTTTTACCAGGGAAGGTGGGATGTAAGATGAATTTCCCTCTTCACCGGGATGTATTTTAACCGCAGTCAAGTTCTTATTGCTTTCTCCACCTACAAATCGATATGGAGCTAGAAGTTCGATAAATCCGGCTGAATTCATTTTCTCTATGGGAAGGAATCTTACATCAGTCATCAGAGCCACCTTTCCTTTACTGCAAAAGCGTTCATGAAGATGCTGCAGTTCAGACTCGCAGTACATGCAGCAATTTCACTACGCTCCAGTTTCACATATTGCTCTGGTAATCTAACGGATTTCAGTGAAACTGCATTCCGGAAGAGTGTTGTTTTCTACAAAATGCGCAAAGCACCGTATCAGAAGCCAAAGCGGCACTGGTTGTTATGCAATTACTTTCAACCGAGCTATCACAAATAAAGAGTCATCTTTTTCGAATTCCTGATAACTCATAGCCGATACTATTTCATAATTCTCAGACAGAATTTCCCATAAGCGTTCTTTACGGTAATAGGTAAAGAGAAGCCCTTCCATTTCCTGGTCTTCTTCGCCCATCCAGAAGGAATGAGCAATAATCCCGTCAGGAGATAGCGCACCTGCTTGTGCTAACAGCGATGATGAAAGCTCATCCTCCGTCAAATGATGCAGCACCTTGTTTGAATAGATACAGTCAAACTTTTCATTGATATCAATACTCTTTGCATCAATGCGAAAAAAGTTAATTTCTGGATGCTTAATCCTGCACCGTTCTAAAAATTCTTCAGAAAAATCTGAACCGGTAACCTGATAGTGCTTTTTCAAGAATGGGATATCAAAACCCGGACCAGTTCCCAGCTCAAGAACAGTTTTCCCATCAGCTAGGTGTTTTTCCAGCATCTCGTAGATATTACTTCCATCGTAGTCTTTACACATTTGGATGTACTTATCTACATTCTTGGAGTTTTCGTAGAAATTCATTCAACTTCCTCTCCATATTCTGCTGAGTTGCCGGGATGAATAACCCACCTAGCGATTAGATGATAATGAGCAGAGGGTTCAGAGACAATACGATGATAATCGCTGTCAGGCGACTTCAAGCGCTAAGCAGAAGAACGCAGTACAGGTTGTCAATTTCATTACGGAAGGACTTGACATAATCGATTGATCGTTTATTATAGAGCCATGAGAACAAAAGATGAGAACAAACGCTTCGCTATTTACCATGCTGCCATGGAAGTCATCACAGACAATGGTTTGGCGAATACATCGATGTCTAAGATAGCCAGGGCCGCTGGTGTCTCCTCCTCTACGATTTATGTCTATTTCGAAAACAAGGAGGATATGCTGAATAAGCTGTATCTCATGGCTAAGGAAGAACTAAGTGCGAGTATGTTTCAGGGAGCGAACGAATGTACTGAAGTGAAAGCGAGTCTTGAGCTTTTTCTCCGTAAATATGTAAGCCACTCCTTATCATTCCCTATCAAGTTTTCCTTTCAGGAGCAGTTTTACAACTCGCCAAACATCAGCCCTGAAACCAGGGAGAAAACGTTACTCTATTATGCCCCCCTTTCGGAACTTCTTGACAGGGGTATTCGTCAGGGGATCATTAAAGATTACTCTCAAGAGCTGATAGTCGCTTTTACCTTTGCCCCGCTGATCTTTATCGTTAAGGCTCATCACAATAACGAGCTTGATGCTACCGAGCAGCTTGTTGACAAAGCGATCGAGATGGCATGGCAGGCGATCAGGGCATAGCATGTTTGTATTCCAGTTTCTATCAGTTAATCGAAGACAAAAAAGGGAAGCAGCCAAAGAGCAGGAGAGATTTTTTGAGCACAAAATCGACCGATCGTTCGTTTAATATAAACCATAAGAAAAGCACACAGTAATGTGTCGCATAAGCATTACCGGTTACTGTGACAATTCACAGAAGAGATTTGGTGATTTAACGGTAGATGCCTGCTTGAAATGGAAAAGTGATAGTATTACTCTATTCTCTCAAGACTGATGAAGGGAGTCTGAAGAATGACAGTTGAAAAAAGATTCGGATCAAAGGGCTGGACACCGGAGCGTCTCGGTTCCCTTGCAGGCAGGACATATCTAATCACCGGCGCTAACTCCGGTGCAGGATTTGAAGCAACGCGTGTATTCCTTTCTAAGAGTGCGGAAGTGGTGATGTTGAACCGCAATGCCGAAAAATCTACCGCTGCTGTTGCCAGGCTGAAAGAGGAATTTGGTGGTGAGGCAAAGGTGTCTTTCGTGCGTATGGATCTGGCAGTTTTGGATTCCGTACGGGAGACAGCTGCTAAGGTTATAGAGAAGGTTCCCCAAATTGATGCGCTCATTTGCAATGCAGCTATTGCACAGGTGGCTAAACAGGATATAACTGTGGACGGCTTTGAAAGTCAGCTGGGTGTGAACCACCTTGGTCATTTTCTCCTCTGCGGATTGCTCTTTCAGCGGCTTGAGGAGTCTAAAGGGCGTATTGTGGTGGTCGGAAGCGGTGCATACAAAATGGGGTTGAAGAGAATTCAGTTCGAGGATCTCAACTTCGACAAGAACTACACCGCTTGGAACTCCTACGCTCAGAGCAAACTGGCACAGATGATGTTCGCCTACGAATTGCAGCGCCGCGTTAAGGTTGCGGATAAGAACGTCGGGGTTCAGGTTTGTCACCCGGGTGCCTCACGAACAAATTTGCTGAAGGACACCGCCAGTATCTTTAACAGGATTATCTGGTCCTTAACCTCTCACATAATCGCACAATCGGCTGAGAAGGGCTCCTGGCCAGAAGTAATGTGCGCAGCGGAAGAGAGATTGGATTCAGCAAAACTATACGGTCCCACCAAACGATCAGAAACAGTCGGCCCAATCGACGCGTGCAAGTTAGATGATGTGGCACTCAACAAGGAAATGGCAGCTAAACTCTGGATGCTGTCCGAGAAGAAAACAGGTATGAGCTGGACCTTATAGTTTCGCCTGTGCCTGAAATGACACCGAATCTCTACGAATCTGTCTGTATTCCCAACGCCCTGAATAACCTGCGCGGGTTTTCGCGAAAACCGCACTCTGATGCTGTGGTTGGTTTATTCAGTTGATACGCGGTTCATCAAAATGCAGTTTCAAGACTGGATCAGTGTTTAGAACCAACCATACTTCAGGTGATACAATGTCTACTGAACCAGTTGACCAGTGGGAAACTTGGAATTTCTGTAACAGTGAGACAATGGCGATTTAAGGAAGCATAGCCGGAATTCAAGAGTTACATGCATGCCTCAGTCGATAGCCATCATGTCAAAAATCGAATCAGGATCCGCCCCTACTCCTTCTTAAGCAGCAACATTAGAGCAGTTTGTGAGTATAATCATTGACATACGTACCGGTTGGTATGTATAAATACATCTCATAATTTTACCGAAAGGGGCGAGCATGAAAAAGATTTTGCTATCGATGAGTGTTACTTCAATGGTGCTTCTAAACGCTGGATGTCCGGGTCCGAGTAACGAGTACGGATATGAGTGGGATTATCCCCTGGCAGTCACAGCCGAAGGTTACTACAGTATGCAAATAGAGCCGAATGTGATGCTTCTATCTGTTGTTGTGTCTGCAGACGCTGGGAGTTATGAAGGATCTCTTGGTGAGGTTGGAGCCCTTGCTGACTCGGTGTCGGAGATCTGCCTGCGAGCAGGAATGTCCGTGAATCGTTCAGAAGTGTATACAGAAGTCGCAGCATCGTGGAGCGACTACAACTACAGTTTCACCGGACCTGAAGAGTACCATTCAGCTATTGACTTGACTATTTCAGCAGAGGATTTTGAGACTCTTAATGCACTGATCCCGGAGATGTTCGAAGCAGGAGCAGTTTCTGCGCAGCCTTTGGGATATATGGTACAGGAAGATCAGTCAGTAAGGCAGATTCTCATTGACGGAGCCATGCAGGACTCTGAAAGAAATGCCCAGTTACTCGCCGCCAGTTCAGAAATGGTTCTCGACGAAATGCAACAGATGGGCGTGTCATTTGTGACAGGTACGGAAGAGCTGTTTCTGTCGCGTGAAGAATGTCTTTTAACTACCGCTGTTCAGGTAACCTGGACCTTGGCACAACCGGAAACGGAGCAGCTATGAAAGTTTATCTGATAAAAGCATCAGCTCAGAGTGCATTCAAGGAGTACAAAAGATACATGGCCTCACCGTCCCAGAACATTTTTTCTGCGGCTGCATGCACCCCCGAAGGCATTGAGATTGAAATGACAGACGAAACAGTGGACATGAAAATCCACTATGGCACCGATGCCGACATTGTCGCAATTTTTATGTCCACTCCTGACGCTAACAGGGCATACGAGATAGCTGATAAATTCAGAAAAAAGGGGAAGACTGTTGTTTTCGGTGGTCTCCATCCTACCTTCCTTCCCGAAGAAGCGCTGCAGCATGGAGATGCTGTACTAACAGGGGAGTGTGAGGGTATCTGGGAGCAGCTTCTGGAAGATTACAGCAAAGGTTGCATGAAGGAACACTATCAGAGAAAGAAGCCATTTGATCTAGCTAATTTGAAACCATTCCCCACGAAGATTATAACGAGGGATTGGTATGGAGGATACTGGACTGTGATCGTGGGAAGAGGCTGCCCGAACAATTGTGCTTATTGCACGGTTCCACCGTTCTTCAAAACACACAGATACCGACCGGTGGATGATGTCATTGAGGAGATAAAGAACTGCGGAGCTGACACGATTGAGTTACATGCAGACAATTTAACATCCAACAGGGAGTACGCTCTGGAGCTGTTCAAGCGGTTGAAACCTCTTGGGATACGCTGGTCCGGAGAAACGGAGATCAGCCTTGCGGATGATGAGGAACTCCTGAAAGCAGCTTCAGAAAGCGGTCTGGAATTTCTTCTGGTAGGGTTGGAGACACCCTCAGCTGCTGCCTTGAAGGAAGCAGGAAAGGGATTTATGAGTCTCGAAAAGGTGAAGGAGCAAATCGCTTCCTTCCACAGGTATGGTATTACTGTTGATTCATCTTTCCTTTTCGGTTTTGATCAACACACACCGGAGATCTTCAACATGACTTATGAATTCGCCAGGGAGACCGGAGTGGATTCTATGCATTCGGTGATTCTCATTCCTTTTCCTGGAACCAGGTTATTCAAGAAGCTTGATGGGGAAGAGAGGATTCTCACCAGAGACTGGTCAAAATATGACGGGACGCATGCTGTCTACCGTCCAGCTGGGATGACACCTTCACAACTGGAGAACGGCACCTGGTGGTTTTACAGAAAGACAGTTAAGATGGGAAGAAACTTCGTAGGAACAGAGGCGGACCCCACCGTTTCAGTAAAATACAAGGCAGTGGAGAAGAGCAAAGTCCCCTGGATGCCACTGCTTGAACTTGCACTTATTGTCACCGTAGCAGCTATTAACAGCATGCTGCTTTGGGGACTTCTTTTCCTGGTATGGTCCCTAAGCTCAATATGGGCGGGATACACGGGCATAATGACGTATGTTGCCCGAAGAGAGCATCCGGTGATATTCTGGCTGATGACCGCCACTTGGGTTGTAATGTCGCTGATGTATATCTTTCCAAACTACTTCTGGTTCATGTGGTACTAAGGAGGGTAGTAAAATGGCAAGAAGAACAAAAGAAGAAGCAGAACAGACCAGACGCGATATTCTTGAGGCAGCATTAGATGAGTTTTATGAGTGCGGTTACACCAACTCAACACTGAACTCGATAGCAAAACGCACTGGGTTTACCAAAGGAGCTATCTACTGGCATTTCAAAAATAAGAAGGATCTCTTCCAGGCTTTGTACAGCGAGATTGTTTCTCTGGAAGATCATTCCTATCCTGGTTTCCATGAGCTTTATCCAACCCTTTCCGAACTTCAGCACCTTACAATGAGCTTTCTGGAGAAGACATTGAACGATCAGTTCCTGAGTAAATACTACGCTCTCGTGCTGCTCCGAATGGAATGGACGGAAGATCTGAAACCGTTCCGAGACCAGTTTCTCAAAGAGAGCCGGGATATGGCCATTTACTACAGAGGTGCACTTCAGGCATGTATTGAAAGGGGAGAGGTCTCCCGTCATATCCAACCCGCCTCTACTGGAGCTGCTCTTGTTTCCCTTCAGAACGGATTACTCGCAGACGCCCTGTTCGAGGGAGAACAAGTTTCACCTGAGCAGTTCAAAGTTATCACAGCAGGTATAGAGGTTTTCTTCAGGGGTCTCGCAGTCAGTAGGATTGGGGAGTCAGAGGGGAACACATGACTTTTCAAACATCCGGAGTAAGACCATTTCGACAATGACTGAGTTGCTGTAGCGGTGAAGATTCTCTCTAACCGTCAGGCCAAGTAAATACTGAAACAAATCCCTGTGGATGTTGGGATTCTAATGGAGATCCGTTACCCGGATCCTCAAACATTGCACCACACATCACATTGTGTTAAGTCTTCTTAGAGGTGCTATCATGGCAACAAACCTGCAGATTGATGACAAGCTTATAACCAGAACAGTGGCTATTGGACATCATAAAAGAAGCAGCAGTTCGATAGGTTTGAAGAACACTTGAAAGCCGTTGATCTTGTTACAGCAGCCAAATTCTTTGTTCAATGCCGTGCAAATGGTGTTCAGGGATCAAACATGGATTTTCTGATATGTGCTGTTGCGGTGCGACGAGAATTGACTATTTTTTACCACAGATAGGGATTTTCAACAGTTTATGAAGTATCTCCCAATCGTTCTGCACGAGACTAATAGAATTGATTCCTGAGACATTCTGTTTTTCTAGTAATTGCATTACTCGGCAACTTCCACTGTAATGCTCAATCAACAGACTGCAAGATGTTTCAACTTCATGTTCTAACCGTTGCTCTAATGCATTTTGTTGTAACGACCAAGAAACGCCTAACTCCAAAGGAGAAAATGCATTGGCCGGGAAAAATATCACACAAATGGAGCATCTTCGCAAGAAGCTTGAGGAGACAAAGCACAGATGCACTCAGAGAAATGCTTAGTTATCTGATTGAACAGCTATAACTGTCATACACTGATAATTATCCTCCGTTAGTGTTATCTGCCCGGATTTGCTTTGGTATTTTCATATTTTAACGCCTCAAATCAGTAGACAGTGTAAACCTGTTTATTGGTAACGAATCTCACTGTTCTACTGAATTTGATTGTTATGGCTCTAATTCAATAGGCATAGCCCTGTTGTCTCAACAACTCCACATGACTCTATCCTGCAAAGATAAAGTCCTGATGATACTTTTTCCCCGCTCTTATTGCTGCCGTTCCATTGGACGCTGTGACTCCCCTGAAGCATTTCAGAATCAACAAGAGATGTAACAAGTCTTCCAGAGAGGTCGAAGATCTCAACTGAAGTAGCTC
>JADGDO010000107.1 GCA_016744855.1 Candidatus Fermentibacteraceae bacterium | reverse complement strand
TTTCACTTCGCTCGTTCCTCACTGCGTTTACCGCCCCACAACAAAAGCGTTAGTGCGTCAAGAAAGCTTGATGTATCTTGCAGGGTGCAAGTCCCTGTCGGGTAAGATTTAACCCATCACCCGTATCGAGTGTTGCGCCTGTGGCGGAGTTTGTGGATCGAAAGTACTTTCCCGTATTTTTTTTTTAAAAATTAAATACAGCAAGCGAACAAAACAGGTGAAGCGTACACAGAGAAATATATAGGCCATAGGGATTATCGTGATCCTGCAGTGCTGGTATCGCTCCGAGAATTGTGAGTTCTGACTGACGAGGTTTGTAACGCCATCGAAGTCCATGCAAAGCAATCGTAATGGTTAGATTGTGGCGAGTCAGCGGAGTTATTAAGTCGTGGCATGTATATAGAGATGCATCAGGAACTTGAGAGATCCGAGTGTGCTCCTGAAGGATCAGGTAGGGAAGTTTAACCTAATGGTGAGACGAACGAAGGCTGCTCGGAAGTC
>JADGDO010000106.1 GCA_016744855.1 Candidatus Fermentibacteraceae bacterium | reverse complement strand
CAATTCTTGCTGTGCTTTCATTAGCGGCTTTCGCAGGACAGCTGGCAGTTAGTCCTCAACACATTGGTGGAACAGATGACCCTGAAGTTCTGTCCTACGACAACGGATCATCTCATTGGCTTACATGGGGTGGATTGTACAGAGGTACATGGTTCAACGTACAGGACTTTAATCCAGCTGCAAGCGGTGCTCTTGTAGAATCAGCAGAGTTATGGTTTTTCCACCATACTGATTATCCCTGGGATACATCCGATTTCTACTTTGAGCTCTGGAATGGCGATGTAAGTGCTCCAACAGCACAACTCGACCAGGTAATGGTGACTGCAACCCATAATGCTCCAATCATCGTCAACTACGATCCGACAACAATCGAAACAGAAGGCAATTTCTGGGGTCTGGTTAACACAGAGATGAGTGCCGGTGGATGGCCTTCCATCCTCACTGATTGGGCACAAACTGGTGTAGAGCACAGTTTCATGACTGATGATTTCATCATCTGGGAACCATAT
>JADGDO010000105.1 GCA_016744855.1 Candidatus Fermentibacteraceae bacterium | reverse complement strand
ATACTGTATTGCTTTAGATGTCACGAAAGATGTTACGAAACAGAGTGATTGTAAACAGCTCCGTGAGATTAAGGAAAAAAGTACTTCTGTTACAGTGTTATAAAAGTGCCGGTTTACCCTCGTTTATCTATACCCCAATTCTGACAGGTGATCGGAAAGTCTTACAAACTCGAGCTCAATTACTTTAACAAGCACTTCAGCATTTGCAAGATCTCCGCCCGCTGATAATTTCTCAAGTCGTCCACAGGCCTTTGCAAGAGATCCTGCTCCCAAATTGAGAGAAGAACCCTTGAGTGTGTGTGCCAGAAGTTCTACAGTATCAGATTCGTTATCTGTCAGGGCAGTATTGAGATTGCGCAGGTTATCTCTGCCTGTTACCATGAACAGTCTGATCAGCTCCTGTATTGTATCGGTGTCATCACCGAAATCCTCTAATAGTTTGCTCCCATCAAACAGAATCAAGTCTTCCTGACTATCTGCCTTTCCTGTTCCGGTTGATTCTGATATTC
>JADGDO010000104.1 GCA_016744855.1 Candidatus Fermentibacteraceae bacterium | reverse complement strand
TCCATGAATTTCTGAATGGGGCAACCCACCTGACAGTTTGATATAATAGCCTTCGGGCTGCTTATATCTTGCTGAACCAGGTACTTTTAGACTGAATACATAGGTTTAAAAGAGCAAACCCGGGGAACTGAAACATCTAAGTACCCGGAGGAAAGGAAATCAATAGATACTCCCCTAGTAGCGGCGAGCGAACGGGGACCAGCCGAGCTGTGAGTGTGATTAGAATGGTCTGGAATGGCCAACCATAGTGGGTGACAGCCCCGTATAAGAAGCATGATCGGACGTATTAAGTAGGGCGGAACACGTGAAATTCTGTCTGAACATCGGAGGACCACCTTCGAAGGCTAAGTACTCCTTACTGACCGATAGTGAACCAGTACCGTGAGGGAAAGGTGAAAAGCACCCCGACGAGGGGAGTGAAACAGTACCTGAAACCGAACGCCTACAATCAGTTGGAGGGCCCTTGCGGCCTGACAGCGTACCTTTTGTATAATGGGTCATCGACTTGGTC
>JADGDO010000103.1 GCA_016744855.1 Candidatus Fermentibacteraceae bacterium | reverse complement strand
GGCGTCACACCCTATACATCCTCTTACGAGTTAGCAGAGTGCTGTGTTTTTGGTAAACAGTCGGGAGGGACTCTTTGCTGCGACCCGTCTCGGCTCCAAGCGTAAAGCTCTTCACCTAAAACGGGCACACCTTATTCCGAAGTTACGGTGCTAGTTTGCAGAGTTCCTTAACCAGGGTTCTTCCACGCGCCTTAGAATACTCATCTCACCCACCTGTGTCGGTTTACGGTACGGGCAACTAATAATACACTTAGAGGCTTTTCTTGGCACGACGGTATCAACGATTCAGATGTTGTTCCGAAGAACTCGATCTGCCTGTCAGGTCTCGAAAACAGCCGGCGGATTTTCCTATCCAGCTTATCTACACCCTTCGAGCCACTATTCCATCAGTGACCTCGTTTAACCCTATGCGTCCCCCCTTCGTACTAAACTATTAGTTGGTATTGGAATATTAACCAATTTGCCATCGCTTACCCCTTTCGGACTCAGCTTAGGACCCGACTAACCCTAC
>JADGDO010000102.1 GCA_016744855.1 Candidatus Fermentibacteraceae bacterium | reverse complement strand
CCGATAGACTAAGGTTTCCTAAACAACGCTCGACGTTTTAGGGTTAGTCGGGACCTAAGGTGTAGCCGCAAGGCGAAGCCGATGGAAAACAGATTAATATTTCTGTACCAGTCATATTTGGCATGGGGTGACGGAGTAATGAAATTCTTGCGCAGAGACGGAATTCTGCGTAGAAGCCGAAATCATAGTGGTCGGGATAGGCAAATCCACCTGACTGAAAATTAGGCAACTGTACTGTGAACCTACGGGGGAACAGATAATAGAATGAAAAACTTCCAAGAAAAACCTCGTTTGCATTAAGTATATGACTGCTCGTACCGCAAACCGACACAGGTAGTCAAGTAGAAAATACTAAGGTGCTCGAGTGATATGTGGTTAAGGAACTAGGCAAATTGACCCTGTAACTTCGGGAGAAGGGGTGCCTGCTTCGGCAGGCCGCAGTGAATAGGTCCAGGCGACTGTTTAGCAAAAACACAGGACTATGCGAACTTGAAAGAGGAAGTATATGGTCTGACACC
>JADGDO010000101.1 GCA_016744855.1 Candidatus Fermentibacteraceae bacterium | reverse complement strand
TCCAATTGTCCGGTTTTTTATTCGGATTCTTTTATGTACCTGTAATCGGCGCAATTTGTTGTAACTGTATAAATTCGATAGTGGTCGCAGGTAGCCGCGATTATGAATTGTTATTGCTCAGTAGATGAATTCACTTCAATTGGTGCTGGAATCTAAATGTCGCCGGCCCTTTTCTTTCGTCAAAGTTGCCCCCGTCAGGAGGAAACTTTTTGCTCGGAAAAAGAACAGCAAAGCCACAAAAACCACTGTGCAAACAGAAACCCATTACTTCTTTCGGCTCGGATGAATCAGCCCGGCTCGCGTTAGCATTTACCGGAGCATAATTGTCTTTTCAGATTAAGCCATGCCAGGAGCAAGTAGTCGTTAGAACGCTCTGAATAACCTGCACAAGTATCACTGAAGCCTGTACCTGAGCGATGTGCCAGGTTCATTCAGTTGTTCTAAGTAAATTGATTTTTCTTTTGTTTCTGGGAAATACAATACGATTTATCATTACCTAGCACAAGACCTGGGCTTTTTAA
>JADGDO010000100.1 GCA_016744855.1 Candidatus Fermentibacteraceae bacterium | reverse complement strand
TGATTGGCCTTTCACCCCTATCCACAGTTCATCCCCTAACTTTTCATTGTTAGTGGGTTCGGTCCTCCACTTGGTTTTACCCAAGCTTCAACCTGACCATGGATAGATCACCTGGCTTCGGGTCTACCGCACGCAACTAAATCGCCCTATTCAGACTCGGTTTCCCTTCGGCTCCACCTTCTCTAGGCTTAACCTTGCTACGTACGAGTAACTCCCCGGCTCATTATGCAAAAGGCACGCCGTCACGGCTGCTATGGCCGCTCCGACAGCTTGTAGGCAAACGGTTTCAGGTACTATTTCACTCCCCTCCAGGGGTGCTTTTCACCTTTCCCTCACGGTACTAGTTCACTATCGGTCTCTCAGGAGTATTTAGCCTTACCGGATGGTCCCGGCAAATTCCCACAGGATTTCTCGTGTCCCGCGGTACTCAGGATACTACTAGACAATTAAATTATTCCTTGTACGGGACTTTCACCTTCTATGGTTTAGCTTTCCAAACAAATTCCAATTCTAATTTAATT